>NZ_JAKDUR010000039.1 GCF_030457605.1 Halomonas sp.
GAGAATACCATCCGCTATCTTCGTTTTCGGGCCGGCCTCATGAATAAGCCGGGCTGACGGCTGACGGTATCCGCGACGATGGCAAACACACCGATGGGCACATAGTGCAGCACCCCGGCCATTACCTTGAGCGTCACTTCATTAAGCGCTTCCAGCACCTCATAAAGCCGTTCACCAAGCCTTGACTGACGCTCGCTGCCGGACTCGCGCAGCTTTAATAGCGCAATACCGAACACCAACGCGGTAAAAATGATGCCCAGCATATTGAGCTCGGTAAACGCCTGCAGGATATTGCCCGGCACAATATTGAGTAGCACATCCGTCAGTCCCGGATTCTCCGGCACCGAGAAACTGGCACTGTCATCCAGCGTCATGCCGCTGCCCGGGTTGAACAGCGTGGCTACCGCCAGGCCCACCACAATCGCCAGTGCCGAACTAGCCAGGTAGTAAACAAACACCTTGCGCCCCACACGGCCAACGCTGCCCTCCCGTGACTGGTTGACACCCACCATCAGCGTGAACAATACGATGGGGACAATCAGAAAGGTCAGTAGCCGCAGCAGCAGATCGCCCAATGGCGACAGCCAGCCAACCACGTCTTCGCTGCCCAAAAGCCCCACGGCAACGCCCGCCACCAGCGCGATCGTGACGCGCAGAATCAGCGAGGTATCAGCGTATTTTTTCCAAATCCAGTGCATATTAATCACCGTGCGTATGCGAGCGTGGCGGCTATTTGAGGGCAGCAGCTTATAATACAACCCCGGTTATAGCCAAGCAGGCTAATCTTTTACCTTTTTATTCTATAAAAGAATAAATTAAATCCTTTAAGACATACCACAATGGTCCCGGACAGAGTGGCCCTGCCTTTAATATCGCAAATAAATTGATAATCATGTTCCTGAACGTCAAGAAACTGAAACTTGGGCTGGGCTCAGCTTTACGTTATAGTGCGCCGCCTCAAATCCTGTCTCTTTAAAGCATACTCCGTCATGGATCGACTCTACATTAGCGACTGGTGCGCATGGTGCGCCAGCGAGACCCAGTGCGCGAGCCCTCAGCAGAGCATCTCCTCTCCTGTGGGCAGCTCTCTGCCGGGGCTATTGCGCCGGCGTCTGGACGCCGCCGGCCGCGCCACGTGCGATATTCTGCACGCGCTTGCGCCAATTGACGGCTGCCCGCTAATCCATGCCTCTCGCCACGGCGACGTTACCCATACGCTATCCATGCTCGAAAGCCTGGCCCAAGGGCAACCGCTGTCGCCGGCGCGTTTTTCCATGTCGGTACACAACGCCGTGCTGGGCGTGTACTCCATCGCCCACCAGCACCGCCAGCCGCTGCAGGCGCTGGGAGCCTGCGGCCACGAGTTCGACGCCCTGCTGACCGAAGCCGAAGGCTATCTGGATGCCGGTCACGCAAGCGTTGTCATTGTCTTCTCCGAAGGCGAGCTGCCCGCGACCTACCATGGCCACACCCCGCACCCGGGGCAGGCCTGTGCAGTAGGGCTGCGCCTGACCCGCCAGGCCAACGAGCACCCACGCCTTACCGCTTCGCCTACGGCCACCCCCGGCGAGCCTACGCCGCTTGAAGTGATTCAATGGCTTGCCGGCAACACTCCCTGGCTCGACGGGCTGCAACGCCTGACGCTGGAGGCCGAATGACGCTGGATCAATACCGGCGCGGGCTGGGCACCGCGCTTTCCTTTACGCTGTTTGGCCTAGGCGGCCTGGTAATTGGCTGCGTTATCGCCCCGGCGCTGCGCCTGTGCGTTCGCGATCCGGCACGACGGCGCTACCTTGCCCGCGAGCTGGTGGGCCATGTTTTTCGCCTCTTTATTGGCCTGATGCGTCTGCTGGGCGTGCTCGACTACCGTTTCGACGGCATTTCTCGACTGCAAACGCGCCCGGGGCGGCTGATTTTGGCCAACCATCCTTCGCTGATCGACGTGGTCTTTCTGCTGGGCTACGTGCCCCAGGCCGACTGCATCATCAAGGGCCGGCTGGCCCAGAACCCGTTTACCCGAGGACCGATCCGCGCCGCCGGCTATATTACCAACTGCGAGCCGGACGCGGTGCTTGACGCCGCGCGCCAAAGCCTGGCCCTGGGCAATTCGCTGATACTGTTTCCCGAAGGCACCCGCACCCACCCGGGGCGGCCGCTCAAGTTTCGCCGCGGTGCGGCCAACATTGCCCTGCGCACCGGCGCTCAAATCACCCCGGTGCTGATCCGCTGCCGGCCTACCACCCTGACCCGGGGCGAGCCCTGGTACCACATTCCGCCGCGCAAGGTGCACATTGCCCTGCAGGTGCAGGACGATCTGCCCGTGGCCCGTGAGACCGACCAGCCAACGAGCGTGCGCGCCCGGCACCTGACCCGCGAGCTAAGCGACTACTTCAACCACGAGCTGGAACACTTTCACCATGCATGAAACATCACAGCAGCTGACCCTGGATCTCAAGCGCATGATTATCGAGGCGCTTGAGCTTGAGGACGTCACCCCCGACGACATCGACGCCCAGGCACCGTTATTCGGCGACGGCCTGGGGCTGGACTCCATCGACGCTCTGGAGCTGGGGCTTGAGCTGCAAAAACGCTATGGCATCAAGCTCGATGCCGAAGCCGAAGATACCCGTCAACATTTTGCCAGCATTGACGCGCTGCGCGCACTCGTGGAGACCCGACGTGACCGCTGAGACCGCTACCCCCATCCGCCGCGACGACATTTTTGCCCAGGTCCGCAAGATCCTGGTCGAGCTGTTCGAGATAAACGCCGACGAGATACATCCGGAGGCCCGGCTTTACGAGGATCTGGATATCGACAGCATCGACGCCGTGGACCTGGTGGTAGAGCTCAAGCAGTTCACCGGCCGCCGGGTCAATCCCGAGGATTTCAAGGCGGTACGCAGCATCAATGACGTGGTAACCGCCGTTGAACGCCTGATGCAGGATTAGCCGCGTTGAAAACGTCCGCCCCCACGTGGCTGCTGGCACCGCTGATGATGGCTTGGCCGCTGTTGATCTGGTGGCTGCACGACCTGGTCGGCAGCTGGCCCTTGCTGATTGCCGGTGCCGGGCTGCTGGCCTGGCGCTTCCCCGAGTCGCGCTGGCTGGCCGCCACCGCCGGGGCAGGCCTTGTGCTGCTGGGCCTTGTGGGCGAGGCCGAATGGGGCGTGCGCGCCTACCCGGTCGCAATCAACGCGGTGATGCTTGCACTGTTTGCCGAAAGCCTGTGGCAGGGTCAGCCAATAATCGAGCGTCTGGCCCGGCTGCGCGAGCCCGACCTGCCGCCGGCCGGGGTACGCTACACCCGCCGCGTGACCCGGGCCTGGTGCGTGTTTTTTATGATCAACGGCGGTATCGCCGCCTGGACCGCGCTGTATGCAAGCCTGGCACTATGGACGTTATACAACGGCGTGATCAGCTATGGCCTGATCGGCCTGATGTTTGCCGGTGAATGGTGCTGCCGCTATCGGCTACGGAGAGCCACCCCGTGACATATATTCCGCTGACGCAACGGCCCTGGCGCCGACCTTCGACCGAGAACCCCACGCCCGAGGCGCTGCCTGCAGACTGGTGCCGCCCCGCTGCTCTGGGTAGTGCGATTGACGCCTGGCGTCGCTGGCTTGTCGACAAGCCCCAGGGGCGCTGGCTGCTACACAACCCGGCTCCCGAGGCGTTCTGTGCGGCCCTGTTTGCCCTGTGGGAAAGCGGTCGCAGCGCCGTGCTTCCCGGTGACGGCCGAGCCGATACGCTTGCGCACCTGGGCCAACGGCTGGACGGCGTCATGCCGGAAGCCATCCCCCACACGCCGACGGCCAGTGCACCGCCGGCACCGCAGGTGCTTGAAGCCGGTGCCGAGGCGCTGGTGCTGTATACCTCGGGCTCTACCGGCGAGCCCTTGATGCAAACCAAGCGCTTTGATCAGCTTGACGCCGAGCTTGACGTACAGGCCAGCTGCTGGCCGCTTGAAGGCAGCGTGATCGTCTCCCAGGTTAGCCATCAGCATATTTACGGGCTGCTCGCGGGTATTCTGCGCCCGGTGTGCCACGGCGTCGCGCTGTGCGGCGGCGACGGCCACTATCCCGAAGTCATGGCCCGACGTCTGGCCGAGGCCCGCAAGGCCGAAGTCGAAGTAACGCTGATCAGCTCGCCGGCCCAGCTTTCCCGGCTGCCGGAACACCTCGACTGGCCCTGCCCCGCGCGGATATTTTCTTCCGGCGCGCCGCTTGCCGCGGAGCATGCCCGGCGCGCTGAAAGCCTGCTGGGTGCCCCGGTGGTGGAAATCTACGGCAGTACCGAAACCGGCGGCATCGCCTGGCGGCGTCAAGCGTCAAGCGCTGATTGGACGCCGCTGCCCGGCGTCGAAATACAGGTACAGAACGCCCGGCTTGAGCTGCGTTCGGCCTTTCTCGAAGCGCCCGAACAGTGGTGGCAGCAGGCCGACCTCGCCGAGCCTGTGCCCGGCGGCTTTCGCCTGGGCGGCCGCGCCGACCGGCTGATCAAGTTGGCGGGAAAGCGCGTTTCCCTGACCGCTATTGAGCGCGATTTAACCGCACTTACGCACGTCACCCAGGCCCACTGTGTGCGGGTCACCCGTCAGGAAAGCCAACAGGAAGGGCGACTCGGGGCGATTGTGGTGATGGAGGAAAACGCGCTGCCCCACACCCACGCCGAGCGCCGCGCCCTTAGCGAGCAGCTGCGCCGGCATCTGGCCCCCCGGCATGAAGCCGTGGCCCTGCCGCGCTACTGGCGTTTTGTCGCCGAGCTGCCCACCAACGCCCAGGGCAAGCTTGACCGCCAGGCTCGAGAGCGGCTGTTCGCTGACCTGAGTGATAACCGCAAGCCCCGCTGGCTTGGCGAGCTAAACGACGGCCCCAACCAGCGCCATGTCACCCTAGAAGTGCCGGAGCGGCTGGCGTATCTGGCAGGCCACTTTGATGACTTCCCCGTGGTCCCCGGCGTGGTACTGGTGCAGTGGGCCATCGAGCAGGCCGCACACGGCTTCGGCCAAAGCGAGGGCTTTCAAGGCGTGGATCGGCTCAAGTTTCAGCGCCCGCTGGCCCCCGGCACCCGCTGCCGGCTGACCCTTGAACGCCGCCGCGACAGCATCCACTTTGCGCTGGAGTCCCGGGAGGGCCGCCACGCCGCCGGCCGCCTGCGTTTTCGTCACATCGCGACAGGAGAGGTCAGCGCATGACTGAGTCGCAGCGACAAGCCCACCGCCTCTGCGCGCTGGTGCCGGTCTACAACCATCCGGCCACCGTGGCCGGCGTGTGCGATTCGCTCACCGCACTCGGCCTGCCGGTGCTGCTGGTGGATGACGGCAGCGACGCCGAATGCCAAGACGAACTTGACCGTCTGACAAACGCCGGCCACCACCTGCTGCGCCTGCCGAAAAATCGCGGCAAGGGGGCGGCAGTGCGCGCAGGGCTCGCCCAGGCCCAGCGACTGGGCTACAGCCACGCGCTCCAGGTCGATGCCGACGGTCAGCACCACCCGGATGACTTACCCGCGTTTATCGAGGCCATGCACCGAGCGCCCGAGTGCCTGCTTGCGGGCTATCCGCGCTACGACCAGAGCGTGCCCCGGGTGCGGCTGTACGGCCGCTACGCCACCCATATCTGGGTGTGGATCAACACACTATCGCGGGATATCCGCGACACCATGTGCGGCGTGCGCCTGTATCCGCTGGCCGCGCTCAATCCCATGCTGACACGGCATACCTGCGGCAACCGCATGACCTTCGACACCGAAGTGCTGGTGCGCTGGCACTGGGCCGGCAACTCCGTGGGTAACCTGCCGGTACGCGTACACTACCCGGAACACGGCGTCAGCCACTTTGCTCCCTGGCGGGACAACCTCCAGATCAGCGCCATGCACACGCGGCTGTTTTTCGGCATGCTGTGGCGGCTGCCGCGCCTGCTCAACGCTAAATTCAGAAAACAAGGGCGGACGCCATGAGGTCACGCCACTGGGCCCACATCGGCGAGCGCGGCACGCTGCTTGGCATGCTCACCATGGTGCGCATTCGCCGGGTATTTGGCCACTGGCCGTTCCGGCTGGTGCTGCGCCCGGTCATCGGCTGGTACTTTTTGCGCCATGGCCTCGCCCGACGCGCTTCTCAGCGCTATCTCAAGCGGCTCAACCCAACGGCTACGCTCAGCTCCCCGGCGCGTTGGCGGCAAAGCTTTGGCCACTTCATGGCCTTTGGCGAGGCGCTGATGGACAAGGTCACCGCCTGGAGCGGCGAGCAGCACGCTCCCATTCGCGGGCAGGGCGTGGCCAATATGGAACGCGCCGTGCGCGACGGCCGGGGCGGGCTGATACTGGTGGCCCACCACGGCAATCTGGATATCGTCAATGCGCTGGGCAATCAGCACGATGGCTTTCACCTGACGGTGCTGATGCACCGCCACAACGCGCAAAAATTCAACCAGCTGCTGGAACGCGCCACCGGCCAGCCGCGCCCGGAAGTGCTGGAAGTCACCGACATTACCCCGGGCACCGCCCAGACGCTGGACACGCGCATCCGCAGCGGCGGCTTTGTGGTCATCGCCGCCGACCGCGTGCCGCTGGGCGACGGCCGTACCCGCACGCTTGAGTTTCTCGGCGATCGCGCGCCCTTCCCCGAAGGTCCTTTTCGCCTCGCCACGCTGCTGCGCTGCCCGGTGTATACGCTTTCCTGCGTGCGCGACGGCGACGGCTTCCAGGTCGATTTCGAGCCCTTCGACGACACCGAAGGCCTGCCCCGCCGGGAGCGCGACGCCTGGGTCGACGCCACCATGCAGCGCCACGCCGACCACCTGGCCGCCCGGGTACGCCGCTACCCGCTGCAGTGGTTCAACTTCTTTTCGTTCTGGCACGACGACACGGACACCCCGTCATGACCCAAAGCACTCCCTCAACCGCCGCACGCGCCGCTCGGCTCATTCTTGACGGCCGCGACATCACGCTGGAAAACGTGCTGGAAGTGGCCGAAGGCCGCCGTCCGGTGGCGCTTTCCCAGGAGCCGGATTTTCGTGCCCGGATTGCCCGGGGCAGCGAATTTCTACGCCAGCTGCTGGAAGAAGACGGCGTGGTTTACGGCGTCACCACCGGCTACGGCGACTCCTGCACCCGAGCCGTAGCGCCCACCGATGTGGAAACCCTGCCCCGGCAGCTGTACACCTTTCACGGCTGCGGCATGGGCGACACGCTGCCGGCCGAGGCCGCCCGAGCCGTGGTACTGGTGCGACTGGTATCGCTGTGCCGGGGCGTATCCGGGGTCAGCGTCGAACTGCTCGAACGCCTCGCCTGGCTGCTGGAACACGACGTACTGCCGGTGATGCCCGAAGAGGGCTCGGTGGGGGCCAGCGGCGACCTGACGCCGCTGTCGTATCTGGCTGCGGTGCTCTGCGGCGAGCGCGAGGTGCTGGACAACGGCCGCCGCCGGCCCGCCGCCGACGCCCTGGCCGAGCGCGGCCTGGAGCCGTACCGGCTCAAGCCCAAGGAAGGTCTGGCGTTGATGAACGGCACCGCGGTGATGACCGCGCTGGGTATTCTCGCCCACGCACGCTGCGCTTATGTCAGCCGGCTTGCCACCCGTATTACCGCGCTGTCGGTTTACGCGCTTGCGGGCAATCCCTACCACTTCGACGAAGACCTGTTCGCGGCCAAGCCCCACCCGGGCCAGCAGAACGTCGCTGCCCGCCTGCGCGACGACCTCCACGCCCCGGCCACGCCACGCAACTCGCCGCGCCTGCAGGACCGCTACTCCACCCGCTGCGCTCCCCACGTGATCGGCGTGGTGGAAGACGCCCTGCCCTGGTGGCGGCAGTTTCTGGAAAACGAACTCAACAGCGCCAACGACAACCCGCTGATCGACGCCGAGCGCGGCAAGGTCATGCACGGCGGACACTTCTACGGCGGCCACGTGGCGTTTGTCATGGACAGCCTGAAACAGGCCACCGCCAACCTCGCCGACCTGCTCGACCGCCAGCTCGCGCTGCTGGTCGACAGCCGCTACAACCACGGCCTGCCCAGCAGTCTGAGTGGTGCCAGCCCCGAGCGCTTACCGCTCAACCACGGCTACAAGGCGGTACAGATCGGCGCTTCCGCCTGGACCGCCGAAGCCCTCAAGCTGACCATGCCGGCAAGCGTGTTCTCGCGCTCGACCGAATCCCACAATCAGGACAAGGTCAGCATGGGCACCATTGCCGCCCGGGACGCCCTGCGCGTGCTCACGCTGGTGGAACAGGTCGCAGCTGCGGTGCTGCATGCTGCCTGCCAGGGCGTGGAGCTGCGCGGCCGGCTGGTTGACGCCGACCCGCTGCCCGAGCGTCTGGCTGATTTTGTCGCCGAATGCCGCGAACACATCGCCCCGCTGGTGGAAGACCGCGCACTGGAGGCCGACCTGCGCCGGCTCTGCTCCCTGATTCGCCAACGCCGCTGGAGGCTCTATGACGCCGGATGATCGCCCGCTGCCGCAGGTAGAGGTTGAGCTCGACATTCCCTTTCACGACGTCGACATGATGCAGGTCGCCTGGCACGGCCACTACGTGCGCTATCTGGAAATCGCCCGCTGCAAGCTATTTGACGCCATCGACTACAACTACCTGCAGATGAGCGATTCGGGCTTTGCCTGGCCGGTGATCGACCTGCGCCTGCGCTACGCGGCCCCGGCGCTTTTCGCCCAGCGCATCCGTATTGAAGCCCGGCTTGCCGAGTGGGAAAACCGCCTCAAGGTCAACTACACCGTCCGCGATGCGGCCACCGGCCAGCGCCTGACCCGGGCATCTACGGTGCAGGTGGCGGTAGGCCTTGAAGACCAGGAGATGCGCCTGGCTTCGCCGCCGGTGCTGATCGAACGGCTGCTCGCCTGGCAGGAGGCCAACACATGACGCTCATGGAAAAAACCGCAACGATAGCCGTCGCCCTGACGCTTGCCACCGCCGCGCCCGCCACGCTGGCCGATGAGCACTCCGCCGCCGAGCTGCCAAGCATCGAGCTTGCCCGATGCGCACGCTTTGAGCAGCAGCGCGAGATGGCCGACCTCGACGTAACGCTTGACAGCGCGGGGTATTTTCTACGCCAGGACGACGCGCTGATCTGGCAGACCACCCGTCCGGTGGCCGACCGCGTGCGGCTGTCGCCGGACAACCCCGACCTGCCCCGATCGCTCTCGCTGATGTTACCGGTGCTGACCGGACTGCTGGACGGCAACTGGCAGGCGCTACGCCAGCATTTCGCCATTGATCCAGCCGGCGAATCAGGCGACTGGCAGGCCCGGCTGACGCCGCTGGACGCCGCCGTGGCCGAACGGCTTGAACGCATTGATGCCAGCGGCGGCCAACGCGTTGAGCGGCTGAACCTGGCCTTTGCCAACGGCGACCGAGTGGTCATCCGTCTGACGCCCACCGACTGCGATACGCTGCAAGGCGCAGGCCACCCGTGAGGCCGTCTTCCACCGAGCGCCTGGCGGCGTGGGTCTGGGGGCTGGCGCTGGCCGGCTGCCTGATGCTGCTGGCCAGCCAGTGGCTTGGCCAGGCCCCGGTGGATACGCGAATTACCACGCTATTGCCCGACACCCCGGAAACCCCGCTGATCGAGCGCGCCGAGAAGCAACAGGCCGAGGCGTTTGAATCGCGCATACTGCTGCTGGTCTCCGGCCCGGAATCAGCGCAAAAAGTCCCTGAGCTCAAGCGCGCGCTGCACGCGTCCGGCAGCGTAGCCGCGCTGGCAAGCGATGACCCGGCGCGGCCCGACGCCGTACTCGCACCTTACCGCTACCGCCTGCTGGCGGACTCGCTTGCCGAGAAAAATGCCGACGAATGGCAAAAGCGCGGGCTTTCGCGGCTGTTTACCCCGGGGGTGGATGCCGATCTGAAAAAGGACCCTTTCGGCCTGCTGGATGCCTGGCTTGAGGCCCGCCTTGGCGGCCCCGTCACTCTGGAAGACGGCCACCCGGGCGTGACCCACAGCGGCACTCGCTGGCAGCTGCTCAGTGCCGAACTTGCCGGCAGCCCCTATGCCATGGGCTTGCAGCAAAGGCTGACCGACGCGCTCGCCACGTTCGAGGTCCAACATCCCGAGCTCGAGGTGCTGCGCGCGGGGCTTGTGTTTCACGCCGCCGCCGGCGCGGCCCAGGGCAAGCGCGAAATCACCACCATCGGGCTTGGCTCGCTGCTCGGCATTGTACTGCTGCTGGGCGCGGTGTTCCGCCGCCCGGGAGTGCTGGCAAGCCTGCTACTGACCGTCAGCGCGGGCATCGCGTTTGCGCTACCGCTGACCTGGTGGCTGTTCGGCACGCTCAACCTTTTGACGCTTGCCTTCGGCGCCAGCCTCATCGGCATCGCCGTGGACTACGCCCTGCACCTGCAGTGCGCCCGCCAGCTGCACCCCGGCCGCCCGCTTGCCCGCCTGTGGCCCGGTTTGGCGCTGGGCCTGGTCTCAAGCCTTGCGGCCTATCTGATGCAGCTGGCCACGCCGCTCCCCGGCCTGCATCAGATGGCCACTTTTGCCGCGCTGGGGCTAGCGGGAGCCTGGTTAACCACCCGGCTGTGGCTGCCGCTGCTGCCCAAGCGCCCGCACCCGGCCACCTGGCCTGTTGCCGAGCGGCTTGACCGCCTGCGCCTGCCACAGCGCACCGCCCCCTGGTGGGCCGGGCTTGCTCTGGTGGGCGTGGCCGCCGCCGTGCTTATCGCCACGCGGCTTGCGCCAAGCGATGACCTGCGCGCGCTCAACCCCTCGCCTCCCGGGCTGGTCGACCAGCAGCGCCAGGTACAAACCCTGCTGGAGCGCCCCGGCGGCCAGCGCTACCTCATCGTGACGGCCGGCGGACAAGAGGCGCTGCTGGACAAGCTTGAACACCTGAATGCACCGCTGGACGAGCTGGCCCGCGCCGGCCAGCTGGGCGGCTATCGGCATCTGGCGCAAAGCGTGCCGCCCAAGGCCGTGCAGGACGACAATCTGGCCCGGGTGAGCGACGCCTACCGCCAGGCGCTGCCCGGACTGCTGGATGACGCCGGGCTGCCCGCCGCTCTTTTGGAGACTATTTCCGCCCCGATTGAGGGCGTGCCCTACCTCACGCCTGAGCGGTGGCTTGAGAGCCCGGCCGGCGCGGCAGACGCCGCCCTGTGGCTCAGCGATGCCGCCACGCCGGCTGCGCTGGTGCTTCTGGAAGACGCTACCCCCGAGGCGACGCAGCGGCTTCAGGCGCGCACCGCCGAGACGCCGGGACTTTACTACCACGACCGGGTGGCGACGATTTCCGCCCAGTTTACCCGACTGCGCCAGCACATTACCCGCTGGCTGGGCCTTGCGCTGGCGGGGCTGGCGGTGGTCTTTATCGCCCGCTACCGCCGCCGGGCCTGGCGCGTACTGCTGCCGCCGGTGGGTGCCGTCATACTCACTTTGGGGGTATTTGCCGCCGCCGGCGTGGGCGTCACGCTGTTTCATCTGCTGGGGCTTTTATTGGTGCTGGGTATCGGTCTGGACGCGGGTATTTTCAGCACCGAGCACCCGGAAGACCCGGCGGCGTGGCTGGCCATCAGCCTGTCCTGCGCCTCCAGCCTTTTGGCCTTCGGCCTGCTCGCTTTCAGCGCCACGCCGGCGCTGCATTTTCTCGGCACCACCTGCCTGGCAGGGCTGACTGCCAGCTGGCTGCTGGTGCCCTTCTCTCGCGGTCCTCGCCGCCCCGTATCCGCCCGCAAGGAGCACGTGTTACATGGATAAACCCAAGCACTCCGATACGCTTGAACATACCGACATCGCCATTATTGGCGGCGGCCCTTCGGGCGCCTCGGCAGCGGCCTGGCTTGCCCGCCAGGGCCTGGACGTGAACGTCTACGAGCGCCAGCACTTCCCGCGCTTTTCCATCGGCGAAAGCCTGTTGCCCCAGTGCATGGTGCATCTGGAAACCTGTGGCCTGCTGGAGGCTGCCAAAGCGGGCGGTTTTCAGCCCAAAAACGGTGCCGCTTTCTGCTGGAACGGCGACTACGCGGCGATTGATTTTCGTGACAAATTCACCCCCGGCCCCGGCACCACCTGGCAGGTAGAGCGCGCCGACCTGGACCAGCGCCTGCTCAACGGCGCACGCGATGCAGGCGCGCATGTCGAGCACGGCGTAAGCGTCACCGGCTTTACCCCGGACGCCGAGCGCCCGGAGCTTGTGCTGCAAGACGAGGCCGGAGCCACTCGCCGGGTTCAGGCACGCTTCGTACTCGACGCCAGCGGCTACGGCCGGGTGCTGGCACGGCTGGCCGGGCTGGACTGCCCGTCTACCCTTGCCTCCCGGGGGGCGCTGTTTACCCACGTGGACGGCCTGTACGGCGACGATGACTACGACCGCGAAAAGATTTTGATCGGCGTCCACCCCGAACAGGACGACATCTGGTACTGGCTGATTCCCTTCCCCGACGGCCGAGCCTCTGTCGGTGTGGTGGCCGAAATCAACGATCTCGACGCCGCCGGTGACGACGATACCGCGCGCTACTGGGCGCTGATGAACGCCGAACCGCGTTTTGCCCAGCTGCTGCAGGGCACCACGCCGGTGCGCGACATTACCCGACTGGCGGGCTATTCGGCTGATATCAAGCGCCTTTACGGCCCGGGCTTTGCCGTACTGGGCAACGCCGGGGAATTTCTCGACCCAGTGTTTTCCTCGGGCATTACCGTCGCGCTGGACTCCTCCATGCGCGCCGCCCCGCTGGTCATGCGCCAGCTGGAAGGCCAAAGCGTGGACTGGGCAGCCGAGTTTGAAGCCCCCCTGCGCGAAGGTATTGCCACCTTCCGCGCCTTTATCGACGCCTGGTACGCCGGTGATCTACAGCGGATTATCTTCCACCAGCGCCAGACCCCGCGCGTGCGCGAGATGCTCAGCGCGATACTTGCCGGCTACGCCTGGGATCACAACAACCCCTTCGTCAGCGCCAGCCAGCGCCGGCTGAAAAGCCTGGCCGAAGCCTGCGCTCAGGAGGCGGCCACCAACCCATGACGATTCGCCCCGCTCGCTCCCGGCCATGGCTCGCCTTGCCAACGTTTGCGCTGGCAGGCACGCTGCTTGCCGGCTGCGCCCTGACGCCGCCCGACTCCCCCCGGCCTGCGCTTGAGCAGCTGCCTGACTTCGATGCACGCCAGCAGCGGCTGACATTTGTCAGCGACGAAGACCGCCACATTATGCTGGGGGTCTTGCGCCACCGGGATGCCACCCTGCGCATGGCGCTGTTAAGCCCCCAGGGCCAGCGGCTGCTCACGCTGGTACAGGATGACGACGGCGCACGCTTTTTGCCGGGTGCCAGCTTCCAGCCACCGTTCAGCGCCGAGTGGCTGGCCGGCCGCCTGGCCTGGGATTTATGGTCCAACGCTGCGCTGCACCAGGCGTTTTCCGGCACCGACTGGCGTCTGGAAATCCGGGCCGGCCAGCGCAACATCTACCGGGGAGACACCCTCATCGCGCGGCTTTCGGGGGAGGCTGACTGCCGCCTGATCGACGACCGGGAAAGCGGCTACCGCCTGTACATCGCCACGCTTGACGACGCTTTTGACGACAACCCGCGAGCACCTGACACATGCCCAACGCCGTAACGTCCTCATTCTGCCGCCTGCACGCGCCGGCCGTGGTCTGCCCGCTGGGCGATGACCTGGCCAAGGTCGCCACGCGCCTGTTTGCCGGTGAGCGGGGCCTGGCCACAAGCGACGCCTTCACCCCCGGCCGCGCCCTGCCGCTTGGGCAAGTGGTAACGCCGCTGCCCGACGACGGCGACTGGCCTGTGCGCCACCGCTCGCGCAACAACCGCCTGCTGGCCGCCGCGCTGGAGCGCCTGGCCCCCACCCTTGAGGCCTTTTACCAGCGCCACCCCGGGGCGCGTGTCGGCGTGGTGCTGGGCACCAGCACCTCGGGCATTGGCGAAAGTGAAGCGTCCATTGCCACGCAGCAGGACACCGGCGAGCTGCCGCCGGACTTTCGCTATCAGCGCCACGAAATCGGTGCCTCGGCGCGCTTTGTCGCCGAACGCCTCGGGATTGACGGCCCGGCGTACACGCTGTCCACCGCCTGCACCTCCAGTGCCAAGGCGCTGACCAGCGCCCGTCGGCTGCTGGCCAACGGCACCTGCGATGCGGTGATTGCCGGCGGTGCCGACAGCCTGTGCGGGCTGACCGTCAACGGTTTTGCCTCGCTTGAAGCGATCAGCGACGCCCCCAGCCAACCCTTCTGCGACGGCCGCCAGGGCCTTAATCTGGGCGAAGCCGCGGCGCTCTTTTTGCTCACCGCCGAGCCCGGCGGCGTGCAGCTTGGCGGCTACGCCGAAACCAGCGATGCCCACCATATTTCGGCCCCGCGCCCGGACGGCGACGGCGCCCGCCTGGCCATGCAGGGGGCGCTGGCCATGGCCGGCATTACGCCGGCAGAGGTGGACTACCTCAATCTCCACGGCACCGCCACACCGCTCAACGACAGCATGGAGGCCAACGCCGTGGCCGCATTGCCCGGCGGCGCGCACATAGCGTGCAGCTCCACCAAGGCGCTGACCGGACACACGCTCGGGGCCTGCGGCGCGCTGGAAGTCGCTTTCTGCTGGCTGGCGCTCGAGCACGGCCGACTGCCGCCCCACACGCACGACCGGCCGTTGGACCCAGCGCTGCCGCCACTGGCGCTCGCCCGTGCCCCACAGGCCAAGCGACGACCGCTGCGCTACGCGCTGAGCAACGCCTTTGCCTTTGGCGGCAACAATATCGCCCTGCTGCTGGAGAAAACCCCATGACGCACGCCGGCCACCACCGTATTACCGCCCGCCGCCCCATCGCCGGTCTGGTGCCCCACAAGGGGGCCATGTGCCTGCTCGATGACGTGCTCGAAGCCGACGCCGAGCACCTGGTGGCCGAGGTCACGCCCCGGCGCGATGATCTGTTCGCCACGGACGCCGGTATTCCCGGCTGGGTAGGTATCGAGTGGCTTGCCCAGGCCATTGCTGCCTGGTCAGGCCTGCGCGCGGTCAGCGCCGGCGGCGCGCCGCGGCTGGGCTTTTTGCTTGGTACCCGCCGCTATCGCTGCGCGACGGAACATTTCTCTTTCTCCCGCCCTGTGCGCGTGGAGATCAGCCTTGATTACATGGCCGGCAACGGGCTCGGTGCCTTTAGCGGACGGCTGCTCGACGACGCCGGCAACGAGTGCGCCAGTGCCACACTCAGCGTCTTCGAGCCCGACGACCCGCAGGCCCTGGCCGGCACGCTACAGGCCGCATCTTCATAAACGAGACTCTCATGACCGATACGCCCATGATCGATACGCCCATGACCGATACCCTGCTTGTTACCGGCTCCAGCCGCGGCATCGGCCGCGCCATTGCCCTGCGTCTGGCACAAGACGGCTTTGACCTCGTACTCCACTGCCGCACCCGGCG
>NZ_JAKDUR010000040.1 GCF_030457605.1 Halomonas sp.
CGATCGGCATAAGGCCGCATGACGCTGTCTATGCCCGCCAGGGTAACGCCTCGCAGAATGAAGGGCGCAACGCTGCCCGGCAGATCCATTCCCTGCGCGAGCCCGCAAGCCGCGACCGTGCCCCCGTAGCGCGTTCCGGCCAGTACGTTGGCCAGCGTATGGCTGCCCACGGAGTCGATGGCGCCGGCCCAACGCTCTTTGACCAGTGGTCGGCCCGGTTCGGCAAGTGCCTGACGATCGATCACCTCTTCGGCGCCGAGCCCCTTGAGATAAGCCGCCTCATTCGTACGCCCGGTGGAAGCCACAACCCGGTAGCCCAATCTCGCCAGCAGCGTAATCGCGTAGCTGCCGACGCCACCGCTGGCGCCGGTAACCAACACATCGCCCTGATCCGGGGTGATGCCCTGACGCTCAAGCGCCATCACCGAGAGCATGGCGGTATAACCGGCTGTACCAATCGCCATGGTTTGCCGGGCATTGAAGGCCGCCGGACGCGGAATCAGCCAGCGGCTGTCAAGACACGCCTTCTCGGAAAGCCCGCCCCAATGCGTTTCCCCAACGCCCCAGCCGTTGAGCAATACGCTGTCGCCGGGTTGATACGCCTCAGTCGTTGAGCTTTCGACCGTACCGGCGAGATCAATGCCGGGCACCATGGGAAATTGCCGAACCACCGGCCCCTTGCCGGTGATGGCCAGCGCATCCTTGTAGTTCAGCGTGCTGCACTCGACGTTTACCGTGACGTCTCCGGCGGGCAGTTGCGCCTCGTCCAGCGTTTTCAGCGCAACGCGCTGAGCGTCGTCCTGTTTATCAATAAAAAGTGCCTTGAACATGGTGAGAGTCCTCGATCGTTGATATTGATTTTATAGACCGGTCGTCTATAAACGAGCGCCTGTAAAAAGGACGGTGAAAAATTTGGGTTAGCGGGGCAGTCCTGCCATATACACGGCAATGAAGGTATCCAGCGGGCGTGCACTGCGTTCAAGTCGGGCTCGCATGACGGCGCCTTCCCAGCCAATCCAGAAAGCTTCGGCCAGCCTGTCACAATCGGCCGTTTCGCTGAGTTCTCCGGCCGTTTGTGCCTCTTTCAGACAGCGTGCCAGGCGTTGTTGCCAGTCGTCGAGCGTTGTCTGCAACCATTGGCGATAGCCATCGGGTAATCCGCCAACTTCCTGGCCCAGGTTGCCTACCAGACAGCCACGCCGGAACTGATGGCGCTCCATGCCGGCGCGCGCATCAGCGACGAAAGCGTCGAGGCGATGCAGCGGCCGGCGTGATTCATCCAGCAGGTGCTTGTCGAGCTTGTAGGCAAAGTAGGTGCCGTAGTGTTGCATCACGGCGCGGCCGAAAGCCTCCTTGCTGGCAAAATAATAGTAGAAAGAACCTTTGGGAACGCCCACGCGTTTGAGTACACCGTCGATGCCCGAGGCCATGAAACCCTGCTCTGTGAGCGCTTCAAGCCCGCTGCGAATCAGCGCCGTGCGAGTGTCAGGCGTGTTGCGCGGCGAGGCGGGCGGGCGCCCGCGGCGGGCCTTGGGAGATGTCGTGTCTTGACTCATGAGAGAAAATATAGACCGAGCGTCTATAAAATGCAAAGCATGCAGTGTTACGAGGGCCTGGGCCAACTTTATTCAAATGCCCCTCACTTGAACGTTACGCCCAATGAGGTGGCGGCCAGCTCCTGAGTCAAGCGCTCCATCAGCTCGCCGCTGTGACGCCAAAAGTGCCAGTAGAGGGGCACGGATAATGCGTGGCCCGGTGCCAGGCTGATTAGCTCGCCTCGCTCAACGGCCTCTTGTACCTGCATTATCGGCATCATGCCGTACCCCATGCCGGCGCTGGCCAGGCGTACAAAGCCTTCCGATTCCGGGCAGAGGTGATACGGGAAGGGGCCATGGTAGCCAAATCCGGCCAGAAAACGATGCTGTAGCTGATCATTGGGTCCATAGACGATGGCCGGTGCCTGACGAAAGGCTTTCTCGCCGGGGCCGTTGGGGAAATAGTCGGCCACGTAGCCGGGCGTGGCCATGGGATGGTAGGTCATCGTGCCCAATGCTACGCAGCGGGCGCCGGCTATCGGTTGATCACTAGCGCACAGGCAAGCAGCCACATCGCCATCCCGCAGGCGCTTGAGCCCCACATCCTGATCTTCGATCACCAGATCCATCAACACGTCCTCGCGTCGACAGAAAGCACTGACGGCCGAGGCCCACCATGTCACCAGACTGTCGGCGTTGAGGGCGATACGCAGACGAGGAGAGGCCGCCTCCAGCGTGGGTAACGTCTGGCCCAGTTCGCGTTCCAGCAGGCAAACCCGCTGATAGTGATTCAGCAGGCGTTGTCCGGGGGGTGTAGCGGCCAGTTGCGGGTGGCGCATGAGCACGGGCTGACCCAGCCGAATTTCCAGCGCCTTGATACGCTGCGATACCGCAGACTGGGAGAGGCCCAGCGCCTCGCCGGCACGCTCGAAGCCGCCACATTCGATGACCGTTGCCAGGGCGCTGAGCAGTTTGTAGTCAAGCATAAGTGAAATTAATGCAGGTTAAGCAGAATGATTTTTTATCATATAAGGGTGTCGCTATTCTGTCATCCATGCCGAATGACCAATAAAGGATGAGAACGATGTGGGAAAGTTATCTGACCGGCTTGTTGGTGAGTGGCGGCATCATCATTGCCATTGGCGCACAGAATGCCTATGTGCTTGGGTTGGCTGTGCGCCGCGAGCATCACTGGTGGTCGGCCGGGCTTTGCATGAGTACTGATCTGTTGCTGATTACCGTGGGCATGTTCGGCGTTAGTGCCGTGCTGCTGGCGATGCCGGAAGCCATGGCGGTAATGCGTTGGTTGGGCGTGGCGTTCCTGGCCTGGCTGGCAGCCCAGGGCTTTTATCGAGCGATAATGGGACGTCAGGGGCTGGAGCGGGCAGAGGCCGAAAAGCGGAGTGTTCTGGGCATTATCCTGACCACTCTGGCGGTGACGGTGCTGAACCCTCAGGTTTACCTGGATACCCTGCTGTTGATTCCATCGGTGGGCGCCCAGCAGGAGAGTGAAGTGGCCTTTGTGGCGGGCGCAGGCAGTGCCTCAATGCTATGGTTTGGGCTATTGGCCTGGTGTGGGGCCCTGTTATCGCCCTGGCTATCGACGCCTCGTTCCTGGCGGCTGATCGATGGCGTGATCGCGCTGATGCTGACAGTGATTGCCCTGAACCTGGCCCTGGGCTGAAGCTTTCGGGCGATTCCGTACCGCGGGGGTGTCAACGCCTTGCCCGGGGCAAGGCGTGCAAGCCTGGTTGTGGGCAACCGCTGTGGGCAAAAGCTGTGATCAAGAGCCGTGATCAAGGTGGAAAAAATGCGCTTGCCCCTGTTCGATAAAACCTTCCAGCCCGGCGGCGTTGATGTCGGCACGGCAAGCGTTGAGCGCTTCTTCCGGAGGCTTGAAACGGCTGAGCTCCTTGTGCAGCGCGAGTATCATGTCGCTATCGTTTAACGTGCGGGCGATATCGGGCGTCCAGTTGTATTTTTCCATCACCAGCAGCTCCAGCACTCGGTGGCCGGCAAGCGGAGCCCAGGGGGTGGCGCGGGTCTGGCGGACTTCCTGCCCAAAACAGGCCAGCAGGAAGCGGGGAAAACAGTGGCCTAGCGCTTTTTCAGCGGCCTGCTGGCTGTCAAGCGAAGGAAACTCCTCGCTCACCCAGCGCTGGGCCGCTTTAAGAAGATTGTCCCATACGGTGGGATAGTCCATCGGTATCAGGTTGATCATGCGATACTCCTCCCGCCGGCGAATGGCTTGTTATTACTGTAGCCGATCGGTGCGCAAAGGCCACCCGGCGAGAGTTGACACCTGTTGAGGCGCACCCGCACCGGCGTATGTGTGCCGGCCGGGCAAACCTTTCCGGATGTTCGGAAACGCGCCACCTGGGATGCGCTACCTGAGGATATAGCAGGGCGTGTAGGGCTGGCCGTCAAGCTTCATGCGCCCCTGGGCGACAAATGAAGTCAGCAAGGCGTCAAGTTTTTGCATCAGCGCGGGTTCGGCACTCAGCTCGAAGGGGCCATGGGCGGCGATGGCGCGAATCCCGTCTGCCTTGACGTTACCTGCGACGATGCCAGAAAACGCACGGCGCAAATTGGCGGCAAGCTCGTGGGTGGGCTGCTGGCGGTGCAACTTGAGGCTTTGCATGGCGGCGTGGCTGGGCTCAAACGGTGCCTGAAAGTCCCGCGCCACGGTCAGGCGCCAGTTGTAGTAGAAGGCGTCCTGGTGGGTACGGCGAAACTCGGTGATGGCATCGATACCCTGGCGCATTTGGCGGGCCACGTCGGCCGGGTTGCCGGTGATGATGGTGTAGTAGTAGCGAATATCTTCGCCCAGGGTGTAAACCAGAAACTCGTCGATCTTGTTGAAGTAATCTGCAGAATTGGCCGGCCCGGTCAGAATCAGCGGGTAGGGCATATCGGTGTTGTCCGGGTGCAGTAAAATACCCAGCAGATAGAGGATCTCTTCTGCGGTGCCCACGCCACCGGGGAACACGATAATGCCGTGACCCAGGCGCACAAAGGCTTCCAGACGTTTTTCGATATCCGGCATGACCACCAGTTCATTGACGATGGGGTTGGGCGCTTCGGCGGCGATGATGCCCGGTTCGGAAATCCCTAGGTAGCGGCTGTCGCTCCGGCGCTGTTTGGCGTGGGCGAGGTTGGCGCCTTTCATCGGTCCTTTCATGGCGCCGGGGCCGCAGCCGGTGCAAATGTCGAGGTCGCGCAGGCCCAGCTGATAGCCGACGTCCTTGGTGTATTCGTACTCTTCCCGGGAGATGGAATGCCCGCCCCAGCACACCACCAGGCTGGGGTCGCGGCTGGGCTTGAACGCGCCAGCCTTGCGCAGGATGTGAAACACCGCATTGGTGGTGCCTTCCGCCGTGCCAAGATCGAAGCGGTTGTGCTGCTGGATTTCGTTATAGACGTAGACGATGTCGCGAATCACCGCCGAGAGGTGTTCACGGATGCCGCGAATCATGCGGCCATCCACGAAGGCTTCGGCCGGGGCGTTGGTCAGCTTGAGGCGAATGCCGCGATCCTGCTGCATGACCTCAATGTCAAAGTCCTTGTAGGCCTCAAGTAGAGCAAGGCTGTCGTCGGTGGGCATGCCGCTGTTGAGCACGGCCAGCGAACAGCGACGTAGTAGCTCGTGCAGCCCCGTTTTCGAGGTGTGCTTGAGCCGGTTGACTTCGTGTTGCGAAAGCACTTCAAGGCTGCCTTCCGGGGAAATGATGCTGGAAAGCGTCGGGCGTTGGGTGGCGGTATCGCTCATCGTGGGGCTGTCCATCCTGGCATTGAGTTCTGGCGTTGTGTTTTGTCGGCCATATTAGCATGCCCCCCAAGGTGATACAGCGCGCGGCGTAAGTCGTTGTCCATGTGCTAACATGGCCGGGATTCAACGGGCAACGCTAAGGCAGTTGTGCCATGCCTCACGACGGTCCGTTCCAGTGTCTTTCCCACCATGTTGGTTCCCATGTTTAACGCGCACTATTTCCGCACCTATATCATGCTGGTGGAGACGGGCAGTTTTACCCGCACGGCCCAGCGGTTGGAGATGACCCAGCCGGGGGTCAGCCAGCATATTCGCAAGTTGGAAGATTACCTGGGAAAACCCCTGCTGGAACGCCACGGGCGGCGCTTTACGTTGACCGAACAGGGGCGGCGGACTTACGACTACGCGCTGAAACTGTTTGCCGAGCACGAGCAGTTTCGCCACGGGCTGGACGACGACTCGCTGGACAGTGGTGAGTGCCGCATTGCCTCGCCGGGCAGCGTCGGGTTGATGCTTTACCCGTATATTCTCGGCCAGCAGCAGATGCATCCCAATCTGACGGTGAACTACAGCTTTGCCTTTAGCCATGAAATCGTGGGGGATTTGATCAGTGGCCGCTACGATGTGGGAATTGTGACTGAAGCGGTGAAAAGTCCGGATCTCATCTGTACGCTTTGGCACAAGGAGCCGCTGTGCCTGGTAGTGCCTGCGGATTTTGCCGGCAGTACGCTGTCTGACCTGATGGGCATCGGTTTTATCAACTATTACGACGGCATCAGCCAGGCCACCACGCTGCTGCGTGAAAACTACCCCGAGGCGTTTCGCTCCATGGTGCATTTCCGGCATCAGGGCTTTACCAATGAGGTCAGCATGGTGCTGGACGCCGTGGCCCGGGGGCTCGGGTTTACCGTGGTGTCGCGGCTGGTGCTGGAAACCTCGCCCTGGCAGCGTCAGGTCAAGGAGCTGAATCTTGAACACTCGGTGGATGAGCTGTTGTATCTGGTACATCGGCGAGGGGCAGCGTTGCCCCGGCGTTATACCAAGTTGCTGGATGGTTTCAAGGAACAGCGTCTGGGCTGATGTGCGCTTGAACTAGTGGTATAAAAAACGCCCCGCGGTATAAAAGCCGCGGGGCGTTTGGGTTCAGCTATCGCTTAACGGCGCGAGAGTTAGTCGCGGTATTCGTCAATGCTCGGGCAGGAGCAGATCAATTGGCGGTCGCCAAAGACGTTGTCGACCCGGTTAACCGCCGGCCAGTATTTGGCCGCCTTGACCGCCTCGGTGGGGAAGGCACCAAGCTCGCGGGAGTAGGGGTGCACCCACTCGGCATCGGCCACGTCAGCCATGGTGTGCGGCGCGTTGACCAGCGGATTGTTATCCAGCGGCCATTCGCCACTTTCTACTCGGCCGATTTCCTCGCGGATGGCAATCATCGCGTCGCAGAAGCGGTCGATTTCGTAGCGCGACTCGGACTCGGTGGGCTCGATCATCAGTGTGCCGGGCACGGGGAACGACATGGTCGGCGCATGGAAACCGTAGTCCATCAGGCGCTTGGCGACGTCTTCTTCGCTGATTCCCGAGGTGCTTTTCAGCGGGCGCACGTCGATGATGCATTCGTGCGCCACCGTGCCGTTGGCGCCGCGATACAGGATCGGGAAGTGGTCTTCCAGCCGCTTGGCGATATAGTTGGCGTTCAATATGGCAAGCTCGGTGGCCTCGCGCAGGCCGCGCGCGCCCATCATTTTGATGTACGCCCAGGAAATCGGCAGGATCGAGGCGCTGCCAAACGCCGCTGCGGCGACGGCGGTGCTGGACGGATCAACGCCGTCAATGGGTGTCACGCTGTGGTTGGCCACATAAGGCGCCAGATGTGCCTTGACGCCGATTGGCCCCATGCCCGGGCCACCGCCGCCGTGGGGAATGCAGAACGTCTTGTGCAGGTTCAGATGCGAGACGTCGCCGCCGAAGTCCCCGGGGCGGGAAAGGCCGACCTGAGCGTTCATGTTGGCGCCGTCGACGTAAACCTGGCCGCCGTGCAGGTGGATCACGTCGCACACCGCGCGAACGTGGGTTTCAAACACGCCGTGGGTGGACGGATAGGTGATCATCACCGCGGCCAGCCGGTCGCTGTACTGCTCGGCTTTGGCGGTCAGGTCGTCCAGATCGACGTTGCCGTCGGCATCGCACTCGGTGACCACCACTTTCATGCCCAGCATCGCCGCGGAGGCGGGGTTGGTGCCGTGGGCGGAGCTTGGGATCAGACAGACATCGCGGTGCGCCTGGCCCTGAGCGGCCTGATAGCGGCGAATGGCCAGCAGGCCGGCGTATTCGCCCTGAGCGCCCGAGTTGGGCTGCATGGAAATATGGTCGTAGCCGGTGATTTCCACCAGAAATGCAGCCAGCTCGTCGATCATCTGCTGGTAGCCGGTGACCTGGTCGCGCGGGGCGAACGGATGCAGGTTCGAAAACGCCGGCCACGAGACGGGAATCATCTCGCTGGTGGCGTTGAGCTTCATGGTGCACGAGCCCAGTGGGATCATCGCGTGGGTTAGCGATAAATCCTTGTTTTCCAGACGCTTAAGGTAGCGCAGCATTTCGGTTTCGCTGCGGTAGCGGGTGAACGTCGGATGGGTCAGAAAATCGCTTTCGCGCTGGCACTCAGCGGGAATGCCGCTGTCGTCGCTGGCGGCGATGGTCTCGTCCAGCGCCGCAACCGACAGGCCGTGCTCGTCGCCCAGCATAATATCCCACAGCAGGGTGACGTCCTGGGCGGTGCTGGTTTCGTCCAGGCTGATGCCGATGTCGCCATTCTTGAAGTGACGCAGGTTGGCATCGGCGTTCATTGCCCGGCCGTGAATGCTGCCGGTATCGACGCCGGTCAGGCGCAGGGTGTCAAAGAAACTGTCGTGGGCCAGGGTGACGCCGGCTTGCGTTAGCCCGCGTGCCAGAATGATGGTCAGGCGGTGCACGCGGCGGGCGATTTTCTTGAGTCCGTCGGCACCGTGATAAACGGCGTAAAACCCGGCGATGTTGGCCAGTAGCGCCTGCGCGGTGCAGATGTTCGAGGTGGCCTTCTCGCGGCGGATGTGCTGTTCGCGGGTTTGCATCGCCATACGCAGCGCGGTCTCGCCGCGGCTGTCTTTGGAAACGCCGATGATGCGCCCGGGGATCGAACGCTTGAGCTTGTCGGTGGTGGCAAAAAATGCCGCGTGGGGGCCACCAAAGCCCATGGGTACGCCAAAGCGCTGGGAGTTGCCCACGACGATGTCGGCACCCAGTGCACCGGGCTCTTTCAGCAGCACCAGGCTGAGCAGGTCAGTGGCGACGCTGGTCATGGTGCCGCGCTCGGCGGCGGCGCTCAGTAGCGGCTTGAGGTCGCGTACTTCACCGCCGTTGCCGGGGTATTGCAGCAGCGCACCGAAGACGTCGTGCTCGGCAACGGTTTCGGCCGGTGCGATGATCAGCTCAAAGCCAAAGAACTCGGCGCGGGTCTTGAGCACGTCGAGCGTCTGCGGGAAAACGTCGTCGGCAACAAAAAACGCGTTGGACTTGTTCTTCCGGTTGGCACGCTTGCACAGCGCCATGGCTTCGGCGGCGGCGGTAGCTTCGTCCAGCAGCGAGGCATTGGCAAGCGTCATGCCGGTCAGGTCCATCACCATCTGCTGGAAATTCAGCAGACCTTCGAGCCGGCCCTGGGAAATTTCCGGCTGATACGGGGTGTAGGCGGTATACCAGCCGGGGTTTTCCAGTACGTTGCGCTGAATCACGGCAGGCATGTGCGTGCCGTAATAGCCCTGGCCGATAAAGTTGCGCGCGACGCGGTTCTGACGGGCGAGCCCGGCCAGGTAGTCCAGCGCTTCCGCTTCGCTGCGTGGCTCTTCTACGTCCAGCTCGCGGGCAAGACGAATATCGCCGGGCACTGTCTTGTCGATCAGCTCTGCCATGTTGGGCATATCCAGCGCGTTCAGCATCGCGGTGACATCGTCGGTGCCGGGGCCGTTGTGACGTTGGATAAACGCATCGTGATCGGCCAGCTCCGCCAGACGAGGCGTGGCCCGGGAGTGCTTGGGAGAAGGCTGCGTTGAAGAAAACTCGGACATAAGTGATATTTCCAGACGAGAAGAAAAGCCGGGCAGGAAAGTGCGCTGTCAGCGACCGTCGGGCGCACAAAAAATGCCTGCCCGAGGGGCAGGCACGGGGCGGCGGGCGTTATGCGTCGGCGTCGATGGTGGCCTGGTAGGAGTCGGCGTCCATCAGACCTTCAGCGGCGCCATCAAGGCGGACTTTCATGATCCAGCCGTCTTCGTAGGGTGCTTCGTTGACGTTTTCCGGCGCGTCTTCCAGCGCTTCGTTGACCTCGACAATTTCGCCGTTGATCGGGGCGTACAGGTCAGAAGCGGCTTTTACCGACTCGATCACGCCGAATTCGTCGCCTTTGGCAAGCGTCTGGCCGACCTCGGGCAGTTCGACGAAGACCACGTCGCCGAGTGCTTCCTGGGCATGATCGGAGATGCCGACGGTAACGGTGCCATCGCCGTTATCGAGTACCCATTCGTGGCTTTCGGCGTAGTGGCGGTTAGCGGGAACCTGGCTCATCTGCTTTCCTATAGTCAGCTTGGTGGAACGGTCATGCGCGCGCGCGCAAGGAGACAAAAGTGGCGTCATGTTACCGCGTTTGTCAGGGGAAACAAATTGCTTGTTGGCTCTAGGCGTTCGGGCCGAGTTGCTTTAGCGTATTGCCCGTGGTGTGGCATGTGCAGAAGGTTTTACTGCTTTATCCGCGATAATGCATAAATAAATACTACATAAGTCGAATAAACTGCGTATTCAAACGGTTAAGCGTTAAAACCCGTGCGTGACAACATCCGCGCAGACAACCAGAATAAATGCGCGTCGGTGGTATGGTGCTGCCGGCATCCAACGCAAGATCGCCCGATCACAATACCAACGCGAAACAGCGCAAGGGCACTAAGGAGAATAGCTATGGAAACATTAACCGGCCTGTTCCAGGCGATAAACGGGGTCGTATGGGGCCCTTTGATGCTGATCCTGCTTCTGGGCGTGGGGCTTTACCTTCAGGCGGGGCTGAAGGCAATGCCCATCCGCAAGCTTGGCACCGGTTTCAAGCTTTTGTGGCACGGGCGCGATCCCAAGCGTGATCCCAAGGCCCCTGCTGCCGAGCAAAAGCCTGATGATGACGGTGAAATTTCGCCGTTCAACGCGTTGATGACGTCGCTTTCCGCCACCATCGGTACCGGCAACATTGCCGGTGTGGCCACTGCCATTGCCCTGGGTGGGCCGGGGGCGGTGTTCTGGATGTGGATTACCGCGCTGGTGGGTATGGCCACCAAATTCGCTGAAGCCGTGTTGGCGGTTCGCTACCGCGAAACCGACAGCACCGGTTACCACGTTGGTGGGCCGATGTTCTACATCAAGAACGGGCTGGGCCGGAAATGGCTGTGGCTGGGCGGCGCGTTTGCCTTTTTTGGTGCGGTGGCAGCGTTTGGTATCGGTAATACCGTGCAGTCCAACTCGGTGGCGGATGCCATGACGTCCACCTTCGGCGTTCCTTCCTGGTTGACCGGGCTGGTCATCATGGTGCTTTCCGGCGCGGTCATTCTTGGCGGTATCAAGCGTATTGCCAAGGTGGCGGGCAAGCTGGTGCCGGTCATGGGTATTGCCTACATCATTGGCGGCCTGATTGTGCTGGTGATCAATGCCGATCAGCTGATCAGCACGCTGGGCATGATTTTTTTCTATGCCTTCAATCCCCACGCAGCAGTAGGCGGCTTTGCCGGCGCGGCAGTTATGGCCGCAGTGCGCTTTGGTGTGGCCCGGGGGGTATTTTCCAATGAGGCCGGTCTGGGTAGTGCGCCTATTGCCCATGCGGCAGCCAAGACCAAAAACCCTGTGCGTCAGGGCCTGATCGCGATGCTGGGCACATTCATCGACACCATTGTGGTGTGCACCATTACTGCGCTGGTCATCCTGACCGCTTCGGTATGGGAAACCGGCGAAGCCGGTGCTTCACTGACAGCGCTTTCCTTTGATTCGGCGCTGCCGGGCTTCGGTAACGAGATCGTGTCCGTCGCGCTTGCCATCTTTGCCTTTACCACGATTCTGGGCTGGTCGTTCTACGGTGAAAAATGCTGCCAGTTCCTGTTCGGTGCGCGTTCGATTCCGCTCTACCGCGTGGCATTCGTGCTGGCCATTCCGCTGGGCGCCATGGCTAATCTGGGCTTTATCTGGCTGATGGCGGATACCTTCAACGCCATGATGGCCATTCCCAACCTGATCGCGCTGGCGCTGCTGTCGCCGGTGGTGTTCAAGCTGGCCAAAGCCTACTTCAATGGCGAAGATATTCGTCCGGGAGAAGAGCTGGAGCACGACAAGTCGTAAATCCTGCACTGGCCAGTCGCTGGCCATCAGTACGACGGCGCGTGGCAATGTTATGCTAAGCGCGCCTTTAATTGCCGGGAAGGCACCCAAGGGTGGCTTCCCGGTTTTGTTATGCTGCTGGTATTACGCTGCACAAAAGACAAGCTTCAGATGAGGAACGTTGCATGACCGAACTCAAGCATACGCCGCTTTTTGATCTGCACTGCGAGCTCGGGGCCAAAATGGTGCCCTTTGCCGGCTATGAAATGCCCGTTCAGTATCCCCTGGGCGTAAAAAAGGAACACGAGCATACCCGCGCCCGTTGCGGCCTGTTTGATGTTTCCCACATGGGGCAGATCAACATCGCCGGTGATAACGTGGCCGAGGCACTGGAAACACTGATTCCGGCAAACTTTGTCGATCTCAAGCCCGGCGCCCAGCGTTACGGCATCTTTACCAGTACCGAGGGCGGCATTCTTGACGACCTGATGGTGGTCAACGCCGGCGATCATTTTTATCTGGTGGTTAACGCTGCGTGCAAGGAGCAGGATTTGGCGCACCTGCGTGCCAACCTGGGTGACACCCACGAGATCGAATATCTTGATCGCGGCCTGCTGGCGCTGCAGGGCCCCGAGGCCAAAGACGTGATGGCAAGGCTTTGCCCGGCAGCCTGCGAGCTGGTATTCATGCAGCACGCCCGGTTTGAACTCGATGGCGAAGATGTCTGGGTCAGCCGTTGTGGTTATACCGGCGAAGACGGCTTTGAGCTTTCCATGCGTGCCGAGGCCACTGATGCCATTGCCCGGCGCTTGCTGGCCGAGCCCGAAGTCGAAGCCATTGGGCTTGGCGCGCGTGATTCGCTGCGCCTGGAAGCCGGTCTGTGCCTTTATGGCCACGACATGAACACTGACACCACGCCGGTTGAAGCCGGGCTTATCTGGGCGGTCAGCAAGCCGCGCCGCCACGGTGGTGAGCGCCCGGGCGGTTTCCTCGGTGCGGATATCATTCTGCATCAGATCGATGCCCGGGATCATGCGCGCAAGCGTGTCGGCCTGGTGGGAGAAGACAAGGCGCCCGTGCGGGAAGGTGCTGTACTGGTAGACGACGCGGACAACGAAATCGGCGTCATTACTTCGGGCGGATTTGGCCCCAATGTGGGCAGGCCGGTTGCCATGGGCTATGTGACGCGGGATTTCGAAGCGCCGGATAGCCAGGTATTTGCGTTGGTGCGGGGCAAAAAACGCGCCATGATCGTAACGAAAATGCCGTTTGTGGCACCGGGACACTTTCGTGGTTAACGGTCAATGATTAACGGCTAACGCTGGCCGGATGTGAGCTGACGCCCCGCATGAGTCTCGTGCGGGGCGTTTTTCATGTATTTAATCGCAGCTATTGTAGTAGACGTGCCGGGTTGATGGGGTTGCCGTTGCGGCGCATGTCGAACAGCAGAATAAAGCGGCCGCTGTCAGGGTTTTTCGCAATGCGGCACAGAGTATCCCCGGCTTTTACCCGTTGCTCAGTGTTCACGCCCACCTTGTCGCACAGCGCGTAGACGCTTTGCAGATTGTTGTCGTGATGAACGATGACGACCTTGCCCAGCTGGCGCATGGTGTCGGCAAAACTGACCTCGCCGGGGGCAACGGCCCGCGCTTGATCGCCTTGTTGCGCCGCCAGCAGCATGGGCTGCAAGCGGCCGCGGTCATCCTTGCCGTAGCGGCGCACCACGCGGTAGTCATCCAGCGGCCAGGGCCAGCTGCCGGCAGAAGATGGCAGTGCTGACGTGTTGGCGGGCGATGTCCTGGTGGACGGCATCCGGGTGGTTGACGTGCTGGAGCTGCTGGCCGCACTGGAATCCAACGGCACCTGTATAAGCTGGCCGACGCGCAGTGCACTGGCCGATACGTCGGGATTGGCAGCCTGGAGGCGGCTGGCTTGGGAGCCGAAGTGTCGTGCAACGCCGGTATAAGTGTCGCCCGGACGAATCTGATAGCGGTAGGGTCCGCCCGACGGCGCGCGCTCACGGCGGGATGGCATCAGAATGCGCTGGCCAACTGCCAGGTGGCGTGCTTTTACGCCGGGGTTAAAGCGCTGAAGGCGAACCAACGGTACGCCGGCCTGTTTGGCCAGCGTACCCAGCGTATCACCGCGCTGGATGCTTACCCAGCTGCCGCCCGGGGTAGAGCCGGTCTTGTTGGCCGGACCTGAAGCTACCCGGTCGGTCGCGCAGCCGGCCAGCAGGCACAGCAGCACGAGTGTGCCAATGCGGACGCTCAGCGCCCGGTAACGTCGCCAAGCTGGGCATCCAGCTGACGATCCTTTTCCTGCCAGAGTGCATTGATCCATAAGTGGAAGCGTTCCTTGTGCTGCGAGTCGGCGTGGTAGGGCGCGTGGTGCATCCATGCCGGTATATCGAGTTTGCGTGCGGTTAGCGTTACCGGCGCTTCCTGACCGCATAAAAATCGCCAGAAACTGGGTTCGGGGGCCGCATAGCTGATAGTGACATCCACAATGCCGTCAAGCCGGTCGCCGAGCAGGTTGAGTACCTGGGCTACGCCGCCGGCCTTGGGCTTCAGCAGATGCCGGTACGTATTTTGTGGGTCATGGCGCTGCTGAGTTTCGCGTTTTTCCGGGGTAAAGCGCGTGCCCTCGAGAAAATTGAAAATGGCAATGGGCCGGTAGCGAGCGCGTCGGCACATGCGCGCGGTGGCACGACGGTCAATTTCAGCCAGTTTGGGGTTTTGCGCCATTTGCTCGCGGTTGTAGCGGCGCATGAACGGAAACTCCAAAGCCCAGAAGGCCAGTCCCACCACGGGAATCCAGATTAGTTGGGTCTTGAGAAAAAAGCGTGGCATGGGTATCCGGCGGTGCAGGACCATCAGCAGCATGAAAATATCGGTCCAGCTGCGGTGGTTGGATATGACCAGCCACCATTTATCCGGATTCAGCCCCTCAGGTATGGAGGCATGGAGTTCCGGCCTCAGCCAGTGGCGCATCCACCAGAGATTAAAGCCGATCCAGTTGAGGGCTATGGCATTCAGACCGTTGAGCACCATTGGCTGGAGCGAGCGGGGCGCGATGAGCTTGATCAGCGTGAGCGTGATCAGCGGTAACGCCCAGAACAACGTATTGCAGCTCATCAACAGTACGCTGACCAGCCCGATAGCGATTGGCATACCCGTTTACCCTGTAGCAATTTATCCTGTCGCCAAACGGCCCGGTGAGAATGTTGACGCAAAAAGGCTGCCGGGGCAGCTGCTGCCCAATATAACAGGAGATGCGGGAAGGGCGCGAGACGCCGTGTCAGGCACTCAGT
>NZ_JAKDUR010000041.1 GCF_030457605.1 Halomonas sp.
ACTCGCGACCTCCGGCGTGACAGGCCGGCATTCTAACCAACTGAACTACCGGTCCACACAAAACACCGCAGTGTATCAACTTTCTTCATGCAACAAAGCATACAGCCAAGCTTCATTGCGACGCATCAAACCATTGAATTCAATGGTGGGTGGTACTGGGTTCGAACCAGTGACCCCCAGCTTGTAAGGCTGGTGCTCTCCCAACTGAGCTAACCACCCGCTGATCACGTGGCGCTGCATTCTACAGCCACTTGGCAGGATGTCAACGCTTTTGCTTGATTTTGTACACTCCGGAGACTCGCCCTGGAATATGCCTCTCACAAAAGCACAGCGCATCGCTACCGATCTCTGCTGTCAGCGCGGACGAAGGATGCCGCATGATGTGCCGCTTCGTCAATCAAAATCTTCTGGGTGGTGCCAGACGACCGCCGAGGAACGTAGTCGTGGTTCCCGTCAGCAAGCCAGGCAAGGCGCGCGCAGGGCGGCAACGTGTAGTTTTCCACTTCCCGGCGTGCGCCAAAAGGATCACGCTCTCCCTGAAGAATCAGCGCCGGACAGGTAATCCGTGACCAATGTTCCAGACGCAGCGTTTCCGGACGACGCGGTGGATGAAACGGATACCCGGCAATTACCAGCCCGTCTACCGGTTGCTGCGCGGCAAGCAAACTGGCTACGCGACCGCCCATGGACTTGCCACCCAGCCACAGCGGCCCGGTCACCCCTGACCGGACCAATGTCCGCCAGCGTTCAAACTCTTCCGTCAGTGCTTCCATCCGGGGCGGCGGCCGGCGTTTGCCGGTTTTATGCATCTGCTGCATATAGGCAAACTCAAACACCAGTACCTGCACACCGAGGCGCGTCAGTGCCGTGACAAACTGCCGCATGAACGGCAATTCCATTCCTGCCCCGGCACCATGGGTGAAGAGAAGGCGTCCATGACGGGGTTCGCCGCCCATGTACAAAAGGCCGTGATTTTCCACCATCACCGTCACATCGCGGTATTGATCCAGCGCCGCTGGAAGCTGTGCCTCAGATAGCGTAGAAGATGCTGAAGGTGCGCAATCAGGCATTCTGGTGATCCTTGAATATTGCTGACTTAAGCGTTTGGCATGTTCAGCTTCTGACCCAGCTGCGCTAGAATCCTTGCCGGATCTTGACCTGCATCATCAAGCGGGTGGTCGCACTCGGGCAAAATGCCCGAGTTACCCCCTAACCGCGTTCGATGGGAACATAAAATGAACACAGCATTTGAACATCCGACCTACAACTACAAGGTGGTTCGGCAGTTCGCGATCATGACCGTTGTGTGGGGCATTATCGGTATGACGCTTGGCGTCATCATTGCCTCACAACTGGTCTGGCCGCAACTGAACCTTGGTCTGCCCTGGACCAGCTTCGGGCGTCTTCGTCCGCTACACACCAACGCCGTGATTTTTGCCTTTGGCGGCTCGGCGTTGATCGGGACGTCGTATTACGTCGTTCAGCGTACCTGCCAGGTGCGGCTATTCTCTGACAAGCTCGCCGCCTTTACGTTCTGGGGCTGGCAGGCCGTCATCGTTTCCGCGATCGTTTCGCTGCCGATGGGCTACACCACCACCAAGGAATACGCCGAGCTTGAATGGCCGATCAACATCCTGATCGCCGTGGTGTGGATTTCCTACGCGGCGGTGTTCCTGATGACCATCAAGAAGCGCACCACATCGCATATCTACGTGGCCAACTGGTTCTATGCGGCATTCATTTTAACCATCGCCGTGCTGCACATCGTCAACAACGCCGCCATCCCGGTGACGCCGATGTATTCCACCTCCATCTACGCCGGCGCCATCGATGCCATGGTGCAGTGGTGGTACGGCCACAACGCGGTGGGCTTTTTCCTGACGGCGGGCTTCCTCGGCATGATGTATTACTTCGTGCCCAAGCAGGCCGAGCGTCCGGTGTATTCCTACCGCCTGTCCATCGTCCACTTCTGGGCGCTGATCATGGTGTACATGTGGGCCGGCCCGCACCACCTGCACTACACCGCGCTGCCCAACTGGACACAATCTCTGGGCATGGTGCTTTCCATCATCCTGCTGGCACCGTCCTGGGGCGGCATGATCAACGGCATGATGACGCTCTCCGGCGCCTGGCATAAGCTGCGCACCGACCCGACCCTGCGCTTTCTGGTGGTCGCCCTGTCCTTCTACGGCATGTCCACCTTTGAAGGCCCGATGATGGCAGTCAAGACCGTCAACGCGCTTTCCCACTACACCGACTGGACCATCGGCCACGTCCACGCCGGCGCGCTTGGCTGGGTGGCAATGATCACCATCGGCTCCATGTACCACCTGATTCCGCGCCTGTTCGGCCGCACGGAAATGCACTCGGTCAACCTGATCGCCGTGCATTTCTGGCTGGCCACGATCGGCACCGTGCTGTACATCGCCTCCATGTGGGTCAACGGCATCATGCAGGGCCTGATGTGGCGCGCCATCAACCCCGACGGCACGCTGATGTACACCTTTGTTGAAGCTGTTGAAGCCAGTGCGCCGGGCTACTTTGTACGCCTGATCGGCGGCCTGTTCTGGGTCACCGGCATGCTGTTCATGGCTTACAACGTCTACATGACGGTCAAGCGTCGCGAAGCCATCAGCGAGCAGCCGGCACCGCAAGCTGCCTAACCCGGGGAAGTCAAGACCAATGAAACACGAGATTATTGAAAAAAACGTTGGCCTGCTTGTCGTCCTGATCCTGGTCGTGATCAGTTTTGGCGGCCTGGCCGAGGTGGTTCCGCTGTTTTTCCAGAAGCAAACCAACGAGCCGGTCGAGGGGCTTGAACCCCTTTCGGCGCTGGAGCTCGAGGGCCGCGACATCTATCGCCGTGAAGGCTGTGTGGGCTGCCACTCCCAGATGATTCGTCCGTTCCGTGCGGAAACCGAGCGCTACGGCCACTATAGCGTGGCCGGGGAAGGCGTATATGAATACAACTTCCTGTGGGGCTCCAAGCGCACCGGCCCCGACCTGGCCCGCGTAGGCGAGCGCTACAGTGACGACTGGCACCGCGCTCACCTTTATAATCCGCGCGACGTGGTACCGGAATCCATCATGCCGGCCTACCCCTGGCTATTCGAGAACACCCTCGACGGCGAGGACACACCGGCCAAGATGCGCACGCTGAAAACGCTGGGTGTTCCGTATACCGACGAGCAGATCGAAAACGCCACGGCTGAGGTCAAGGGCACGCAGGAAATCACCGCGCTGATCGCTTACTTGCAGCAGTTGGGCACCGTCTTAAAAGGTACTCGATAAGTTATGGACTCGGGAGATTTTCAGGGTGTCGTCACGCTGGTTCTGTTGATCGCTTTTGTAGGCATCATCTGGTGGGCCTACTCCAAGCGTCGCAAGCCGGGATTCGATGAAGCGGCCAACCTGCCCTTCGCCGACGAAGAAGACGAACAACCCGTCCGTGACAAGCCTGCCGCATCGCAAGACACGGCAGAATCCCGCCAAGACAAGGGAGATAAAAATACATGAGCAATCTATGGGGTGACTCCCTCTCCGGCTTCTGGAGTACCTGGATCATCGTCGTCACGCTGGGCACCATCGGGCTCAGCGCCTGGTTCCTGTTGTCCAACCGGCATACCGACAAAACTCCGGATGCCGACGGCAACGTGGAAACTACCGGCCACGCCGCAGACGGCATCGAGGAATACGACAACGCACTGCCCAAGTGGTGGTTCCAGCTGTTTATCGGTACCGTGATTTTCGCGCTGGGCTATCTGGTGCTGTACCCGGGTCTGGGCAACTTCCAGGGCATTCTGGGCTGGTCTCAGGAGGGCCAGTGGGAGCAGGAAGTCGCCCAGGCGGAAGAACGCTTCGCACCGATCTTTGAGCAGTATCAGGAAATTCCCATTCCTGAGTTGGCCAAGGATAAGGAAGCCATGCAGGTGGCCGAGCGCATCTTCCTCAACAACTGCGCGGTCTGCCACGGCTCCAACGCCAAAGGCGGCTACGGCTTTCCCAACCTGACCGACGACGACTGGCTTTACGGCAGCGAGCCCGACAACATCGTGACCACGCTGACCAATGGGCGTAACGGGCTGATGCCGTCCTGGCAGCAGTTGGGTGAGGACAACATCGAAAACCTGACCCAGTTCGTACTGTCGATGTCCGCTGAAGATCACGATGCTGCCCGCGCCGAAAAAGGCCAGAGCACGTTTACATCGGTTTGTGCGGCCTGCCACAGCCCTGACGGCACCGGCAATACCGCGCTGGGTGCGCCCAACCTGACCGATAATATCTGGCTGTATCAAAAGCCGGGGCAGGCCATTCCCGACTCCATCCGCCAGACGCTGCGCAACGGTCGTAACGGCCACATGCCGGCACAGGCGGCATATATCGGTGAAGAACGCGTGCATCTGGTCGCCGCCTACGTCTATAGCCTGCGCTACAACGACTAGGCGCCGGTTCGTACAGACAGCTCGCCCAAATCATCTGTATAGACTAAAGGTGCGGCCTCCAGCCGCACCTTTTTTTATGCCTGATCCGTTACACTATCAACACTAGCCAGATCGACGCATCCTGTGCTATTGCACCCTTGGTGCAGCCTTTCTCTCTGCCTTCTGAGCTGCGATACCGCCATGGATAAAATCCCGAGCAAAGATGTCACACCGGACCCGGTAGGACACCACACGCCGTCTGACAGCCCTGTCTCCCAGGAAATGTACGCCAAGCGCCGGCATATCTACGTCCGCGAAATCAAGGGGCTTTTTCAACGGCTTCGGCGCAGTTCCAACTGGGCCCTGATGCTCACGTTTTTTCTGCTGCCGTGGGTCAACATCGGCGGCCGGCCGGCGGTATGGTTTGATCTGCCCCATCGCGAGTTTCACATTTTTACCGCCACATTTTACCCCCAGGAATTTGTCCTGCTGTCGTGGCTGCTGATCATCTGCGCCTTCGGGCTGTTTTTTATCACCGTGTTTGCCGGGCGCGTCTGGTGCGGCTACACCTGCCCGCAAAGCGTGTGGACGTTTCTGTTCATCTGGATCGAACACCGCACAGAGGGGCCGCGCAACCGGCGCATCAAGCTCGACAAGCAGTCCATGAGCGCCGACAAGCTCAAGCGCAAAACGGCCAAGCATGTGGCCTGGCTTTTGGTCTCACTGGCCACCGGCATTGCCTTTGTCGGCTACTTCACGCCAATTCGTCAGCTGGTGCCCGACCTGGCCACGCTCAGCGCCAACGGCTGGTCATACTTCTGGGTCGGTTTCTTTCTGGTGTTTACCTACCTGAACGCCGGCTGGCTGCGCGAGCAGGTGTGCATCTACATGTGCCCCTACGCCCGCTTTCAGGGGGTCATGTTTGACCGCGACACGCTGATTGTTTCCTACGACGCCGCCCGAGGCGAGCCGCGCGGCCGGCGTAAAAAAAACCTGACTCACGAACAGGTGCAGCAAGCCGGCTACGGCGACTGCATCGACTGCGACCTGTGCGTGCAGGTCTGCCCTACCGGTATCGATATCCGCGACGGGCTGCAGTACGAATGCATTACCTGTGCTGCCTGTATCGACGCCTGCGACAGCGTGATGGACAAGATGGGCTACCCGCGTGGGCTGATCCGCTACACCACGGAAAGCTCGCTTGAAGGACAAAAAACCCATATTCTGCGCCCTCGTCTGATCGGCTACTTTATTGCGCTGAGCATTATGGTGGGCGCCTTTGCCTGGGCAGTCGGCGACCGGACACCACTCGACTTCGATGCCGAGCGCGACCGTACCCAGCTTTACCAGATGACCAGCGACGGCCAGATCAGCAACGTCTACAGCCTGACCGTACGCAACCTGGACGCTCGTGATCATACCTATCGGCTCAGCGCCTCGGGGCTGCCCGGCCTGTCGCTCGACCGGCAGCAGATTACCGTACCCGCCGGTGAATCACGCCAGTCAGTGGTCACGCTCAAGGTTAGCCCCGATGTGATCGAAACGCCCAGCCACTCCATCGTGCTGACGCTTGAAGCCGAAGAAGACGGCAGCATTCACCTTGAGCGTGACACACGCTTTATCGGCAATTTGAGGTAACCCCAATGGCCCCGTCTCACGACCCTAACGCGATGGATATAAAGCCCTGGTACAAGCAGTTCTGGCCGTGGTTTTTGATCAGCATTCTGCTGTCGTCGGTGGCATTTGGCAGCACCTACGCGTTTTTCTCGGTCAAATACTATGATGGCGTCGTGGAAGAAGATTATTACGAGCACGGCAAGGCCATTAACATGGTGCTGGCCAAACAGGATCGTGCCCGGGAGCTGGGGCTTTCCGGCGACTTGCGCATCGACCCGCTGACCAGCGATATCGTGCTGGACCTGGCCGGCGAGAAGCGGCCGGAGGCGCTGGAACTCAAGCTCATCTTCCCCACGGAAAACGACCACGACCAGACGTTTGTGCTGGAGCACGTGCGCAAAGGCCGCTACATCACCCAGGGGCCGGATAATCTGCGCTACCGCTGGTACCTGCAGCTCCAACCCGTTGCTGATGACCCCGAATGGCGTTTGGTGGGCGAGGCCCGCTTTCCCACGGAAGACAGCATTACGCTGCACCCCGGCGGTCGCACGGACAGCTGATGCCCACCTCCGAGCCAACCCCGTGCTACCACTGCGGCAATCCGGTACCCGACGGAGCCCCGTGGTATATCCAGCTTGACGACGAACAGCACCCGCTGTGCTGCCCCGGCTGCGAGGCCGTGGCGCATGCCATTGTGGAAGGCGGGCTGGAAAGCTACTACCGCTACCGCACCGAGCTGCCCGAGCGCCCCGACGAGCGCAAGGCCGCCAAAGCTGACACCTGGGTGGTATTTGACGACCCCGGCCTACAGGCGACCTTTGTGCATCCCGGAGAGGACGGCCGCGTCCATGCCACGCTGGCGGTTGAAGGCATCACCTGCGCGGCCTGCGCCTGGCTGATCGAACATCGACTCAACGCGCTGGACGGCGTCGATACCAGCGCCGTCAACCTGACCCACCATCGTGTGCGCATCAGCTGGGATCCGCAGGTCATCGCGCTTTCCCAACTACTCGCGGAAATGGCCGCCATCGGCTATACCGCCCAGCCCTACGAGCCGGATCAGGCACAAAAACGCCTGCAGCGCGAAGAGCGCATGACCATACGCCGGCTGATCGTCGCCGCCGTGGGCATGATGCAGGTGATGATGTTCTCGATCCCCATCTACGTCTCGGGCCCGGATGAAATCTCCGCCGACTTCTACGCACTGTTCCACTGGCTGTCCTTTGCACTGGCTACGCCAGTGGTGCTGTTTTCCGCCCGGCCGTTTTTCCGTAACGCCCTGCGCGATCTCAAAACCCGCGTACTGGGTATGGATGTTCCCGTCTCCCTTGCCATCGGCTGTGCCTATTTGGCCAGCGCCTGGGCGGTCATCACCGGCCAGGGCGAGGTGTATTTTGATTCTGTCGCCATGTTCACCTTTTTTCTGCTCTTCAGCCGCTACATCGAAGCCCGCGCCCGGCGACGCAACGGCCAGAGCGGCAATGCCCTGAGCGGCGTACTGCCGGCCTCGGCCACCCGTCTGGAAGCCGACGACAGCGAGCGCATCGTACCCGCCAACCGTCTCGCCGAAGGCGACCGCGTACTGATCAAGCCCGGCCACGATGTCCCCGCCGACGGCATCATCGAGGAGGGGGCATCCAGTCTTGACGAGTCGATGCTCACCGGCGAATACCTGCCGGTCACCCGCTGCGTCGGGCAAACCGTGGTCGGCGGCAGCCAGAATATGGAAAATCCGCTGGTGATTCGCGTCACCCACGCCGGCCAGCAGGCACGGGTTGCCGGCATTCTCGACCTCACCGATCGCGCCTTTGCCAGCCGCCCGCGGCTTGCGCAACTCGCCGCGCGCATGGCACATCTTTTCGTCCTGCGCCTGCTGCTGGTGGCGGCCTGTGTCGCCATCGCCTGGTGGTTTATCGACCCGTCACGGATGTTCTGGATCATGCTCTCGGTGCTGGTCGTCACCTGTCCCTGTGCGCTGGCACTGGCCACACCTGCCGCGCTGACCGCCGGTCACGGCCAGCTGCGCCGCCGCGGTGTACTGGTAACCCGCGCCGACGCGCTGGAAACCCTCTCCAACGCCACCCGGGTGATTTTCGACAAGACCGGTACTCTGACCCGGGGTGAAATGCAGCTGGTCGACACCCGTCCGCTTATCGACGGCCTCTCAAGCGAGCATGCCCGCACGCTGGCCGCCGCACTCGAAGCCCGCTCGGAACACCCCATCGCCCGGGCCTTTCAGCCCTATCGTGATGCCACGCTTGGCGCCAGCGAGATAAAAAGCGTGACCGGCCAGGGGCTTGAAGGCGTAATAGGCAGTGCCCGCTGGCGACTGGGCAAACCCGCTTTTGCCAGCGTCACGTCTGGACCTTCACCCGTCGATGCGCCCGCCGCACCCGACGACGGCCAGTGGCTACTGCTCACCGAAGACGCCGCGCCGCGCGCCTGGTTTCGCCTGCACGACGCCCTGCGCGATGATGCCGCCGAGACCGTCGCCGCGCTCAAGGCACGCGGGCTTGAAGTCGAGCTGCTGTCCGGCGATACCCAAGGCGCGGTCCGCGAGCTTGCCGGCGCGCTGGGCATCACCACCTGGCACGCCGGACAAAGCCCCGAAAACAAGCTGGAGCGCATTCAGGCACTGCAGGCCGCCGGCGAAAGCGTGGCGATGGTGGGCGACGGCATCAACGACGTGCCCGTACTCGCCGGTGCCGATGTAGCGATTGCCATGAATGGCGCCACCGATCTTGCCCGCACCCGCGCCGACGCCGTGCTGTTAAGCCCGCGGCTTGCACGTATTGATGAGGCGGTTGAAATCGCCAGGGCCACCCGGCGTATCATGAAGCAGAACATGGCGTGGTCGGTGTGCTATAACGTCGCCGCCCTGCCGCTGGCTGCCGTCGGCCTCGTGCCGCCATGGCTTGCCGCCCTTGGCATGTCGTTGAGTTCGCTGGTGGTAGTCGGCAATGCGTTACGCCTGACACGCTGGAAAACCCGGCCCACACCTCACGTTTCCTCCCCATCCCCGGTGGCCGCATGACCATTCTGTATCTGCTGATCCCGATTTCCCTGCTGTTTTTAAGCATCGCCGTCTGGGCTTTCTTCTGGGCGGTCAAGAACAACCAGTTCGATGACCTGGAAGGCCCCGCGTACCGCATCCTGTTTGACGAAGATGAAAACGACCTGACGCCGGAGGAGCGCGAACGCCGCCGGCAAAACGCCAACGCCGCACGCGAGCGACGCCAGCAAAACAGCGAGCCGCCGCCATGAACCCGACCGGTCTTGAACTGCCACCCATGCTGGCAGCCTTTGTCTTCGGCCTGATGGGCGGCGCCCACTGCATCGGCATGTGCGGCGGCATCATGAGTGCGCTGACCTTTGCTGTGCCACCCAGCATGCGCCACCCGGCTCGGCTGTCAGGCCTGCTGCTGAGCTATAACGCCGGACGCATTTCCAGCTACATGATTGCCGGGGCGCTGGTGGCAACGCTAGGCACGGTGTTTTCCATCGCGCCGGCGGCGCGCATGGCGCTGCAGTTGTTTGCCGCCGTCATGCTCATTCTGATGGCGCTCTACATTGCCAACTGGTGGAAAGGGCTTCTAAAGGTGGAAGCCGTGGGGCGGCGCTTTTGGCGCCACATCGAGCCGTTGGGCCGGCGGCTGATGCCGGTGGTCAAACTGCCCCAGGCGTTTGCGCTGGGTGCAGTCTGGGGCTGGCTGCCCTGCGGGCTGGTCTACTCCATGTTGGCCTGGAGCCTGGCCATGGCCGATCCGGCTCGCGGCGCACTGCTGATGGGCGCCTTCGGGCTGGGCACGCTGCCAGCACTGTTGGCCACCGGCATGGCCGCGCGCCAGCTCAGCGCGCTGATTCGCCATCCGGCCACGCGCAGCATTGCCGCGCTGTGTATTATCACCTTCGCGCTTTGGCAGCTGTGGACGCTTTGGCACATGGCCGGCATGTCGGAGATGTCCGGCGCTTAATTGATATAGCTCAACTCCTTCGTCACGGGCCGATGCCAGGATAACGCTGTTGTTCTGTCGTCTTTCCTAACGGAGTTGTTGCCATGGCCAGCGCTGCCCCTACGTTTGTGAGTACTGCAGCGCTGTCCGCTGCCCGGCACACGGCGCTACTACGCCGCCATGCAAGCCACCGTCCCGGCTATATGACCTACCCTGCCCCGCATGCCTTTAGCGGGCAGTTCAGTGCTGCCGATTTTATCCGGGCACTTGAGCGCAGCAATGCCAGCGGCCGGGGGCTATCGCTTTACGTACACATTCCGTTTTGCCACAAAAGAAGCTTCCTCTGCGCCTGCAACCGGACTCCCACCCACGATCCCACGCTGCCCGAACTTTACCTCTCGCGGCTGGATCGCGAAATGGTGCTGACCGCCCGCCATCTGGATACCGCACGCCCCGTGGAACAGCTTTACTGGGGCGGCGGCACGCCGGCATTATTAAGCCTTGGCCAAATGAGCGATCTGTTCGACCGGTTGGATGCACGCTTTGGCCTGTCGTCTGCGCCCGAACGCGACTATGCCATCGAGATCGACCCGCGCGAAGCTGACGTCTTCACCCTGCGCCATTTGCAGCTGCTGGGCTTCAACCGCATCAGCCTTGGCGTGCAGGATCTCAACCCCGAAGTTCAGCAGGCCATCAATCGCGTACAGCCCCGAGCCATGACCGAAACCCTGATGGAAGAATCCCATCGGCTGGGGTTTCGCTCACTACGGCTGGAGCTCGCCTGTGGCCTACCGCGCCAGACCCTGCCCGGTTTCGTGGAAACGCTTGAGCAGGTCATCGAGCTCAATCCGGCACGCATCGCCGCACGCCACTACCAGCACCGGCCGCGCCAGTTTGCTGCCCAGCGCCACATCAATGCCGCCGATCTGCCCGCGCCAGCAGAGACGCTGGCCATGCTGCATGCGACCGCCGAACGGCTGGGTCAGGCCGGCTACGTGCCCATCGGCGCGGACCACTTCGCCCGCCCCGACGACAGCCTGGTGGCCGCTCGCCAAAACGGCACCCTGCAACGTAACCTCCAAGGTTATACCAGCCACGCCAACTGCGACCTGCTGGGCCTTGGCGTCTCCGCCATGTCGCGCATTGATGACGTCTATGCGCAAAACCCCGCCCGTCTTGACCGTTACGCCAACGCACTGGATTCAGGCCAACTGGCCACCGTACGTGGCCTGTGCCTCAGCCGTGACGACCTTATTCATCGCGCGGCCATCGAAGCGCTGATGTGTCATGCAAGGCTTGACCTGGCGGCTCTTGGCCAGCGCTTTCAGATTGATGCGCCACGCTATTTTTCCCGGGCACTTGGACAGCTCGCCGAGGCGGCGCGAGACGGATTGGTCAAGCAAAGCGGAGAGGTCATCACGGCCACGCCGGCGGGGCGACTGGTGCTGCGCCAGCTGGCGGCAGCGTTTGATACCTATCTTTAGCGGCAAAACAGCGCTGGTGGCTTGTGGGTCACTGGCGCTTACTCGCATAATGGCGCCGTGACCTATTTCACGGAGGAATCCATGCCGGAATATCTCAGCCGTCGGCGCCCCCTGCTGCATGAAACCCGCTGCCAGACGTGCAGCCTGAGTTCGTTGTGCCTGCCGCTTGCTCTTGAGCTTGAGGACATGGATCAGTTTGACGCCATCATCCGGCGGCGTGCTCCACTCAAGAAAGGCGAGCCGCTGTTTCGTCAGGGAGAAACCTTCACCAGCGTGTTTGCCGTGCGCTCGGGCAGTCTCAAACAGGTCACCACTGAAGGCAACGGCGATGACCAGCTGACCAACTTCTACCTGCCCAGCGAGCTGGTCGGGCTTGACGGCATCGACGAAGAACATTACCCCGGCAGCGTGGTAGCACTTGAAACCACCACCGTCTGCGAGATCCCCTTTGACCGGCTGGACCTGCTGTCGGAAGACCTGCCCGAACTTCGCGGCCAGCTGTATCGAAGCATGAGCAAGGAAATGCGCGAAGATCGCCGCATGATGCGCCTTCTTTCGCGCAAAACCGCCGACCAGCGCATGGCCAGCTTCCTGATCACGCTGTCCGACCGTTTTCGCCGCCGCGGGTATTCGCCCTACAGCTTCCGGCTGTCCATGTCCCGCGCGGATATCGGCAATTATCTGGGCCTTGCGGTAGAAACCGTCAGCCGGATTTTAAGCCGCTTTCAGACTCAGGAAGTCGTGGCCGTCTCCGGGCGCGAGGTCAATATTCTGGGCATGCCGCAGCTGCTGGCGCTGGCCGAAGAAGAGGCCCAGGCAAACGCATGCTCCTGAACGTCCTTCAGCCTACATTAAATGCCTGAATACGCCCGGAAAGCGCTTCTTCCTGTTTGGCTTCCAGGTGTTCAAAATCAAACAGCTCACGATCAGCCAGCTGGGACGGGGCCACATTGGTCACCGCCTTGAACATGCTCTCCAGCCGGCCCGGATGGTTTTTATCCCAGTCGTCGAGCATCGCCTTGACGTTCTGACGCTGCATATTGGGCTGGGAACCGCACAAATTGCAGGGAATGATCGGAAAAGCCATCTGGCGGGAATACTCGGCAATATCCGCTTCCTTGCAGTAGGCCAGCGGGCGGATGACGATGTTTTTGGCATCGTCGGACAGGAGCTTGGGCGGCATCGCCTTTAAACTGCCACCGAAGAACATGTTCAGGAAAAGCGTTTCCAGAATGTCTTCGCGGTGGTGACCAAGCGCCACCTTGGTCGCACCGATCTCCTCGGCAAAACCGTAAAGCGAGCCCCGGCGCAGGCGCGAACACAGCGCGCAGGTGGTTTTACCCTCGGGGGTTTTCTCCTTGACCACCGAGTAGGTATCGCGCTCGAGAATATGGTAGTTCACGCCCAGCTTGTCGAGATATTCGGGCAGCACATGCTCGGGAAAGCCCGGCTGTTTCTGATCAAGGTTCACGGCCACCAGCGAAAAACTGACCGGCGCGTTGCGCTGCAGGCTTCGCAGCATTTCCAGCATGGTGTAGCTGTCCTTGCCGCCGGACAGGCACACCATGATCTTGTCGCCCTCCTCGATCATGCGGTAATCAATCACCGCATTGCCGGTCTGGCGCCGCAGACGTTTTTGCAGCTTGTTGAAGTCGCGTTTGTACTGCGCATCAAGGGATGCTGCGTCATTGGCAGCGGTGGCCTCGGGCGTGGAAGCGTACGCAGCGGGATCAAGGGATTGCACGGAGTCAGAATGCGGCATAGGAAGTCTGCGCGGTCAAAAGTGAAGAAAAGAGGTCAGACAGCGCGGGTAAAGCGCCGTGATCATGATTACCATTGTAACAACACCCGCCGCCCTCTCACCAATGCTCATCTCTTCCCGGACTATCCTTCAGGCCACACGCCAGGCGAAGTCTTCAGGAATATTCCAGATGATAACGATGCGACAGGCGTTGCTTGAGATCCTTGACGATATGCAGCGCTTCGCGCAGCAGGTCGCGCTCAAGGGAAGACAACGTTTGCACCACCACGCGATCGCGGCTTTGCCCGTCAGCGGTGGGCGCTTCCAGCTGACGCTTTAGCCGCAGCTCGGTAAACAGCGACAGCGCTTCGCCAACGTCATCGGCAAAACGGCGGGGCAGGCGGCCATCCGTGACCAGCGCCTCCAGCCGTTCAAAGGTCGAAGTCGCCATGATGCGACGCTCCAGCGCCATGGTGCGCACGCCGTGAACAATGGGAAAAATGCCGCCCTTTTTGATATCGATACCGTGCTGGGGCTTTTTCAGCGAGCCGAACAGCGTCAGCGGCGTGGAAAAACGCAGCGCCGCCCGGGCAAAATAGGACAACAGCAGGTCATCATCGGCGCAGTGGTCAAACAACGTCCCGCGCACACGCTCAAGCAATGTCGGGCTGCCCGCGACCGCGTGGGCATCCAGCATGATGGCAATCTTCATCAGGCTGTCGCCGTCCCTGGCGGCGGCCCAGCGGGCAATACGTGCCTGCCACTCGCTAACACTGCCCCGCCACTCCGGGTTGGACACCATGATGTTGCCGGGGCACGGCGGATAACCCAGCGTCACCAACGTATCGGTCAGCCGGTGCATGGCGCCGTCGACGTCGGGCCAATCCAGCGTATCGTCCAGAATCAGACCGTTGTCCTGATCGGTTTTCAGGATCTGTTCGCCGCGCCCTTCGCTGCCCATCACTATCAGGCAGCTGTCATTGTGGTAACGCGGCGCGACGCACAGCTGCCAGGCCTTGTGGATAATACGGCCGTTCAGGGCGGCCAAAAGCTCCATGGCACAGCGCAGTTTAACGCCCTGGGCCATCAGCGAGCTGACCAGCTCCGGCGTACGCCGGCTGGCGGCGGCCAGCTCGCTCAGGCTTCCGGCCTGCTCAATCTGCAGGTTGTCAGCATGGCCGATACTCCACGCCGCTGCGCTGAGTGCCTCGCCTGGAGCGCGCTGCTCCATTAGCCGTGAAGCCTTGTCTGCCAGCGACTGGCGGAAAAAATGATCAAACTCGGGATAGGCCCGGCACAGCTGCTGAAAAAGCACCCTGGGAAACAGATAACACAGGCAGTCCTGCTCGGCGATAAAGCGGTAGCGGCTCTGGCCGTTGAGCATGCTGATGGCACCGAACAGATCGCCCGCCGTATACAGGCCAATGCGCGCGGTTGCCCGAGGCAGCGTCGGATCGACTTCAGCGACTTCGCCCTGATGGATCAAAAACAACGACTCCCCGGCCTGCCCGGTATCCAGAATGA
>NZ_JAKDUR010000008.1 GCF_030457605.1 Halomonas sp.
TGCATGGCCGATTAACGAGGGGCAGCTGAATGGCAGGACGCACGGCGCAGAACGCGGCATCGGGGAACACGAAGGACCCAGGCGCTCGCCACGAACTGGTGACGCTGGACGCGTTTTCACCGCCGGGGCTGACCCGGGCCAGCCAGTGGCAGCGCTCGTGGCGAGCGGCAAGGCGCTGGCTTTCCGGCCGCGAGGGGCAGAAGGCCCGGGCTCGGCGCGAGGCAAGCCTGATCGCCCCGGGCGAGGAGCAGCTGACACGCTGGCTGCGCGCGCCCGACGCGGCGGATTGGGCAGACGCCCTTGAGCGGTGCCTGGCCGACACCGAGGCCCCGGTGGTAATGCTGGTAACGCCGCCCCATGGCGATCACGCGGCGGCGGTGACGGCCCTTGCCCGGGCCCGGGGGATGACGCTTTTGACGCCGCCGGCCCCCGCCGCGCTGCGGGATGACGACGCGGCCTGGATGGCCGCGCTTTCTGCCCGGTCGCGCTGGGCGGTGCCCGCCCTTGAGCGGCATTTTCTGCGCCGGGTAGACGGCATGGGCAGCGTGCGCCGGTTTCTTGAGCGCGCGCAAACCGGCGCGCTGGGGCGTGGCATCATCGGCTGTGACAGCTGGTGCCATGCGTACCTGAAACACGCGGTGGGCCTCGAAGGGCTTCCGGCCTTTACCCCCCGGGCGCTTGGCGGGAAGGCGCTGGGTAAGCGGCTGGCCGCCTTGCCCGGCCCGCACTGCCCGGTGCTTTTGAGCAGCCGCACCCACAAGCCTGCTGCCCGACGGCGACGATACCCCGGGCGATGGCCGCTCGCTGCAGCGCCTGGCGGCTGACTGCCGTGGCCACGAAGGGCTGGCGCGGGCATGTTTTCTGGACAGCCTGCGAGTGGCCGATAGCGAAGACGGCCCGCCCGATACGCTGTGGTACGTGCGCATGCAGGCCGAACCGTCGCTGCCGGTCGAGGCCGACGACGCGCTGCTGATGGTGCTGCATGCGCTGTTGATTCACGGCGGGCTGGACGATGAATCGCTGTGTCAGGTGCTGCCGTTTTCCCGCCATGAAACGCTGCAGGGGCGGCTGGCGCTGACCCACCGGGGCGTGCTGTGCCAGCGTCAGGGGCGTTTTCAGGTCGCGCCGCTGTGCTATACCGGCGTGCGCCAGCTGCTGGAATCCCGGCGCTACCTGCTGGATGCGCTGTAACCCGTGATACCGCTGCCGCGCCGCGGCCGGGGAGAGGTGGAATGGACGAAACGGCAGTAGACACGCAGGGGCGCTACGCCAGCCTGTTCAACGAGCTGGACAGCGAGGCACTGCTCACCCTGGGGCTGGTGCTGGGAGCCACGATACTGCTGATCGTGGTGTCTCAGGCGGGGCTCAACTGGCTGGCCAATCGGCTTCAGGGTCAGGCGCGCTTTCGTACCTTTGCCATGGTGCCGGTGACCCGGCTGGCGATTCTGGTCGCGGCGATTGCCATCAGCGTGCCGATCATCATCGAGCCGTCGCTGGGCAACATGCTGGCGCTTCTGGGCATTGCCGGGGTAGCCATTGGCTTTGCCCTGAAGGACTACGTCAGCAGCCTGATTGCCGGGGTAGTATCGGCAGTCGAGCTGCCGTATCGCCCGGGCGACTGGGTCGAGATCGACGGCGTCTACGGCGAGGTAAAGCATGTGGGCCTGCGCACCGTGGAAGTGGTCACCCCGGACGATACGCTGGTCGCGATTCCCCATCTGAAGCTTTGGGATCACCCCATCCACAACGCCAACAACGGCGATATCAGCCTGCAGTGCGTGGCCAGCTTCTACCTGCATCCGCAGGACAAGGCCGACTGGGTGCGCACGGCACTGCGCGACGTGGCGCTGACCAGCGCCTACCTGCGTTTCGACAAGCCGCTGTTGGTGGTGGCCGAGGAGCAGCCCTGGGGCACGCACTATCGCATTCGCGCCTACCCCATGGACCCGCGCCAGCAGTTCGTATTCCTGACCGATCTCACCCTGCGCGGCAAGGCGGTACTCAGCGAGGCAGGCATCCGGCCGGCGCTGCTGCCGCCGGATGCCGTGCTGTCGTCAGAAGGCGAGCTCCGGGGGAAGCCCCGCTAGGGGTTCTCGGGCAGCTCGGCGCTGTGGTAGATGTTCTGCACGTCGTCGAGCTCGTTGAGCATGGCCATGAACTTCTCCAGCGCCGCCGCGTCTTCGCCTTCGATGGGCGTGGTGACCTGGGGCAGAAACTGAATCTCGTCGGCCTCGAAGTCAATATCGCCGAAGGCGTCGACCAGCGCGGTGCGGGCTTTTGCGTATTCGGTATGCGGGGCAAACACGGTGATCTGGCCGTCTTCGCATTCGATGTCGGTGACGTCGACGTCGGCTTCCATCAGCGCTTCCAGCACCGCTTCCTCGTCGTCGCCGGCGAAGGCAAAGATCGCGCAGTGGTCGAACAGGTGGCTGACGCTGCCCTGGGTGCCGATCTTGCATTTGGCCTTGGTAAAGCAGCCGCGCACGTCACCGATGGTGCGGTTGGGGTTGTCGGTCAGGCACTCGACGATAATCATCACGTTGCCCGGGCCAAAGCCCTCGTAGCGCGCCGGGGAGAAGTCTTCACCGCCGGCACCGGCGGCCTTGTCCAGCGCCTTGTCGATGACGTGGGCCGGCACCTGATCCTTCTTGGCGCGGTCGAGCAGGCCGCGCAGCGCCAGGTTGCTGTGTGGGTCAGGGCCGCCGGATTTGGCACAGACGTAAATTTCGCGTCCGTACTTGCTGTACACCTTGGTTTTGGCGTCGGCCGTTTTGGCCATGGATTCCTTGCGGTTCTGAAAAGCCCTACCCATGTTGTCATCCTGTGTTGGTGTAACGCCGCGCTCGGCACGGCAGGAAATGGAGATTGATTTTACGCCACAAGCGTTCAGCTGGCCATTGGGGCATGGGTTCAAGCGAGCCGGAAGCAGGTCGAAGAGAGGGTCCTACGCCAGGGAAGGCGTAGGTAGCGTCCAGGGAGGGATTCACAGCGCCCTCTCGGAGGCCTGCTTACGGCTCGCTCAGGGTGGCTGGCGCTAAAGTGCCATCGCCTTGTTGGCGCAGGGGCAAATAGGCTAAGGTCATGGCCTGCATGACACGGGGTGTCCCGCCAACGCGGGGCTGAGACAACACCCGAGGAACCTGATCCGGCTCATACCGGCGAAGGGATGTCAGCGCAGTGCTCGGCCGAGCACTCGGCGTGCGCCCTTCGTCGTGCTGGACTTCACCCAAAGGGCGACATAATGACGACTGTTTCTTCTTCTCCTTCTGCTTCTTCCCCCGCCGCACTGCCGATCGAACAGCAGGTGGTGCTGGTCACCGGTGCCGGCCGCGGGCTGGGCGCAAGCATTGCCCGGGCTTTCCTGAACGCCGGCGCACGCGTGGTCATCAACTACCGCCAAAGCGTTGCCGGTGCCGAAGCCGTGGCCGCCGAAGCGCCCGACCGCGCGCTTGCCGTGCAGGCCGACGTGTGCGACGCCGCCGCCGTCAAGGCCATGTTTGACGCCGCCCGCGAGCGCTTCGGCGCGCCGGTGACCACGGTGGTCAACAACGCACTGCCGGACTTCTCGTTCAACGGCGACGGCCGCCCGGACGCCGACGCGCTCACCTGGGAGCACCTGGAGCAGCAGCTCAAGGGTGTTAACCAGGGCGCGCTCAACGTGATTCAGGCAGCCCTTGGCGGCATGCGCGAGCAGGGCTTTGGCCGGGTGATCAACGTCGGTACCAACCTGTTCCAGAATCCCATCGTGCCCTACCACGACTACACCGCCGGCAAGGCCGCGCTGCTCTCGCTGACGCGCACCTTCGCTCACGACCTGGGGCCGGACAACATCACCGTCAACATGGTGTCCGGCGGGCTTTTGCGCACCACCGACGCCTCCGCCGCCACCCCGGAAGAAGTCTTTGACCTGATCGCCGCCAGCACGCCGCTGCGCCGGGTGGTCACGCCGGACGAGTTCGCCGACGCCGCGCTGCTGTTTGCTTCGCCCTGGAGCCGAGCGATTACCGGCCAGAACCTGGTGGTCGACGGCGGACTGGTGAAAGACTGATGGCGACTCCTTCGATGCACCTCAATCTGTTTGCCATGGGCTGCGGCCACCACCGCGCGGCCTGGCGTCACCCTGAGTCTTCTGCCGAGAAAATGGGCGATATCCGCTATTTCGAAGCGCTTGCGCGCACCGCCGAGCGGGGCAAGTTCGACGCGGTGTTCTTCGCCGACGGCCACGCCGCCAGCAGCATCGCCGGCGGCCCGCTGTGGTTTCTGGAGCCGCTGACGGCGCTTTCGGCCATAGCCCGGGCTACCGAGCACATCGGGCTGATCTCGACCATTTCCAGCACCTTCTATACGCCGTTCCACGCCGCGCGGATGCTGGCATCCCTTGACCATATCTCCGGCGGGCGCATGGGCTGGAACCTGGTGACCTCGATGTTCGACGCCGAGGCGCGCAACCACAACTATGAGGCCATGCCGCCCCACGCCGAGCGCTACGCCCGAGCCGAGGAGTTCGCCAACGCCACGCTGGCGCTGTGGGACAGCTGGGCCGACGACGCGCTGCGCTATGACCGCGCCGGCAACTTCGCCGATCCGGATAAGGTGCGCCCGATCCACCACCACGGTGAACACTTTCTGGTGGATGGCCCGCTCAACGTGCCGCGCCCGCCCCAGGGCCGGCCGGTGCTGTTTCAGGCAGGTGCGTCCGAGCAGGGCCGGGACCTGGCCGCGCGCTACGCCGAGGCCATCTACGCCGTGGCCTACGACCTGGAATCCGCCCAGAGCTACTACAGCGACATACAGGCCCGGGTGGCCGCTGCCGGCCGCCCGCCGGTGGCGATCATGCCGGGGCTTGTGACCTACGTGGGTTCCACCATGGACGAGGCCCGGGCGCGCCAGCGCGAGCTGGACGAGCTTTTGCCCACGGCGGATTCGCTGCAGCAGCTTTCGACCTTTATCGGCCAGGACTGCAGCGGCTGGGAGCTGGACGCGCCCATGCCCGACCTGCCGCCGCTTGAGGACTTCACCGGGCCGAAGGGGCGCTACGCCACCATTCTGCGCATCATCGAGTGCGAGAAGCCGACGCTTCGCCAGCTGCTGGGCCGGCTCGCCGCCGGCGGCGGGCACTGCACCATGATCGGCACGCCGGAAAGCATCGCCGATGAAATGCAGCGCTGGGTGGAAAACGGCGGCGCCGACGGCTTCAATCTGATGCCGCCTGCGCTGCCGTCAAGCATCGAGGATTTTGTCGACCACGTGGTGCCGGTGCTGCAAGAACGCGGGCTGTTCCGCCGTGAATACGCCGAGACAACCCTGCGCGGCCATTTGGGGCTTGTGCGCCCCTCGGCTTGACCGGTCTTTTACGACGCCCGCCCAAAGCGGCGCACCATCGTGGCCAGGCTTGAAAAGTCGTAGTGTTCCCGGGCGGGCATCACGCGCATGAGTATCAGCGAGACGGCCACCGGCACCAGCGCGGCGAGCAGAAAGCTTTCCAGCAGGGTTTCGGTACCCGCGCTGGGCGCGGGGAACATGGCAAGCCCCGCAACCAGCCCGCAGGCGGTGCTTATGACCGCATTGCGTCCGTCGTAGCGGCGGTTGAACAGCCCGAAGAACACCGGAAAGGCCGCCGCCGAGCACAACAGGTCGGCAAGCAAAAACAGATACAGCACGCTGAACCCCTGCGAGGCAACCCAGGTGATCGGCATCGCGGCGACAACGATCAGCCAGCGGGCAAAGCGCATCAGGGTGGCTTCGCTGGCGTTGGGCAGCAGGCGGTGCATGTCGACCGCAATAATGCTCGAGGTGGCGTTGATGGTGGAGTCGGCACTGCTCATCACCAGCGCCAGCCCCAGCGGAATCAGCGCCAGCGCAAACCACAGCGGCACCTTGGCCAGCAACACGCTGAACAGCGCCACCGAGCCGTCGCCTTCACGCCCCAGCCCGACAAACGCCAGCCCGAACAGGCCCATCAGGATGACCACCGGCAGGTTGAACAGCCCACTGATCCAGAAGCTTTTACGCAGCACGCTGACGTTTTTGGCCGCGTAAATACGCTGCCAGGTGCCCTGATAAAAAAGCCCTGTCAGTACCACGGCGATAAAAAACGTCAGCCCCGCGCGCAGCCCGCCGGTATCGGTAATATCCAGAAGCTGCGGGGCGTTTTGCGCAAGGCCATCAAGCGTGGGTGTTACGCCGCCGGCTGCCTGCCAGCCAAACATCAGCAGTAACGCCAACAGTGGCAGAATCACGATCATCTGCACCTTGTCGGTAAAGATCGAGGCACGCAGGCCGCCGTAAAAGGTATAAATCACCGTGGCGAGCATGACCACGCTTGCAGTCAGCCACAGAGGAATCGGTGCCAGCAGCGTGACCATGAAAGCCACGGCGGTAAGCCCCGCCGCCAGTGAAATAAACAGATAAAACAGCATGATGGAAAGGGTAAAGGCGTACATGGTGCGCCCGTAGCGGTGGATCACGAACTCGGTCAGTCCGTGCCCTTCGGGGATCAGCTCGCGCATGCGCCGGCCCAGCGGAATCATGATCAGGCGCGGTACGCAGGAGCCCAGCGCGTAGCCCAGAATGGCGCCAATGCCGCCCCAGGTGGCAGCCTGGGCCGGGCCGAACAGCACCCAGGTGCCAAGCGTGGTGGCAAGCAGGGTAAGCACGGTGGAGCGGGTATTCTGGGTATTTCGCGCAGCGATATAGTCATCGAGATCATTGCGATGGCGGCGGGCATAAAGCAGGCCGGGCACGGCAAACACGACGGCGCAAAGCACCAGCCAAAGTGCCGTCCAGGTGGGATCAAGCTGCATGGTGATACGTCCTCTTTCCTTGTGACAGCCGGAAAACGTGGTGAGGATCGTTCAGGCGAACGCCGCAGTGAGATGCGACAAGGAAGAGGAGAGTCTGACGTGTGCGTTCCTTCCCTTCGCCGGAATGACCCGGATCAGGTTCGAAGGGTTACCGTCGCAAAAGCGGCGGATTCTCAGCCCGTTAAGGCACCCCCAGGAGAAGCCCAAGCCTATGCAGGCGGGGCGTGTATGTCAAACCAATGTCGACTATCGAAGGGATAGCGCGCTTTTTAGCCTGAAAGGGCTAAGCTATGACTCTGTCGTTATACAGCCAGTCGTTATACAGCCAATCAGGAGGCGCTACCATGTCCGACGATAAACGCAAGCCCACCACTACTGAAGCCGGTATTCCCGTGGCAAGCGATGAGCATTCGCTGACGGTCGGTCCCAATGGCCCCATCGTGCTGCACGACCACTACCTCATCGAGCAGATGGCCCATTTCAACCGCGAGCGCATCCCCGAGCGCCAGCCCCACGCCAAGGGCAGCGGTGCATTTGGCCATTTTGAGGTGACCGAAGATGTCAGCCGTTATACCAAAGCGGCGGTGTTTCAGCCCGGTACCCAAACCGAGGTGGTAATGCGCTTTTCCACCGTGGCCGGCGAGCGCGGCAGCCCCGACACCTGGCGCGACCCGCGTGGTTTCTCGATCAAGTTCTACACCAGTGAAGGCAACTACGACATGGTGGGGAACAACACGCCGGTGTTCTTCGTCCGCGACCCGATGAAGTTTCAGCACTTCATCCGCTCGCAAAAGCGCCGTGCCGACAACAACCTGCGTGATAACGACATGCAGTGGGATTTCTGGTCGCTGTCGCCGGAATCCGCCCACCAGGTCACCTGGCTGATGGGCGACCGCGGGATTCCCAAAACCTGGCGTCATATGAATGGCTACTCCAGCCATACGTATATGTGGACGAACGCCGACGGCGAGAAGTTCTGGGTCAAATACCACTTCAAGACCGATCAGGGCGTCGAGTGTCTGACCCAGGAAGACGCCGACCGGCTAGCCGGCGAAGACGGCGACTACCACATGCGCGACCTTTACGCCTCGATCGCGCGCGGCGACTGCCCAAGCTGGACGCTGCACATGCAGGTCATGCCGTTCAAGGACGCCGAGACCTATCGTTTCAACCCGTTCGACCTGACCAAGGTGTGGCCCCACGACGACTACCCGCTGATCAAGGTCGGTAAGCTGACCCTTGATACCAACCCCACGGACAACCACGCCCAGATCGAGCAGGCGGCGTTCGAGCCTAATAATCTGGTGCCCGGCATCGGCATCAGCCCGGACAAGATGCTGCTGGGGCGGGTATTCGCCTACGCCGATGCGCACCGCCACCGGCTGGGGGTGAACTACAAGCAGATCCCGGTCAACGCGCCCAAATCGCCGGTCAACAGCTACAGCAAGGACGGCGCGATGCGCATGCACCCCGTGTCCGATCCGGTGTACGCGCCCAACTCCAAGGGTGGCCCCCAGGCTGACGGCGAGCGCTACCCGACGGATTCCACGTGGGAATCCAGCGGCGACATGGTACGTGCGGCCTATACGCTGCGCCAGGATGATGACGACTTCGGCCAGGCCAATACGCTGGTCAACGAGGTGATGGATGCCGACGAGCGCGACCGGCTGGTGAATAACGTGGTCGGCCACTTGTCCGATGGGGTCACCGAGCCGGTGCTGGAGCGCGCTCTTGAGTACTGGCGCAACATCGACGCCGACATCGGCGAGCGTATTGCCCAGGGCGTTCGGGCGAAAAACGCCTAACACAACCTGTGTTTCATTAGCTTCAGCTGAAAAGTTGCACGAGCCCGCCAGCTCCACGCTGGCGGGCTTTTTGTGTCGGTACCGTTCTGGTGCGTTTAGTCAGTACGATTTGGTTAATACTCGGGCCGCGGCGCATACTGACGGGCAGGGACGCTATTCTTAAGCCATAACCGTCAGCACAAGAGGGCAGGGTGGAACGTAGTCAAGGAGAAGAGCGGCGCTTGTATCAGGCGCTGGAAGATCTATCGCCGGCGTATTTCGGCATGGTCATGGCCACCGGCATCGTGTCGCTGGCGGCCCACTTCATGGGCCGGCCGGTGATCGCCGGCGCCTTGTTTGCGCTCAATCTGGTGGCGTATCCGTTGCTGTGGGCGCTCTATGCACTGCGTCTCTGGCGCTTTCCGCGGCGGGTGGTGAGTGACCTGACCAGCCATCAGAACGCCTCGGGCTTTTTTACCCTGGTGGCGGCATCCTGTGTACTGGGTAGCCAGTGCCTGTTGTTGATGGGCTGGTACCGGTTTGCGCTTTCGCTGTGGGGCGTGGCGCTGGTGCTGTGGCTTACGCTGACCTACACCATTTTTACCGCGTTCACGATTAAAGAACGCAAGCCGGCATTTGAAAAAAGCATTAGCGGCGGCTGGCTACTGGCAGTAGTAGCCACCCAGTCGATCGCGCTGCTGGGCGCGCTGGTAGCGGCGTACATGCCGGCGCCTTACCGGCTGGAAGTCAACTTTCTCGCGTTGTCCATGTGGCTGTGGGGCGGCATGCTGTATATATGGATGATGTCGCTGATTTTTTATCGCTACAGTTTTTTCCATTTTTCGCCGGGGGATCTGGCACCGCCGTACTGGATCAACATGGGCGCCATGGCCATTTCCACACTGGCCGGCTCGCAGCTGATTCTCAACGCGCCGGACGCGCCGTTTCTGCTTTCGCTGCGCCCGTTTCTCAAGGGCTTTACCGTGTTTTACTGGGCTACCGGCACCTGGTGGATACCCATGCTGCTGATTCTTGCGGTGTGGCGCTACGTGTATCAGCGCTTTCCCCTGCGCTATGACCCGCTTTACTGGGGTGCTGTGTTTCCGCTGGGCATGTACGCCGCCAGCACCCATAATATGCAGCAAGCGCTTGCCATGCCGTTTCTGGATACGCTGGCTACGGTGTTTTTATACGTGGCCCTGGCCGCCTGGACGGTGACGTTTTACGGGCTGTGCAAATGGCTGACCAGCCTGCTTGCGTCGGGCACCGGGCGCGGAGCGGGAGCCAGCCGCTGAGCGGGACAGTGTAACTTTTCCGCTATGACGTTGTTAATCAGGACGCTAAAAGGAACCAACATGCCGTTTTCGCTGTGGCTATCGCTGGCCGCGATTTGTACTGTCGGGGCGATGTCGCCCGGGCCCAGCCTTGCACTGGTTTTGCGTCATACCCTCGGCGGCGGGCGGTTGCCGGGAGTGACCGCCGGGCTTTTTCATGCGCTGGGCGTGGGCTTTTACGCGCTGCTGACGGTGCTGGGGCTGGGCGCGCTGATGGCGCGATTGCCGCTGCTTTTCGAGGTCGTATCCATCGGCGGGGCAATGTATCTGGCGTGGCTCGGGGTCAAGGCGCTGCGTGCCGGCAGGGCGGCGGCATTGGCGCCGGAAGCAGCAATGACGACACGCCGCCAGGCCGCGCGTGAGGGTGTGCTGGTGGCGCTGGCCAACCCAAAGCTGATCCTGTTTTTTGTGGCGTTGCTCAGCCAGTTCGTGAATCCCGAGATGAGCGTAGCCGCACGCGCTATCATTGTCGTTACGGCCATGGTGATCGATGCCAGCTGGTATGTGCTGGTGGCCGTGGCACTGTCGCAGTCCCGGGTGCTTGAATGGCTGCGCGTTCGCTCGCAGTGGATCAATCGCATTACCGGCGTCATGCTGATCGGGCTTGCGCTGCGCGTAGCGTGGGGGCTTGTCGCCTGAGCGACAGCGGGGCACTGGCGTTTTCTGCCATGGGGATATCGCCATGGAAGTATGGCTACAGGGTCGATAGCGCAGGGCAGCGAGTACAGAGCAGATAGCATGGGGCAGACAGATCATGAATCTTTACGAACAGGAGTGCCATACACACCAGGGACAGCCGTTTAATCTGCGTGCCCTGCAGGGGCAGGTGCTGCTGGTGGTGAACGTGGCCAGCCGCTGTGGTTTTACGCCGCAGCTGGAGGCGCTGGAAAAGCTCTATCAGCGCTATCGCGATCACGGTTTCACCGTGCTTGGTTTTCCGTGCAATCAGTTTGGTCGACAGTCACCGGAAAGCGCTGAGGCGTTTTGTGCCTTTGGTGAGCAACGTCACGGCGTGACGTTTCCGCTGCTGGAAAAGATCAGGGTGAACGGGGCGGATACTCATCCGCTGTTTGCCGACCTCAAGCGTGCCGCCCCCGGCGTGCTGGGCACCCGGGCGATCAAATGGAACTTTACCAAGTTTCTGGTTGGCCGTGACGGCCGGGTCATCCAGCGATTTTCCCCGGGAGAGCAGGGCACCGCGCTGCGCCTGGCGATTGAAAAGGCACTGGACGAAAACGCGTAAGGCGCGTTATTCCTGCTGCCCCCGGGCGACCACCAGCCGGTTCATCAACTCCTGCCAGCGGTGGCGCACCATCATGGTGGTCAGCCCGGAGAACAGTGCCCAGCTTTTGCGTCGCCAGCCTTTCAGCCGCAGGTTATGCCCCACCAGCTGTTGCATTAGCCGGTAGTCGTCGAACTGACGCCATTCGCTGGTGATGGATAGCTGGTGGCGAGACATCACCGGCGCCAGCTCCAGGCGAAACATCCACTCAAGTTCATGAAACGACAGGGCGTAGCGCTCGATGGTCTCGACCATGGTGGCGTAGTCACGCTCGCCGGGCTCGCGGTCAAGCCACAGCGGTGCCAGGGCAAGCCAGAGTTCACCGCGTTCATCGACTAATTGCTGTGCGTTCATGTGCGCCTCAGGGCGTGGCTGGTATAGAGTCAAAGGAGGAAATGTCGGTTTCTCGCCTCTCATTATCGTGCCGTGCATGCTTGTGTAGCAAGCGTGGTGCGGGCTGAATGACGGATTGGCGGACAAAAGCGGACAGCGTGCGGCAAGCTCGCTAGAATGGCGCTATCGGTCACCGGCCAGTTTTCACCTGCTTTATTAATGACTTGAATAGCGAGGTTTTACGTGATTATCAAACCCAAGGTACGCGGTTTTATCTGCACAACCACTCATCCGCAAGGCTGCGAACAAAACGTACGCGAGCAAATCGAAGCGACCCGCGCACGCGACCTGGACAAAACGCAGGGGCCGAAGAAAGTGCTGGTCATTGGCGCCTCCAGCGGCTACGGCTTGGCGGCACGGATTACTGCGGCCTTTGGTTACGGCGCTGATACGTTGGGCGTGTTTTTTGAAAAGCCGGGCACCGAAAAGCGTCCGGGCACGGCGGGCTGGTACAACTCGGCGGCGTTTGACAAATTCGCCAAACAGGAAGGCCTTTATAGCAAGGCCATCAACGGCGACGCCTTCTCCCATGAGGCTCGGGACAAAGCCATCGAACTGATCAAGCGGGACATGGGCGAAATTGATCTGGTGGTGTATTCGCTGGCGTCGCCGGTACGCAAACTGCCCGATAGCGGTGAGCTTAAACGTTCGGCGCTCAAGCCGATTGGTGATACCTATCGTGCCACCGCCATTGATACCAACAAGGACGCGATCATCGAAGCCGAAGTCGAGCCTGCCACTCAGCAGGAAATCGACGACACCATCGAAGTGATGGGCGGTGAAGACTGGGAGCTGTGGATCAAGGCGCTGGATGACGCCGGTGTGCTGGCCAAAGGCGCGAAAAGTGTGGCTTTCAGCTACATTGGCACCGAAATCACCTGGCCGATCTACTGGCACGGAGCCCTTGGCAAGGCCAAGGAAGATCTCGACCGTGCTGCCGGAGAAATCCACCAGCAGCTGGAGAAAAACGGCGGCAGCGCCAACGTGGCGGTGCTCAAGTCAGTCGTCACCCAGGCAAGCGCCGCTATTCCGGTCATGCCGCTGTATATCGCCATGGTGTATCGCATCATGAAAGAGCAGGGGCTGCACGAGGGCACCATCGACCAGCTTAATCGCCTGTTTGGTGAACGCCTGTATGCCACCGACGCGCAAGCCGGCAAAGCCACTGACGAGGTGGGCCGCCTGCGGTTGGACGACTGGGAACTGCGTGACGACGTACAGCAGGCGTGCAAGGCGCTGTGGCCGCAGGTGACGACCGAGAACCTGTTCGAGATCACCGACTATGCCGGCTATAAGCACGACTTTTTGAAGCTGTTCGGCTTCGAGCGTGACGACGTGGATTACGACGCCGACGTCAGCCCGGTGGCAGAGTTTGACGTAGTGAGTCTATAGTAGGATTGAGGATAACAGGAGCGGACAAACCGGGATTGGCCGGAAAGAGTACCGCCTTTTAGTGTTGGGAATCTTTCCGGCCTTTGTGAGGAGGACGCATGGACACACGTGAAAGCAAGACCCGCGCAGAGCAGAAGGAGCTTGTCGAAGAGCAGTGCGAACCGGAGCATGGCATCGACTCCCACCCCGAGGATCAGCCCGAGGCCAGGCGTTCGGATAACGGCATGCATCGGATAATTCCTTTGGCGGTGGGCATTGCGGTTGTCGTGTTGCTCGCCTTCTGGCTGTTCGGCGCCGCCCGTTAGACCGCGCTACATGATTCAGCCCTTTCCGCGCCGGCCTTTGGCCGGCGTTTTGCGTTTACCGGCGTGGGCTTGTCGTGCCCTGTCTTCGCCGGCCAAATTGCGTAAGATGAGACTTTGCCCAGCATAAGCGACGTGCCATGCCTGAACGCCATCCTGCTTCTCCACCTGCCGATACCCGGCGTCGGGTAGCGTTTTTGCTGCTGCCGGGGTTTTCGCTGTTGGCGCACGCCTGTGCGCTTGAACCGTTGCACATGGCCAACCAGTTAAGCGGGCGCATGCTGTATGCCACGGTGACGCTGGGGATGGACGAAACCCCGGTGCGCAGCGCCGGCCAGCTTGGGCTGAGCGCGCCCCAGGCGCTTTCCTCGCCGCTGGGCGAGATCGACATGCTGCTGGTGTGTGCGCCCACGCCACTTTCCTACCCGCTGCCCCCACGGCTGAACGACTGGCTGCGCCAGATGCAAAGCCGCCGGGTGATGCTCGGCGGCATTGCCGGCGGCACCGAAGTACTGGCGCGTTGTGGGCTGCTGGAAGGCTACCGGGCCACGCTGCCGTGGCCGCGCTTCGAGGCGTTTGCTCAGGCCTATCCGCAGGTGGCGCTGTCGCGTCAGCTGTACGAACTTGACCGCGACCGGCTGACCTGCGGCGCGGGCACCGCAGCGCTCGACATGATGCTGATGCTGATTACCCGCCAGCACGGCCCGCGGCTGGCGGAGCAGGTCTCCGAGCATTTGTCCTGCGAGCGCATCCGGCTGGCCGACGAGCGCCAGCACGTACCGCTGAAAAACCGCCTCAACCACGCCCCGCAAAGCCTGCTGGATGCCGTCGCGCTGATGGAAGCCAACGTTGAAGAGCCGCTTTCCACCCTTGAGCTGGCCGAGCACCTGGGGATTTCACGCCGCCAGCTGGAGCGCTTGTTCAAAAAGCATCTGCAAGCGGTGCCCAGCCGCTACTACCTGGATTTGCGCCTGCAGCAGGCGCGCCGGCTGTTGCGTAAAAGCGACCGCCCGGTGGGCGATATTGCCTTTGCCACCGGCTTTTCCTCAGGCGCGCACTTCTCGACTGCTTACCGCAACCATTTCGGCATTTCCCCGCGCGAAGAGCGGCTGGGATAGCGCCGGACAGGGTTTTGTTGCCAAACCCTGATTTCATAGCCTTTATTTCATAACTAGGCGTCACATTACTGAAAGCGGGGCGCAGGTGGCGCGCCGTATACTGAAACTCGTTCCCCACGCAGAAAAGCGGAGAGATACCCATGAGCACTACCCCGACCCGGCAGGATTTCGACCAGTACATGGCACCCAACTATGCGCCCCAACCGGTGATTCCGGTGCGCGGTGAAGGTAGCCGCCTGTGGGACCAGCAAGGGCGCGAGTACATTGATTTTGCCGGCGGTATCGCGGTGAATGCGCTGGGGCATTGTCATCCGGTGCTGGTGGATGCGCTCAAGTCCCAGGGGGAAACGCTGTGGCATCTCTCCAACGTGTTTACCAACGAGCCGGCGTTGAAGCTGGCCAAAAGCCTGGTAGAGCGGACCTTCGCCGATAAAGTGTTTCTGTGCTCTTCGGGCGGTGAGGCCAACGAAGCGGCGCTCAAGCTTGCGCGCCGCTATGCGGTGGAGCACCACGGCGAGCATAAAGACAAGATTATTTCGTTTGCCAAATCGTTTCACGGCCGTACCTTCTTTACCGTCAGTGTGGGTGGCCAACCCAAGTATTCACAGGGCTTTGGTCCGGTGCCGGGCGGCATTCTGCACGCCGACTACAACGACCTGGACAGCGTACGCCAGCTGATGGGCGACGATACCTGCGCCATCATGGTCGAGCCCATGCAGGGCGAGGGTGGGCTGATTCCGGCTGACCCCGAGTTTTTGCAGGGGCTGCGCACGCTGTGCGACGAGCACAATGCGCTGCTGGTATTTGACGAAGTGCAAACCGGCGTGGGCCGCACCGGCAAGCTTTACGCCTACCAGCATTACGGCGTCACGCCGGACATTCTCACCAGTGCCAAGGCGCTGGGCGGCGGTTTCCCCGTGGGTGCCATGCTCGCCACCGACGAGGTGGCCAAGTCCCTTGCCATCGGCACCCACGGTTCTACCTACGGCGGCAACCCGCTGGCGTCAGCGGTAGCACTGGCGGCCCTTGAGTTCATTGATACGCCGGACGTACTTGAAGGCGTCAACAAGCGCCATGAGCTGCTGCGCGGGCATCTTGAACGCATTAATGAAAAACACGGCGTATTCAGCGACATTCGTGGCCTGGGGTTGCTGATGGGCGCACAGATGTCTGATGCCTTTGAAGGTCGCGCCAAGGAAATCCTGCCGCTGGCGATTGAAGAGGGCACGATGGCGCTCATCGCCGGTCCCAACGTGCTGCGTCTGGCGCCGTCACTGGTGATGCCCGAGGCCGACATCGAAGAAGGCATGGCACGGCTTGATCGCGCTATTGAACGCCTGGTCGCCAAGGGCTAAACAGGGTTAACAAGGAGCCGGCGATGCTGATTATTCGTCCCGTAGAGCCCGGGGATCTCCCCGCGCTTGAAGCGTTGGCAGAGTGCGCCACGCCGCAGCTGACCAATCTGCCGGCCAATCGCGAGCGCTTGGAAGAACGTATTGCACGCTCCCGGGCCGCGTTTGGCGACAAGGTAGACTTCCCCGGCGATGAGCACTACACCTTTGTACTGGTGGAAAGCGAAGCCGGGGCCGGGGCTGACGAAGTGCTGGGCACTGCGACCATTCGCGCGCGTGCCGGTGCCCAGGAGGCCTACTACACCTACCGTCAGGAAACCCTGATCCACGCCTCCCAGCAGCTTAATGTGCGCCGTGAGGTGCAAACGCTGGCGCTGTCCCACGAGGTTTCCGAGGCCACCCTGCTGTGCGCCATGTCGATCCACCCGCGGTATCAGGGCACCAGCGCTGAAAGCCTGCTGCGCCGCGCGCGGCTGATGTTCATTGCCCAGTATCCCGAGCGTTTCTCCGACGTGCTGGCGGTCGCGTTTCCCGGCTATCTTGACGCCAACGACGAATCGCCATTCTGGGAAAGCGTCGGGCGGCACTTTTTTGCCCGCAGCTATCAGGATATGAACCACATTGCGGGGGTGCGCTCGAAAAGCTTTATTGCCGAAGTGATGCCGCAGTTTCCGCTGTATTTGCCGCTTTTAACCCCTGCGGCGCGGGCGGCGATTGGCCGCGAGCATCCGGCACACGAGCGGGCGCTTGCCGAAATGCTCGCCGAAGGCTTTGTCCGTTCGCGCCACGTGGATATCTTTGATTCCGGCCCGGTGGTCAAGGCTGAGCGCGAGCGGTTGGCAAGCGTGCGCGGAGCCGCCTGGCATCCGGTGCGCATTCGCCCGGAGCACGCCCTGCCCGATGCGCCGCCTGCGCTGGTGGCCAACCAGAAGCGCGACGGATTTCGCTGTGTGGTAGCCCGCTACGCGCTGTCGCCCACCGGCCAGCTGATGCTGACCACCGAGCACGCCGAGCAGCTGGGCGTGGAAAAAGGCCGCGCTGTACTGGTTGCACCGCTTACGCTGCCCGCCGCGGAAGACGCGCTGGATGAAGGAGAAATGTAATGCGCATTCGACCCATTGCCCGGGATGATCTGGATGGGCTGCAGGCGCTTTCGCAACAGGCCGGCGTCGGGTTTACCTCGCTGCCCGATAACCGCGAGTTTCTCGCCGGCAAGATTGAAGCCGCCGCCAGCGCCTTTGAAGAACGTACCGAGCGGGATAACCGGCTGTACTTTTTCGTGCTGGAAGACGAAACCGACGGCGAGCTTGCCGGCTGCTGCGCCATAGAAGGGCAGGTCGGCCACGACGTGCCGTTTTACCATTACCGTCTGGGGACGCTGGCGCACTCGTCAGTGCAGCTGGATTTGCATCGCACCATTGATACGCTGTTTTTAAGCTCCGATCACACCGGCGATGCCGAGGTGTGCTCGCTGTTTGTACGCCCCGAGTACCGCGGCGAGGCCAACCGCCATCTGCGTAACGGCGCACTGTTGTCCAAGGCGCGGTGGCTGTTTATTGCCGAGTTCCGCGACCGTTTCCCGGAAAAAGTGCTGGCCGAAATGCGCGGGCTGTTCGACGACAACAACCGCAGCCCGTTCTGGGAGAGCCTGGGGCGGCACTTTTTCCCCATGGACTTTGACGAGGCCGACCGTCTCACGGGGCTGGGGCAAAAGAGCTTTATCGGCGAGCTGATGCCCAAGTTCCCGATTTATACCACCTTCATGCCAGAAGAAGCGCGCGAGTGTATCGGCCAGGTGCACCGCCATACCCGCCCGGCACTTGAGATGCTCAAGAAAGAAGGGCTGCGCTGGGAAGGCTACATCGACATTTTTGACGGCGGCCCTACGGTGGAAGCCTACATTGACGACGTACGGGCGGTGCGCAATTCGCAGCGCTGCCGCGTGGAGGTGGACGCCAACGCCATTGAAGAAAGTGTCAGCCGCTGGCTTGCAGCCACGACCACGATGCTGGGCTTTACCGCCGCCTGGGTAGGCCGCGCGCCCCGCGACGAGAGCATTGTACTGACCCCCGCCGAAGCCCGGCGCCTGAATGTCACCACGGGCGATACCCTTCGCCTGCTGGAAACCTGACGCTGACACATCCGACGCTTGTACACCATGCCAACACATGGCCAAGGGAGACTGATATGCACACCACGCAACAGCAGCTGATCAACGGTGAATGGGTCGAGGGTAGCGCAGCGGCGCTGGCCAAACACGACGGCGTTTCCGGCGCGCTTTTATGGCAGGGCGGCGCCGCCGATGAGGCCCAGGTTCAAGCCGCAGTCAACGCGGCCCGGGGCGCTTTTTCCGGCTGGGCAAAAACGCCTTTTGCCGAGCGCAAGGCACTGGTAGAGCGTTTTGCTGAGGTGCTGAAGAGCCGTCAGGAAGCTCTGGGCGTGGCCATTGCGTCAGAAACCGGCAAGCCACTGTGGGAGGCGCGCACCGAAGCCGGCGCGATGATTGGCAAGGTGGCACTGTCGATCAGCGCCCATGACGAACGTACCGGCGAGCGCGAAAAACCCGTGGGCGATGCCCGTGCCGTGCTGCGCCACCGCCCCCACGGCGTGATGGCGGTTTTCGGCCCGTACAACTTCCCCGGCCACCTGCCCAACGGCCATATTGTGCCGGCGCTTCTGGCGGGCAACACCGTGGTGTTCAAGCCCAGCGAACAGACCCCGCTCACCGCTGATTTGACCCTGCAGTGCTGGCTGGAAGCCGGCCTGCCGGCGGGGGTGATCAACCTGGTGCAGGGCGGCGTGCCAGTAGGCCAGGCGCTGGCCGGTGATCCGGACATCGACGGGCTGCTGTTTACCGGCAGCGCCAAGGTCGGCGGCATCCTGCATCGCCAGTTTGCCGGCCAGCTGGACAAGATTCTGGCGCTGGAGCTTGGCGGCAATAATCCGCTGGTAGTAAAAAGCGTGCCCGACCAGCGCGCCGCAGTGCTGACCATTTTACAATCGGCGTTTGCCTCCGGCGGCCAGCGTTGTACCTGTGCGCGGCGCTTGCTGGTGCCCAGGGGCGAGGTCGGCGACCGGCTGGTCGAGGCGCTGGCGGAGGCCATGCGCAAGCTGCGCGTAGCTGAACCGTTTGACGAGCAGAATCCGCCGTTTTACGCAGGCCTGGTCAGCGCCGCCGCCGCTGACGGCCTGCTGGAAGCCCAGCGGGCGCTTGAAAACAAGGGTGCCACCGTGCTCCAACGCATGCAGCGGCTGCAGGATGGCACCAGCCTGCTCAGCCCCGCGCTGCTCGACGTCACCGGCCTTGAGGTGCCCGACGAAGAGCACTTTGGCCCGCTATTGACCGTGCGGCGCTACGCCGACTGGGATGAAGCCATCGCGCTTGCCAACGACACCCGCTACGGGCTGTCGGCCGGGCTGATCGGCGGCGAGCAGGCCGACTGGGACGATTTTCTACTGCGCATTCGCGCCGGCATCGTTAATTGGAACCGCCAGACCACCGGCGCCTCGGGCGATGCGCCTTTTGGTGGCGTGGGTGACAGCGGCAACCATCGCCCCAGCGCCTACTACGCAGCGGACTACTGCGCTTACCCGGTGGCCTCCATGGAAACCGACACGCTGACGCTGCCGGAAACGCTGCCGCCCGGAGTGACGCTATGACTCGTCAGGCCCAGAAAACGAATGTCTGCGAGGTCAATTTTGACGGCCTCGTGGGCCCCACCCATAACTACTCGGGGCTGGCAGCGGGTAACGTGGCGTCAAAGCGTCACGCCGGGCTGGTGTCCAACCCGCGCGAAGCGGCGCTCCAGGGGCTTGAGAAAATGCATGCCCTAAGCCGCGCGGGCTACGCCCAGGGCGTGCTGCCGCCCCAGCAACGCCCGGATCTCGAGACCCTGCGCACGCTGGGGTTTTCCGGCAGTGCGGGTGACATGCTGGCACAGGCCGCCAGCCAGTCGCCGGCCATCCTGCGAGCGGTGTGCTCGGCTTCAAGCATGTGGACGGCCAATGCCGCGACGGTCACGCCGGGTGCGGATGCGCCTGACGACCGCGTGCATTTCACGCCGGCCAATCTGCAGTCCGGCTTGCATCGCTGTCTTGAGCCGGCCACCACGGGGCGGATACTACAGGCCATCTTCAGCGATCCCCGGTATTTTGCACATCATGCGCCGCTACCGGCCACACCGGCCTTTTCCGACGAAGGGGCGGCCAACCATACGCGGCTGTGTGCCGGCTATGCCGAGCCGGGCGTGCATCTGTTTGTCTACGGCCGCGAAGCCTTTGGTAATGCGCCTGCGCCGCGGCGCTTTACCGCGCGACAAACCCGGGAAGCGAGCGAAGCGATCGCCCGTCAGCACGGCCTGACGGATGCCCAAACGGTGTTTGCCCGCCAGCACCCGGACGCCATCGACGCCGGGGTGTTTCACAATGACGTGATCGCGGTGGGCAACGGCCCGGTGCTGCTGTATCACGAAATGGCGTTTGCCGATGAGCAGGGCACGCTTGCCGAGCTGCGCGAAAAAATGCCCGAGCCGCTGATTCCCATACGCGTGCCGCTTGAGGCGGTCAGCCTGGAAGACGCGGTGGCCACGTATCTGTTCAACTCCCAGCTATTGTCCAATCCGGACGGCAGCATGACACTGGTGGTGCCCGGTGAGTGCGAGCACAATGAGCCGGTGTGGCGCACGCTACAGGATCTGGTACTGGCCGGCCACAATCCGATTGGCGAGATTATCGTCAAGGACGTCAAGCAGAGTATGCAAAACGGCGGCGGGCCGGCCTGTTTGCGCCTGCGGGTAGCGCTGAGCGAAGCCGAGCGCGCCGCACTGGCCGGCCGTGTACTGATGACCGATACGCTTTACCATGAACTGACGGGCTGGGTGAAACGTCATTACCGTGAACGCCTGGCGCCGGAAGATCTGGCTGACCCGCTGCTGGTCGAGGAGTCGCTTGCGGCACTCGACGAGCTGACCGGGATTTTGCAACTGGGTGCCGTGTATCCGTTTCAGCGGGAAACCTGAGGAGAGACCAACGCGTGAGCCAACTGGTTTACTGGCTGGATATGGCCGGGGTGATCGTGTTTGCCCTGTCGGGGGTGGTGCTGGCCTGCCGCAACCGCATGGACCCCGTGGGCATGCTGGTGCTGGCGGCGGTCACCGGCATCGGTGGTGGCACGCTGCGTGACCTGGTGCTTGGCGTGCGGCCGGTCTTCTGGGTCAGTGATCCTACCTACCTGTGGGTGATTTTTGCCACGGTGGCGCTGGCCATGATCGGTTTTCACTATATTCACCGGCTCTCCCGCGGATTCATGCCGGTGGCCGATGCCTTCGGGCTGGCGCTGTTTACCGCGCTGGGCACCCACAAGGCGCTGGAGCTTGGGCATGCCGGTGAAGTTGCCACGCTGATGGGAATGATGACCGGCGTGGCCGGCGGCATGATTCGCGACGTGCTCGCCCAGCGCGTGCCCATGGTGTTGCGCGAGGAAATCTATGCCACCGCGGCCTTTGCCGGTGGCATGGTGTATGTGCTGCTTTACACGCTTGGAGCGCCGCTGTTGCTGACCATTGGCGCCTCGCTTGCCGCCACGCTGGGTCTGCGGCTGGCAGCCATTTACTGGCATTTATCGCTGCCGGTGTTTGCCTGGGTGACGATTCCGCCCAGGCCGGCAGACGATGAGCAGGCGGTGGCACAAAAAGCCAAGGAACGGGTTCGCATGATTCGCCGCGAGCGTAAACGCCGGTAGTCCCGCATCTTTTGGCCGAAAGTCTCTGCTGTTGTTTAGCGTTTTATGGCATGATGCGCGGCGTTGGTAGCGATGGACTTTCAATGACAACACCAGGCAGGCACGAACGCCATGTTCAAGGATTTTTATGCACAGAGCGGCGATGAAATAATCATCTCCGCCGAGCAGGCCAGCCGCTTCGCCAAAGGCGTTGCCGGTGATTACAACCCGATTCACAACCCTGATGCACGGCGTTTCTGTGTGCCCGGCGATCTGCTGTTTGCCCTGGTGCTGGAGCGTTTCGGGCTATCCCAGCACATGGAGTTCCGCTTTCTGAGCATGGTCGGCGCCAATACACCGCTGACATTTTCCCGGTCGGAAAGTGGCGATATTCACGTCACCGACGCCGCCGGCAAATGCTATCTGGAGGTCACGCGCAGCGGTGACACCACCTTTGACAGTGAGGCGGTAGATGCTTTTACCCGCTGCTATGTGGCGTTCTCGGGCAAGAATTTTCCGCACTATTTAAAGCCGCTGATGGAAGCCCACGGGGTAATGTTCAACCCCAAGCGTCCGCTGGTGATCTACCACAGCATGGGTTTTACGCTGGAACGGCTGGACGGCTTGGCGCCGGATCTCGCGCTCTCGCGTTCCTCGCTTGAAGTGCAGGGCAAGCGCGCCGATGCGTTGCTGGAGTTTTCCATTGAATCCGCCGGCAAGCCGTTCGGCGTGGGTTCAAAGAAACTGGTGGTCAGCGGGCTTTGTGACTATGACGTGACGGAAATGGACGCCATCGTGGAGGAGTTCTACCGGCTCAAGGCCGCTTACGAAGCTGCCTGAATCGTGTTGTCATCGCGATGCTCATGAAAATCCCCGACGTTTGTAAAGCGTCGGGGCTTTGGTTTTTGCCTTTGCAGCCTGGCGGGCGAATTGGCGAAGCCGGCGGCGCGTACCTTGAGGTCGAAAGCGCCTGCGTTAAATATGGCGAAACAGCGGCAGGTTGTCCTTCAGTAGCTGTCTCATCGGCTCCAGCTGACTCTGGTGGAGTATCAGCACGCTTTCTTCCTGGATAAAGGTTTTACCCCGGGGAATCAGGAAAGCAAATTCGCCTTCTTCCAGATGAAATTCGTGGATTTCCCGCAGGCCCTCGGCGGTGTGGCACTGGCTGCTGCGATAAAAGTCGTCCTCGCCGTAAACGAGTCGGTGATACATCTTGAATAGCGTATAAAGTGTCAACCCGCCCTCAAATGCCGGCCAGCGGACAGGGTGCTGTTCTATATCCTCATCAAATGCCTGCCCCCGGGCGCGGGCGGCTGCCAGGGCGCTTTCCAGCGCCTGGGGGAACGGCCGGCGAGCCGGCGCGCGATGAGCGTCAGTAAAATCGGTCACCGCGTGATCAAAGGCCTCAAGGTTACCCACCGGGTATTCGGTGCAGGCCAGATCGGCCGGTTCGCAGCCGCCGTTTTCCCAGCCGTGTATCACCCGCAGGGTCAGCAGCTCACGCTCCATGGGGCGCGCCACAAACATGTACAGCATGATGCGCAGGTGTAAAAGCCGCTCCTGAGTATCGTTGTCAAACGCTTCATAAGGATCACTGAAAAGCTCATGAAGACGGCCGTGAGTGTGTTCCCTTGCTTCTGTGTAGTGCATGACCGATCCCTTCACGCATGTTGGACGCGCCGTGAGTGTATTGATAGCCCAGGAGTGAAAACGCCGCCAAATCTGTGGCGGAATGAGCGATGCAGCGTCAATGCGCGTGGTGCGCTTCGTGAGCGAGCAGCCATTCCTTGCGTACAATCCCGCCTGAATAGCCGGTAAGCCGGCCGCCTACGCCTACGACACGGTGGCAGGGCACAATAATTACCAGCGGATTCTTGCCGTTGGCCATACCTACCGCGCGAGAAGCCGTGGGTTTGTCGAGCGTTTCGGCAATCTCGCCATAGCTGCGTGTTTCGCCGTAGGGGATATCACCGAGGGCGTTCCATACCGTTTGCTGAAACGGCGTGCCGGCTGGCGCCAGCGGCAGGTCAAACACGCGGCGAGTGCCGGCGAAATATTCCGCCAGCTGTGTTTTGCAGCGTTCGAGTAGCGGGTGTGAACAGCGCTTGCCCAAAAGGCCCCGGGAGAACTCGATGCTGGCAATGCCGTCATCGCTTGCGCAAAGCGTCAGGCGGCCCAGCGGCGAATCTTCCGGTGGATCAAAATAATCAAGATACATGCCCAGCCTCCTGGCTTTTGCTATAGATAAACTTTGTTATTGTGACAGTTGTGACGCTCACAGGATAACTGCAGCCACGCATTAATGCCTTAGCGTAGCTGTTTCGCCAACGCACAGCCAAAGGAGTCAGTTATGGTTCACTCCGACACCATGTCCGCCATGCGGCTTACCGGCCACGGCGACGTGGAGCAGCTTGAGTACCGTCATGACGTGCCGGTAGCGCGCCCCGGCCCCGGCGAGGTGCTGGTGCAGGTGACCGCCACGGCCAAGAACAACACCGACCGCAAGGCCCGGGAAGGGCTCTACCCGGTCGGTGACAAGGACGATGTGACCTCCTTTGCCATGGGCGGCGAGGCCACGCTGACCTTCCCGCGCATTCAGGGGGCCGACGTGGCCGGCCGCGTGGCCGCGGTGGGCGAGGGCGTTGATGCCACGCGCATTGGCGAGCGTGGCCTTCTGGACTTCAACCTCTACCCCGATGCGCGCCGCCACCTGAACCTGACGCCGGACTACTACGGCCACGGCGCCGACGGCGGCTTTGCCGAGTACGTCGCGGTGCCCGCCGATCAGTTCCATGCCGTGGACAACCCCGAGCTTGCCGATGCCGAGCTTGCCGCACTTGGCATGTGCTCCTACCAGACCGCCTACCACATGCTCACCGCCTCCGAAGTGAGCGCCGGCGAGCGCGTGCTAGTGACGGGAGCCAGCGGCGGGGTAGGCACCGCGCTGATCCAGCTGTGCCGCATCATCGGCGCGATTCCCTACGCCGTGAGCACGCCGGCCAAGGCCGATGCGCTCAAGGCGCTGGGAGCCGAGGCGGTGATCGACCGCCACGACATGCCCAGCTTTGTCGAACGGGTGCTCGACGCCACCGGCGGCGCGCCGATTGATGCGGTGATGGACCTGGTGGGCGGCGACATGACCACGCTGTTCATCGACACCATGATCCACGACATGGCCCGGCGCGCAAGCTACCCGCGGCTGTCCATCGCCGGGGCCAGCGGCGGCAACGCAAGCGAAATACTCTGGACGCGGATCTATCTTTACCAGGTGCGCATCAGCGGGGTATCCCACGGCACCCGGGCCGAGGCCGAGCAGCTGGTCGAGTGGATTCGCCAAGGCAAGCTCAAGCCCGTGCTCCACGGCGCGTTTCGGCTCTCGGCGCTGCACCAGGCCGAGCGCTACTTCGTCAATCGCGGCAGCGGTTTTCTGGGCAAGATCGTGATCGTGCCTGATAGCCAGTGGGAAGCCCACGGCGCGCCCTTCGCGCTTGCCGCCGACGACTCACAGGAGGACAGCTCGTGAGCACGCCACATCGTTTTCAGCTGATGGACACCCACGCCGGCGGCGACGTCAGCCGCATCGTCACCGGCGGCATTGATCTGCTGCCCGGGGCCAGCGTGCGCCAGCAGATGGAATACCTGCGCGACAACGCCGACGGCCTGCGCGAGCTTCTGCTGTTCGAGCCCTACGGCATCCCGGAAATGTCGGTGGACCTGCTGGTGCCGCCCACGGTCCCGGCGGCCGCGGCGGGCTATATCATCATGGAGGTCATGGGCTACCCGATCTATTCCGGCTCCAACACTCTGTGTACCGCCACGGCGGTGCTGGAAGCCGGCATCGTGCCCAAGAAGGAGGGGCTTTCGCGGTTCAAGCTGGAGTCCCCGGCGGGGCTGGTGCAGGTCGAGGCCCGGGTACACAACGACGTGGTGGAGTCGGTGACCTGCGAGGGCCTGCCCAGCTACATCGACACCTATCGGGCCACGCTCAACGTACCGGATATCGGGGAAATCACCTACACGGTGGCCTACAGCGGAGGCTTTTACGCGCTGATCGACGCCCGGGAGCTGGGCTTCAACCTGGTGCGCGACGAGGAGCGGGCGCTTGCCGACTGCGCGTATAAAATCGTCGAGGCGATTCAGGCCGAGCGGGGCTTTTCCCACTACACCCTGGGCGATGTGGGGCCGCTGCCGTTTCTGCATTTCATGGGGCCGGAACAGCACGTGGGCGAGGGTTACTACCGGGCGCGCTCGGCCACCTACGTCCACCCGGGAGTGATTTGCCGCAGCACCACCGGCACCGGCACCTCGGCCAGGCTTGCCATGATGCACCACGAAGGCCGGCTCAACCCCGGCGACCGGCTGGAGACCATCTCCCTGCGTGAAACCGGCTTTATCGGCACGGTGACCGGCATTCGCAAGGAGGGCGATATCGACGTGGTGGACAACACCATCACCGGGCGCAGCTACGTGCTCGCCCACTCCGACGTGGTGATCAACTGCGACGACCCGCTGGTGGAATGCGACGGCCTGCACCATATTCTAAGCGACCGCCACGCAAGGCTGCCCAAAGTCGAGCTGCCCGGTGCCGCAGGAGGGGAAGAAGACGGCGGCGAAAAAAGAGGTGACTAAACCTTGACCCGGCCGCGCAACGCCTTGGTTTTGCCCCGCTGGGTCTTTTTGTCGGTGCGCTTGCGTTTGGCGCTGCGGCTGGGGCGCGTGGGGCGGCGGGTTTTTTGCACCGCAGTGGCGCTTTTGATCAGCGCCCGGAGCCGTGCCAGCGCGTCTTCCTTGTTCAGCTCAAGGGTGCGGTGCTTCTGCGCCTTGATGATGATCACGCCGTCCTGGGTGATGCGCTGGTCGGACAGCGCCAGCAGCCGCTCCTTGTAGAAGGGCGGCAGCGTCGAGCGGTGAATATCAAAGCGCAGGTGCACGGCCGACGCCACCTTGTTGACGTTCTGCCCGCCGGGGCCCTGGGCGCGCACCTGCTCGATATGGATTTCCCAGTCGGCAAGCGTCACGTTGTTGGATATCTGCAGCATGGCGTCTCCACATGAAAGGTAGCACCCTACTGTAACAGGCCGCCGCTTTGCTGACAGGCCGGGCGTCCGGTTGAAACATCCGTCGCCAAGCCGCATCTATTGGCTACTGCACACAAACTCATTGCACGTCCATTATGCTCGGACAAGCATCAAGGAGTCAGCATGACCACACTGGTAATCGGCGCCAACGGCCAGATCGGCAAACAGTTCTGCGAGCTCGCCCACGGGGCCGGGCAGCCCATCAGGGCCATGGTGCGCCGGGAAGAGCAGGCCGCCTGGTTTGCCGAGCGCGGCATCGACACCGTGGTGGCGGATCTCGAGGGCGACTTTGCCCACGCCTTCGACGGCTGCAGCGAGGCGGTGTTTGCCGCCGGCTCAGGCCCCCACACCGGGCCGGACAAGACGCTGTTGATCGATCTTTACGGCGCAATTCGCGCGGTGGACATCGCCGCAGACAAGAATCTTGAGCGCTTTATCATGGTCAGCGCCATGCGCGCCGAAGACCCCATGACCGCGCCGGAGAAGCTGCGCCCGTACATGGCGGCCAAGTTTGCTGCCGACATGCACCTGCGCCAGAGCGCGCTGCCCCACGTGATTCTCAAGCCCGGCCGCCTGACCGACGAGGCAGCGACCGAGCGCTTTGCGGCAAGCGTGGACGAAGCCGGCGACAACGCTATCTCCCGGGCCAACGTGGCGCTGGCGCTGGTGCACGCGGTCGGGCAGCCGACGCTTGCCAACGCCGAGTTTACCCTGCTGGACGGCAAGCGCCGCGTAGCCGAGGTCATGGCCTGAGCGGCCCGGCGCTTGCTTCAGGCCTCGTCCAGCCGCGCCTTTAGCGCTTCCAGAAACGTATGAATGCGGGCGGCGTTGGTGCCCACGTCGCTTGCACCCATGCGCGAGGCCGAGCGCATATCCACTCTGGTGGCAGCGTCCTCTTCGCGCAGGCGCACCACCACATCATCCTTGAAGCCGAACCAGCGCGTGGTGGCCGTGGCCTCGATGCGCGCGGGGCCAACGTCGGCAATCTGCCAGCCGGCGTCCTGCATCTCGGCCTGCACGGCGGCCAGCACCGTATCCATCGGCGCTTCGATCACCAGCGGCTGAATCTCCGGGTAGGCGGCGCGCTGCTGCTCGGCGGTGCGCCCGCCGGGGTAGCCCACTTCGTTGGGCGTTTCTTCACGCGCATCTGCCACCGCTTCAAACGCCGGCGGGTTGTCCATGTCGGTGGTGATGTCGTGAATCGCCGGCACCGCCTGGGCGCGCTGCCAGTGCTGCCAGGGCACGTACAAAAGTGCCACGGCGGCGGCCATCACCAGCACCGCGGTAAAGCCCGGACCAAAGCGGCGTTTCACCGCGGCGGCAACCAGCGTCAAAAGCCCCAGAGCCGCTGCCGCCACGGCGGCGTAGGTGGCGTAGCGCAACAGGCCAAAGGCGTCGCCCAGCGCCATGAACTCCATGCGGTAGGCCGGCCCCGCACCGGCCAGCAACAGCGCTGCTGCCAGCAGCAGTATCACGCTCAGCCAGGCCAGCCGGCGCGGCCAGCGAGGCCTGGCAGCGCGCTCGATGATCGGTTGATGTGCCATAAGAGACCCCCTGTAAAAGTGAAGATTTGTATAGATTGAAGCGCACTCGTGTACAGCTTGGCAGCGGGCTGCCAGAATTGCACGTATCGCCGTATTCACGGCCTGCGCCGTGCGCTGTGCGGTGCTTACCCTGTTGAGGAGAAACCGTTATGAGCCAGGTAAACGCCTACGCCGCCCACGCCGAGGACGCGCCGCTTGCGCCCTTCACCATCGAACGCCGGGCGCTGCGCGATGACGACGTGGCCATCGAGATCCAGTACTGCGGCGTGTGCCACAGCGACCTGCACGTGGCGCGCAACGACTGGGGCTCGACCCGCTACCCGATTGTCCCCGGCCACGAAATCGTCGGCAAGGTGACCGCCGTGGGCAGCAAGGTAACCCGCGTGGCCGTGGGCGACGAGGTCGGCGTGGGCTGCATGGTGGACTCCTGCGGCGATTGCGTGGCCTGCCACGACGGCGTCGAGCAGTACTGCCTGAACGGCGTCACCATGACCTACGGCAGCGACGACCGTATTGATGGCAGCAAGACCCAGGGCGGCTACTCAAGCGCCATTGTGACCCGGGAAGACTTTGTGTTGAAGATGCCGGAAGGGATCGAGCTTTCGTCCGCCGCGCCGATTCTGTGCGCCGGGATTACCACCTACTCGCCGCTGCGCCGCTATGGCGTGGGCGCAGGCCACAAGGTCGGCGTGATCGGCATGGGCGGGCTTGGCCACATGGGCGTGAAACTGGCCCGGGCGCTGGGCGCGGAGGTAACGCTGTTTACCCGCTCCGAAGCCAAGGTCGAAGAAGCCAAACGCAACGGCGCGCACCACGTGGTGGTGTCCACCGATGAAGCGCAGATGGCAGCCGTGGCCGAGACGTTCGACTTCATGCTCGACACCGTGCCCGTGGCCCACGACATCAACCCCTACCTGGACGCCCTCAAGTACGACGGCACGCACATTCTGGTCGGGCTGATCGAGCCGATTGAGCCCGCCATCCACGGCGCCCGGCTGATCGGCAAGCGCCGCGCGGTAGCCGGCTCATTGATCGGCGGCATCGCCGAAACCCAGGAGCTTCTGGACTTCTGCGCCGAGCACGGCATCACCTGCGATGTCGAAATGCTCGATATCCACCACATCAACGACGCCTACGAGCGCATGCAGAAAGGCGACGTGCGCTACCGCTTTGTGATCGACATGGCGACGCTTGACGGCTAAACAGCACGCGCCGCCTGAAGCCGGTCCTGGCCGTCTGTTTTAGCGTGTGAGCTCAAGCAGTCGGTCGGGGTAGTTGGTGAAAATACCGTCAACGCCCCAGTCCAGCAGCTGTTGCATGTCGGCCTTGTCGTTCACCGTGTAGACGTGCACGCGCAAGTCGTTGTCCTGGGCCTGCTGGACAAAATCGGCGCTGATTACCGGCTCGTCTTCGTAAATGTAGTTGCTGCCAATGCCTACGGCGTAATCGGCAATGGCCGCAAAATCGGCGTCATCCACGCGGTTGGAGCCGGGGGTGACGCCGGTCCATTCCTTGAGCTGTGCGGCGTTTTCCTCGTCAGGGTAGTACCACAGCAGCTGTACCAGCGGCAGCGACGGGCTCTGCTCGTGTAGTTCGAGCAGGCTTGGCTGGCTGAACGACTGCACCAGCACGCGGCCGGACTGAATCATGTCGTATTCTTTCAGCTTGGCCAGCAGGGCTTCCTCAAGCCCCGGGTTTAGCTCGGGCGACTTGGCTTCGATGTAGTAGCGCGCGTCGTGCCCGAACTCTTCAAATACCTCGTCAAGCGTCAGCAGGTTTGCACCTTCAAAGGCCGTATCGGCCTGTTCCGGATGGGCTTCATTGAACCAGCTGCCCACGTCCAACGCTTTCAGCTCGGCCAGGGTGTAATCGTTGATGTGGCCGGTGCCGTCGCTGGTGCGCTCTATGGTGTCGTCGTGGAATACCACCAGCTTGCCGTCGGCAGTTAATTGGGCGTCCATTTCCAGGTAGTCCGCGCCCTGTTCGTAGGCCAGAGTAAAGGCCTCAAGCGTGCTTTCCGGTGCCTGGCCGCTGGCACCGCGATGGGCAATGACCTGGAACGCCGCGAGGTCGTCACGTTGCTGGTCAAGCGCAGACGTCGGCGACGCGGCCACGGCGGAGGATGCCATGCCTACCGCGACGAAGCCGGCCATCAGGGAGCCGGCAGAGGCAGGAAAAGTGAGTGCAGGAGAAAAGCGTAAACGCCGAATCATGGAAGTTACCATTTTTATTGAATGTTCAATTAATATCCTACGCGGCGAAGGTATCAATGGCTAGGCAACTGTCGCCCCTTCTTTCTAGAAGACGAACGTCAGTAGCAAGTTGAATACCAATGCCGCACCAAAGCCCAGTGGAGCGGCTTTGAACAATAACTTGGGTAGCAAACCTGCTCGGGCGTCTTCGGTCGGGCATGAGCCAAGAATCAGGCTGCCACCTGAGGAAAAGGGTGAGATCGAGGTTGCCTGCGCGCCAACAACCAGGCCAATAAAAATGATCATGGGGTCAATCGACAAGCTGGCCGCAATCGGTGGCACCAGCGGGAATAAAGCGGGGGATACCACGCCCAGGGTGCTCGCAAACAAAGACATCAGTGCGGCGGCAATACCGAAGGCAACCGGGATCAACGCGGGCGGAATGTTGGTATCAATCCATGAGCCAAGCTGATCGATGGTACCTGCCTTGATTGCCACGGAAATTAACATGCCCACGCCGCAAATCATGATGATAGTTCCCCAGGGCAGCGAGGCGATGGCTTTGCCTTGATCTCCCAGCCTCATGAGCAGCGCAATAACTGAAAAAATACTGGCGATCAGACCGATATTGACCTTCGAATTAACGAATGCCACAGCCTCGTTACCCGGCAACAGTAAGTGGGTGATTGGTGGCAGCAGGACGGTTGCCATCATGATCAGAGTGAGAAGCAGCGTCGATTTCTGTTCTTTGTTAAGTGGTGTCGGGCACTCGATGTGTTCCATCGAAGCCAAGACTGCACCTTTTTTGCGATTGAACAGGACCAGTGCGCCAATAACCACGATGGGCACTATCATGGTGCTGGCAAAAATGCCTGCACTATTAACGAAGGCTTCATTTTCCGACAGGCCTGATTCCATCATTAGGGTGCGGAATATGATGCCGCTTTGACTGGAGACAAAATTGGCCCCTGCCAACGCACCATAGTTAACAGCCATTGCCCCGATAATCAGGCTAAGTTTGGTCCGTTCGCACAGCAGGAGCGTGATTGGCGCCATAAAGGCCAGCACTGTGTAGTAGCCGGCACCCAGCGCGGAAATGATGACAGCCGCGAAGAAAATAGCGAAGGGCAGCAGACTCGGAAAATTGCGGCAGCGATACATCAGCTGTTCGGCCAGTTTTTCCAGCGTGCCGTTGACGATGGCAAAGCTGTAAAAGAGGCATACCGAGAAAATGATAAAAAATATGCTCAATGGCCAGGTTGCAATAACCTCTTTGGGATTTAGTCCGAGACCAAAACTGCCGATCAGATAAGCAAAGGCAATGGCGAATAGCCCAATATTGATCTTGGTCCGGTAGCCCAAAATAATAGAGACGACAATAGCCGCAACTACGATAAGACTCATCATGAACTTGCTCTCCGTTGTATGCTGTTAGCGACCATCACGCGTTCGGCCGATATGAAAAAGTTTGCCAGGATTCTCAACCATCACACGGTGCTGATCGTCTGCATTGGGCAGCAAGCATTGCATCAGTGAAAATTGCGCGCGGTAAGTGGTTTTGTCTTCAAAACGGGTATGCGGCCAATCGCTCCCCCACACTAATCGGTTGCTATGGCCATAGGCTTCGCACAGTTGATGAATGGAGGTTCGGGCTTGAGTAAGGCTGGCCTGGCTACGGTAGGTAGCTGAGAGCTTGACCCAAATATCTTCACTGTTCAGTAGCGACAACAGTGCTCGGTGGTGGGTATTGTCAGGATCAATTTCACTATCTGGTAGACCGAAATGATCCAGTACGATGGTGACACCGGATGCCAAAATTGATGGGAGGATCCGGGGCAGGTCTTGCATGCCCCGCTGTATCTCAACCGACCACTGCCGGCGGGCCAGACGCCGGAAGAATGTCTGCCATGGGGTAGTCCGATAGTCTTCAAGTGTTTGGCCAACCAAATTCAGACGCACTCCCACTACGCCGTCGTCGTACAGCTTGTCAAGCTCCCCTTCAGTGATGTCGCGATCAACCACTACCGTGCCGCGAAGTCGACTGGGATACTGGCGCAGGGCTGACACCAGATAGTGATTATCGGTCCCAAGAAAGCTTGGTTGCACCAGAACGCCGTGGGAAATGCCACAGTGGTCAAGATGCCCGATATACTGCTCTACGGTGGCATTGTAGTTGGGGCTATAGCGCCGATGGCTTGCCAGCGGCAGATCATTTCGGAAAATATGGGCGTGGGAATCAACGCCGGTGGGGGGCAGGCATGAAGGTGGTGGCATCCTGTTAACTCCTGATGGTAATGAAACATGTGTTAGGCGGGATGAGGGTTCATGCATATAATAGATGTGGTCATATATATGAATATGCTGGAAAGTCAGAATACACGTCTTGGTCGGTTGTCATAGTGCGCTGCGACTAAAGAATTACACTTAAGTGGTGCCTTATGTGGTAGCCCGATGCGGCAGGGAGAGTGCGATGAGCCATTCAGAAAAGCCAGCCGATGAGCGTTTGCCGCTTTATCAGCGGCTTCGCGACGACATGCTGGCAAAGGTTACGGCGGGGGAGTGGCAGCCTGGAATCGCCATTCCAACAGAGGCAGAGTTGACCCGGCACTATGGGGTGGCTATTGGTACTCTGCGTAAGGCGATAGACACCCTGGTCAATGATGGTTTGATGAAACGCAGCCAGGGCCGTGGCACTTTTATCCGTCGGCCTGAGTTTGATCGATCGTTATTTCGTTTTTTTCGCCAGGTCGATGCCCGAGGCAGCCGGCGTGTTCCCGATAGCCGCATTCTGCGCCGGTCGCTCGAATCGGCCGGGCCGGATATTGTGAAAGCGCTTGCGCTGCCCACTTCTTCTGAGGTTGTGTGCCTGAAACGTTTACGTCACCTTGATGGTCAGAGTGTTTATCTTGAAGAGATATGGCTGCCGGCGTCACGCTTCAAAACGTTGATGAGCATCGAACTTGAGGATTTCGGCAACCTGCTCTATCCGTTTTATGAAGAGCAGTGTGGGCAACTGGTAGGTTCGGCGAGCGAAACCCTGACGGTCGAGCTAGCGAGTGCTGAAGCTGCTCTAACGCTTGATATTTGCGAAGGGCAGCCGGTGGTGATGATTGAGCGTATTGCACGTGGCTATGACGGTATACCACTTGAGTTTCGACGCTCTTGCGGCTCGGCCGCCACCTTTCGCTACCAGGTCGATATCTCCTGAGAACCATCCATTAACGCGTTTCTTCCAGAATGCGGTGTTCGTAGCGCCGCGCAATAAACGCCCCGGCGAGAATCTGGATCTGGTTGTAGCACATGATCGGCAGCACAATCATGCCGAATCCCGGATTGCCGGCGAACAGCACCTTGGCCATGGGCAGCCCCGAGGCCAGGCTTTTCTTTGAGCCGCAAAACACCACGGCGGCTTCGTCCGCCAGGCTGAAGCCAAAGCGCCGGGAGACAAAACGCGCCAGTGTGATAACCACCGCCAGCAGCAGGGCGCACAGGGCGATGGCGGCAAAAATCGCCAACAGCGGCAGCTTTTGCCACAGGCCGTCGGCCACGGATTGGGAAAACGCGGTGTAAACGATCAGCAGAATTACGCCCTGATCATAGCGCCCGGTCAGCGACTTGTGGCGGTTGAGAAATCTGCCGATCAGCGGTCGCACGGCCTGGCCGGCGGCGAAGGGCAGCAAGAGCTGCAAAAAGATATCGCGCAGGGCATCTGCCACCGCGAAGCTCCCCCCCGAAGAACTCACCAGCAGAATCAGCAAAAACGGCGTGAGCATCATGCCAAACACGTTGGATGCCGCGGCGCTGCAGATGGCCGCCGGCACGTTGCCCCGGGCCATGGCGGTAAAGGCAATGGATGACGATACCGCCGAGGGCAGCACGCCGAGATACAAAAAGCCCACCGCCAGACCTTTCGGAATCAGCCCGGGCGCGAGCAGTGTGGTGGGCAGCACCAGCAGTGGAAAGACGATAAACGTCAGCGAGGCGATGACCAGGTGCAAGCGCCAGTGCATGGCCCCGTTGAGCACTTCGTCCCGGGAGAGCGCCGCGCCGTGGAGGAAAAACAGCAGTGCTACGGCCACTATGCCCGCATGATCAAGCCAGCCGGCAAGGGGCGGGCCGGCTGGCAGAAAGGAGGCCAGCGCGATGGTGGCCAGCAGGATGAGCGTGAAGGGATCGAGGCGGACGCGCATGGGCTACTCCTTGTTCGGGGCGATGTGTTCAGGACGCTGCGTTCAGGGCATTCAGGCTGGGCGCCAGCATGGCGCGTGCGGTGCATTCGGCGCCGTCGGTATCGCCGGCTTCGATGGCATGCAGCAGCGCTTCGTGTTCGGCATGAGAGGGCTCTGGCAGATGATGGTTGCGCTCGGTCTGCTCGATGGTATGAATCACGGAGTGGGCAAAGTACAGATACAGGGTCGTCAGCGCCTGATTTTGTGCGGCCTCGACCACGACCAGGTGAAAACGCTCGTCGTGGCGGATGCGCGCATCCACGTCATCACCGGCGGCCTTGCGTGCTGCCAGCGCGTCACGCATGGCTTGCAGGTCAGTGGTGCGGCGGCGCAGGGCGGCAAGGCGCGCAGCGTCGGTTTCCAGCGTCTGGCGGACTTCCAGCTGATCGCGCAGCCGGGCGCGCTCAACTTCGCGCAGAGTGTCGCCGGCACCGCGCAGGGCGCGCACAAAGGTACCCGCGCCCTGGCGGGTTTCCAGCACGCCGGTATGGCACAGCACCCGCACCGCTTCGCGCACGGTGTTACGGCTGACGCCAAACGTCTCGGCAAGCTCGGCCTCTACCGGCAGGCGTGCGCCTATTGCCCAGCGGCCCTGCTCAAGCGCTGACTTGAGATTGGCGATGACTTCATCTACCAGCGAAGGCCGGTGGCGGAGGGAATTGGCCATAATGAATACCTTGATTCATGGGATGACCAATGATCCTATGATTTTTTAGCAGCAAAGGCTAGCCCAGCCCACTGGCGCGTAGTACTTGCCGGGTGACTGCCTGGTCGAGGATGCCGCGGCGGGCTTCTATCAGGGTGAGCCACTGCCGGGCCCGGGTCAGGCCGGTGTAGACAAGCTCCCGGGTCAGCACCGGGCTTGGGCGGTCGGGCAGCAGCACCGCGGCGTGGTGAAACTCCGACCCCTGAGATTTATGCACGGTCATGGCAAACACGGTTTCCACGGCGTGAAGGCGCGAGGGCAGCACCCAGCGAATGGGCGTCTCGGGGTCACCGCCGGGAAATGCCACCCGCAGCCGCGTCCTGCCGGCTTCCACCACGTTGAGGGCTACGCCGATATCGCCGTTCATCAGTTTCAGCCCGTAGTCATTTTGAGTGACCAACACCGGTCGGCCTTCAAACCAGCCATGCTCAAGGACGGCATCGTTTGCCTCGATCAGCCTTGCCTGGCGTAGCACCTTGCCCACCCGCAGGTTCAGTCCTTCAATACCCCAGGGCCCTTTGCGCAGGGCGCAAAGCAGCTGAAAGCGGCCGTAGGCCTCAAGCACCGCGCTGGCCCAGATGCTGTAGGCGTCAAGATGTTGCATGAATTCAAAGGCGCCTGGCGGGCGCTGGCTGTTCAGTACGCTCAGATAATGCCGGTAGCCCGCCGGCGGGTGCGTGCCTGAAACACCGGCCGAGAGTGCGTCTGCCGTGGCGCCGTTCAGCGCCAATGACTTGAGCGCCGGGTCGTTTTCGCTGTCAAGCACCAGGTGGTGCAGGTCGGCGTAGCCGTGGCCCAGCACGGCGCGAACCTCGTCCTGTGCCGAGCGATTGACCGCACGAGCCAGCTGGCCAATGCCGCTTTGGGCGTCAAAACGATAGCTTTGGCGCAACATGGCAATGGCCTGATCCTGAGGCTGGCCATCCGGATCAACGTACGCGTCCGGCAGCGGCTGGCCGGTGGCCCGGGAAAGCCAGCGGGCGGTGGCGGGGGTGTAATGACCGGCGTCTGCCCGGCGGCACAGGTCGCCAAGAATCGAGCCGGCTTCCACCGAGGCCAACTGGTCCTTGTCGCCAAGCAGCACCAGCCGCGCGTGTGCGGGCAAAGCGCTGAGCACGGCGGTGAGCATTTCGATATCCACCATGGAGGCTTCGTCGATCACCAGCACGTCAAGGCTTAACGGGTTATCGGCGTGATGGCGGAAGTGGCGAGTGTCCGGCCGGGCACCGAGCAGCCGGTGCAGGGTGGTTACTTCAGTGGGCACAGTGCTCTTCAGCGCCTGACTGATGGGCAGCTGAGTCACCTGCCCGGTGATGGATTCGCCAAGCCTTGCGGCGGCCTTGCCGGTGGGGGCGGCCAGACGAATTTCCAGCGGCGGGGCGTCGTCCTCTGCCTGCTGGAGCGTTTGCAAAAGCGCGAGCAGGCGCACCACCGTGGTGGTTTTGCCGGTGCCGGGGCCGCCGGTGATCACCGCGAAAGGGCTTGGGGCGGCAAGCGCACAAGCGGCTTTTTGCCAATCAAAGGTGTGCGCGTCCGGCGCGCCAAACAGCGTATCCAGGGTGGCGCGTGTCAGGGCGGCGTCCTGCGCCGGGGCGCTGGATGCCAGTCGGCGGCTGATGTCGGTGTGCAGGGTCTGTTCGTACTCCCAGTAGCGGCGCAGGTACAGCCGCGTGGTGGGAGCGCGGTCGTCGCGCACCAGCGGCGTGCTGCCGGGGCCGGTACCGACCAGCGCCGGGTGCTCAAGGGCGGCCCGCCAGCGCTCAAGGGTGAGCGTTGCCAGCACCTCGCCGGGCAGCGGCGGCGGGTCGCTCATGACGTCGCCTTCCGGCGGCAGCGACAGCACGCCGTCGGGCCGCTCAAGGGTGGCGGCCAGATCAAGGCAGACGTGACCGTGGCCCAGCTGGTGGCTGGCCAAAGCCGCGGCCAGCAGCACAAGCGGCGGCGCGGCGTCGGTTTCGGCGTCGAGAAAGCGCACCAGCGCGCGGTCGAGATCGCGCAGCCAGCCGCGTTCGACCCAGCGTTCCAGCAGCGCATGCAGGGCGCGGCTATCGCTCAGCGCCGGGTGCGGTTCGGGGACGGCAGGCGGCGCCTGTGCGAACAGGTCGGGGGTAAGGGGAAGATCGCTCATCAGCTGGCCTCCTGGCGGGGAGCGTGGGCGGAAAACAGCGCGTCCAGCGCCTGAACAAGCTCGGCGGTGGCGGGCTCGGCGTAAACGCCCCGGGCCGGGGTGCGGCTGCCGCGCAAAAATACCGTCATCGCCCCGCCCAGGTGGTGCGCCGGGTCGTAGTCCGGCAGGCGGGCCTTGAGCAGGCGGTGCATGGCCAGCAGGTACAGCGCCGACTGCACGTCATAGCGCTTGTCCAAAAGCGCCCGGCGCAGGGCTTCCGGGGTATAGGCGTCATCGTCGCGGCCCAGATGGTTGGACTTCCAGTCGAGCACGTAAAAGCGCCCCTGGTGGGAAAAGGCCAGGTCGATAAAGCCTTTGAGCATGCCGTTGAGGGTGTCGCGCTCGAGCGCCGGGCGCTCGACGCCGGGCAGCAGGTGGCCGCAGACGATGCGGTCGAGCTCGCGGGTATCGACCTGGCCGGTGGCAAACCAGAACTCCAGCTCCACCTGGTAGTCGTCAAGCTCGGCAAGCGTTACGGCAGAAGGCTGTGCGCCCGCCGGCGTGGGCAGCGGCAGTGTGGCGGTAGCCAGCTCGCCAAGCCAGCCGGTGAGCACGTCGTGCCAGTGCTGCCAGCCGCGCAGCTGCAGGCGGCGGCGCAGGGTATCGTCCAGCGCCTCGGCGTTATGCAAGGCGGCGGCAAAGCCTTCGCGGCCGGCCCACTCCAAAAGCCCGTGCAAGAAGGTGCCGGGCCCCGGCCCGCGGGGGAAGCGGTGCAGGTGGGCGGCGGTGTCGCTGTGCGCCTCGGCGTCCCGGGGCTCGTCCAGCACTTCCAGCGCGGTGGCGTCTCGGGCGGTGGCCGGCTCGGCGGCAGCAGCAGGAATATCCGCCGGCCGCGTCAGCGCCCCGGACAGCGCAAGGGCCGAGTAGCTGGCGATCCACCAGTGCTCTCGGGCGCGCCGTTGGGGGAGGCGCGCCGGAGCCAGCGCGGCGGCCTCAAGCGGCGGGGTAAAGCGCTCGGCGCAGGCCTCGGGAACGGGCTCGACGGCGATGGCGCTGCCCTCAGCCAGCGCTTCCAGCGCGTCGTCTTCCACGGCCTTGCCGCCCAGCAGGTGGCCCACGGCGCGCTCGTCCATGTTTTTGAGCGGGGCGAGCCCCAGCCACACGGCGTGGCTTGCCCGGGTGAGCGCCACGTAGAGTTTGCGCATGTCTTCGCCCAGCCGCTCGCGGTCGGCGGCGGCGCGGTCGGCATCAATGGGTGCAAGGCTCAAGCGCGGCGTGCCGTCGGGATCGTGCCAGCGCAGCGGCGTATCCTTTTTATCGACCGCGCGGTGGTTGGCGATGAACGGCAGAAACACCAGTGGGTACTCAAGGCCCTTGGACTTGTGAATGGTGATCACCTTGACCAGATCGGCGTCGCTTTCCAGCCGCAGCCGGTGGCTGTCGCCGTGGCCGTCGGGGTCGGCCATGGCCTCGTGGAGAAAGCGCAGCAGCGCATGCTCGCCGTCGAGCTCCTGGCTTGCCTGCTGTAACAGCTCGCCCAGGTGAAGCAGGTCGGTGAGCTGGCGCTCGCCGCTTTCGCCGGCGTTGCGCTTTGCCAGCAGGCGTGCGGGCACGGCGTAGTCCACCATGATGCGGCGCAAAAGCGGCAGCACGCCGCGGCGCTGCCAGAGGCGGTGATAGTCGCCGAACTGTTCGACTTTGGCCTCCCAGGCCAGCTCGTCCCGGCTCAGGTGGTCAAGTTCGGCAAAGTTGAGCCCCAACGCCTGGGTGGCCAAAGCGGCCTTGAGCCGCGACTGGGACTGGCGGGAGCCCGCCGGCGGCTCGCAGCAGGCGGCAAGCCACAGCGCCACCTGGGCGGTAATGGGCGAGTGCAGCACCTTGTCCTTGTCCGACAGGTAAACGCTTTTGACCCCGCGCTGGGCCAGCGCCTCGCGGATCATCCGCGCTTCGCCGACGTTGTTGACCAGCACCGCCATGTCCGAGGGCCTGAGCGGGGTCAGCTTGCCGTCGCACTCAAAGCCCGCCCGCCCGGCCCGGCCGGCGTTGAGCAGGGTAGTCATGTGGCTGGCGCAGCCGTCGGCCAGGGCGGCTTCATAGGTGCCTTTGTTCAGCGGCTTGCCGTCGTCGCTTTTTAGTTGCCAGAACGTCATGGCGCTGACCGCCTCGCCCCCATGGGTCAGCCGCTCCGGCCGCCCCCGGGCGCTGACCGGGATGAACGGCAGCGGGTCGGCGTCGCCGTCGCGAAACATGAACGCACCGCTGGCACGGGCGTCGCCCGGCTTGTCGGCATAGCGAAAGCAGTGGTTGACCGCATCGACCATCTCCCGGGTCGAGCGGAAGTTCTTGCCTAGGGTGACGTGGCGCTCGCCGGTGTCCCGGCGGGCCTTGAGGTAGGTGAAAATATCCGCCCCGCGAAACGCGTAGATGGCCTGCTTGGGGTCGCCGATGAGCATGATCGCGCGGTCTTGGGCGGGGCTCTGAATGTTGTAGACCGCGTCGAAAATGCGGTACTGCACCGGGTCGGTATCCTGAAACTCGTCGATCAGCGCCGCGGGGAACTGACGGCGGATCTGCCCGGCCAGCGCCTCGCGGTTGGGGCCTTCAAGCGCGCGGTCAAGGTGGGTGAGCAGGTCGTTGGGGCCCATTTCGGCGCGGCGCTCTTGTTCGCGCTCAAGCCGCGCCCGGCACCAGCGCACGGCGTGGGTCAGCAGCTCCACCTCGGGCTTGGGCAGCTGTTCAAGGGCAGGCTTCAGCGCGGCAATGGCGGCCCAGGCTTCAGGGAAGGGCGGCTCGCCGTCCTTCCAGATCTCGGCCATACCGCTCGGGGTCAGGCGCTTCCACGCGGCGTCGGTCAGTTTCGGCCGCTCGGCGGCCGGGCTTTCGGCCCATTCGCGCAGCGCGCCGAGCCAGTTGTCACGCCAGTTTTTTTTCAACTTGGACCGCTGAAAGGCGTTATCCACATCGGCCTGCTCCAGCGCCGGCACGATGTCGTCGAGCATCGCCGGCCAGGGCGCTTTCAGCTCGGCGAGCATACGCGCGCGGGTTGCTCGCGCATGCGCGACAATCTCGCCGGGGGGCAGCGTGTCGGGCAGCCTCTCGCTGTCGGCAAAAAGCCCTTTCACTCGGCCGTGCAGCGCGTCGGGGGTGGCCCAAAAGCCGCTGATCTGACCCATGGCGTCGACGTCAAGCGAGTAGTAGAAGCTGCGCCAGTAGTCGCGCACCACCTCAAGCTCGAGCTCGCGCTGGTCGTGCTCAAGCTCCAGGGCAAAGAGGCTGCCGCTGTCAAAGGCGTGCTCGCGCAGCATGCGGTAGCACCAGCTGTGAATGGTCGACACCGCGGCCTCGTCCATCCACTCGGCGGCAAGCGCCAGGCGCCGGGCGCAGGCGGTCCAGCTGCTTTGAGGGTATTGGGCGCGCAGCGCCAGCAGCAGGCCGTCGTGGGCGCTGTCGTCTGCCTCGGCGAGAAACGCGGCGGCAGCCTCTACCAGTCGCCGGCGGATGCGCTCGCGCAGCTCCTGGGTGGCAGCTTTGGTGAACGTCATCACCAGTATGTCCGGCGGCGTCAGCGGGCGGGCGAAGGCGTTGGGGTCGTCCGCGGCGCTGCCGCCCAGCACCAGGCGCACATAGAGCAGGGCGATGGTGAACGTCTTGCCGGTGCCGGCACTGGCCTCTATCAGGCGGCTGCCGTGAAGCGGTAGCGTCAGCGGGTCGAGGGTCGGTGTGGTCATGGTTTTTCTCCCGCCCGGGTGGCGTCCGGCGTTGATTTGATGTGCTCATACAATGGGGCGTAAAGCGCCTCGCACAGCCCGACGAAGGTGTGCCCGTGGGCGCTTTCGGCAGCGAAAAGCCGGGTGAAGTCCGGCCACAGGCGGGCCAGGTAGGCGCTTTGTTCGACCTCGCCTGAGTGGTGGTAGCCGCCGTCGTAGACGCTGCGGGCCGCTTGTTCCGGGTCTTTTTTGGCGCTGCCCTGTGCGGTGCGCCAGGCAAAGGCGCTGTGTGCCGCCAGCGGCAGCGGTGCGGCCATGGCGTCCTGCCAGCGGTCGAGCAGCGTTTGCAGTAGCGCCCGGGCGTCGGCGATTTCCAGCGGCGCCAGGCGTACGCTGCCGGCCTTGGAAATCAGCTGGGTGGTCATCGGCGCGTCGGCGTTGCCGGCCAGGTGCGCCACCCAGGGGCGCAGCAGGTGCTGCCAGCGGTATTTTGTCTCTTTGGCTTGGGTATCGATCAAGCTCGAACTTGACAGCACCAGCCGGCAGCGGAGGCCGCCCGGGGCCTGGCGAAGTTCGTCCAGCCGGCCGGTGAGGGTGATCTCGGCGCCGCCGTCGGCGGTGGTGAACGTGTGCTCGACGGGCTGGCCGCCTTCCACGGGTTGCGGCCACTCTTCCAGCGCTTTGGCGTATTCGTCAAACAGCGCCTCCATGGGCTCGGCCAGCGACTCGCGCATGCGCTCGCCCATGGCGCCGTAGGCCAACACGCCCTGGCCTGACAGGCGCTCAAGGGCGGTGCCGAGCGCTTCGAGGCGCGGCTCGCCGTTATCCACCGCCCGGCGCTGGGCGGCAATCAGCCGGTCCTGGAGCTGCCAGTTTTCCAGCCCGTTGAGGGCAAAGGGCTCGACGTCGAGCTCGGCGGCATCTTCCTGCTCGAAGTAAACCCCCAGCCGGTCGTTGAAAAACGCCCGGGCCGGCTCGCGCAGAAAGCGGCCTAGCTGGACAAGCGTCACGCTAACGGCACTGGCGTCTTTCTCCTGGCCGAACGGCGGCAGCGGTGCGTCGGGCGTCTCGGCCATGTTCGCATCCGTATCATGGGCCTCGCGCCACTCGGCGGCGTAGGTAAACAGCCGGGCGCTAGCGGGGCTGTCGGTGTGAGTCTCCGGGGAGAAATACGCACGGCTGAACGGTTGCAGCGGGTGCTCGGTGGTCAGCGCCTTGAGCAGCGGCGTGTCGCCCCTGGCCTGCCAGCCGGCGGCAAGGTGGTCGCGCAGCTGGCCCACCAGCACCGAGGGCGGCAGTTCGTCGTTGTCGAGCTGGCTGCGTCCCATCCAGCTGACGTAGAGCTGGTCTCGGGCCGAGAGCAGTGCTTCGAGAAACAGGTAGCGATCATCTTCCCGCCGGGAGCGGTCGCCGGGGCGGTAGTCCTGGCCCATCAGGTCGAAGTCCAGCGGCGGCTGGGTGCGCGGGTAGTCGCCGTCGTTCATGCCCAGCAGGCACACCCGGCGAAACGGAATCGCGCGCATGGGCATCAGCGTGGCGAAGTTTACCGCGCCGGCGAGAAAGCGCTGGGAGAGGCTGTGCTCGTCGACCTGGGAAAGCCAGTGCTCGCGCACCATGGATAGCGGCAGCGCATCGCCCAGCCGGGCTTCCTGAGTGCTGTCGAAAAGCTGTTCCAGGCCGGCTTCGAGCCGGGCGATAAGCGCGACTTCGCTGGGGTCGTCGGTGTCGAAAAACGTCTCCAGCAGGCCGCGCAGTCGGGTGACCCAGTCGGCGGCGCTGGCCGGCCGGCAGAGGCTGTGCCAGGCATCTTCGAGTTTTTCCAGCAGGGTCGCCAGCCGGCCGGCCACGGCGGCATCGAGCCCGCCGATATCGTCGTAGGGCTCGATGCCCTGCCAGCGCTCGCCGCTCCCCACGGCGTAGCCCAGCAGCAGCCGGCGCAGGCCGAATGCCCAGGTGTTGTGCTCAAGCCCGCCGGGCAGATCCAGGCGCTCGCGCTGCGCGGCACCCAGCCCCCAGCGGATGCCCGCGCCTTCGATCCAGCGGGCAAGCACGGCAAGGTCGGCCTCATCGATGCCGAAGCGTTGGCGCAGCGCGGGCACTTCCAGAAGCCCCATGATGTCGCTCACCGACAGGCGCATTTCGGGCAGGCGCACCAGGGTTTCCAGCGCGATCATCAGCGGCTGGCGCTGGCGGCTGGCCTGGTCCGACAGCGTGAAGGGAATATGGCGCGCATCGTGCTGGGGGTACTGACCGAACACCGCGTCGATGTGCGGTGCGTACTGGTCGATGTCCGGCACCATGACGATGATGTCTCGAGGGCGCAGGGTGGCGTCAGCGCTGAAAGCGGCGAGCAGCTGATCGTGGAGGATCTCTACTTCGCGCTGGGCGCTGTGGGCCAGGTGAAAGACCAGCGAGTCGTCGTGCGTGGCGTCCACCGCCGGCCAGTCCTTGCGGGTTTCTTCCAGCGGGCGCAGCTCGCGGATGTCGTCTTGCAGCTGGTGGAGCAGGCGCGGGGTATCGGCGTGGCCAAACGGCTCGAAGATATCGATGCGCAGCGACTGCTGCTCGAACAGCTGTTGATAGCCGCCGGTGTCGTCGTGTTCGTCGAGCAGGCGCAGGTAGTCGCGGCCCTGCTTGCCCCAGGCGGCGAGCAGCGGCTGGGCGTGCAGATGCAGCGCCTCGTCGGCATCACCTTCGCCCAGCACGTCAAGCTCGCCGGGCATGCCAGCCTTGCGCGTCTGGCGGTAGCGGGTGGCGCGCAACAGATCCTTGTGCTCGATGATGTCCGCCCAGTAGAACTGGCAGGGGTTGTGCACGCAGAGCACCACCTGGCAGCAGCGCGAAAGCGCGGCCAGCGCCTCAAGCGTCTGCTGGGGCAGCGAGGAAATGCCGAATACGATCAGCCGGCGGGGCAGCCCCGGCGGGCGCGTCTCAGGGGACAGTGCCTCGGCGGCGGCGAGAAAGCGCCGGTGCACCTCGGCGCGGCTGCCGGCAAGTCCGGCCTCGCCCTGGGTGGCGGCAACGTCGTCGCGCAGCGCGCGCCACAGTGCCGGCTGCCAGCGCTGCTGCTCGTCAAGCGCGATCGCCTGGCCCCGAGCGGTAATCAGCACGTCGTCGCCCCGGGCCCAGGCCTCCAGCCAGTCGGCGCGGTAGACCTGGTACTGGTCGAACAGATCCGCCAGCCGCTCGGCCAGCTGGTAGCGCTTGCGCTGGTCGGGGTCGGCGTCGAGAAAGCGCGCCAGCGGGGCGAACACATCGTCTTTCAGCAGAGTCGGCAGCAGGCGCAGAAGCCGCCATACCAGCCGCGATTTATCGAAGGGTGAGGTTTCCGGCACGCCGTGGGTATCGCCAGGCGCGTGCTCCAGCACGGTGCGGTAGGACTGCCATAAAAAACGCGCGGGAAGGGTAACGTCGAGCGCGGCAGCAATGCCCGCGCCGCCCTGGTGCGGGTCGGCCGCCAGCGCCAGCTTGAGCCACTGGCCGATACCGTTGCTTTGTACCAGCAGGGTTTCGTTTTCCAGCGGCGCCAGCGGGTGGCGGCGCATCCATTCGATGGCAACGCCGCGCAGATCTTCCAGACGGTTGGCGTGGACCACCATAAAACCGGGGGTAAGCGGCGGGGCGGACAATAGCGGCATGGCGGCGATCCTTCACGACGTGGGCGACAAATGGCTATGGTGCCACAAACGGAGGGTGCCATAGCCATACGTGTTGCGGCAGGCGCGCTATGGCGCCAAGCTATGGCGTTGAGCAATAATAGCCCAGCATGTAGCGCAATGAGATCAACTCGGGAGACCATTATGACAGACCAGTCCGACAGTTCGCGTCGCCATTCCTCCAAGGTCGTCGACGGCGCGGGCAAGTCCGCCAGCCGTGCGATGCTGCGCGCGGTGGGCTTTAACGACGACGATTTCAAAAAGCCCCAGGTTGGCGTGGCTTCGACCTGGAGCATGGTCACGCCGTGCAACAGCCACATAGGCGAGCTGGCCGAGCACGCCCGCGACGGCGCCGACCGCGCCGGCGGCAAGGGCGTGATCTTCAACACCATCACCATCTCCGACGGCATCGCCAACGGCACCGAAGGCATGAAGTACTCGCTGGTATCCCGCGAGGTGATCGCCGATTCCATCGAGACCGTGGCCGGCTGCGAGGGCTTTGACGGTCTGGTCGCCATCGGCGGCTGTGACAAGAACATGCCCGGCTGCATCATGGGGCTTGCGCGCCTTGACCGCCCCAGCGTCTTTGTTTACGGCGGCACTATTTTGCCGGGCAAGAACCACACCGACATCGTGTCGGTATTCGAGGCCATGGGCGCGCACTCCCGGGGCGATATCGACCGCATCGAGCTGAAAAACATCGAAGAAACCGCGATCCCCGGGCCGGGCTCCTGCGGCGGCATGTACACCGCCAACACCATGGCCTCGGCGATTGAAGCGCTGGGCATGAGCCTGCCGGGCAGCTCGGCGCAAAACGCCGTGTCCAACGACAAGCGCGACGACTGCGAAGCCGCCGGCGAAGCGGTGCTTGAACTTCTCAAGCGCGACATCAAGCCGTCGGACATCATGACCCGCGAAGCGTTTGAAAACGCGATTACCGTGGTGATTGCGCTGGGCGGCTCGACCAACGCCGTGTTGCACCTGATTGGCATGGCCCGCACCGTGGGCGTGGACGTATCGCTGTCCGATTTCACCGAGATCGGCAAGCGCGTGCCGGTGGTGGCCGACCTGCGCCCCAGCGGCCACTACATGATGAGCGAGCTTGTCGCCATCGGCGGCATTCAGCCGCTGATGAAACTGCTGCTGGAGGCGGGCCTGCTCCACGGCGACTGCCTGACCGTCACCGGCGAGACGCTGGCCGACAACCTCGCAGGCGTCGAAGGCTACCCCGACGCTCAGGAAATCATCGCCCCGCTGGACCAGCCGATCAAGGCCGAAAGCCACCTGCGTATTCTCTACGGCAACCTTGCCCCGGACGGCGCCGTGGCCAAGATTACCGGCAAGGAAGGCACCCACTTCCGCGGCACCGCGCGGGTGTTCAACTCCGAAGAAGAAGCCCAGGCGGGCATCAACGACGGCAGCGTGGTGGCCGGTGACGTGGTGGTGATCCGCTACGAAGGCCCCAAGGGCGGCCCGGGCATGCGCGAAATGCTCACGCCGACCTCGGCCATCATGGGCCGTGGCCTGGGCAACGACGTGGCGCTGATCACCGATGGCCGCTTCTCCGGCGGCAGCCACGGCTTTGTGGTGGGGCACGTAGCACCCGAAGCGTTTGACGGCGGGCCGCTGGCGCTGGTGGAAGACGGCGACGTGATCACCATCGATGCCGAGGCCAATACCATCGACGTGGCCATCGGCGGGGAAGAAGTCGAGCGCCGCCACGCCGCCTGGCAGCGCCCGGCACCGCGCTACACCAAAGGCGTGCTGGCCAAGTACGCAAGGCTGGTCAGCTCGGCCAGCACCGGTGCTGTTACTGACGACGACTGAGGTTGCCTAGTCGTCCACGCGGCTGACACGGACGGGTAGCCCCTGGCGCACGGATGCGCCGCTGACCCCTTCAAGCCAGGTGCCCGCCACCTGGCGGGTGGGGTCGGCAAACCCCAGGTCGTTAATGTTGATGCCGGCGCCGATCCACTGGTTGCCGGAAAACGCCTTGCCGTCCACCTGGTGTTCGCTTGCGCCAAGCTCGGTATGGCCGAAGCTATGCTCGATGCCCAGCGCCCCCTTCATCACGCCGCCACTCACCAGCGCGAGCGCCTTCACCGCCCGCCCCGGGCTTTCGATTAGCACGGTATCGCCGTGTTTCACTCCCTCCTTGGCGGCATCGTCGGTGTGCAGCAGCACCGGGTTGTACGGCTTGATCATGCGCAGCCGTTCAAGGCCGATGGCGTAGGAGTTCATTACGTTGGACTTGTACGAGAATGCCAGCAGCGGCCACTCATCTTGCGGGTAGACATCGCGCATGGGCGTGCCGTCGGCCATTTGCGCCGCCTGCAGGCAGGGCGTGCCCGAAAGGCGCTCGCCGGTCTGGCTGTTGATGGTGGTGCCCACCCGGGGGTTGTACACGCACAGCGCGCGCGACCAGGCGTGGCTCAGTTTTTTGCCCTCGACGAGGGCGGCGCTGTGATCCTCGAAGCGTCCGCCGCGGGCATAGAGGTAGGCTACTCGGCCGCGTTCGCTGGCCGGCAGGGTGCGGGTCAGATGCGGCAGCAGCGGCTCGATGCCGCTGTGCAGGGCGTCGCTTTTGCTGATCTCGGGCAGCGGTTCATCCATGTGCGCGATGTTAGCCGCCGCGCGCAGAAAGAAGTCCTCGGCGCGGTTGAGCGGATAGAGCTTGCCGTCGGCGCCGGGGATGGCGTCGTCGCCAAAGCCCGGCAGCCCCAGACGCTTGGCCGTGGCGATGAAAAAGCTCTCCATGCTGATGGGCTCACCGTCGGCGGTCTTGTCCTGGCGCGGCTCGATAATCGGCCAGCAGGCGGTGGTCATTTTGGTCAGCGTGCCGCTCCAGGCGCCGGTAAAGCCCCAGACCTCGTACATCACCGAATCGGGCACGATGTAGTCGGCAAAGCGGTTGGTTTCGTTGATAAACCCGTCGATGGCCACGTACAGCCCCAGACGCTTCGGGTCCTTGAGTTTGTCGATAATGGTGTCGTGGAGTCCGGCCTGGCCGTACAGCGGGTTGGCCATGCAGCCGATGACCGCCTTGATCGGGTAGGGGTAGCCGTCAAGCGCCGAGGCCAGCTGCTCGGTGAGAATCGGCGGAGCGAGCGGGCGCCACGGAGCTTTGGCCGGGTAGGGGTTCTCGCCGGCTTCTACCTTGCGCCGGTACTCCGAGGTGTCCTCGTAGGCGAAGCGCGTGCGCGAGACAAACACGCCTTGGGGGCCGCGTTTGCCGGGGAAGTCGGCCAGATCGTAGCGCGGGCCCTTGCCGGTGCCGTTGAACTTGCCGCCGCCCAGTGCGGCGCCGCCCTGGTGGTTGAAGCTGCCGGCCAGCAGGTTGAGCATCATTAGCCCCCAGGCGCCGTAAAAGCCGGTGGCCGACATCATGCCGCCGTGAGTGTCGACCACGGCGTCGCGCCCGTAGGCGGCAAAGCGCTCGGCGATGCGCTGGATAATGCGCGCGTCGATGCCGCAGTGCTCGGCGTACTCTTCCAGCGTGTGTTCGTTGGCGGTGTCGCGCAGCTTGGCCAGGCTGCTTTTCACCACAACGGTGCTGTTAGATGTTTTGTCGTCGCCGGGAATCTCGATGTCGCGCTCGACAAACAGCTCGGCCTTGCGCACCTTGCGGCTGGGCCGGAGCTCGCCGCTAGTGTCGATTACCATGACGTCGTCGGCGTCGCTGCCGGCTTCCACGTTGCCCTCAAGCGTGCCCATGTCCGAGCGGCGTAAAAAGTGGCCGTGGCGCGGGTGGTCGGCGCTTTCGATGACCAGGTGGGTGGCGTTGGTGTGGCCATTTTCGCCCGCGGCGTCCACCGCTTCGGGGCTGGGCATGGCCAGATAGTCGGCGGCGTAGGCCTCGTGCTCGATCAGCCACTGGATCATCGCCATGGCGAAAGCGGTGTCGCTTGCCGGGCGAATGGGCACCCAGCGGCTGCGCTCGGCGGCGGCGTGGGAAGCGCTGGCGTTCAGCCCGGGGTCGATGACCACGTAGTCCAGCGTGCCCTTGGCGCGCGCTTCGGCCAAAAGCCGGCCCTGACGCTTGAACGGGTTGCCCGCCTGGCTGGGCGCGGTGCCGATGAACAGGGCAAACTTGGCCCGGGTATAGTCGGGTTTGACGTGGGCGAACTTGGCCATGTCGTCCATCAGCGCGCCGGAGCCCATACGGAACGCAAGCCCGCAGTAGGAGCCGTGGTGGCCGTAGTTGCGCGTGCCGAAGGCGTTAAAGCCAAAGCGCTTCAAAATCGCCGAGCGGCCGTAGTCGGTGGCTTCCATCAGCAAAAGCTGGTTGGCTTTGGGGCCGTACTCGGGGTTGGCGGCATCGACGGGCTCGTCGTGGTTATGAATCGCGCGCAGGCCGTCAATATGGCCTTCGCCGAACAGGTCGCCGCCTTCGCAGATTTCCTTGATCAGCGTCTCGAAAGAGACGCGCTCCCAGCGACGCTCGCCGCGCTCTCCCACGCGCTTCAGGCAGTGCTTGACGCGGTGGGGGCTGGTGATCTGGCCGATCATGGCGTTGCCCCGGGCGCAGGCGGTGGAGCGTCCGGCAAGCCCCTGATCCTGGTAGGCGCTGACGTTTTTCAGCGCCTCGATCACCGGCGTGCGCATGGGCAGGTGCGGCTCGCTGGATAGCGGGTGGTAAGGGTTGCCGATGGTGCGCAACACTTCGTCGCTGTGATTATCCACACGCACCCGCACGCCGCACTTGGTGGTACAGCCGTAGCACACGGTAAAGGCCGTGCGCTGGTCGGGATTCAGGGTCAGCTCGCCGGACTCGAGATCGACGGTGTATTCCGGTGCCAGCGAGTTGCCGTGGATGGGGTGATTGGGTTTTTCCCCTGCGCTTCCGCTAACGCCCTTGGCCATTTTGACCAGCGGGCCCGAATAGCCGACGGCAAAGGCGGCAGCACCGCCGGTCGCGGCAGCGCCCTTGAGCAGGCGACGACGTGAGTTATCCATGACGGACTCCTTGTGCAGCGGCGGAAACGGAAGCGTTAGAGGCTGAGGCGTCGATGATTTCGAGAGCGTCGCGCTGCGGATCGAGCGAGGCCTCGCGCCAGGGCACGAACAGTTCGATCAGCAGCAGGGCGGTAAGCCAGAGGCCGAAAATGCCGATGATGCCGGTCAGCCCGTAGGAGCCGAAGGCGACGTGGTAGTCGTGAAAGCCGGCGCTGTTACGTGCGACGGTCTGAACGTTCATCAGCACTACCCAGCGGAACATCCACGCCACGTGCAGCGCCAGCAGGCCCAGCACCCAGCCAAAGACGCGGCGACGAGCAGGCGAACGGCGCACGACAAACGCCAGTACGGCGAGCAGCACGCCGGCAATGCCGCCTTCGATGGCGGTGCTGCGCCAGGCGGCACTCTGGTCAATGGAGTCAAGCGCGGCGGCCACCGAGCCCGACACGGCGTTGGCGCCGTCGAGAAACCAGGTCAGGGCGATAAAGCCGGCGGCCACGCAGGCGCCGACCATGATGGCAAGCATCTGGCGGTTGGTGTCGGGGCTGCGCAGGCCGGAAATCCGGTTGAGCACCAGAATCAGCCCGCAGGCGCCGATGGTGCCGGTGGCCACAAACATGAACGGCAGCCAGGCGGTGTGCCACAGCGGGCGACCCTTGACGATAGCCACTTCCGCGCCGGTATAGACCATCATGCCGACGGAAGTCGCCAGCGCAGCCAGCCCTGCCAGCACCATGATCTTGCGCGATACCTGCCAGTCGCCCCAGGCGATCCAGCCGGCAATGCGCGAAAACCAGCCGTCGTTTTCCTGGCTGTGCGCTTTCAGCGCGGGACGCCACGCCAGCCAGGCGAGCAGCACGGTAGCGACCAGGTGCAGCGGCAGCAGAAAACTGCCGAGCGACATCCACGACCAGGGCGTGGGGTGGGCGTAAAAATGCCAGAAACGCAGCGGCTGGTGCAGGTCGGCAAGCAGCGCCACGGGCGCCACCAGCGTGGTCGACACGCAGGCCAAAAGCGCCAGCCGTGAGGTGGCCAGCCAGTGTTTCTTGCCCAGAATAATGCCCGGGGCGGCAATCCATAGGCTGGTGTAAGACAGCGCGATCAAAAAGAAATACTGCACCGCCCAGGGGTACCAGGCAATGCCGTAGCGCGGCACGACAACCTCAGTGACCAAACTCATAGCCCAACTCCTTGCCTGCTTCGTTGATGACATCCCAGATGCCGGGTTCGGCCTCGGGGCGCTGGGTAAAGCGTTCGTCCATGCCGAGGTAAAACACCTGAGGGTAGGTGCCTTTTTCCGGTTGCAGCATCATCAGCTCGTCGCGGTGCTCGGCCATCATGCGGCTGATCTGGCTGTCCGGGTCGCGCATGTCGCCGATGATGCGCGCGCCGCCCACGCAGGACTCTACGCAGGCGGGCAGCAGCCCGGCCTCCAGGCGGTGGGCGCAGAAGGTGCACTTGTCGGCGGTCTGGGTCTGTTCGTTGATAAAGCGAGCGTCGTAGGGGCAGGCGTTAACGCAGTAGGCGCAGCCCACGCAGCGGTCGCTGTCCACCACCACGATGCCGTCCCGGCGCTGGTAAGTGGCCTGCACCGGGCACACCGGCACGCAGGGCGGGTTGTCGCAGTGGTTGCAAAGCCTCGGCAGCATGAAGGTGGCGAGCTCGCCGGTGCCTTCTTTTTCTACCTCAAACTGCGAGACAATGGTGCGGAAGTTGCCCAGCGGGGCGTCGTTTTCGATATGACAGGAAACGGTGCAGGCCTGGCAGCCGATGCATTGGCGCAGGTCGATCAGCATGCCGTAGCGCTTGGCCGGATCGCCTTCCCGGCGCGCGGGCTGGTCGTTGATGCCGGCGCTTGCCACGCTCGATAGCGGCACCATGGCGGCGCTGGCGCTCAGGCGGGCCAGCTGGCCGAGAAGTGAGCGGCGTATGGGGTCCATGGCGCCTCCTTGGTAGGGCAGCGCTGTGGGCTGCATCAATGAATCGTCGGGACAGGCCAAGGATACGCCGCTGGTTAACGCTAAAAGTTGATATCCATCAAGGGTTTATCTCGGTATTTTTAATACTGTCTTAACCTTTTGGAGTAAGTTTTTGTTTATAAAGATAAAATGGGTTGTTCTTTAAAGGGCGATGTGGGCCCGCTGGCTCGAATAAGCAGGCACAAAAAAACCAGCCGCAGAGGGCTGGTTTTCGTTATAAGGCCGGTCATTCTCGACCGTTTTTCACTCGTCTGTGTAGACTCAGTACAAGGGCGCCTCCGGCTCCAGCGTGCGGTGCAACACGTTAAGCTCGTCGACATGCAGGTGTTCAAGCCTGCCGGCCAGCAGATCGCTCACCTTTTGTACGGGTAGCCCCGCGCGGCGGGCAATTTCGCGGCTGCCGAGATCGGAGATGGCAATTAGCCGGGTAGTGATGCGCATCAGGCGCGTGCGGTTTTCCAGTTCCCTGACGTCAAAATCGTCAGGGCTGGTTCGCGGAGGGTCAGTCAGTTCTGCATGGGCAGACGAACGTGCCGTACTCATGAGTCTCCATCAATGGGAAGTGGCACACTAACAATGCCGCTAAGTTGGTGGGTTTTCAATGCCCGGAAGCGGAAAATTTCGTACTGTATCGATGCCCGCAGGTGGCGCCATGCTGGTAAACTATGCGCCTTCATTTTTTTGAGTAACGCGAACCAGCCGGAGATCAATGCCATGGCGTCAGAAAGCCCACCTGTTGTCGGAGTCATCATGGGGTCAAAGTCGGACTGGCCGGTGATGGAACATGCCGTGGCCATGCTCGAACGGCTGGGCGTGGCGTATGAAACCCGCGTGGTGTCGGCGCATCGCACGCCGGATCTTTTGTTTGACTACGCCAAGGGGGCGGCTGCGCGAGGTATCAAGGTGATTGTGGCTGGCGCCGGCGGTGCCGCTCATCTGCCGGGCATGGTGGCCGCGCAAACCCCGCTGCCGGTGTTCGGTGTACCAGTGGAGTCCAGGGCGCTGAAGGGGCTGGATTCACTGCTCTCGATTGCCCAGATGCCCGGTGGCGTCGCGGTGGGTACGCTTGCCATCGGCAAGGCCGGCGCCACCAATGCCGGCCTGCTGGCCGCGCAGGTAGTGGGGCTTTCCAATCCGCCGGTGCGCGATGCCGTTGAAGTCTTTCGTGCGGAGCAGACACAGGCAGTGCTCGACAATCCTGATCCTCGTCCCTAGGCCTGGCGTAACGACAACACGGGCAACGATATTTTCGGAGGCTTTACATGAACATTGGCATACTCGGTGCAGGCCAGCTCGGGCAGATGCTGGCGCTTTCCGGCTACCCGCTGGGCAACCGCTTCACTTTTCTGGATACCACGGGTGGTCACAGCGCGGCTATTGGCGAAATCATCAGCGATCCGGATAACCAGCGGCTAAATGAGTTTCTCGACCGGGTAGACGTGGTGACTTACGAATTCGAACACCTGCCGGTGGCGCTGATCCGCGAGATCGAGGCGCATAAACCCGTCTACCCCAGCAGCCGTGCCATTGCCGTGTGCCAGAATCGTGTGGAAGAAAAGGCGCTGTTTGACCGGCTGGAGATTCCCACGCCCGAGTATCGTGTGGTCACCAATGCCGATGAGCTCGAAAGCGCCGCGCGTACGCTGGGCTGCCCAGTGGTGGCCAAATCCGTGACCGAAGGCTACGACGGCAAGGGCCAGGCGGTACTGAAAACCCCCGAACAGGCCACCGACGCCTGGGCGAGCATTGGCCACGAAAAACTGGTTGTCGAGGCGTTCGTGGATTTTGTCCGTGAGGTTTCGATGATTGCTGTACGCGGCCGCGACGGTGAAGTGCGCTTTTACCCGATGGCGGAAAACCAGCACGTTGACGGCATTCTGCGCTATTCAGTGGCACCGCTGCCGGATCTGGACGCCGGCGTACAGCAAACCGCCGATGGTTACATCCGTGCGCTGCTTGATGAGCTGGACTACGTGGGCGTGCTGGCCCTCGAACTGTTCCAGACCCGTGATGGCAGGCTTTTGGCCAACGAAATGGCCCCAAGGGTGCACAACTCCGGCCACTGGACCATGGATGGCGCGGTGACCAGCCAGTTTGAAAACCATCTGCGCGCGGTGCAGGGGCTGCCGCTGGGCGAGACCCACGCGCTGTCGCCTACCTGCATGGTCAACGTGATCGGCAAGGAGCCGGAAAGTACCGAAGTGCTGCGCCAGGCTGACGTTCACCTGCACCGCTACGGCAAGGCTGAACGCGCCGGGCGCAAGCTGGGCCACATCAACGTGGTCGCAGCGGACCATTCAGCCCTGAAGGAAAAGCTCGGCGTGTGTGCCGCACTGCTGCCTGAGGCGCCCGCCCCGGCGTTCAGCTTTGTGCCGTAACGACTTTACGATTCGCAACCGGCGGCAAAACGCGCTACACATAAAGCCAACCTTTGAAACATACAAGGCCACATTAAAAAGAAAGCTGCGCCAACCAGGCGGGGTCATGTTCCACTCGGACCAGGGTGGCCAGTATGCCAGCCGGTCGTTCCGCCAGCGGCTATGGCGTTATCGCATGCAACAAAGCATGAGTCGTCGCGGCAACTGCTGGGACAACGCCCCGATGGAGCGCCTGTTCCGCAGCCTGAAAACGGAATGGATACCTGCTATGGGCTATACGGCGCTGCATACGGCTCGTCAGGATGTCGGCGACTACCTGATGGGCTATTACAATCGACAACGGCCTCATGCCTTCAACGGTGACATATCGCCCGTGGCGGCTGAGGCAAAGCTTAACGGACTGTCCGGAATTAGTTGCCCACTACAGTTTACGCCCGGGGGATCAGGTTGCGCGGCTGAGCGGTGATGAGTTTGTCTTGCTGGCGTTGTTTGGCGCAGGTGAGGATACGGCGGGCACTGAAGCGCCCCTTGAGCAGCAGGCGTCCGCTTATGCCGGACGCGTTGAACAGGTGCTGAGCGCTGATTACCGGCTTGAGGGGCAGCAGATCAGCGTAACACCAAGCATCGGCTATACCTGTATTGATACGCGCATGAGCGATCATGAAGAAGCGCTCAAGCAGGCAGATATCGCCATGTATCGTGCCAAGACGGCGGGGCGTAACCGGGTGTGCTGTTATCGGCCGGCCATGCGTAAAGCGTTCCAGCAGTCGGCGGCGCGTTATACGTCGCCGGAAGCGGTGCAGGCACCATAAAAAAGCCCGGCCTTGATGCTGAGCGTCAGGGCCGGGCGGTATAGCAGGAAACCTCCCGCTTTATTGGAGCTTACGACTCGTCAAAGTAGCGCGCCTTGATATCGTCGTAGGTGCCGTTGTTCCTCAATGTCTCCAGCGCCTGGTTGAACTGCTCGGCCAGATCCTTGTCGCGTTTGCGAAACGCCATGCCGAAGCCGTCGCCAAAGTACTGCTTGGGCTCGGTGATCATGTCGCCAATGACCTTGTAGTCGCGGTTATCGCTTTCCAGCAGCGTCGACTGGCCGACGGGGTAATCGAGAAAGACGATATCCAGCCGCTCGGCTTCCATGTCCAGCACCATGTCGTCGGCGGTGGAGTAGCGGTTGACGTCGGCGACGTTGCCGTACATGTCGGTGACGTAGTTATCCTGCAGAGTGCCGCGCTGCACGCCGATGCTCATGCCGTCAAGGGAGCCTTCGGTGGCTTCGGTCAGCTCGGTGGAAGACGGCGCAAACCAGGCCGACGGCGGCGTGAAGTAGGGCTCGGAGAACAGCACCTGCTCACGGCGTTTGTCGTTGATGGTCATGGACGACATGATGGCGTCATATTTGCGCGCCATCAGCCCCGGGATGATGCCGTCCCAGCCCTGTACGACCCATTCGCACTCGACCTTCATTTCGGCGCACATGGCGTTGCCCAGATCAATGTCAAAGCCGGTCAGCTCGCCATCCGGCGTGCGAAATTCCATGGGTTCGTAAGGGACATCGACGCCGATACGGATTTGATCGTCGTCGCGTGCCTGTGCGCTGGTGGCAGCCACGGCAAGGCTCAGCAGGGAAAGAGATAATAGTTTTTTCATTGTAGTCTCCAGGCAAAGGGGATCCACCGAAGACGGTGATCCCGTTCAACTTACCCCAGCAAGGCGCCGGGGCAAACCTTTTCATGGTGCGTTACGGAACATTACGGGCCGATACCGGCGTTTGGCAAACGCCGGCTATGTCATCGGCTTTAAATGCGCGAGTAGCTTCTTCTCCAGAAACCGGAAGAAATACAGAATGGCAAAGGTCAGGCACAGGTAAATCGCCGCGACGAACAAAAACGCATCAAAGGGCGCGTAAAAGCGTGCATAGACAAAGCGTGCGGCACCGGTCAGGTCCATTAGCGTGACGACGCTTGCGATGGCGCTGGCGTGAAGCATGAAAATGACTTCGTTGCCGTAGGCCGGCAGGGCCCGGCGAAAGGCGCTGGGCAGCACAATGCGACGCAGGGCAAGAGTCGGTGACATGCCGTAGGCGCGGGCGGCCTCAATTTCACCTTTGGGCGTGGCCTTGATCGCGCCACGGAAAATCTCCGTGGTGTAAGCCGCCGTGTTGAGGGTGAACGCGACCAGCGCGGGCATGAACGGATCCTTGATCAGCGGCCACAGCCAGGACTCCTGCACGCCTTCCACAAAGACTACGCCGTAGTAGATCAGGTAAAGCTGTACCAGCAGCGGCGTGCCGCGAAACACGTAGGTATAGGCAAAAATCGGCCACTTGATGAGGCCGTGCCGGGAGCTGCGGCCAATGGCCAGCGGTACGGCCATGATCAGCCCGATGATCAGCGAGAGAAACACCAGCTGTACGGTGGTGGTAAGCCCTTCGCCGTAGAAAGACAGCGTTTGCAGGGTAAAGATGCTGTTGTTGGCGAGCAGGCCATCCAGCCAGTCGAGAAGTGCTTGCATTAGTCCATCTCCCCGTAGCCGATGCTGTAGCGTTTTTGCAGGCGGGCGAAAATCCACTCCGAGACGCTGGCAATCAGCAGATAGACAATGGCGACCACCATCATGAAGGTAAACGGCTCTCTGGTGGCCTTGGAGGCCTCGGCGGCAATGCGCACCATGTCGGAAAGGCCGATAACCGAGACCAGCGCGGTGGTTTTCAGCAGCACCATCCAGTTATTGGAAAGCCCGGGCAGCGCATGGCGCATCATCTGCGGAAAACGAATGCGCCAGAAAACCAGCCGGCTGCTCATGCCGTAGGCCTTGCCGGCTTCGATCTGGCCGTGATCCACGGCCATGAACGCGCCGCGAAAGGTTTCCCCCATGTAGGCGCCAAAAATCAGCCCGATGGTCACGACGCCGGCCACGAACTCGTTGATGTTGATGAAAATATCCACACCCGTGGCGTCATACAGCCAGTCGGTCAGGGCGTTGACACCGATTTGGCCGCCGAAAAACAGCAGCATCATCAGCACCAGGTCGGGCACGCCGCGAATCAGCGTGGTATAGAGCGTGGCCAGGCGATGGGCAACCACGTTGCCCGACATCTTGGCGGTGGCGGTGACAAGGCCCAGCACCACGGCAAGTGTGAGCGAAAGTACGGCAAGCGATACGGTCACGCCGGCGCCTTCCAGCAGTCTTGGGCCGTAGCCCTGTAAGTCCAGCATAAATCGTCTCCAGAAAACCGCGTTCGGCGTGTAAGTACTGGTTTTCAGTGCAGAAGCATCAGAACCGAGGCATTAGTACTTGGGTGCCAGAAACTGTTTCAGGCGCGGTGACTGCGGATTTTTCAGCACGTCGGCGGGCTTGCCGGCCTCTTCCACCAGACCTTCGTGAAGATAGATCACCTGGCTTGAGACGTCTCGGGCAAAGCCCATCTCGTGGGTGACAACCACCATGGTGCGGCCTTCGTCGGCCAGACCATGCATGACCTTGAGGACATCACCGACAAGCTCCGGATCGAGGGCCGACGTGGGCTCGTCAAACAGCATGACCTCGGGGTCCATCGCCAGCGCCCGGGCAATGGCGCCGCGCTGTTGCTGGCCGCCGGAAATTTGTGCCGGGTAGGCATTGGCGCGATGGCTGAGACCAACGCGTTCAAGAAGTGCTTCGGCATGCTCGATCGCCTCTTTTTTCGGCTTGCCGAGCACGTGAATCGGAGCTTCGATAATATTTTCCAGCACCGTCATGTGCGCCCAGAGGTTAAAGCCCTGAAATACCATGGCGAGCCTGGCGCGCATGCGCACCACCTGCTTCCAGTCGGCAGGCGCGCGGCCTTTGGCGGTGTTTTTGAAGCGAATGGTTTCGCCGTGCACGACCAAATCGCCCGCGTCGGGCTGCTCCAGCAGGTTCATGCAGCGTAAAAAGGTACTTTTTCCCGAGCCGGAGGCTCCGATCAGGGTAATCACGTCGCCCTTGTGGGCTTCAAGCGAGAGTCCTTTCAAGACGTCCGTATCGCCAAAGCGCTTGGTAATGTTGCGCACTTCAAGGGGAATGGGCGTGGTGGCCATAGCAAAGGCTCCAAAACAGGGATTGCCGCAGCAACCTTAAAGGTCGGTGTGAGTGCAAGCGATAAGCGCGAACCTGAAGCGCATACGCCCGAGACGGCGACTGGCATAAAAAAGGAGGCGATTCTAACAGGCCAGCCCCGTGTATAGCGTCTTGTGCAGGGGGTTTGTTTATTCGACTTTAGTTCGAGTATCGGGTGGCGAAACGGGGGCCACCAGCAGTGCCGCCCGGGCACCTGTTTCAACCTGCGCGTTGGGAAACACCACGTGCAGTGGCGTTTGCCCGACCACCGTGTCTCCCGCATCAGCATCCTGCGCCAGCCGTGTGCCCGGTGAAAAGGCGGTGAAGTTGGGCGTGGTATCGGCAAAGCATAGTTGAAAATCAACGCTTTGGCGCATTAGTTCGTGCTCTACCTGAAAAAAGGCCATCTCGCCGGCGGGCGCTTCTGCAGGGGACTCGCCCCGGGCCAGTGTGCTTAGCAGGGCCAGCATGGGTGCCAGAGCGGCGAGGTCGTTATGCCCGAAAGGTGCCACCCGGCCAAGCTCCAGGGTAAAGGCCTGGGCGCCGTGATAGTGCTTGCTATAGTGGGAGAATGTCCAGCTGTGCTGATGCTGGTGCAGCACCGCCTGAATGCCGGCTTCCGCCAGGAAGCGCCACTGGGCCGAAGACGTGGGCGTGCTGGCGTAGGGCACTACCGCAAAACGTGAGTACAGGCTTTCGCGTATGGCCGTGTGCAAATCGTAGTGCAGCGGAGTGAGTGACGAGTGGCGGGCGTAAAATCCGTCAACCTGCGTCATGAGTTCCCGTGCCCGGTCGGGCTCGTCACCGCAGGTGCCCAGGTCACGCTGAAAAAGCCGGTTCAGGTTGGTGTGAATAAAGCGCGTGCCGGCGCGCAAAGCGGGCAGGTTGCCAAGGATGACAAGAATGGGTGCGCCCAGACGTAGCGTGCCGGCTTCAATCGCACAGAGTAACTCGCCGATAAGCTCCACCGGCGCGGTTTCGTTGCCGTGAATGGCGGCGGAAAAAACGCAGGCATATGCCTGGGGTTCACAGGCGTTGGGCGAAAGCTCCAGCACGCCGGGCGCATGCAGCGTATAGCGGCCTGACGGCAGCGTACCCGATGAGGCGGGCGGCGGGGCGCCGTCGAGCGTCCAGTCCAGCCATTCGCTTAGCATGTTGCGCTCCTTGTTCAGTTTGCCGCCGTGCATTGTGGCGGCACTGCGTCGGTTTGTTGTTATCATGTGGTGGCTTCACTTTTGCGCGGTTGCAGACGGTGGCGCAAGCGCGTGCGTCGTAGCAATGAAAAAGCCGGTGCACAGATGAAAGCAGATGACGGTGGGAGCAGTCAGCGTATTAAACCTTTGTCTAATGCTCTGTTTTGATTTGCTTTTATGATAAATAAGCGGGCCTTGTCATGACCTGGCAGCGGTTATTGCTATTTTTTCCAATGCGTGAAAAATAGGCGCCCAGCGTCTGTCTTCTTGCCGTTGCCAGCGCTGTGGGCCTGAGCCAAAGGACTGCCTTCAGCGAGGAGGCGTCGCGCCTTTTTCAATGTGCAATCGCCAACAGGTATAACACCATGGATATCACTTTACCCGCCGCCTTGACGCAGCTGGTTGATGCCGGAAACGGCCTTTTATGGGGCAGCGTGCTGATTTATCTGCTGCTGGTAGCCGGGCTTTATTTTACCGTCATGACCCGGGGCATTCAGGTGCGCTATTTTGGCCACATGTTCAAATTGCTGCGCCATTCCCGCGAATCAGGAGAAGGTATCTCCTCATTCCAGGCGCTTTCCACCAGTCTGGCGGCCAGGGTGGGAACCGGCAACCTGGCCGGGGTGGCCGTGGCCATTTCTCTTGGCGGCCCCGGGGCTGTGTTCTGGATGTGGATGACGGCCATGGTTGGCATGGCCACCAGCTTTATTGAATCCACGCTGGCGCAGGCGTTCAAGGTCGATCACGGCGACGGCACCTTTCGCGGCGGCCCGGCACGTTATATTGAGAAGGGGTTGGGGCTGCGTTGGCTGGCCATGTTGTTTTCGGTGTGTTTGATCATTGCGTTTGGCCTCGCGTTCAACAGCGTACAGGCCAACTCCATTGCCCAGGCCATGGAGCAGGCATTTGCCGTGCCTACCTGGGCCATTGGCGTGCTGCTGGTGGTGGTGGTGACTCCGATTATTTTTGGCGGTCTTAAATCCATCGCTCGCGTGGCAGAACTTGTGGTGCCACTGATGGCGCTGTTGTACCTGATACTGGCGCTGGTGGTTGTGGGCCTCAACATTGCCGAGCTGCCCGCGGCGCTGGCGACGATCATCAAAAGCGCATTCGGGCTTGAGCAGGCGGCCGGCGGGGCGATGGGCTACGCCGTTTCCCAGGCGATCATGAACGGGATCCAGCGCGGGCTGTTTTCCAACGAAGCGGGTATGGGCTCGGCGCCCAACGCGGCGGCAACGGCGACCACACGGCCCAATCATCCAGCGGCGCAGGGTTTTATTCAGATGCTTGGCGTATTTCTGGATACGCTGGTCATTTGTACCGCCACTGCGGCGATCATCATCATGGCCGGGCCTGACCTGCTGGCCGGTGACGAGGCCAACGGCATCCAGCTGACGCAAATGGCACTTTCCAGCCATGTGGGTGAATGGGGTGGCATGTTCATCGCCGTGGCGATTTTGCTGTTTGCCTTTACCTCGGTGATTGCCAACTACTCATACGGCGAAACCAACGTCGAATATCTGGCGGGCCGGCGCGCACCTCTGGCAGTGCTGATCTATCGTCTGGCAGTGCTGGGCATGGTAATGGTGGGGTCGGTGGCAAGTCTTGGCCCTATCTGGAACTTTGCCGACCTGTCCATGGGCATGATGGCAATCATCAACCTGATCGCGATTTTGCTCTTGTCGCCGGTTGCTTTTGCGCTGTTTCGTGACTATGAACGCCAGCTCAAGGCCGGGCTTGAGCCCACATTCAATCCGGCTAAATTTCCCAAACTGGTGGATAAGGTCGATGCTGATGCCTGGCCCAGGGATGAGGCACAGGTCAAGGCAGATTAAACCGTTGGCACATGCCCGGGAGGCCCCATGACGCGCCCTGAACTTATGGAACAGATTTATACCGTGGTAGCGCAGATTCCGCCGGGGCGTGTGACCACCTACGGGCGCGTTGCGCAGATGACGGAAGGTGCTACGCCGCGCATGGTGGGTACCGCCATGCGCAAACTGCCTGACGGCAGCACGTTGCCCTGGCAGCGGGTGGTATCCGCTTCGCGCCGGCTGGCCGACCACGGTGGCGCGCCTCGTCAGCGCGAGAGGCTCACCGCCGAGGGCGTGATCTTTGATGCGGCGGGGCGTATCCCCGCGCATCTGCTGTGGCCCTGAGGTGGCGTTTGGTGTGACGGCGGCTAACGGTGATTATCGTCGTCGCGCTTTTTCTCGTACTCCAGATTGGCGCCGGATTTCCATGACCAGTCGCGCCAGCGCAGGTCGAAAAGATCCTTGCGCCGATCTTTCAGGTTCGTCACCGAGCCTTCGGCACGCACCACGGTCAGGCGCGTGAGATCCAGATCCGAGAAAAAGATCATTTCGGTGTTGGGGGTGGTTTCGGCCAGCACCGCATCGTGAGGGAAGGCGAAGTCGGACGGCGAGAATACCGCTGATTGAGCGTACTGGATGTCCAGATTCTCAATCGCCGGCAGGTTGCCGACGCTGCCACACAACACCACGTAGCATTCGTTTTCAATCGCCCGGGCCTGAGCGCAGTGGCGCACGCGCAGATAGCCGTTTTTGGTATCGGTCCAGAACGGTACGAAGAGGATATCCATGTCCTGAT
>NZ_JAKDUR010000009.1 GCF_030457605.1 Halomonas sp.
TAGGTGCCTTCAGTATAAGGCCTGGAGGTGTCTACAAAACCAGGGGCGATTCAAACGTCGAGTGTCCAAACCAGCCTCATGAAGCGGGTTAGCTGAACGTGAGCAGGCGGTAGCTGTCGCTGTCGCACAACTTGAAGCCGCGCAACAACAGGCCAAGGAGAGAGCAGAAATGCTTAAAGCTGAGCAGAAGGCGAGCAGCGACGATGCCTATGAGCACCGCACCGCGCTGGCCGAGCTACGCGGTGAATGGCAAAAACGGCTTGATGCGGCGGAGCAGTGGAAAAAAGTCGTTCAACAGCAGCTAGCGTTGGCTGAGGTAGCAACGCAGGGCGCCCTGGAGCGCCGGGAAACCGGCTCAAAAGCCGACTAATTCAAGTTTACTCGCCTTGCCTTGAGTTTTTGAGTGCTATTTAGCCCCTGAAACAGGGACTTTTTGCTCGTCGAAACCGGTAGTCCAAAGGAACATTGGCCATGTTTAGCTCACCAGAGTCGCCAGCCTGGCCAGCACGTCATCCATTATTGCTGGCGGAACGCTTTCTACCCATTACCCCTGACGATCCTCGATATCCAGGGTGCGTACTTGGCTGCACAGCACGACGCCGGTGGTGGTCGTGCCCGCATCGGCCAGCGATACGGTGAAGCCTCGCGAACGCGCGAAGCCGCCACCATTGGTAATCGGCGCGACGAGTGGCGTACCCATTGCCAGGTTGAACGCGTCCGGCGACACGATCAGCATCGGGCGTGTTTCTTGTGGTGCATGATCTCGAGTGGGATTGAGCGAGACGAGGTAGATGTCACCTCGCTGTATTACAGAAGATCACGACCGACGAGGTCGCTAACCAGCCACTCACGTTCATCGGCGGAGACGCCTGCCGTTGTGTCGCACTGGGCCAGCAGCTCTTCAAGGGAGTAGCGTGGCTTGGCCGGTTCCACGATCAGGCGTCCGTTGTCGATTGCGAGTTCAACTGGAGAGTCGGTATCCAGGTGCAGCTGATAGAGGAGCGCACGCGGCACTGCCATCATGACGGAGCCGCCAACGCGGCGAAGATTGGTGGTGTTCATGATGGATTCTTTGGCGTGTCGAAAGCAGTGAACTGCGCCACACTTATATTAAAATATAATTTTTGGGGAGTCGTAACGCAGCGCCTCATCGCCCCCTACTCCGGAAAACGCAGCGGATTGAGGCTTTTCTTGACCGCCTTGAGCTGTTCGGCAAGCTTGGGCCCGCGGGTTTTGGCGACGCCCACGGCGAGCACGTCAACCAGCACCAGATGCGCGATGCGTGAGCTCATGGGGGTGTAGATTTCGGTGTCTTCGAACACGTCGACGTAAAGCGGCAGGGTGACCTCACTGGCCAGCGGCGAGCCGCTGGGGCACAGGCCGATTACCGTGGCACCGGCTTCACGCGCCATGCGTACGCTTGCCACCAATGCCCGGGTGCGGCCGGTCTGGGAGATGGCCACCACCACATCGCCGGGATTAAGCGTGGCCGCCGACATGTTCTGCATGTGCGGGTCGGTATAGGCCGAGGTGGATATCTGCAGGCGGAAGAACTTGTGCTGGGCGTCGGCGGCCACCGCGCCGGAGGCGCCAAAGCCGTAGAACTCCACCCGGTTGGCGCCGGCGAGGGCGTTCACTGCGCGCCCCAGCGACTGATTGTCGATGCGGTCGCGTACCGACAGCAGTGTGCCCACGGTGGAGTCGAAAATACTGTGGGAAAACTCGGCGATGGAGTCGCTGTCATTCATCGAGAACTGGGCGAACTGGCTGCCGGTGGCCAGCATCTGAGCCAGCCTGAGTTTGAAATCCTGAAAGCCGCCGCAGCCCAGCGCCCGGCAAAAACGCACCACGGTGGGCTCGCTGACCTTGGCTTCGGTGGCCAGATCCACAATCCGCATGTGGATGACCTCGTCGGGGTTTCTCAGCACAAAGCGCGCGACTTTCTGCTCGGAGCGGCGAAAGTGCTCCATGCGGTGTCTCATTTCATCGAACAGGGCACGGCTCACGGCAGGCTCCTTGTGGTTAACGACAGGATGGCAGGGCTGATTCAAGCGACGGGCTGTGCCGGATTATCGCACGTTTGGCGTGGTCAGCGCGTGTCGCGTACCAGGTACCGTTTTCCGCAAACTTCATCATTTTGTCACTTGGGCTATAGTAATAATGGCAGTCGTACCAAAAGGAAGTTTCTGGAGGAACGTCGATCATGCGTAACGTCGAGCGAATGACTTCGGTCAAGACCCAGCTTCTGGACATTTTCATGGATATGAAAGTGGACGAACATGAAAGTCGCCGCCGTGACTCGGCTAGGCGCCACCTGCGTGCCCGCCGGGGCATTGAACTGCACCGCGAGTGCCAGACGCTCGCCCGGCAAATTGCCGAACTCCCCGATTCGCTGGAAAGGCATGCCAACGGCGGACTGCACTGAGGCATGGTGTCAATGCACCCTTCAGGGTAAACCACAAACGCCCCGCCGGCTTCAGTGCCGGCGGGGCGTTTTGCGCTGGGGTTAACGGCCGCGTGCGGCGGTCGTCAGCCTGCGTCGCTAGACCGCGTAGGCCTTGTGGAATACGTCCGGCGTACGCTCGGCGTCGACAATGCCCGCGCGGACGAGGAAATCACCGAAGCCTTCGCCGTCGTTACGCTCGGCAGCAAAGCGGCCAAGCATCGGGTCAAGCAGCTCGAGGATGGTGGCCTCGTCGATGTTCTCGCGGTAGAGGCGATTCATGCGTTCGCCGCGTTCGTCGCCGCCGAGGAAGAGGTTGTACTTGCCCAGCGCCTTGCCGGTGAGGGCGATTTCGGCAAGATACGGCCGGGCGCAGCCGTTGGGGCAGCCGGTGACGCGCACGTTGATCGGCGTGTCGCCAAGGCCGTGCTTGTCCATCAGCGCGTCGAGGCTGTCGGTCAGCGACGGCAGGTAGCGCTCGGACTCGGCCATGGCCAGCGCGCAGGTGGGGAAGGCCACGCACGACATGGAGTTGCGCGCGAGCGGCGAGATACCGCTGCCGTCTTCCAGCCCGTAGTGATCCACCAGCGTCTGGATCTCGGCCTTTTTCTCCGGCGTGACGTTGGCGATGATCAGGTTCTGGTTGCAGGTAATGCGGAAGTCGCCGGTGTGTACATGGGCGATCTCGCGCAGGGCGGTACGCAGCTTGAGCTCGTCGGTGTCGAGCACGCGGCCACTGCGAATCGATAGCGTCAGGTGCTGGTTGCCGTTTTCGCCTTCGACCCAGCCGAAGCGGTCGCCGTTGTGGGTGAAGACGTAGTCGCGCACCGGCTCCATGGGCGTGCCGTGGTATTCGGCAAAGCGCTCGAGGAACCACTCCACGCCGTGGTCGGCGATGGTGTACTTGAAGCGCGCGTGGGTGCGCTCGGTGCGGCAGCCGTGGTCGCGCTGGATGGCGGCGATGGCCTCGCAGGCGTCGACCACCTGGTCGGCGGGCACGTAGCCGGCGACGTCGGCCAGCCGCGGGTGGGTGGCCTCGTTGCCGTAGGTCATGCCCATGCCGCCGCCTACGCCGACGTTGAAGCCCTTGAGCTCGCCGTCTTCGACAATCGCGATCAGGGCGATGTCGTTGGACAGCACGTCGGCGTCGTTCTCCGGCGGTATCGCCAGCGCAATCTTGAATTTACGCGGCAGGTAGTAGTAGCTATAGAACGGCTCTTCCTCTTCGCTCTCGTCCTCGCCCCGGGCTTCCACGCGCTCTTCGCCCAGCCAGATCTCGGCGTAGGCGTTGGAGCGCCACTTCAGCCGCTCGCTGATGGCCACGGAGTAGCGGTGAATATCGGCGTGGACCTGGGACTGGTGCGGGTTGACGTTGGCGATGACGTTGCGGTTGACGTCGCCGCAGGCGCCGCGTGTGTCCAGCCCCAGCGCGTCGATGGCCTGCATCAGCGGGCGCATCCTGTGCTTGAACACGCCGTGAAACTGGAACGTCTGGCGCGTGGTCAGCTTGAGCGTGTGGTTGGCGCAGTCGCCGGCGATGTCGTCAAGGCCCAGCCACTGCTCGGGGTTGAGCACGCCGCCGGGCAGGCGCAGGCGCACCATGAACATGTGCAGTGGCTCCAGGCGCTGGCGGCGGCGCTCGTCGCGCAGGTCGCGGTCGTCCTGGAGGTAGGTGCCGTGGAACTTGGTCAGCTTGTTGTCGTCGTCGGAAATCGCGCCGGTGGCCAGGTCGTCCAGGCCCTCGGCGATGGTGCCGCGCAGGTAGTTACTCTCGCGCTTGATGACTTCGGCTTCAGGAAAATTCTGGCTCATTAGTAAATATCCCGCTGGTAGCGTTTCTGGCGGGTCAACTCCCGCAGGTAGTCGGTGGCGTCTTCGAGATTTTTGCCGCCGGCCTCCATGATCACGTCAAGCAGTGCCTGATGGACGTCCGGTGCCATTTTATCGGCATCGCCGCACACATAAAGGTAGGCGCCGCGCTCCAGCCAGCGCCAGACTTCCCCGGCGTTTTCGCGCAGACGTTGCTGAACGTAGACCTTCTCGCCCTGATCCCGGGAGAAGGCCACGTCGATGCGATCGACCACGCCCTGACGGCGCCAGGCCAGCCACTCGCTCTGGTAGAGAAAGTCGCTGTGGAAGTTGCGGTCGCCGAACAAAAGCCAGTTGGCCCCTTCGGCCTCGCGCTCTTCGCGCTCCTGCATGAAGGCGCGAAACGGCGCAATGCCGGTGCCCGGGCCGATCATGATCACCGGCGCGGCGTCGTCTTCGGGCAGGCGGAAATGCTTGTTGGCCTCGATATAGGCGGGCACGGCGGTATCTTCGGCCAGGCGGTCGGCAAGCCAGGTCGAGGCGACTCCTTCGCGCTTGCGTCCTTCGGTCTCGTAGCGTACGGCGGCCACGGTCAGATGAACTTCATCGTCCACGGCAGCCTGGCTTGAGGCAATGGAATAAAGCCGTGGCGGCAGTTTGCGCAGGGTGTCGATCAGTGTTTGGGCATCGAGCCCTTCCACCGGCGCCTCTTCAGCCAGATCCAGAAGGTCGCGGCCGTACAGCCAGTCAGTCAGCCCGGCATGATCAGCGGTCAGCTCGGCGAGTTTGGCGCTGCCGCTGAGAGTGGCCCACTTTTCGATGACCGGACGCGTCAGCAGGGTGATTTCGCGATGATGCTTTAACGCGCCGGCAAGGGTGGTCTCGATATCGCCGGCGGTGACTGGCGTATCGGCGTCAAGCCCCAGTCGTTCGATGATGCCGGCCACAAGCGAAGGAGCGTTCTGCGGATACAGCCCCAGCGAATCGCCCGGCTGGTAGCTAAGCCCGGAGCCTTCAAGCGATAGTTCGATGTGGCGGGTTTCCTTGCTTGAGCCACGGCCGTTGAGCCACTGGTTATCGAGCACTTCGGCCATGAACGGATAGCGGCGGGTATACGCCTCGGTGGTAGGCGCGGGGCTAACGCCGCCGGCAGTGGGCACACCCGAGGCGCCGGCTTCGTTTTGCAGACGTTCGATCAGGCTTTTGCACCAGGCTTCGGCTTCGTCGTCGTAGTCCACGTCGCAGTCGGCACGCTCGATCAGCGCGGTGGCGCCCAGTTTGGCAAAGGCGGCGTCAAAATCCTTGCCGGTCTGGCAATAATGCTCGTAGCTGGTGTCGCCCAGTGCCAGCACGCCGTATTGCAGGTGCTTGAGCGACGGCGCTTTGCGGCCGTGGATGAACTCGTGCAGGTCCAGCGCGTTGTCCGGTGGCTCGCCTTCACCGTGGGTCGAGGTGACCACGACCACGTAGCTTTCGCTTTTCAGCTGGCGCGGCTTGTAGTCGGCCATGTCCAGCACCCGGGCATCAATGCCGTGGGCGTTGGCCTGCTCGCCGAGCGCTTCTGCCAGCCCTTCGCAGTTGCCGGTTTGCGAGCCGTAAAGCACGGTCAGAGAGGGGCGTTCCTGGCCTGCATCCGCGGTGCTTTGCGAGGCGGCAGCAGCGGCCGGGGAGCCCGGCTGGGCCGCCTGGTGGCCGGCAATAAACCCGGCCAGCCAGTCAAACTGATGAGGCGCCAGCGTTTCCAACAGACGATTGAGGCCATTGGCCTGATCGGCCGACAGCGGAGAATTACTTGGGTCGATTTTCATAGGGCACGGTCAGCATGGTTAACATTTTTACGTAACCTACCACCGGAGCGCAGCGGGTTTGTAAAAACATTGATATTGTTTTGTGATATTAATCGACCCATTTTTTATATGTTCTTGTTATAAGGTGGCGTGTTCGATGCCCGATAAGCTCGAATATTGTTGATAAACAACAAGTTGAAAAGGTAGCGAGCTAATGTAAGAAATATGATCAATGAGCGATGTATTTGATACGTAACTATATTCTTAATGGTTATTAATAACCTTTGTCTTAGTGCTTTATCGTTTCCAAAGCGTTTATATCAAGGAGAGACTCATGCCAACGGAAAGCGAATATCGTCGTCATCAGGTTGTGGTCATCGGTGGCGGTACGGCCGGCATTACGATAGCCGCCTCGCTGCTGCGACGCCGGCCGGGGCTGGACGTCGCCATTGTCGAGCCCTCTGATCAGCATTATTACCAGCCGGCCTTTACGCTGGTAGGCGGCGGGGCTTATACGCTGGACAAAACCCGCCGGGCAATACGCGAGGTGTTGCCCAAAGGTGCCACCCTGATCCAGGCTTCGGTGACCGCGTTTGAGCCCGACGAGAACGCCATACAGCTGGACGACGGCCAGCGCCTGGGTTATTCGCAGCTGGTGGTGGTGCCGGGTATCAAGCTTGACTGGTCACGAGTGGAAGGCCTTGAGGCAACGCTTGGCAAAAACGGCGTATGCAGCAACTACAGTCCTGAAACCGTGCGCTATACGTGGCAGTGTCTGCGCGGTTTTAACGGCGGTAACGCCATTTTCACCCAGCCGGCACCGCCGCTAAAGTGTGCCGGTGCGCCGCAGAAAATCGCCTATCTGGCCGCCGATCATATCAATCGCCAGGGGCTTGGCGACAACAGCACGCTCAGGTTCTACAGCGGCGGCGGGGCGTTATTCAGCGTGCCGGATTTTGTGCCACCGCTTGAGCGGGTTGCCCAGCGTCACGGTGTTGAGGTGTTGTTGTCCCATGATCTGGTGGCGGTAGACGGCGCGAGCAAAATGGCCACCTTCGAGACGCAAAATGCCGAAGGAGAAAAGACCCGCGTAGAGCAGCCGTTTGATCTGCTCCACGTCACGCCGCACCAGTGTGCGCCGGATTTTGTCGCGCAGAGCCCGCTGGCGGGTGCCGGTGGCTGGGTGGACGTGGACAAGGGCACGACGCAGCATGTGCGTTATCCCAACGTGTTTTCGCTGGGTGATGCAAGCTCGCTGCCCACCTCCAAAACCGCCGCGGCGGTGCGCAAGCAGGCGCCGGTGACGGTGAAAAACCTGCTCGCCCATATTGACGGCAAAGCGCTGACCGCGCAGTACGATGGCTATACTTCCTGCCCGCTGGTGACCGATTACGGCCGCGTGATGATCGCCGAGTTCATTTACGACGGCGTGGTAGCACCGACGCTGCCGCTCAATCCGTTCAAGGAGTCGCGCTTTTACTGGTGGGTGAAAAAATCCTTTTTGCCGACCTTCTACTGGAAGCACATGCTCAAGGGTCACGAGCCGGATATTGCCCACAGGCCACGCAAGACGTCCTGATGTGATGCACCGTATTTGATGCGTGGCAGGCGTGTCGCACGGCATAAAAAAAGCCCCGCGCGCTAAGCAGCGCCCGGGGCTTTTGTTGGCGATGGTTTTTCGCCGTTGTTGCTTACATCAAGCCAATAACACCGGTGACAAATACCGCTACTACGCCGATGGGCGCGATAACCCGGGCAATCACGTTCCAGGCGGTGACGCCGGCGGCAGAAAGCCCCAGCTCCTGTTCCACGCTTTGGCGATCCAGACACCAGGCAGCGAAAACAATCGAGCCCAGGCCGGTCAGCGGCAGCAGGAACTTGGCGGTAAAGGTGTCGAGCAGATCAAAGATGTTCAGGCCAAGGATCAGCACATCTGACCAGACGTTGAACGACAGCAGTGCCGCTACGCCCAGCAGCCACACGGCCGCGCCGGCGATCAGCGCAGCGGTCACGCGGGGCATGGAGCTGCGTTCTTCGAGCATTTCCACCGTGGGTTCCAAAAGCGAAATGGCCGAGGTCAGCGCGGCGAACGTCAGCAGCAAAAAGAACATCAGGCCAAGGATGGTGCCACCGGCCATGTTGCCAAACGCCAGCGGCAGGGTGACGAAGATCAACCCCGGACCTTCGCCCGGGCTCAGCCCGTTGGCAAACACGATGGGGAAGATGGCCATGCCCGCCAGCAGCGCAATCGCGGTATCCAGAATGATCACGGTGCGTGCGGTGCTGATCAGATTTACGTCCTGACCCAGGTACGAGCCGTAGGCCATCATGATGCCCATGCCCAGCGACAGGGTGAAAAACGCCTGCCCCATGGCCGCGAGTACCACGCCACCGTCAAGCGCGCCCCAGTCAGGGCTGAACATGAAGCTCATGGCCTCGCCGAAGTGGCCGGTGGTCATGCCGTAACCGACCAGAATCAGCATTAAAATCACCAGCGCCGGCATCATCGAGCGCACCGCGCTCTCAAGCCCCTTGGTGACGCCCCGCGCCACGATGGCAATGACCAGTGCCATGAAGGCGGTATGCCAGCCCAGCAGGGTGACCGGGCTTGCCAGCATGCCGCTGAACAGCGCGCCGATGCTGTCCGAGTCGCCGCCGCTGAAGGTGCCGATCACCGTGCCCAGGGTGTAGTTGAGCGACCAGCCGCCGATCACGCTGTAAAACGACAGAATCAAAAAGGCGGCCAGTACGCCGGTAATCCCGATGCCCAGCCAGGCGCGGGGCTTGCCGTTCTTTTTGGCCAGTTCGGCCATGGTGTCCACGGGGTTTTTTTGCCCGCGGCGGCCCATCAGCCATTCGGCGACCAGAATAGGCAAGCCGACCAGCGCCACACAAGCCAGATATACCAGCACGAAAGCCGCACCGCCGTTTTCGCCAACCATATAGGAAAAGCGCCATATGTTCCCGAGGCCCACGGCCGATCCCGCGGCCGCAAGCACAAAGGTCATGCGTGATGACCATTGTGCATGAGCAAGTTTTGCCATACATCACCTGTTATTAAAGTGCGTTATAGTAAGGGTGTTGAATGCGCGGAATGCGCATCGTTCCGGAATGCAAGGTACGCCAAACGCGCCGGGCGTGTAGCGTTACCGTATGCCAGCGTTGTTCCGAAAGTCTGTGCAATTTATCCGATCAGTGCAGTGTGTGCCAGCCGAGCGTCATAAAACGCGCGTTGAAACGCCGTTTTGCTTGGGTATACACAAGCGAGGCAGAGGTTTTCCCCTGAATTATCCACAGGAAGAGTGGCGCAAGTGTCGCTCGATATAGCCGCTGAGAAGCACGATGTCAATACGTTCTTGTTGGCTGTGGCTCGACGCTCCTTGCGTGGAAACCCCGTGTAACAGGCTTTTCGGGATTTTTTCCACAGCAGGGCAATGCCGGGAGTGGCAACGTGAAAAACTGTCGCCAGGCATGTCCGAGGCAAGAAATGCTGCCATGTTCAGGATGTTATCAACAATTTTGGCAAGCGCTTTCAGGCTGTGGATAAATTTTTGTATAGCAGCGCTGAAATACTCTGCTCCGGCATATATACCTGCTACAGGACACAAACCAGAAGGAGGGCGTATGTTGAGTGTGACGGCACTGTTTGGCGTGATGGCCGGCGGTGCCCTGGGCGGCATGTTACGCGCCTGGGCCAGCCGTGCAGGGGTGCGCCATTGGGGCAATACCCTGCCCTGGGGCACGCTTGGCGTAAATTACGCAGCAGCGTTGATGCTGGGGGCGCTGGCCGGCGGCGTGACACAGAGCGATACGGCCGGCCTGTTCTGGGCATTTGCCGCTACCGGTGTGCTGGGCGGGCTTTCCACGGTGTCGTCGCTGGCCCAGCAAACCCTGGGGCTGTGGCAGCAGCCGCGCCGGGGTGCTGCCGTGGTCTATCTGACGCTGAGCGTGGCCGGCGGCATTGCGCTGGCCGCCGCAGGCTATGTGTTGGCGTCGGCAGGAGGTGGCTCATGACGGCTCTCCCCTTTTATGGCGCCGTGGCGGCGGGTAGCGCGCTGGGTGCCGGGCTGCGTTATTTGCTGGCGCTGGCCGCCGTTGCGCTCATGGGGCCGGCATTCTGGGCGGGAACGCTGTGCGCGAACCTGCTGGGATCAGGGCTGATCGCCTGGTACTCGACCCGTGCGGCGCGTTCTCCCCACGGTACACTCGCTCGCTGGCACGGTTTCTGGACGGTCGGCGTGTGCGGCGGCTTTACCACGTTTTCCTTGTTCAGCGTGGAGGCGGTGCTGCTCTGGCAGCGTCAGCAGCCACTATTCGCGTTTGCTTATGTGGGGGTGAGCGTAGCCGGCTGGCTCGCTGCGGCACGCGTTGGGCAGTGGCTTGCCGAAGCATAGGCCTTGTCTGACAAGCACCCGGTGAGCGCTTTATGCTCGGCGGGCCCGTTTTTGCTGATCAAGGAGAACTTTCATGACCGAGACGTTAAAGGTGCTGGTATTGCACGGCCCCAACCTCAACCTGCTGGGCACGCGGCAGCCGGAGATCTACGGTGGGGAAACCCTGGCCGATGTGAATCAGGCGCTTGTGCGCCGGGCCGAAGCGGCAGGTGCTGTGCTTGGGCATTTTCAGAGCAATCACGAAGGCGAGCTGATCGATGCGATTCAAGCCGCCAGACTTGACGGCACGGCGGCGATCATCATCAACCCGGCGGCGTATACCCACACCTCGGTGGCGATTCTTGATGCGCTGAACGCCTTTGATGGCACGGTGATCGAGGTGCATATCTCCAACGTGCACAAGCGCGAAGTGTTTCGTCACCATTCCTATGTTTCGCTACGCGCCGACGGCGTGATCGCGGGGCTCGGCAGCCAGGGCTACCACGCCGCGCTGGACGCGGTGATTGCGGCGGGCACAATGCCATAAGGCCACAATCAGGCGCCACAAGACAACGACAAGGCAAAAGCAAAAGGGCGCCCGCAGGCGCCCTTTGTGATGGTGCAGTATGTCAGTAACGCGGAATCAGGCGCTTTTTCTGCCCTTGCCCCTGGCTTTGTCCGAGGTGCCGTCGGCGCCCTGGGCTTCGCTTGGCTGGGGCAGTGACGGCAGCGACTTCGCCAGCATTTCCACGCTGTGGCGATAATAAAGCTGGCTCTTGTTGTGCTCGCCAAGGCTGGCGTAAAGGCGGGCCAGCTCGGCGCAGACCACGCCGTTGGGACGCTGGCGCTGGCTGGCTTCAAAGTATTCCTGGGCCTTGGCCCAGGCGCCGGTGCGCAACGACAGCCGCCCGCAGGCGAGCAGCAGCTCGGGATCGTTGGGGCGCTCCTTGAGCCAACCTTCGGCCTTGGTCAGCTGGCGGCGAGCATCCACGTTCAAAAGCCCGTAGCGCTTCACCAGTCGGGCATCCCAGTGATGATCCAGCGAGTGGCTGAGTAGACGCTCGGCGATGGTTTCTTCACCGGCCTGAACCAGCGCTTCAACGTAGAGCACGATCAGCTCGGTGTTGGCACGCAGGTAGTCGGGCATATCGGCCCACAGGCTGCGCACACGCTCGATGTCGCCGGGGTTTCGGGCCTCGAAGATGATCAGTTCGCGATAGGCACGGAATTCGAGCTGTTCGCGTTCGGTCGGGGAAATCAGTTTTTGCGCGGCCAGCCGTGGAATCAGGCGGCGCAGGCCGTCCCAGTCGTTGACGCTGAGGTGAACCTGCTTGAGCAGCTTGAGCACCTGCGGATGGTTGGCCAGCTTCTTGTCCAGACGATTGAGGATCGCCAGCGCTTCTTCGGGCTGCTGGCGGTCGATCATCAGCTGTGCCTGCATCAGCCCGATGGCAGCATCGGCGCCGTCAGTGGAAAGCTGCGCCTGATTCAAGTGCTCCTGGGATTTGTCGTAATTCCCCTGATAGTGCGCCGCAAGCGCCGCTGACAGATAGTTGACCAGCGGTGTGCTGGAGTCGCCGGCGGCATTCGAGAGGGCTTTCTCGGCTTTTTTCCAGCGCCCTTCGGTCAGCGCCACCAGCCCGCGTACAGTGCGTTTCATGGCGCGGCGATTGCGCGCGCGGCCGTTCCAGCGGCGCAAGCGCCCCATCGGGCGCAGGATGCCGGCAAGCAGGCGCAGCACAAAATGGATGGCAATGAAGGCCGCCAGCAGCACCACCAGGCCAAACCAGAACGAGGTTTGCACCGAGGTATCACCCACCCGGATCAGCCAGTAGCCGGGCACCGACATCATCAAATGCCCGAACAGCGCGCCGACGGCAAGCCCGGCGACAATCAGCAAAATGAGTTTTCTCATGCTCCACCTCCGCTGGCGCTGCGTGTTTCAAAACGCTTGTCGATAAACTCGGCAAGCGCCTGCTGGGAGCCGCTGATATCGGGAAGCTCGGGCTTGATCTGCGTTTGCTTGAGCTCTTTCAGGCGGCGGATCACGCTTTGGGTATCGGGGCGCCCGGTGTCGTAGTAGCCGTTGAGCAGCTCCAGCGCGTCGTCGATGCTGGTGTCATAGAGCTTTTTCTCCTGTTTGAGCAGGGCCAGCTGGGATTGTTCGAGAATCAGCCGCAGGCTTTGACGCAGGTAGGATTCCTGCTCGGGAGTGACCAGCGTTTCCAGCTCTTCGTCGTGCTTGCGTACGACCACCAGGTCCTTGAGCTCTTCGCCAAAGCGGGCAAGCTGGCGCTGGAAGGTGCCGCTGGGCGCCTCGTCCATGCCGGATTCGACCTTCTCAGCTTCGACGTCCTGATCAAGATGCAGGGTCTGGATGCGTTCCTGCTGAGCATCAAGTGCCAGGTACAGCCCGGTGCGGTCAACGTCCGGCACGGCGTTGAGTGCGGCCAGCTCGCTGGCAATTTCGCGACGTACCGGCGTCAGCGCCGGGTTGTCGGCTTCTTTCAGGCGGTCGTCGGCAGACTGTAGCAGCGCCGCTGCACCTTTCACGTCGCCTTCAAACTGCAGGCGCTGGTTGGCCAGGCGCAGCAGGTAGGCGGCTTCGGCGTGGAGCCAGTCGCGCTCGTCGGTATCCTGTTCCTGGGAGAGCTGGGTGAGCACTTTATCCAGGGTGCTATCGACGCTTTGGCGGTAGTCGGAGAACTCGCCGCGCAGTGATTCAAGCGTGTTGTCCAGCGCCTGTTTACGGTCTTCTTCGCCGCTGTCCAGGCGATTTTCCAGCTGCTTGACGGTCTGCTGCGAAGCGCTGTCGTTGGCCAGCGCGTCAAGGCGCTGCTGCTGGTTTTCCAGCCGTTGCCAACCCTGCCAGGCGAGAAGCGCCAGCACGATAGCAACGATGACCACCAGCACGATGGCGATCACCCCACCCCTGCCACCGCCCTCTGGTGGCCTGTCACCGTTCTGTGGTGATTTGCCACCGTTTTGAGGCGACTTGTCACCGCTTTTGGGTGGAGTGTTGCCAGCGTTCCGGGGCGGCTTTTGGCTGCCGGCCGAACCCGCGGCGGAAGCAGCCGGCGCAGATGATGCCGGAGCCGTTGAGTTGCCGCTGGCCTTTTTCCCGCCCTTGCCGCGGCGGTGGGGCCGGTTTGAGGTCGCGCTGTTTGTGGCCTCGGAAGACGTGTTGGTGTCGGGGGCGCTGTGGGTACCTTCAGAGCTCTGGCCGGATGGCGTGGTGTCCCGGGTGGCGTCATCGCGCCCGGCGTCTGCCTTGCGCGCGTCGTCCTGATCGTTGGAGTGTTGGTTCATGTGTCACTAGCCTTTGTTAAAGTCCTTGATCGACATCGGCGCCCGGTGGAGAGCCAACGTGCGCGAGCGCAGCGGTTAAGGCGGGCGGTGTTGCCCCCGACGCCACCGTGGTGGCCGTAAAGCCCAGAGTGTCAGCCAGTGTAGCCAAACGCCGGCTGGAAACGATTAGCGGTTGGTGCAAGGCGTCCTGATGGCACCATTTTGCCAGATGTTGCAGGATTTCGCCGCTGGTCACGATCAGCGCCTGATAGTCGCCGGTGTGCAGCCGCTGCACGCCGGCAGGCGGCGGCGCCACGTGTTCGCGGCGATAGATTTCGCTGCGGGTAACACGAGCCCCGCGCGCGGTCAGCGTTTCGGCCAGTAGCGTGCGCCCGCCTTCTCCGGCGACCATCAGCACTTTCTGATCTTCCAGTTGGCGCAGCGACGGCAGTGTTAACAGCGCTTCGCTGGTGTCTTCGCAGGCGCTTTGCGGCGGCGTGCGAACGCGGACCCCAAGCCGCTGATAAAGCGCCTCGGCGGTGGCGGTGCCCACGCTGTAATAGTCAATGCCGACAGGCAGCTGCGGCCAGTAGTTTTCCAGCGCATCGCTCAGGCAATGCGCGGCGAACGGGCTGACCACGATGACTTTTTGGTACTGATCCAGATTTAGCCAGATATCACGCTGAGCAGGCGTCGGCACAAGCGGAACCAGCCGCATGACCGGCAGCGTTTCGACGGCAAAGCCGCTGTCGTGAAGGGCATCGGCCAGCGCTTTACCGCGCTCGCCCGGCCGGGTGATCAGTACCGGCTGCATGGCTACTGGCGTCCGTATACGTCGGCCAGAATATCGCCGGCGCCCTGTTCGAGCAGTTCTTCGGCGACGCGGATACCCAGTGCTTCCGGCTCGTGCATGGAGCCCTTGCCTTCGGCGCGCAGCACTTCGGTGCCTTCGGGGTTGCCGACAAGACCACGCAGCCACAGGGTTTCGGCCTCCTTGTCGAGAATCGCGTGACCGCCGATGGGCACCTGGCAGCCGCCTTCAAGGCGAGTGTTCATGGCGCGCTCGGCGCGCACGCGGGTCGCGGTGTCGGGGTCATCCAGAGGCGCGAGCAAACTGATCATGCCCGGATCGTGCAGGCGACACTCGATACCCAGTGCGCCCTGGCCACAGGCGGGCAGGCAGACCTCGGGCGGCATCGACTGGGCAATGCGAGCCTCAAGCCCCAGACGAATCAGGCCGGAGGTGGCGAGAATAATGGCATCGAACTCGCCGGCGTCGAGCTTGCCCAGCCGAGTCTGGACGTTACCGCGCAGGTTGAGAATCTCCAGATCCGGCCGCGCTTCGCGCAGCTGCAGCCCCCGGCGCAGGCTGGCGGTGCCTACCTTTGCCCCTTCGGGCAGTTCGTCCACGCTTGTATAGTGGTTGGAAACAAAGGCGTCGCTGGGGTCGGCGCCGTCCAGAATCACCGAAAGACCGAGGCCTTCGGGAAAGGTCATGGGCACGTCTTTCATCGAATGCACGGCGATATCCGCGCGGCCGTCGAGCATGGCTTCTTCCAGCTCCTTGACGAACAGACCCTTGCCGCCGATTTTGGACAGCGGTGTATCAATGATCTTGTCGCCCTTGGTGGATAGCGCCACCAGCTCGACTTCAAGCTCCGGGTGCGTTGCCATCAGGCGCTCACGTACGTATTCGGCCTGCCACATAGCCAGTTGGCTCTTGCGTGTCGCGATACGCAGCTTGGTAATGGATTGCACGTTGTTCTCCCTGGGCCGTTAAACGACCGTATAAACGATGATATGTCTTATCATAAAGCACCTGAGCACTCAGGAAAAATCGCGCCCCACGGCATGCCGCAGGCTGTGGCGACTCTGGTACACTTTCTCTCAATGTCTTGAACCGTCATCCAGATCCAGAGCATGACTTAAACCCGAACCATGCGCTAAATCAACGGCTCCGCCGACAAGTCGTGGGCGCCTGATCCGCCGATTCCATCTTCATACGTAAAGGACTTCTGCCATGAGTCAAGCCACCAACCAGTCCTGGGGCGGCCGTTTCAGCGAGCCGACCGACGCTTTTGTCGAACGTTTCACCGCCTCTGTTACTTTTGATCAGCGCCTTGCGCATCAGGATATTCAAGGCTCCATCGCCCACGCGACCATGCTGGCGCGGGTGGGTGTTCTCGGCAACGACGAGCGCGAAGCCATCGTGGCGGGGCTTAACGAGATTCGTGACGAGATCGAGCGCGGTGAGTTCCAGTGGTCGGTGCCGCTTGAAGACGTGCACATGAACATCGAGGCGCGGCTGACCGAAAAAATCGGCGTGACCGGTAAAAAGCTGCACACCGGCCGTTCGCGCAATGACCAGGTGGCCACCGATATTCGCCTGTTTCTGCGCGACGCCATCGACGCCATTGAAGCCGAACTGATCCGCCTGCGCGACGGCATGGTGGAGCTTGCCGACAGCCAGGCCGACACCATCATGCCCGGCTTTACCCACCTGCAAACCGCTCAGCCGGTCACCTTTGGTCACCACCTGTTGGCGTGGCAGGAAATGCTTGCCCGGGATCACGACCGCCTGCTCGACTGCCGTCGGCGCATGAACGTGCTGCCGTTGGGCGCAGCCGCCCTTGCCGGCACCACCTACCCCATTGACCGCCACGTGACTGCCGAGCTGCTGGGCTTTGCGCGCCCTGCAGAAAACTCGCTGGACGCGGTGAGCGATCGCGACTTCGCCATCGAATTCGCCAGCTTCGCGAGCATTCTGCTGATGCACATGTCACGCATGAGCGAAGAGCTGGTGCTGTGGAGCAGCGCCCAGTTTGACTTTATCGACCTGCCCGACCGTTTCTGCACCGGCTCGTCGATCATGCCACAGAAGAAAAATCCCGACGTGCCGGAGCTGGTGCGCGGCAAGTCCGGTCGGGTATACGGCCATCTGATGAGCCTTCTGACGCTGATGAAGTCGCAGCCGCTGGCCTACAACAAGGACAATCAGGAAGACAAGGAGCCGCTGTTTGACACCGTGACCACGGTGCTTGACTGCCTGAAAGCGTTCGCCGACATGGTGCCGGCCGTCGAGCCGAAAAAAGCCAACATGTTCGAAGCCGCGCGTCAGGGCTTCTCCACTGCCACGGACCTGGCCGACTATCTGGTACGCAAGGGTGTTGCCTTCCGCGATGCTCACGATATCGTCGGCCAGTCGGTGGCCTATGGCCTGCAGCAGGAAAAGGACCTCTCGGAGATGACCCTTGACGAGCTCAAGCGCTTTTCCGATGTGATTGAGCCCGACGTATTCGACGTGCTCACCCTTGAAGGTTCCGTGGCGGCACGTAATCACATTGGCGGCACCGCGCCGGATCAGGTGCGCGCCGCGGCCAGCCGCGCCCGCGCCGTTCTCGCCGACATCAAGGACAACACATGAAAGCCGGGATGACGAATGGCATGCAGAGTGTCCGGGCGTTGCTGGCCGGCTGTTTGCTGGCTGGCCTGCTGGCTGGCCTGCTGGCGGGCTGTGGCCAGAAAGGTCCGCTGTACCTGCCGGAAGACGACGCCGTTACCGAACAGGCCGAGGCTGGCGCGCCAGCTGCAAATGCTGCCGAACCGACTGATCCAGTCGAACAGGCCGGGACAGCAGATCGCTAAAGAGGAACCCCATGGATTTTTTCAACGACAGAGACGGCGAGCTGTATGCTGAAGACGTGCCGCTTGCACGTATCGCGGCCGAACACGGAACGCCCTGCTATGTCTATTCCAAAGCCACGTTCGAGCGCCATTTGCGTGCCTATACCGAGGCGCTGGGTAGCCATCCGCACCTGATCTGTTATGCGGTCAAGGCCAACGCCAACCTCGCGGTGCTGGGGCTTTTGGCACGGCTCGGCGCGGGCTTTGATATTGTCTCCGTGGGCGAGCTTGAGCGCGTGCTCAAGGCCGGCGGCGACCCCGCCAAAGTGGTGTTCTCGGGTGTGGCCAAGCAGCCCGACGAGATCAGGCGCGCGCTTGAGGTGGGCATCAAATGCTTTAACGTGGAGTCGCGTCCCGAGCTTGAACGGCTCAACGCGGTCGCAGGCGAACTGGGCGCCGTGGCGCCGGTGTCGCTGCGGGTCAATCCGGATGTGGATGCCGGCACCCACCCGTATATTTCTACCGGCCTGAAAGACAACAAGTTCGGCATTCCGGTGGATGAAGCGCTGGACGTGTACGCGCTGGCCGCCGAGCTTTCGCACCTGAACGTGGTGGGGCTCGATTGCCACATCGGCTCGCAGCTGACCGAAACCGCGCCGTTTCTCGATGCGCTGGAGCGCCTGCTGGTGCTGATGGAGCGGCTGCGCGAGCGCGGCGTCGAAATCGAACATCTGGACCTGGGCGGTGGCCTTGGCGTGACCTATCGCGATGAAACGCCACCCCACCCGTTTGACTATGCCAGCCAGCTGCTGGCGCGGCTGTCACGCTGGGAAGGCGGTGACAACCTCACGCTGCTGTTTGAACCGGGGCGCTCGATTGCCGCCAACGCCGGCGTGCTGCTGACCCGCGTGGAGTTCCTGAAGCCCGGCGAAAGCAAAAACTTTGCCATTGTCGATGCCGCCATGAACGACCTTATTCGTCCGGCGCTGTACGAAGCCTGGCAGGCCATTGTCCCGGTGGATACGCGAACGGCGCGCAAGCCGGCGACCTATGACGTGGTGGGGCCGGTGTGCGAAACCGGCGATTTTCTGGGCAAGGACCGCGAACTGGCGATTGCCGAAGGTGACCTGCTGGCGGTGCGCTCCGCCGGCGCCTACGGCTTTGTCATGGCGTCGAACTACAACAGCCGCCCGCGTCCGCCGGAGCTGATGGTCGACGGTGGCGCCTGCCACGTGGTGCGCAAGCGTGAAAGCGTCGACAACCTGTGGGCCGGCGAGGCGTTGCTGCCCGACGCCGATGCAGGAGCCGACCGCTGATGCTTCTGCACTTCACCAAGATGCACGGTCTGGGCAACGACTTCATGATGGTGGATCTGGTCACCCAGCGGGCGCGCATCGACGCCGAACAGGTGCGCACCTGGGCTGACCGGCGCTTTGGCATCGGCTTTGACCAGCTGCTGGTGGTCGAACCGCCCCGGGACCCGGACATGGACTTTCGCTACCGTATCTATAACGCTGACGGCAGCGAGGTGGAAAACTGCGGCAACGGCGCACGCTGCTTTGCCCGCTTTGTGCGCGACCAGCGCCTGACCCACAAGCGCGAGATTCGCGTGGAAACCGCCGGCGGGCCGCTCACCCTGACCGTACAGCACGACGGCCAGGTGCGCGTGGACATGGGCCGACCGCGCTTCACGCCGTCAATGCTGCCATTTGACGCCGAAGGCGACCGCCCGCTGCACGCGCTTGAAGTCGACGGCGCCACGCTTGAAATCGGCGTCGTGTCCATGGGCAACCCTCACGCAGTGCTACAGGTGGCGGAGGTGCAAAACGCACCCGTGAGACGGCTGGGCCCGTTGATCGAGGCGCACTCGCGCTTTGCCCGCAAGGTCAATGCCGGTTTCATGGAAGTGGTCTCGCCCAACCGGATCCGCCTGCGGGTATTTGAACGCGGCAGCGGCGAAACCCTGGCCTGCGGCACCGGCGCCTGCGCGGCAGTGGCTACCGGCATTCGTCAGGGGCTGTTGAAAAGCCCGGTCAGGGTGGCACTGCCCGGTGGCGAACTGACTATCGAATGGGCCGGCCCCGAAGCGCCGCTGGTGATGGTGGGCCCGGTAGCGCGGGTGTTTGACGGCCGTGTGGCACTGGGCTGACCTCAGTCCGTTGTCGATGCCGAACCCAATGCTCAAGGAGAATGGCGATGTCCAAAGCCCCTGAACCACGCAAAACACTCGATCCCGATCAAGTGGCGTTTTGGCTGGCGCGCCATCCCGATTTCTTTGTCGGTCGCGAGGGGCTTTTGCAGCAGCTCAAGGTGCCGCACCCGCATATCGAAGGGGCGGTATCGCTGCTGGAACGGCTGGTGCTTGACCTGCGTACCCGTGCCGAGGCGTCGGAAGGCCGGTTGGATCACCTGCTCGAAACCGCGCGCCAGAGCGAGGCGCAGTACCGCCGGCTGCGCGAGGCCCTGCTGGCGCTGGTGGAAGCCCCCGACCGCGACGCGCTGGCCCAGGCGCTGGCCACCCAAATGAGCGAGCGCTTTGCCACCCCGGCGGTGGCGTTATGGTGTGACTCCGCGCTGAGCGATGTAGAAGCCGCGCCGCCGCAGCCACCGCGTCAGGTGCTGTCCCACCACGCCGGCACGCGGCTGGCCGCCCTGCTGGACGGGCGCACCAGCCGCTGTACCAGGCTGGGGGTGAGCGACTGGAAATGCCTGTTGCCCCACGCAGCGCCGCCGAAAAAGCCCGGCTCGTGCGCCATCACGCGGCTGGCCGCCGGTGAGTCGCTTGGCTACCTGCTGCTGGCAAGCCCTGATCCCGAGAAGTACCGCGCCAGCATGGATACCCAGTTTACCGAGTATCTGGGTGATATCGTCGCCCGACTGCTGGTAAGGCTGGCACCCCATGAGTGAAGTGGCGTTGGGCGGTTGGATCGACGCTTTTCTCGCTGAGCTGGGTCAGCACGCAAGCCCCGCCACGGTGGATGCTTACCGGCGTGACCTGGCCGCGTTTGACGCGTTTGCCGCCCGGCGTGATGCCCTGGCCATGGAGCAGCTCAACACCGCGCTTGCTCGAAGCTTTTTATCCGCCGAGCGCACGCGCGGGCTGGCCCCGCGCAGTCTGGCCCGCCGCCGGGCGGCGCTGTCACGTTTTTGTGAATACGCCGTGGCGCAAGGGCTGTTGGCAGATAATCCGGTCGCGCTGCTGCGTATGCCCAAACAGCCTGACCACCTGCCGCGTCCGGTAGATGTCGACGTACTGGCGCGCTTTCTCGATACGCCCCACGACGGCTCTGCGCTTGCGTTGCGCGATCAGGCCATGCTGGAGCTGTTCTACTCCAGCGGCCTGCGGCTGGCCGAACTTGCCGGGTTGAATACCGGCGATGTCAGCGCCGCTCGCGCCCGGGTGTTGGGCAAGGGCAGTAAACCGCGCCAGGTGCCGGTCGGCCGACGCGCCGCCGCAGCGCTGGCTGAATGGCGCAAGGTACGCGAAGGACTTGCCGGCGAAGACGAGCCCGCGCTGTTTGTGGGGCGTCGCGGCGTGCGCCTTGGCCACCGCGCCATTCAAAAGCGGCTGGCCCGGATGGCCCTTGAGCGCGGGCTGCCGGAGCATTTACACCCCCACCGGCTGCGCCACTCCTTTGCCAGCCATCTGCTGGAATCCAGCCAGGACCTGCGCGCGGTGCAGGAGCTTCTGGGCCACGCCAACCTGTCCACCACCCAGGTCTATACGCGCCTTGACTGGCAGCATCTGGCGGCGAGCTACGACGCCGCCCACCCGCGCGCCAAACGCCAGCGCCACGAGTCCGATTAACATCACACGTTAATATCAAGAGCCAACCGCCATGCTGCATGCGATTACCTTTGATCTGGATGACACCCTGTGGGACAACGCCGGCGTCATGGAGCGCACCGAGCACGGCCACTATCGCTGGCTATTGGCAGCGCTTGGGGCCTGGCAAAGCGCACGCAGCGAACCCCCGTTAGCGCTGGGTGAAGCAGCGCTGAATCAGGCGGACGGGCTGGCTGACTATCTGGTCCGCCGTCAGCGCCTTGCCGTTGAGGTGCCCGAACGCCGGGGCGATTTTACCTGGCTGCGCCTGCGCGCGCTGGAAGAGCAGCTGGAAGCCTGCGGGCTTGACCGCAGCGCAGCGGTGGAATGGGCGGCGGCGGCGATGAACGAGTTTCATCACCTGCGGCTTCAGGTAACGCCGCACCCCGAAGCCGACGCCTTGCTTGCCGCGCTTGCCGGGCGCTATCGCCTGGCGGCGATCACCAACGGCAACATTCAGCTCGCCTGCCAGCCGCTGGCGCACCATTTCCCCGTCGCCATCGCCGCCGGCGAGATACTTGCCCCCAAGCCCGATCCCCGCGCCTTTCTCACCGCGCTGGATCGGCTGCAAACCCGGCCCGAGCACGCCATGCACGTGGGGGATTCCTGGGCGGAGGACATCGTGCCCGCCGCCGAGCTTGGCATGCACGCCGCCTGGGTGTCCGAGCGCGCCGACCGCCCGCTGCCGCCGGGCGTTCAGCGCATCGCCCACATCAGGGAGCTGCCGGAGCTTCTGGCGTGGCTGGAGGCGTCTCCCCGGCGGCCGGCGCGTCGTGGGGCAGGGCCGCGTTGAAATACTCGCTGATGCGCTCATGGGTGTGGGCGTACCAGCTGTCGTCCTTGGTCACCGCGCGCTCGGCGTTCAGCGGATGGGTGGGAATATGCAGGCGCATGTCCACGCCGCTGTCAGGGTGGGTGGTGACCTGGCGGGTCGCCGAACGGCGCGACGGGCCGTAGGGAATCAGCCGGGCCAGCGCGGCCTGACGCTCGGTGGCGGTGGCAAAGCGGATGAATTTCCGGGCACTTTCGGCCTGCTCGGCCCCGCGGGGTATCGCCCAGGTTTCGTGCTCCTGCACCTGGCCGTCCCAGAGAATCTCGATGGGCAGCCCGCGGTTGACCATGGCGTCAAAGAAGCGCCCGTTATACCCAGACGCCATGACCACCCGCTTTTCGGCCAGCAGGCGCACCGGCGTATCGCCGGCCTCCCACCACTGCAGGTTGTCCAGTCTCTGAAGACGCCTGAGCGCCAGCGACAGCCCGCGACGGGTGCTCAACAGACGGTAGATTTCCTGTTCTGGCACTCCGTAGGACAACAGCGCCCATTCCAGATTGACCGCCGGGTCGCGCTGCAGCGCCCGGGGACCGGGAAAGCGCTGCTGGTCGAACAGGTCGCCGATCTCGGTCGGCCGCTGCCCGGGAAAGGCGTCGCGCCGGTAGGCCACCACGGTGGCGAATACCGAATGGGTGATGGCGCAGGGGGAAAACGCGCCGTCGATGAAATCGCGTACGGCCGGCGTGCCCTGGGGTGACGGCGTGAGAAGGTCCGGCGACAAGGGCTCGAGCAGGCCTTCGGCGCAGGCGGTCCGGCCCCGGCTGCGCTGCATGTCGATGACATCCCAGGGCACCTCGCCGCTGGTCACGGCCTGGCGTATCCGCGCAAGCGAGCCGTTGTAGCGATGCACCCGGACCGGTATGCCGGTGGCGGCGGTAAACGGGGCAAACAGGGCTCGGCGCTGGGCGCGTTCATAGGCACCGCCCCAGCTGAGAATATCCAGAGGTTCGGCCTCGGCGGCGCTGCCGCTTGCCGCCGGCAGCATCAGCAGCAGCACAATGGCCGCCCGGATGATCGCTCGTTTACCCCGTCCCATGCTCCTCCCGCTGCAGCGCCTCGCTGTGCTGCATGTAGGCACGCGTGATGCTCGCCTCGTAGACTACCCCGCGAAACACCCCGCCGGCCCTGTCATCGGCCACCACAATGGCCTCGCCGGCCACGTCCTGGGGGTGGTGCATGGCCTCCCAGATCGAAGCCTCGGGGTCGAGCACCGGCCGCGGCGTGTCGCGGCACTCACTGACGTCGAGCCGGCCCTGCCCCCGGCCGCGCATGACCTCGAGATCGGCCAGCATCACGCTGCCGCGGTAGCAGTGCCGCTCGTTGACCCGGTAGGCCTCGCCGTGGCCGCTGGCGCTCAGCGTGGCCACGGCCTCATCCACGCTTGTGCCGGGGCCGAGCGTCACGCAGTCCTGGCTGATCAGATCCTTCAGCCGCGCACTTTGCAGCAGCGCCCGGCTGCGACCGGCAGAGAGGTCAAGCCCGCGCCGGGCCAGCTGGGTATCAAACAGCGAACGGCCGAACAGCTGTGCGGCAATGGGGCTTGCCAGGGTAACGCTGGCAAGCGCAGCAGTGGTCAGCACGTAGCTGCCGGTCAGCTCGAAGACGATCAGCAGCGTGGTCAGCGGCGCGCCGATGACCGGGGCGGTCACCGCCACCATGCCGCATACGGCATAAAACACAAAGGTGTCGCCGGCAAACCCGGCCTGGGTCACCCAGCTGCCGCACAGCGCCCCGAACAGGGTGCCGATAACCAGCGCCGGGCTGAACACGCCGCCGCCGAAGCCCATGCCGATACACAGGGCCGTGGCAGCCAGCTTGAGTACCAGCACGATGACCAGATCAAGACTGCCGAACGCGCCCTGAATGGTGGCAAAGCGCAGGGTTTCCTGGCCCATGCCGAGAATATCCGGCACCCACAGTGCCACCAGCCCAAGCGCTGCGCCGGCCAGCGCCGGGCGCAGCGGGGGCGCGAGCGGCAGCCGGGCGGCCCAGCGGCCCACGGCGAGAATCGCGTGCATGTAGGCCCCGGCCACCAGCGCCCCGACGCCGCCGATGAGGAGAAACGCGGCGAACTCCCAGGGGTGCGGCACGGCGGTGTCGGTGACGTGAAAGAGGGCACCCCGGGCAAGGGTGTGGGTGGCCACCACGTGGCCAGCGATGGCCGCCGCAGCCACCGGCGCGAAGGCGCGCAGGGCGTAGTGGCGCAGCACCACCTCGTGGGCAAAGACGATGCCGGCCAGCGGCGCGTGGAACGCCGCGGCAATGGCTGCCGCCACGCCGGCGGCAATGGCCACGTTGTCATCGGAGCGGCCCAGCCGTAGCAGGTTCGCCCCCAGCGAGCCAAGGCTTGCCCCCATGTGCACCAGCGGCCCGTACTGGCCCACCGAGGCACCGCTGCCAAGCGACACAAGGCCCGACAGCGCCGAGAGCAGGCCGGCGCGGGCGGGCAGCCGGCCCCGGCGCGTTTGTACCGCCGCGATCACATCGGCCGGGGTGTGCGGCCGGCCCTCACGAATGGCGCGGTGCAGCTGGCCCACGACCAGCCCGCCAAGCGTGGGAACAACCACCGTGGCGATGGCCAGCGCCTCCGGGTGGGCAAACATCATGCGCCCGCGCGGCGAGATCAGCAGCAGGTCATTGAGCCAGATGACCGCGCCGACAAACCCCATGGCCGCAAGCGCTGCGAGACAGCCGATCAGCGCACCCAGCGCCACCAGCCCGAGAAAGCGCAGCATGCCGCGCGCTCCCCGGGGTGGCTGTTCGCTGTGCCTGTCCGGCGATGTGTCCAACTGCCCCATGCTGGCCTACCCCTGGTGGCGTTGCCCCCGTGCCGGAGGAGAGCCTTCCCCCCAGGTGTAGGGGGAAAGCAGGGGAAGGGCAAGCCGGAGTGGGTGGCCAAGGCTCATTCGTCAGCCGGCTGCGACGCCTCCGCGGTGCGCCAGATGAAGGTGTTGGTAAAGCCGTAGAGAAGGACAAGGCCGATAGCGGCGAAGTTGAGCCACAAAAAGGGCAGGTACTGCAGCACCGGCACGCCAAACATCGAGGCCATGAAGATACCGTTGTCCGACCACGGCACCATGCCGGAGGTCAGCGTGCCGCCGACTTCGGTATTGCGCGAAAGCACCCGCCGATCCACCTTCAGGCGATCGTAGTTCTTCTCCATGATCCTGGGCGTCAGGATCAGCGAGACGTACATCGCGCAGCCGAACACGTTGGAGAAAAAGCCGGTGAGCAGGGTTGCCACGGATAGCTGGCCGACGTTGTTAATAAAGCGGGTAAACGAGTCCACCAGCACCTTCAGCACGCCGATGTGGTTGAGCAGCCCGCCGAAGCCCAGGCCGAGGATGATGACCATCACCGAGCCGGTCATGCTGGTAATGCCGCCGCGGTTGAGCAGGTCATCCATGAAGCTGTTGCCGGAATCCAGGTTGAATCCGCCGTAGGCGGTACCCAGCGCTTCAATGAACTCGGTGCCTTGAAAGGCAAAGGCCCAGATAATGCCCAGCAGCGAGCCGAAGGCGATGGTGGGTACCGGCGGTTTTTTCATGGCCAATAGGCCGATGACAATAGCGGCCGGCAGCAGCATGACCCAGCTGACGTTAAAGGTAGCGCTGATCGACTCCATGATGGATTCCACGCGGCTGAGGTCGATACTTTCGGAGGTGTAGTTGAGCCCCACAAGGGTAAAGGCGGTGCCGCTGATCACCAGCGCCGGGACGCTGACGTAAAGCAGCGACTTGATATGCTCGACGATGTTGACCCGCGACATGGACGCCGTGAGTACGGTGCTGTCGGACAGCGGCGACAGCTTGTCGCCGAAGTAGGCGCCCGATAACACCGCGCCCACCACCAGCGGCAGCGGTATGCCAAGCCCTTCACCCACGCCGACCATGGCGATGCCCGCCGTGCCGGCGGTGCCCCAGGAGGTACCGGTGGCCAGAGACGTCACGGCACACAGCAGCACGGTGGCCAGCAGGAAGATACTGGGGTGGATGAACTCCAGGCCGAAGTAGATAATGCTGGGCACGACGCCGCCGGCGATCCAGGTGCCGATCAGCGCGCCCACGGCAATCAGTATCAGCACCGCTTCCAGGCCGTTATGGATGCCGTCCTTGAGCGCTTCCTGAAGATTGTCGTAGCTGTAGCCCAGCCGCAGGCCCAGCAGGATCGCCATGAACAGGGCAATGAACAGCGCCAGCTGGATGCTCAGCTCAAATATGCTGGTAAAGGAAAAGGCGATGGCCAGAAAGCAGGCCAGCAGCAGGCAGACCTCCAGCATATGCGGCTTGCGCACTGTCTCGTCGGTTGCGTGTGCCATGCGGTGTTCCTCCCCCGGGAAATCGGGTGTTCCGGTCAAGGTGTGCGGTTGTCGGGCGTCCGGTCGAACGCCATGCCGCAAGACTGGGGAGGAGGCAACGGGCCGTCAATACGGCCAAAGACGTATCAGGCCGGCTCGGCCAGCCAGTCATCCAGCCGGGCGGAGAGGGTGCCCAGGCCGTCCTTCTTCAGCGCCGAGAACAGCTGCACCGTGACCAGGTCTTCCCATTCAAACAGCTGGTGGCGAACCTTTTGCAGGGCGGCGTTGGCCGGGCCTTTTTTCAGCTTGTCGGCCTTGGTCAAAAGGATGTGTACCGGCAGGTCGCGTTCGTCGGCGAAGCCCAGTAGCAGCTGGTCAAACTCGGTGAGCGGGTGGCGTACGTCCATCAGTAGCACCAGCCCGCGCAGGCTCTGGCGTTTGCACAGATAGTCGGACAGGTGCATCTGCCATTCGCGCTTGACCGCTTCGGGCACCTTGGCGTAGCCGTAGCCGGGCAGGTCAATTAGCCGCAGGGCATCGTCGCCGGCCAGATTGAAGCTGTTGATCAGCTGGGTGCGGCCCGGCGTGCGTGAGGTGCGGGCCAGCGCTTTTTGCCGCGTCAGCGTGTTGATGGCGCTGGACTTGCCGGCGTTGGAGCGTCCGGCAAACGCGACCTCGGCACCGGCATCAGGCGGACACTGGGCAAGTGTCGGCGCGCTTTTCATGAAACGCGCGGTGGAGTAATTCAGCGCTTGGGGAGAGGCGGGCATGGCATTAATCCTGACAAAAGGCGGGGCGGAGTCATTTTGACAACCGGCAAGTCCCGGGGGAATTACCGCGAAAGCAGCGTGGTGGTGCATTCCCGCAGCCTGGGTGATTCGTTATACTCAGGCGGGTTTATACCTGCGACCTGGGGCGCTAGTCTACCACTGCGCTGTAACCATCGGCGACAGCCCTATAATAACCCGCTGGCCCTGGCGTATTGCCAAGCTCGGGCAGCGCCCAGGGTGCGTATCCGTCACCGATCAACGGGACCAAACAACGGGATAGTGGAATCGCAATGAGAAAGTTACTGGCAAGTCTGGCAATTATCATGGGTGCCGTGGGCACGGCTCAGGCACAGTCGGCGGAGCTTGCCGCCAATGCTGACGCAGTGGCGGGCAAGGAAGCGGCGCAGTCGTGCGCGGCCTGCCATGGGCAGAACGGCGTTAGCCAGATGGGCATGTTTCCGAACCTTGCCGGCCAGCAGATGTCGTACGTGGCCAAGCAGATCATGGATATCCGTGACGGCAACCGCGCGGTGCCCCAGATGGCTGGACAGGTTGATGATTTTTCCGATCAGGACGCCTGGGACGTGGCGGCCTACTTCGCCGACCAGACGGCGAGTCAGGGGCAGGCCGATGACGAAAATGCCGAGGTGCTTGAGCGTGGTGAAACCCTGTATCGCGCCGGCGACCTGAGCCAGGGCATTCCTGCCTGTGCCGCCTGCCATACACCCACGGGTGGAGGCATCGGCAGCGCGGTATATCCGGCGCTTTCCGGCCAGCATCCGGAATATGTGGTGTCAACGCTTGGCGATTTTGCTGCCGGCGAGCGCGCCAACGACCCCGGCGCGGTGATGCGTGATATTGCCGACAAAATGCGCGACAGTGACATGGAGGCGGTCGCCAACTATGTGCTGGGCCTGCATTAATTAAACGTACGCCAGGCGGCGCGGCATCACTGCATGATAGCGCGCTGCTCCGTGGCCCTGGGCCAACTTTAATTTTAGGGAGAACGGGCAGATGTTTAAATCAGTTATTGTGGCACTGGCAGGACTGGGGCTTTCAGCGGCGGTCAGCGCCCAGACGCTGACCGAAGGTGAAGACTACGAGCGTCTGGAAACGCCGGTGGAAACCTGGGTCGACGACGGCCAGATCGAAGTCACCGAAGTGTTCTGGTTCGGCTGCCCGCACTGCTATCGTCTGCAGCCGCTGGCATCCGAGTGGTATGAAACTCTGCCCGACGACGTGACGGTGGTTCACCAGCCGGCCACCATGGGCGGTGCCTGGAATGTCCATGCGCAAGCCTTTTATGCTGCTGAAGAGCTGGGCATTGAAAAAGACCTGCATCAGGACTTCTTTGATGCGATCCACAAGGACGGGCGTTCGCTGACCGATACCGACAAGCTGGCGGCGTTTTTTGCCCACTACGGTGTGAGTGAAGATGAGGCGCGCGAAGCGCTGGGCTCGTTCGGCGTGAAATCTCAGGTCAATCGTGCCCATGCACGGCTGCGCAACATGCGCTTGAAGGGTGTACCGGCGCTGCTGGTTGACGGCCGCTATCTGGTCACGCCGCAAAGTGCCGGCAGCCTCGAAAACATGCCCAAGGTTGCGGATGCGCTGGTTGAGCGCGTACGCAAGGATGAAGGCAATGCCGAGTAATACCAATCGCTGAGCGGCGCTTGTTTGGCGATACTTTTTAGAGACACTTTTTTATGAGCACGCTGGATACCCCGTCGTCGCTGTTAAGCAGCGGCCATTTGCGTCTTTTGACGTTTAATTTGCAGGTGGGTATCCAGACCTCGGCGTATCACCACTACCTGACGCGCAGCTGGCAGCATTTGTTACCGCATCCCAGGCGTACCCGGCGCTTGGCGTTGATTGGTGATGTGTTAAGCCAGTTCGATGTGGTGGGACTGCAAGAGGCCGACGGCGGCAGCTTTCGTTCCAGCCGTATCAACCAGGTGGAATACCTGGCCTCCCAGGCGGGCTTTCCGCACCACTATCAGCAGCTTAACCGCAATCTCGGGCGCGTGGCTCAGCACAGCAACGGGCTGTTGTCGCGGCTCTCGCCCGACGCCGTGGAGGAGCATCGCCTGCCGGGAATGCTGCCCGGTCGCGGTGCGATACACGCCCGTTTTGGTCAGGGGGCGGACGCTCTCCACGTCTTCGTCGCGCATCTGGCGCTTAGCCAGCGCGGCCGCAGTCGCCAGTTTGATTACCTGAGCGAGATCATCAAGCCGCTTCGCCACGTGGTGGTGATGGGTGATTTGAACTCGACGCCTGACCAGATCCACGCCCACGAGCGCTTTAGTACGTCGTTGAACCTGCATCCGGTCAAACCGCTGCTGAGCTATCCTGCCTGGCAGCCGCGCCGCGCGCTGGATCATATTCTGGTCTCGCAAAGCATGGAAGCCGCTGACGTGCGCGTGCTGGATCACCTGTTTTCCGACCACCTGCCGATTGCCGTGGACCTGCCGCTGCCGCTGGCTTGTCTGGATGCCATTCGCAACACCCGGCTATAGCCTGCATTTATCCGGGCCGCCTGCTTTCCCCCACTCACGCACGAGACATTTCATGCCCCAACCCCTACCGTTGCCGCCCTGGCTCAAGGCGCTGGATCGCGCCTCGGAGCGCTTTGGTCATGCGCTATCGTGGCTAATGCTTGCCATGCTGCTGATTGAGTTTGCGGTGGTGGTGCTGCGCTACGCCGTGGGCATCAACAGCATTCTGATGCAGGAAATGGTGATGTACATGCATGCCACGCTGTTCATGCTGGCTGGCGCCTATACCCTGCGCGCGGATGGCCATGTGCGGGTGGATATCATCTATCGCAAGCTATCGCCGCGGCGTCAGGCGCTGATCAATATGTTCGGTATCGTCACCCTGCTGATGCCGGTGATGATTTTCATCATCGCCTCCAGCGCGGGCTATGTGGGCACGTCGTGGCAAATTCTGGAGGCGTCGTCCAACTATGGCGGCATCCCCGGCGTTTTCCTGCTGAAAACGCTGATTCCTGCCTTTGCCGTGATGATGCTTGTGCAGGGCGGGATCGAGATCGTGCGCAACGCCTATGTTGTGGCCGGGCGCATTGGTACCACAACGGACAATGACAACCACCTTGAGGAGCGCGTCTGATGTTTGAACTGATGCCGCTGGTGCTGTTCGTCGCTGTCTGTGTCGTACTGCTGCTGGGCTTTCCCGTGGCGCTGTCCCTTGCCGGCACGGCGCTGGCGTTCGCCGGGCTCGGGCTGGGGCTTGAGACGCTGGGAATCGACGCCAACTTCAATGCCGGCTATCTGGCGGCGTATCCCAATCGTCTGTACGGGATAATGACCAATACCACCTTGCTTGCGGTGCCGTTGTTTGTGCTGATGGGTGTGCTGCTGGAAAAATCCAAAGTGGCCGAAACCCTGCTCGATGCCATGGCGCTGGTGTTTGGCTCGCGCAGCGGCGGGCTGGGTATTGCCGTGACGCTGGTGGGCATGTTGATGGCGGCGTCTACCGGCATCGTTGGCGCGACCGTGGTGACCATGGGGCTAATGTCGTTGCCGACCATGCTCAAACGCGGTTATTCGCCGTCGCTTGCCACCGGCACCATTTGTGCTACCGGCACGCTCGGTCAGATCATTCCGCCGTCGATCGCGCTGGTGCTGCTGGGCGACGTACTCTCGTCGGCCTACCAGCAGGCGCAGCTTTCCATGGGCATTTTCAGCCCCAAAACGGTGTCGGTGGGGGATCTGTTCATGGGCGCGCTGGTGCCGGGGCTAATGCTGGTGGGGCTGTATATGCTCTACATTGCCTTTACCGCCTGGCGCAAGCCGGAAAGTGCGCCGCCGGTGCCGCGCGAGGCGCTGATGGACGAAATCGGCCACACCCGGGGGCTTGGTCTGCTGCTGCTCAAGGGGCTGGTGCCGCCGGTCGTGCTGATTGTGGTAGTGCTCGGCTCGATCCTTGCCGGCATTGCCACGCCCACCGAGGCATCTGCGGTGGGCGCTTTCGGCGCGCTGGGACTGGCGCTGGTTTACCGCAAGCTGAGCCTGGCGACGCTGCGAGACGTGCTGCGCTCCACCACCCGCGTCACCAGCATGGTGTTTTTGATTTTGATTGGCGCGGCGCTGTTCTCGCTGGTGTTTCGTGCCTACGGCGGTGAAGAAATGGTCACTGCGCTGTTTGAAAAGATGCCCGGCGGCGTGGTGGGCGCGACGCTGATCGTGATGCTGGTCATCTTTCTGCTCGGCTTTATTCTCGACTTTATCGAAATCACCTTCGTGGTGGTGCCCATCGTCGGGCCGATTCTGCTGGCTATGGGGCTTGACCCGGTGTGGCTGGGCATCATGATTGCCATCAACCTGCAGACCTCGTTTCTGACTCCGCCGTTCGGCTTTGCGCTGTTCTACCTGCGCGGGGTGGCCCCGGAGCATGTGACCACCGCCTCGATTTATCGCGGTGTGGCGCCCTTTATTGCCATTCAACTGGCCATGCTTGGGCTGCTGGCGCTGTTCCCGGCGCTTGCCACCTGGCTGCCGGCGCAGTTTGGCTAGGCGCGAGGCGCGTTTTTCGCTATTTCCTTTACCGTTATCTGTTTGTGAACAAGGAGAGTCATGACTACTGCTTCCCCCATTCGCCGCGTGCTGACCATTGCCGGTTCCGACCCCTCAGGCGGTGCCGGGCTGCAGGGTGATATCAAGACGTTTTCGGCGCTGGGCTGCTATGCCACCAATGTTATTACGGCGGTGATCGCTCAGAACACCTGCGGTGTGGCCAATGTCCATCCTGTGCCTGCCGAGGTCATCGGTGAGCAGCTGGATAATTTGCTGGATGACGTTGAGCTTGATGCGGTCAAGATTGGCATGGTCGCGAGCCGCGACGTGGCCGAGGTGATTGCCAGGGCGCTGACCGCGCGTCGGCCGCGCTGGATCGTGCTGGACCCGGTGATGGTGGCCAAAAGCGGCGATGTGCTGGTAGACGACGAGGGCATTCACGCGGTGCGCGACGTACTGGTGCCGCTGGCCGACGTGATTACCCCCAACCTGCCCGAAGCGGCTGTGTTGCTGGACGTGCCAACGCCCACCACCACGGCAGAGATGGAGGCATTGGTGCCCGGCCTTTCCCGTCTGGGCGCGCCCTGGGCGCTGCTCAAGGGTGGGCATCTGGAAGGTACCGAGTGCCCGGACCTGCTGACGACGCCCGAGAGCTACCAGTGGCTTTCCGCGCCGCGTATTGCTACGGAAAATCTGCACGGCACCGGCTGCGCCCTGTCGTCGGCCATTGCCGCCACCCTTGCAAGACTTGAGCGCAACAGCACGGATGCCGATGCCGTAGCTGCCATTGATGACGCCAAGCACTGGCTGCACGTAGCGCTTGAAGCAAGCGAGCGGCTGGGGGTGGGTAAAGGGCGCGGCCCGGTGCATCACTTTCATGCCTGGTGGTAAGCCTGGGTAGTCAATAGAGTATGGCGATATGAAAGCACTAATTCAGCGCGTCAGTCGCGCAAGCGTCGAGATTGACGACGAGACAGGGTGCCGCACGGCGGGGGCGATTGATGCCGGTCTTTTAGCGCTGATCGGCGTGGAGAAAGAGGATAACGAGGCCAGCGCCGATAAGCTGCTGCACAAGCTGTTGCATTATCGCGTGTTCAGCGACGCCGAGGGAAAGATGAACCTCAATATTCAGCAGGCCGGTGGCGGGCTTTTACTGGTCTCGCAATTTACGCTGGCCGCGGATACGCGCAAGGGACTGCGCCCGAGCTTCTCAAGCGCCGCACCGCCGGTGGACGGCGAGCGCCTGTTTGACTACCTGGTTGCGCAGGCGCACACCCATTCCTTACCCGTGGCTACCGGCGAGTTCGGCGCGAACATGCAGGTCTCGCTGGTCAACGACGGGCCGGTCACCTTTATGCTCGAAAGCTAGTATTCCGAGAAAATCAGGCTTCGCTTTCCAGCGCCTCTTCGGCGTCAAGCCAGGCCTGTTCGGCGGCGTTGAGCCGTGACTGGGCCTCGGCCTGTTGAGCGAGCGTCCGGGAGAGTTCGTCCTTGCGTGCGGCGTCGGTGTAAAGCGCGGGATCGGCCAGAGTTTCTTCCAGCGCCGCAAGCGCTTGCTGTTCCTTTTCCATGGCTTTTTCGGCCTTGTCGCGCTGCTTTTTCAGCGGGCGCAGCTTTTCGCGCGCTTCGGCCGCGGCCTTGCGCGAGGTTTTGCGCTCGTCAGCCGTGGCGGGCTGGCTGGCAGCGGGCGGGGTCTCAATCGCCGGTTCGGCATTCGCGCCCTGGCTTTTGCGCTTGCTCTCCCGGCGCTGGTTATCCAGGCGAGTTTTCAGCCAGACGTGGTAGTCATCCAGGTCACCATCAAACGGCTCGACCCGGTGGTCAGCCACGACCCAGAAATCATCCACACTGGCACGCAGCAGGTGGCGGTCGTGGGAGACGATGATGACCGTACCATCAAAACCGGCAATCGCCTGGGTTAACGCCTCGCGCATTTCCAGGTCCAGGTGGTTGGTAGGCTCGTCAAGCAGCAGCAGGTTGGGCTTTTGCCATGCCACCAGCGCAAGCGCCAGACGGGCTTTTTCGCCGCCGGAAAAATTGCCTACCGTGGCGAAGGCGTTGTCGCCCTTGAAGCCGAAGCCGCCCAGAAAGTTGCGGATTTCCTGATCACTGGCCGTAGGCGAAAGCCGCTGTACGTGAACAAACGGCGTGGCGGTGACATCCAGCCCTTCAAGCTGGTGTTGGGCGAAGTAACCGATCGACAGATGTTCGCCGGGCACGCGTTCGCCGGCGAGCAGTCCAAGCTCGCCGGTCAGCGATTTGATCAGCGTTGATTTACCCGCGCCGTTGGGGCCAAGCAGGCCGATGCGGCTGCCGGGTAAAAGCGTGAGGTTGACGTGATCGAGCTGGATGCGCCCGCCGTCATCTGTCGGATATCCCAGCCGCGCCCGGTCAAGCACCAGCAGCGGATGCGAGGTTTTATCCGCGGCGGGCAGGGTGAAGTGGAAGGGAGAGTCGACGTGGGCCATGGCGATGTCTTCCATGCGCTCGAGCATCTTCACCCGGCTTTGGGCCTGGCGGGCCTTGGTGGCCTTGGCCTTGAAGCGGGTGATGAAGCGCTCGATCTCGGCGCGCCGGGCCTGCTGCTTTTCGGCCTCGGCCTGCTGCAGGGCGAGCTTTTCCGCGCGGGTGCGCTCGAAGCGCGAGTAGTTGCCGCGGTAAAGCTCGACGGTCTGGTGGTGCATGTGCACGATGTGGTCGCACACCGCATCGAGAAAGTCGCGGTCGTGGGAAATCAACAGCAGCATGCCGGGGTAGCGCACCAGCCACTGTTCGAGCCATAGCAGCGCATCCAGATCCAGGTGGTTGGTGGGCTCGTCAAGCAGCAGTAAATCCGACGGGGTAAACAGCGTGCGGGCGAGGTTCACGCGCATCCGCCAGCCGCCGGAAAAGTCCGATAGCGGGCGGTCAAGGTCGGCCTGTACAAAGCCCAGCCCGACGAGCAGCTGGGCAGCGCGGGGTTCGGCGGTATAGCCGTCCAGGGTGTCGATCATGCCGTGCAGCTCGGCCTCGCGGTGGGCGTCGCCCGACTGCTGGGCGGCGGCGAGGTCGGCCTCGACCTGGCGCAGGGCATGATCGCCGTCGAGCACGTAGTCGATAATCGAACGTTCAAGCGCTTCGATTTCCTGATCCATGTGGGCAATACGCTGGCCGCCGCTCATTTCCACATCGCCCTGATCCGCGCCGATTTCGCCCAGCAAAAGCTTGAACAGGCTGGACTTGCCTGCGCCGTTGGCGCCGATAATGCCGGCCTTGACGCCGTCGTGCAGCATCAGGTCGGCGTTGTCCAAAAGCGTTTGCGTGCCGCGTTGCAGAGCGACCTGGCGCAGTGCGATCATGCGTTCTCCCGAGAAAAATGGGCATCGTCTATAAAGGAAAATAGTTGATGCGTGATTCTACCCGATTGACTGCCATTCAGCAGAATTCCCTGTGGGATTTCGCGCTGGATTTTTACGCGCGTCCCGGGGTGTCGCAGCGCCTGCTGCGTTTGCAGGATGCGGCAGGCATGGATGTGTGTGTGCTGCTGTGGCGCCTGTGGCTCCATCACCACGGCCTGGTGCCCACTGCCCATGCCGAACGGGCGCTGGCTGACGTGCATGCCTGGCAGCGGGAATACACCTGGCCACTGCGCGACAGGCGGCGTCGGCTAAAGCCCGCCGCGGCGGATGATCCGGCTCTGACCCCTTTGCGCGAATCTCTCAAGGAGGCGGAGTTGCTCGCGGAAAAAGCCGCGTTGGCCCGCCTGGAAGCGATTTCTCAACAGGCCGGATGTGTACGACACGCGGCGAAAGACGCGTTGGTTGCGGTCCATGTGCCTGACGTGCAGGCCGGCGAACTGACGCCGCAGCAGCACCATGATCTGGCCCTGCTTTGGGCGCAAGCGTGAAAGTGCCGCGTTGAAGCGCTTGCCCGTGTACGCTAACGTTAAAGCCGTAGGGCGATGATTTTTTGGCGTTTGCCGTCATCAGGACGGCTCTGTGCAAGCGCTTTGCCGGCCTTGCGCTATGCTTTGTTAATACAACGCTTTGATGCTTGCGAGCCTTGAGAAACGTAAACCTTGATAACCCCGAACCCTGCAATACCGGGCCCTTGTAACCTGATCGATGGATTAACCCCCAGCGCTAACAACATTAACAAGGCGCCAGGCTAAAGCTCAGCTCCTGCCATTTTCGGGCTTTGGCGTGACACCGCCGCCGTGCTTTGGCGGCAAGCCATAAGGTAAACCTCTATGACTCAACAGCCTTCAACGAAACAGTCGCAAGAACCGCCACAAGAACCGTCGCAAACACCAGCGCAAAAAAATGGCCTGTTAAGGGCACTAAATGCGTTTGATACGGCCCTCGGCGCGATCGAGAAGTGGATTATCAGCGCCAGCATTCTGGGCATGGCGCTGCTGATGAGCCTGCACGTGGTCAGCTCGCTGGTTTTTAACGCGGGGATTGCCGGTACCTACGAGGTGACCGAAATGCTGATCGTGGTGATCACCTTTGTCGGGGTAAGCTACGCGGCCCGCCATGCGCGTCATATCAGCATGTCGGCCATTTATGAGCAGCTAAGCGGGCGCTGGCGAAAGGCGCTCCTGATTGTTATTTGTATCGGCAGTGCAGCGCTGATGTTTTATTTTGCCTACCTGTCCGTGGGCTATGTCACCACGCTGCACGACCGCGGCCGCACCAGCTCGGCGCTGCATATCCCGCTGTGGATGGTGTACACCGCGCTGCCCATTGGCTTTACGCTTGCCGGCGTGCAGTACGTGCTGACCGGCGTGCGTAACATGATCAGCCCGGATATTTACCGTAACTTCCGTGAAAAAGAAGAGTTTTCTGATGTGCCAACAGACGGTGTCTGATCGCTTCGACGTGGTTAACGCAATGCCAATAATAATACTGAGGATAAACACATGCTAGCTGTACTCGGGATACTGATGCTGGTGTTGCTGCTGATGGGTTTTCCCATGATGGTGCCGTTGGCAGTGGGCACGTTTTACATGATGTTCACCGACATGACCTTTTTTGGTCCGGACCAGGCCGTCAGCTGGATGATCAACGGGGTCGGCAGCTGGGTGCTGGCGGCGGTGCCGATGTTCATCTTCGCCGCCGATATTCTGACCAAGGGGCATACGGCCAACCGGCTGCTTGATGTGGTGGATGCCTTTACCCGGCATATTCGCGGCGGTTTGCCGATCACCACGGCGGCGTCCTGTGCGCTGTTTGGCGCGGTCTCGGGTTCCACCCAGGCAACGGTGGTGGCCATGGGTGGCCCCATGCGTCCGCGCCTGCTTGCCAAGGGCTATACCGACAGCTTTACGCTGGCACTGATCATCAACGCCAGCGACATCGCGTTGCTGATTCCGCCAAGTATCGGCTTCATTATTTACGGCGTGGTAATGAAGGAATCCATCGGCGATCTGTTCATGGCCGGTATTCTGCCCGGCGTGATGATTCTGGTGCTGTTTGCGATCTACTGCTACATCGACGCGCGTATCAAGGGGATTGAGCCGGAGCCACGTACCAGCTGGCGCGAGCGCGGCCGGGCCATTCGCAAGGTGATTTTGCCGATGGGCTTCCCGGTGCTGGTGGTCGGCGGTATCTACGGCGGCTTTTTCAGCGCGGTAGAAGCCTCGGCAGTCGCGGTGGCCTATGCGCTGGTGCTTGAGGTGATTATCTATCGCCAGGTGGCCATCCGTGATCTTGGCGGGCTGGCCCTTTCCACCGGGCTGATTACCGCCGTGGTGTTTATCCTGGTGGCCATCGGGGCGGCGTTCTCGCAAACGCTGGGTACCGCCGGCGTGCCCGAACAGGTGCTTGGGCCGCTGATTGATGCCATCGGCGACAGCCAGCTTTTGGCGCTGATGCTGATTGCCGCCGCGTTCTTTGTTGGCTGCATGTTTGTCGACCCCATCGTGGTCATTCTTATTCTGGTACCGATCTTCAAGCCGCTGGTCGTGTCGACCGGGCTGGACCCGATTCACGTCGGCGTTATCGTGACGCTGCAGGCCGCTATCGGTTCGGCCACGCCGCCGTTTGGCTGCGATATCTTCACCGCGATTGCGGTATTCCGTCGGCCTTATATGGACGTGATTCGCGGTACACCACCGTTCATCGCGATTATGCTGCTGGCCACTGTACTGGTGATTCTGTTCCCGCAGATTTCGCTGCTGCTGCCGTCGCTGTCCAACTAGATACTTTCCAGGCGTCGCCCGGGCCGGCCTCAACCTTCAGGCCATAAAAAAAGCCGAGTGGTGAAAACCACTCGGCTTTGTTGCTTTCATAGCTTGTTATTCTTTACGGCAGGTGGGTACGCGCATTGATGCGACGCGTTACTTCTCTTCTGCAGATTCCGTGTCAGACGATTCCATGTTGTCGTCAGACTTCATGTCGCCGGAGTCCTTTTCGCTGGAATCCTTGTCGGACGATTTCATGTCGGCAGAGTCGCCGTCTTTTTTATCGAAGGCTGCCAGCAGAGTATCGAGTGCTTTACCGCCGCGCTCGCCGACGTCGTCAACGAAGCTCTTGCGTACCGGCTTGGCCAGTTCGCGGAACTTGTCACGCTGCTCGTCGTTGAGCTCGATGATTTCGATATCGCTCTTTTCCTTGATGGTTTCCAGACGTTCGGAGTTGAACTTGTCCTGGATGTCGTAGCCTGTCTGAACCAGCTCGCCGGTCACCTCGTCGAGCATGCTCTGCTGGTCGTCGCTGAGACCGTCATACCAGTCTTCGTTGGCCATCAGAGTGGCGACGAACTGCGACTGCTTGGCGAAGATCATGTAGTCCTGAACTTCGTAAAAGCCCATCTCCTCGTGGGCAAAGACCGGCTGGATGTTGCCGTCGGCCTGCTCCTGCTGCAGCGCGCTGTAAAGCTCGCCGTAAGCAATGGTGATGGGTGCCGCACCGTAGGCCTTGTAGCCTTCACGCAGCAGGCTGTTGTCCATGACGCGGATTTTCAGCCCCTCCATGTCCTCGGGCTTGTGGACGGCCTTGTTGGTCGTCCAGACCTGATAGCCTTCGGCCAGCTCGGCGATGGGCACCAGGCCGCGCTTGCGGAACGATTCCTGCCAGGCATCACTTTTCAGGAATTCGTCGGAGTTGAGCACTTTGGCCGTTTCCAGTTGGTCGGCCGGCATAACGAAGTTCAGGCTGAGCAGTTGGCTTTCCGGAACGGTGCCGCCCAGTGCGCCGGAGCCAAAGCCGAGCGGAATGGCACCGCTCTGTACGGCATCATACAGGGCGGAATACGAAGAACCCCAGGTGCCGTAAGGCAGCAGCTCAACGGTGACGTCACCGTCGGACTTCTCTTCGATCAGTTTCTTGAACTCTTCGGCATAACCGTGCTGCACGCTGCCCTCGATTTCTTCGAGGCCGAAGCGCCATGTTTCCGCGTTTGCCGAAGCGGCAACGCTTAGCAGGCCACATGCGGTAATGCCGGCTACCAGTTTGTGCAGTTTCATTATGCTCTCCTTTTTTATTGGACATACTTAGAGAAGAGTAATCGTGCCGCCATGTCAAGGTTGAAGGCCGGGCTTTTCTTCGCTAAGTCGGGCGCTTGGGTGCGCCTGCGCGCTTGCCCTGTTATGGTAGCGAAATGTCTGATGCGTGCTGTTCAAGAGCCAAAGCATCGACCCGTAACCATTCTGCTTAACGATAAGGCTTTGCCATGAAAACACTGCTGACCACCGTTTCGCTTGCCGCTTTAGTAGCCGCTCCGCTGGCGCTTGCCGCCCCCGAAACCGAAGAGGAACGTCTTGCCTATAGCCTGGGCGTCACCCTTGGTGAAAGCATGCACGCCGATGTTGAAGACCTGGATATCGACACCTTTACTCGCGGTATGCGCGACGTGTTCGATGACAAGGAACTTGCTCTGAACGAGGACGAAATGGCCGATGCGCTGGCAACCTTCCAGCAAAATGCCATGGAAGCTCGTCAGAAGGAAGCCGCTCAGGTTGCCACGGAAAACCGGAAGAAGGGCGAGGCGTTTCTGGAAGAAAATGCCGAGCGTGATGCGGTAACCGTGACTGATTCGGGCCTGCAGTATGAAGTGCTGGAATCCGGCGACGGCAAGACACCGGGCGCGGAAGATACCGTGAAGGTGGATTATGAAGGAACGCTGCTGGACGACACCGTCTTTGACAGCTCGATTGAGCGCGGTGAGCCAGTCAGCTTCAAGGTCAACCAGGTGATCGAGGGTTGGCAGGAAGCGCTGCAGCTGATGAGCGTGGGTGACGTGTGGAAGCTCTACATTCCGGCGGACCTGGCTTACGGTGAGCGTGGTCAGGGCCCCATCGGCCCTAACGAGGTGCTGACGTTCCGTGTTGAGCTGCTGGACGTTGAGAGCGCAGAAAAAGCTGACAGCACCGACAGCACCGAGGACGACGAGTAAACCATGCCGGTGTCTCTGCGCGCGACGGCCGTTGCCGCCCCCTGGATATGGGGCCTGGTAGGCTTTCTCGCGCCGTTATCCAGCGCGGTCGGGGAAGAGCAGGCCCCGCCGCCGGTATTGCCGGCGTTGGGCACCGTAGCCGATCAGGCAAGCGTAGTGGGCGTGGGCTCTGGTGGTTACATGGCCACCCAGCTCGCTGTTGCCTGGCCGGAGCGTTTTCATGGGCTGGGCGTGCTGGCGGCAGGCCCCTGGGGGTGCGCGCAGGGCAAGCTTAGCCTGGCGCTGACCCAGTGTATGATGACGCGCGTTGGCGAGCCGTCGCTGGCGGTGCTTGAACAGCGCCGCGCCGACTATCAGCCGCGCGGGCAGCTGGGCGAAGACGCTTCGCTAAGCCGGCTGCGGGCTTTTGTCTGGCATGGCCAGCAGGACGACGTCATTGAGCCGGTGCTGGGCGACCTGCTGGCGCAGCAGCTTGATCAGTGGCTGGCAAGTAGCGATCAGCTCAAGGTTGAACGCGACGAGCAGGCCGGCCACGGTTGGCCGAAAGCGGCGGATAAGGTGGCCGGTGACATGCTGAGCTGGCTGTATCCGCAGCGTCGCGCCGATAAAGCGCCTGCTGCCGGTGAACTGCGTACCTTTGACCAGAGCGACTTTGATGCCCGGGGCTTTGCTGATACCGGCTATGTCTACGTGCCAGAGGCATGTACTGCCGGCGGCTGTGGCGCGACGCTTGCGCTGCACGGCTGCCGGATGGGCGCCGAGACTCTGGGTGATTCCTTCGCCCGGAACAGCGGGCTCAATGCCTGGGCCGATGCCCACGGCGAAGTGGTGCTCTACCCCCAGGCTGAAAGCTCGCTGGCCAATCCGCAGGGCTGCTGGGACTGGTGGGGCTTTGCCGAAAGCTCGTGGCAGCTGTATCCGCTCCACGATACCCGCGACGGCACTCAGGCCGGTGCGTTGCTGGAAATGCTCGGACGCCTGCAAGCGTCGCCCGACGCTCGCTAGGCCTGCTGTTCCAATGCAGCTTGTAACGCTTTCACCAGCCCCTCGGGGTTGGTGGAATACAGCACCTGTTCCAGAATCTCGCCGTGGTGGTTGACCACAAACAGTTTTGCACTGTGGTCGATGGTGTAGCCCATGGCCGAATTCGGCGTTTCCGTGCGCCGCCAGATGACGCCGTAGCGCTCGGCAATGTCGTCAAGCTGTACCTGACTGCCGGTGGCGCCAATAAAGCTCTCGCCAAAATACCCCACGTACTCGCGTAGTCGGGCGATGCTGTCGCGTTCGGGGTCTACCGAAATAAACAGCGGCACCACGCGCGTGCGTTGTTCGCTTGTCAGTCGCGTCAACGCTTGGCGAGTGACTGTCTGATTGATGGGGCAGACGTCCGGGCACGAGGTATAGCCAAACGATACCACTGCTACCCGATCGGCATTGAGCTGCTCAAGGGAAAACGTGCCGCGGGTCGAGTCCAGCGTAATCGGGCCGCCGGCCGGCGGTTGTGCGTCAGGCGCGGGAGACGCGGAATACCCGAACAGTGCCAACCCCGCCAGCAGCAGTGCGGCCAGTGCGCCGCCGGCCCATAACGTCTTGTGACGCATGCCTTAGCTCCTTACCACGTCGAAATCAAACCAGCTGCCGATGCGCCCGTCCGGCGTATCCAGAATGATCCGTGCGCGCCAAGGCATCACCTCCTGTGTGCAGATTCCTACCTGCCCCATACCGCTGAAATGCCCCTGCCCGGCGGCCTGCAGGGGGAAGTGGTTCAGCCCCATGTCCATGCCGCGGCCAATAAAGTCGACGGCGGCGCTTTGCGCCGTTACCCCCTTGACCTCAAGGGCCAGCGGCAGTGGCGTCAAGGCCGTGATGCGCCCGCTGACGGGCACCTTGAGTGCAATGCGGCCTTTATCGCCAAGCGCCGTGGCGCAGGTACCCTGATGAAGGTTGCATTCCTGGGTGGGGGGATACCAGGTAATATCGTCGTCGCTGCGCAGCCAGTTGGAAAAGGCGTACCAGCTGCAGGCTGCCAGCGCGATACCGGTGACCAGCATCAGAACCTTGAGTACGGGAAAGCGCGCGTTATCGGCGGTATCTGGCGTTTTGTTCATGGCAGGTTCAATGTTCATTGCTACCCAGGTCGTGGGATGAAGATATCGCCGGGAAGGCAGCATCAATTCTCACATGGTAGCAGCTATTACGCCGGGCTCCCTGTGCTGGGATGTCGCAGGTATGTTGCCGTGATATGCCGGCATGACAGCGAGGTTAAAGACGTATGGACGAGTCGGAAGGGAGGGTTGGATGACGAATATCATTGACGCGCTAGGGCCGCTTTTCGTGCTGATTGCCCTGGGCGCAGCGCTGGGCGCGGGACGCTTTCTGCCGACCGCTTTCTGGCCGCAGCTGGAACGGTTGGTGTATTTCGTCCTGTTTCCCGCGATGTTGGTGGCAACGCTTGCCACGGCAGACATCAGCCGGGTGCCCGTCGGGCGTCTGGCCTTCGTGCTGCTGGGCGCCATGGCAGCGTTTGCTCTGGCCCTATGGTGCCTGCGCCACCGGTTGGGGCTTGAGGCCGCAGCGTTTACCTCGGTGTTTCAGGGGGCGTTGCGGTTTAATACGTATGTTGGCGTGGCCGGTGCCGCCGCGCTTCACGCCGGACCGGGGGCGACCGTGGCGGCGGTTGCGGTGGCGCTGATGGTGCCCACGGTCAACGTGATCTGTGTGGCGGGATTTGTGGCGGCCGGCACCCTGGGGCGCGGCGGTTTGAGTAAAAGTGCGCTGGCGCTGATAAAAAATCCGCTGATTATTGCCTGCCTGTTGGGCGTGGGGCTTAACCTTTCCGGCGTGGGGTTGCCCGGCTGGAGCGAGGAGGCGGTAGCGCTGGTGGGCCGCGCCGCGCTGCCCCTTGGCCTTCTGGCGGTGGGCGTGGCGTTGCGTTTGCCGGCACTGTTGCGCCTGAACCGGGGCATTGTGGCCGCCGCGGGTATCAAACTGGTGTTGATGCCGGGGCTGGTGCTTGCGCTTGCCTGGCTGTTACGACTCGATCCTGTCAGCCGTGATGTAGCACTGCTGTTTGCTGCGCTGCCCACAGCCACATCGGCGTATATTCTGGCACGCCAACTGGGCGGCGACGCCGAGTCGATGGCTGCCATTATCACCGGGCAGACGCTGCTGGCGATGCTCACCCTGCCGCTGTGGTTGCAGTTGGCGGCCTGATGAAATTAAATAAAAAACGTTCGCATTTGTGTTGACGGGGCAAATGAGAATGATTATATTAATTGCGTTGGCGTTTGATGAGACGCCACGAGCCACGGCAATAACCGCCAGTTAATTGCCATGGTTTCTCCCTCTCTCATTGCTAGTCACGGTCTTATTGCCGCTCCGCTGGAGCGGCTTTTTTTGCCTGTGTATTCGCTGCTCAGGCGTTGTGATGTGCTACGTCGTGGCGGTAGATCAGATCCCAGACGCCGTGGCCAAGCTTCTCGCCGCGTAATTCAAACTTGGTCAGTGGGCGAAATGCCGGGCGCGGCACGTAAGGTGCCGTGGTGGCATCGGCGGTGTTGGTAAAGCCGGGCGCGGCGTCCAGCACTTCCGCCATCCACTCGGCGTAGGCTTCCCAGTCGGTGGCCAGGTGAAAACGCCCGTCGGGTGTCAGGCGCGAGCGTACCAGCTCGACAAAGGCCGGCTGTACGATACGCCGCTTGTGGTGTTTTTTCTTCGTCCACGGGTCGGGGAAGAACAGCTGCAGGGTGTCGATACTGTTTTCGGGCAGGCACTCTTCGAGCACGGCCAGGGCGTCTTCGCGGTAGACCCGCAGGTTGGTCAGCCCGCGCTTGTCGGCTTCGTCCAGCAGCTTGCCCACGCCCGGCGCATGGACTTCGATGCCGATAAAGTCGCGATCCGGATGAGCCTCGGCCTGTTCGATCAGCGAAGTGCCCATGCCAAAGCCGATTTCGACCACGCGCGGGGCGCAGCGGCCAAACAGGGCGTCGAGGTCCTGCCGGCCATCGGCAATGTTCAGCCCCAGACGCGGCCAGACATCCATCAGGCCGCGGGTTTGTGCCTGGGTCGTGCGTCCGGCGCGGATCACGTAGCTTTTGATACCGCGGCGGTGCAGCGGCGCATCGGCGTTTTCCGGGCCGGGCGTGGCGTCGTCGTTGGTTGTCTGTGTGTCGGTCATGTTACTGCGAGCATCCATCAGCCGTTGATACGGCCGGCAAAGGGAGTAGAAGGGTCAGCGCTCTGGCGGCGCGGCATGCGGCCAGCCAGAAACGCATCGCGCCCGGCCTGTACGGCCTGCTGCATGGCGCGGGCCATGCGTACCGGATCGCGTGCGTGGGCAATGGCGGAGTTGAGCAGTACGCCGTCGCAGCCAAGCTCCATGGCCATGGCCGCGTCCGAGGCGGTTCCGATGCCCGCATCCACGAGTACCGGCACGTTGCTGCGTTCGACAATCAGGCGCACGTTGTGCGGATTCTGAATGCCGTGGCCGGAGCCGATCAGCGAACCCAGCGGCATGATCGCCGAGCAACCCATGGTTTCCAGTTCCCGGGCGACAATGGGATCGTCGCTGGTGTAGACCATCACGTCAAAGCCGTCGTCGAGCAGAGTTTTGGCCGCCTTGAGCGTTTCGGTGACGTTGGGGTAGAGGGTGTCGTCGTCGCCCAGCACTTCAAGCTTGACCAGATTATGGCCGTCGAGCAGTTCGCGCGCCAGCCGGCAGGTGCGCACGGCATCCCTGGCGTTATAGCAGCCGGCGGTGTTGGGCAACAGGGTATAGCGATCCGGCGAGACGACGTCGAGCAGATTGGGCGCGCCGGCTTCCTGGCCCAGATTGGTGCGGCGCACGGCGAAGGTGACGATCTCGGCGCCGCTTTGGCTGATGGCGGCACCGGCCTCGTCAAAATCCCTGTATTTACCCGTGCCGATCAGCAGGCGAGACTGAAAGTCCCGGCCGGCAACGGTCAGCGGTGCGTCGTGGAGTGTGGTCATAAGGATTCCTTGGGTTGTGCCCTAGCCGCCACCGATGGCGTGGACGATCTCGACCTTGTCGCCGTCGGCCAGGCGCGTCTCGGCGAGCTGGCTGCGGGGAACGATTTCTTCATTGATTTCAACGGCGATGCGGCGGCCACCGAGCCCGAGCTGCGCGACCAGATCGGCAGCGCTGGTGTCGGGCGAAAGGGAGTGGGGCTCGCCGTTGAGCTGAATGGCGTGCGTTGTCATAACAGTCATTTTCATACCGCTTTGGTGGGTGTCGCAAGCGTGCGGCGTGAAAAAGCAGGGTCTGCCGCCCGCGTTAAACTAACGTAGTGCTATTGTAGCGACTTTAGCGCTTTCCGGCAGCCGCTACCGTTGACGGCGGGCAGGGCAAAGCGCGTGGCCAACCATACAGGAGAGTGTCGTGACGTCAGCAGCATCCATTCAGAAAGTTGCCACCCCGCCGGGCATGTGCCACAAGGCGGCATGGTGCGCCATCGCGCTGTCCGGTGCGGGGACCGTTATGCTGGGCGCCTATGCCGCCCATGGCCTTGCGGACTGGGCAAGCGAGGCGACGATTGCCACGGTCAACACCGCCGTGCGTTACCAGATGTGGCACACGCTTGCGCTGATGGCGGTACTTATCTGGCAGCGACTTGAGCCACAAGCACGCCTGTGGCCGGTGATGACGCTGTGGGCGCTGGGTATGATCGCGTTTTCCGGCTCGCTTTACGCCATGGCACTGGGCGAATGGCGTGTCGGGCTGGTAACGCCGCTGGGCGGCCTGCTGCTGATAAGCGGTTGGCTGGCGCTGGGTATCATGGCACTTTGCCGCCGGGATTAAAGCAGCATGCGCAGCCCCATCCACAGCCCCATGGCCACCATCACCAGGTTTTCGGTCAGCGAGACAAAACCCAGCGGTACGTTGCTGTTTCCCCCGGCGCAGGCGCACTTGAGCTCACGCTTGTCGATATAGACCGCCTTGAATACCGATACCGCGCCCACGGTGCCGACAAACAGCGCCAGCGGCGCGGCCAGCCAGATCAGCGTGCCGGCCAGCATCAAAAGCCCCGCCAGTGTTTCGGCGTAGGGGTAGACATAGCTGTAGGGCACGTAGCGCTGGGCCAGCAGGTCGTAGTTGAGAAACATGTTGCTAAAGCTTTCCACGTCCTGCAGTTTCTGCAGACCCAGCAGCGTCATGGCGGTGGCCACGGCGTATTCGGGCATGCGCGGCGCGAGCAGGGTGCCGTGGGCGGCCAGGCTGATGCCCAGTCCCATGAGCAGGGCAGTAAGAAAGATGGCGATCACCGGCCGGTAGCTGGTGGCGTCCGGGTCGGTCACGTCAAGGTTGAAATGGGCGCGCACCTCTTCGTAGCCGCCGATGCGCTCGCCGTGAATATACGTCTGGGGCGTGGTGTCGACGTTTTCCTTTTCCTGGAAGGCGTCGATATCTTCGCGCGAGGTGAGCAGATGGTCGTCCACCTCAAGCCCCTTGTGCTTGAGGAGATGGACCGTCTTGAGACCGAAGGGGCAAACGTGTTCGGGCGTTTTCATCCGGTAGACGCTGGCCGTGCGCGATTCAGTGGCCATGAGCTCCTCCTGATTCGTATGGGGTCCATGAACCCGTGTGACTGTCTGCTTCGTTGTCCTGCTGTGCACCTTTCAGCGTAGCGCCAGGGGCTGCACCGGAGTCAAGGCTTGCCGAATGACGCCCATGAAAAACCCCCTCAGGGCAGGCCTTGAGGGGGTTGGCTGTTGCCTTGCGCGTTTTACTGCGCTTTTGACTTCTCTACACGGCGCCACTCGTGGAGCAGCGGTTCGGTGTAGCCGGACGGCTGTTCCAGACCCTTGAAGATCAGGTCAGACGCGGCCTTGAACGCGGTGGAGTCGTCAAAGTGCGAGCTCATCGGCGTGTAGTCGGGGTCGCCGGCGTTCTGCTCGTCAACCACTTTGGCCATGCGCTTGAGCGTGTCTTCTACCTGGGCGTTCTCGACGATGCCGTGGTGCAGCCAGTTGGCGATGTGCTGGCTGGAGATGCGCAGCGTCGCGCGGTCTTCCATCAGGCCGACGTTGTGGATATCCGGCACCTTGGAGCAGCCCACACCGTGCTCGACCCAGCGGACCACGTAGCCGAGGATGCCCTGGCAGTTGTTGTCCAGCTCCTGCTGGATATCGTCGGCGCTCCAGCTGGGGCTGGCTTCTACCGGGATGCTGAGCAGGTCGTCAAGCAGGTCGGTTTCGCCCTGACCTTCCAGCTCGCGCTGCACTTCAGCCACGTCTACCTGATGGTAGTGCAGGGCATGCAGGGTGGCCGCTGTGGGGGACGGTACCCAGGCGGTATTGGCGCCAGCTTTGGGATGGCCGATTTTCTTTTCCAGCATGTCGTGCATCAGGTCAGGCATGGCCCACATGCCCTTGCCGATCTGGGCGCGGCCACGCAGGCCGCAGGCCAGGCCGACCTGCACGTTGTTCTTCTCGTAGGCGCCGATCCATGCCGTGCCTTTCATGTCGCCCTTGCGCACGACCGGGCCGGCTTCCATGATGGTGTGCATCTCGTCGCCGGTGCGATCGAGGAAACCGGTGTTGATGAAGACCACACGCGCGCTGGCGGCGTGGATGCAGGCCTTGAGGTTGGCGCTGGTGCGGCGCTCTTCGTCCATGACGCCCATTTTCAGGGTGTTTTGCGTCATGCCGAGAATATCTTCAACGCGGCCGAACAGCTCGTCGGCGAAGGCGACTTCCTTCGGGCCATGCATTTTCGGCTTGACGATGTAGACCGAGCCGGTGCGCGAGTTGCGCGGCTGGTCGGCGCTCTTTTTCAGGTCGTGCAGGGCAATCAGCGAGGTCACGGCAGCGTCGAGAATGCCCTCGGGCAGCTCGTTGCCGTTCTCGTCGAGAATCGCCGGCGTAGTCATCAGGTGGCCGACGTTACGCACGAACATCAGCGAACGACCCTGAAGAGTGACGCTTTCGCCGTTGGTGGTCTGCCAGGTGCGGTCGCCGCGCAGCTCGCGGGTGAACGACTTGTCGCCCTTGACGATGGTTTCCTGCAGGTTGCCTTTCATCAGGCCGAGCCAGTTGGTGTAAACACCCACCTTGTCTTCGGCATCGACGGCGGCGATGGAGTCTTCGCAGTCCATGATGGTGGAAATGGCGGCTTCCACGACCACGTCCTTGATGCGTGCCGGATCGGTTTTGCCGACGGGGTTTTCGCCGTCGATCTGGATTTCGGCATGCAGGCCGTTGTTGGCCAGCAGGATGGAGGTCGGGTCAGCGGCGTCGCCTTCAAAGCCGATCAGCTTGGCGGCATCTTGCAGGCCGGTGTCGCGACCGCCTTCCAGCGTGACGGCCAGATGGCCGTCGCGGATGGCATAGTTGACGGCATCACGGTGAGAGCCAGTGGCCAGCGGCGCCATGCGGTCCAGCACACCGCGGGCATAGGCGATGACCTTTGCGGCACGCTTGTAGTTGAATTCGCGGGTTTTTTCCGCGCCGTCGGCGTCAGAGATGACGTCGGTGCCGTAGAGCGCGTCGTACAGGCTGCCCCAACGGGCGTTGGCGGCGTTCAGCGCGTAGCGGGCATTGCTGACCGGCACTACCAGCTGCGGGCCGGCCTGCACGGAAAGCTCGCGGTCAACGTTACCGGTGGTAGTGGCGACTTTTTCAGGAACGTCGGCCAGGTAACCGATGTCGGTAAGAAAGCGGCGATAGGCCGGCATGTCGCTGATCGGGCCGGGGTTGTCACGGTGCCAGGCGTTGAGTTTTTCCTGCAGCGAGTCGCGCTCGTCGAGCAGCTGGCGGTTTTTCGGCGCCAGATCGTGGAACAACGCGTCAACGCCCGCCCAGAAGGCAGCTTGATCAACGCCTGTGCCAGGCAGCGCCTGCTCGTTGATAAAGCGATCAAGTTCAGCTGCCACCTGTAAACGGTGACGCGTGATACGCTCGCTCATGGAAACTCTCCCTTAGAGTGTCCGTGGCCAATCGTGGTACCAGATGCCCGCCACGGCCATGGTGAATACAACTACTATCTCAACTACTACCTCATGCCGGTCGAAGTGCAGATGGCAGCACTGGCGCAGATACCGACAGCTTGAATTGTGGAAAATAGTTCCACAAATGCGAAGGCATGTAAATAGCGCCGATTTTACCGCGCCGCATTCGGCTTCTGCTCAACCTCGACCAAATGAGGCTGATTTTACCGCGCCGCATTCGGCTTCTGCTCAACCTCGACCAAATGAGGCTGATTTTACCTTATTCGGTGGACATTGTTAAATCGCTATTCGTATTAGGCCGGGAACCCGGCCGGTCAGGGGAGTGCGCATGAACGAGTTTGACGCGCTGAAGGCTGGGTTTTGCCACGTGGCTGACGCTCGGCTGGTAGTGCTTGCGCCGGGTAGCGATGAGGCCCGTGCCGTGGAGCCATATTTCAATCGCTACGGGCTGATGCCTCTCTGGCGGCAGGCACGGCAGGTTTATGCGGGCTTTATCGAAAGCGGGCAATTTTCGCTCTGGTGTCAGGTGTGGGCGCCGCCGAATCCGGTAGGAACCGCGTTTGTGGTGCATGGTTATTTCGACCATCTGGGGCTTTATCGCCATCTGCTGGCCTTGTTGTTGGCGCGCGGTTGGCAGGTGGTGCTGTGGGACTTGCCCGGCCACGGGTTGTCGAGCGGTGAGCGGGCAGCAATTGATGATTTTGAGACCTATCGCCATTGCCTGCACGTGGTGCAAGCCACGCTGGTGGCACAGTCACTGGCGCCGAGCCCGTGGGTGGGAATCGGCCAGAGCACCGGCGCGGCCGTACTCGCCACGGATGCCCTGAGCCTGCAAACCGACTCGCCCTGGGCGGGGCTTGCGCTGCTGGCGCCGCTGGTGCGCCCCTGGGGGTGGCACCAGGCCAGCGCGCTGCATCGTCTGGTCAGCCCCTTCGTGCGGGCAGTGCCGCGGCGTTATCGGCCCAATTCCACTGATGCTGCTTTTGTCACCTTTCTGCGCCAGCAGGACCCGCTGCAGCCGGGGCAGCTAAGCCTCGCCTGGGTGAGCGCCATGCGCCGCTGGATGCCAAAGTTGCTGGCGCAGCCGCCCAGTTCGCTGCCCGTACTGATGCTTCAGGGCGAGCAGGATCATACCGTGGACTGGCCGTATAACCTGGGCGTGTTGGCGAAAAAATTCCCTCGTGCCGAGGTCTACCGCCATCCGCTGGCGCGCCATCATCTGGTGAATGAAGCCGAGCCCATACGCGAGGCGCTGTTCGCCCGGCTTATGGGCTTTCTCGACGATCGGGTGGTCTAGGCGGCGTCCCGGGCATGAACGCGTTGCCCACCGGCCCAGGTGGCGTACACGGTGCGGTCGTCGCCGAGCATCATCAGCGCGAACAGGGTTTCGGAAAGCGTCTGGCAGTGCGCCGTACGCCGCGCCAGCAGTGGTGTGGCTTTCGGGTCCAGCACCACAATGTCGGCTTCGCCGCCCTCGCGGATCTGGCCGATGTGCTGGTCAAGGTGCAGCGCCCGGGCGTTGCCCAGCGTCAGCCGGTAAAACCCCTGCCAGGCGGTGAGCGGCTGGCCGAGCAGCTGGCCGACCTGGTAGGCGCCCTTGAGCGTGGCCAGCCCGGAAAGGTCGGTGCCACCGCCCACGTCGCTTGCCAGGCTGGTCGCCATGCCGGCGTCATGGCAGGCCTGGCGGTCGAACAGGCCGCTGCCTAGAAACAGGTTGGAGGTGGGACAGAAAGCGATACTCGCGCCTGCGCCTGCGAGCCGCTGACGCATGTCCTGATCCAGGTGAATGCCGTGGGCGAAGGTGCTGCGCGGCCCCACCAGCCCGTAGCGCTCGTACACGTCGAGGTAGTCCTTGCTTTCGGGGAACAGCTCGGATACCCAGGCGATTTCGCCTTCGTTTTCCGAGAGATGGGTTTGCAGGTGGATATCCGGCGCGTTGCGCAGTACCGCACCGGTGGCTTCCAGTTGCTCCCGGGTAGAGGTGGGCGCAAAGCGCGGCGTCAGGCTGTAACCCAGCCGGTCCTTGCCGTGCCAGTCGGCAATCAGCCGTTCGCTGTCGGCAAGTCCGCCCAGGGTGTCGTCGGTCAGGGCATCGGGGCCGTTGCGATCCATCAGCACCTTGCCCGCGAGCATGCGCAGCCCCCGGCGGTTGGCGGCGCTGAAAAACGCATCCACCGAGCCCGGGTGAGAGGTGCAAAACACCTGGGCGGTGGTGGTGCCCACGCGCAGGGTTTCATCCAGAAACGCCTCGGCCACGGTTTCGGCGTGAATACGATCAGCAAAACGGCACTCTTCGGGGAAGGTGTAGTCGTTGAGCCAGTCGAGCAGCTGGCGGCCGTAGGAGGCCATGATATCCAGCTGGGAATAGTGCACGTGGCTGTCGATAAAGCCCGGCATCATCAGCTTGCCGGAATAGTCCACGACCTCGATACCGGCGGGTAGATGCGGCGCCAACTCGGTGTAGTCGCCCACGGCGTGGATATGGCCGTCGATGATCCATACGGCGCCGTCTTCAAGGTGGCGAACGCTGCCCTGTGCGGGAGTATCGTCGTCTCCCGGATCGCCGGCAAAGCTTAAAAGCGGGCCGCGCAATACGCGGGTAGCGGTGGTCAGATTTGTCATTGTCAGGGTCTCCGTTGGCGCTGTGGCGGTTTGCGCAGAGCGCCTCAAGCGCGTTGTTGTTGTGGGTCGGACGCGACCGGGTGAAAGGCGGCGCGCAGGGCTTCCGGAGCGACGCCGCGGCGGTCGGGGTGGGCGTCGGCGGGCTTGAAGGTCAAAAGCTCGGCGGTCACTGCCAGCGCGATTTCATAGGGCCGCTTGCCGTGGGCACCGGCGATGCCAATGGGGCAGCGCACCTGGGCCAGTTCGGCCTCGCCGTGGCCGGCATCCTGCAGCCGGCGACGAAAGCTTGCCCATTTGGAGCGCGAGCCAATCAGGCCGATGGAGGCGCAGTCGCCACGCTTGAGCAGCGCATCGACAATGGCGCGATCCTCGCCGTGATCCTGGGTCATGACCAGCGCGTGGCAGCCGGGCGGTAGCCCGGCAACGGCGCTGGCCACGTCAGGTTCGCCGCCGGCGCCGGGCATGATGCGGCGACGTTGCTGGCGTTCGTCTCCCGACGCGTCGGGAAAGGCGTCTTCACGGCTGTCAAACCACAGCAGCTGCCAGGGCAGTGGGGCCAGCAGGCCGGCGAGTTCGCGCCCAACGTTGCCGGCGCCAAACAGCGCCACGCGCATCTCGGCACCGGCAAAAAGTTCCAGCAGTACGTGGACGTAGCCGCCGCAGCACTGGCCGCTGCGCCCGCCCAGCGGGAAGGCTTCCAGCCGGGTGCCGCTTTCGCCCCGGGCGAGTGCTTCGCGGGCGGTTTCCATGACCTGTAGCTCGAAGTTGCCGCCGCCCAGGGTGTCATAAATAGCCTCTGTGGTGATGACCATTTTGGCGCCGGGTTCTCGCGGAGTGGAGCCCGCCACCCCGACCACGCTTGCCAGCGCGTGGGGGCGGGCTTCACTCTGCAGGCGGTCAAGCGCTGCGTGCCAGGCGTCAGGCCGGTTCATGACCGGGCCTCACGTTGTCGTTGTAACGGCTGCGCTTGGCCTGGCGCAGTTGTTCGGCCACCATCAATACGCGCTCGGGCGTGGCCGGGGTATCCAGCACCGGGCAGAAGCGGTAATCGGCCATGCTCGCCAGGGCGTCGCGCAGCGCCGACCATACCGAAATACCCAGCATGAAAGGCGGCTCACCCACGGCCTTGGAGCGGTAGATGCTGGCCTGGGAGTTGGGGTGGCCTTCCATCAGCTTGACGTTGAACGTTTCAGGCAAGTCGCCAAACGCCGGAATATTGTAGGTCGAAGGTCCCACGGTGGTGAGCTGGCCGGCATCGTTCCACTTGAGCTCTTCGCTGGTCATCCAGCCCATGCCCTGGATAAAGCCGCCTTCGACCTGGCCCATATCGATGGCCGGATTCAGCGAGTCACCGACGTCATGCAGGATGTCCACACGGCTGACGCGGTATTCGCCGGAAAGCGTATCCACTTCTACCTCGGAGACTGCAGCGCCGTGGGCGTAATAGTAAAACGGGCGGCCGCGGCCGGTGGCGCGGTCATAATGGATCAGCGGCGTGGCGTAGAAGCCTTTTTCCGAGAGCGAAACACGCCCTATGTAGGCGGCCTGTACCAGCTCGCCCCAGGCAACACGCTGCTCGTCTTCGCCGTAACCGGAGACCAGCTCGCCGTGTTCCATGCGCATGGTTTCACGGTCGAGCCCGCCGCCTTCGACGTCAAAGTGCGCGGCGGCAAATTCGAACAGACGATCGCGCAGCTTGCTGGCGGCGTCACGGGCGGCCATGCCGTTGAGGTCGGCGCCGCTTGAGGCCGCCGTGGGCGAGGTGTTGGGCACCTTGTCGGTACGCGTCGCGGTAATGCGCACCTGCTCAAGATCAAGCCCCAGCTCCCGGGCCACCACCTGACAGATCTTGGTATGCAGCCCCTGGCCCATTTCGGTGCCGCCGTGGTTGATCATCACGCTGCCGTCGGTATAGACGTGCAGCAAAGCGCCTGCCTGGTTGAGATGCTGGGCGGTGAACGAGATGCCGAACTTCACCGGCGTCAGCGCCAGCCCGCGCTTGATGATCGGGCTTTGGGCGTTAAAGCGGGTGATCTCCCGGCGGCGATTCCAATAGTCGCTGCTGTCTTCCAGCTGGGAGATGACGTCGTGGAGCAGGCTGATCTGTTCCACGCGCTGGCCGTAGTGGGTCACGTTGCGCGGGGTACCGTCGGGATCGGCCTCACGATAAAGATTACGCTTGCGCACGGTGAGCGGATCTTCGCCGACGTAGCGGGCGATATCGTCCATGGCGCGTTCGATGATCATTACGCCCTGGGGGCCGCCAAAGCCGCGAAACGCGGTGTTGGACGCGGTATGGGTTTTGGCTCGCTTGCCGGTCACCCGTGCTGAACCCAGCGAATAGGCGTTGTCGGCGTGGAACATGGCGCGGTCGACCACGGCCTCGGACAGGTCGGGCGAGTAGCCGCAGTCGCCGATGACGTCGATGTCGCCGCCGCTGAGAACACCGCGCTCGTCAAAGCCCAGTTTGTAAGCGTTGTGGAAGGGGTGGCGCTTGCCGGTGCCGCGGGTGTCATCGGCCCGGGGCAGGCGAACCTTGGCCGCGCGACCGGTACGCCGGGCAAACAATGCGGCAATACAGGCCCAGGGTGACGCCTGGGTTTCCTTGCCGCCAAAGCCACCGCCCATGCGCCGGTTGGAAACGGTCACCGCGTGGAAGGGAATGTCCAGCACCTCGGCGACCAGCTTTTGGGTTTCGCTGGGGTGCTGGTTGGAGGTGTGAACGACAACACCTTCGTCTTCGGTGGGCTCGACCAGGCACGCCTGGCCCTCCAGGTAGAAGTGCTCCTGACCGCCGACGAACTGCGTGCCTTCCAGTACGTGGAGAGCGCCGTCGAGGGCAGCCTGCCAATCGCCGCGCTCGTGGACGTGGGTGGGGCGCACGAACTCTTCGCGCTCGGCGGCGGCCACCGGGTCAAGGCTTGCCGGCTGTTCGTCGATTTCCACGATCGCCGCTTTCACGGCCTGGCGGGCGGCCTTGTAGCTGTCGGCAGCTACCGCAAACAGATTTTGCCCGGCGTAGCTGATTTCGTCATGGGCGAAGATCGGATCGCCACCAAAGACCGGGCCGATGTCGGTATGGCCGGGAACGTCGGCCAGGCTTACGACGTCTACCACGCCCGGAAACGCTCGGACTTTCTCCAGGTCCATGCGGGTAATGCGGCCATGTGCCACCGGCGACTGGCCGACCATGACATGCAGGGTGTTCGCCGGCGTAGCAAGGTCGTCAATGTAAGCCGCACGGCCGGTCACGTGTTTGACCGCGCTCTCGTGGGGGCGAGCGCTGCCGGCACCGCCCCGGTTGTTGACGGTGTCCCGAGCCAGCGGCTCATCGCCCTGGTAACGACGCCGCGTGGCGTCTTCGGAGCTGCGGGGGGACTGGTCGAGATCAGTGAGCGTACGCATCGAGAGTCACCTTGGTCGCGAAGTTGTTGTCGTTGTTGGCTTGGGTGTCATTGCTGGCACTACGCGACTCGGCATCAATCATCAGCCGTAGCCGTTCCAGTAGGTTGCCGGCCGCCAGCGTGCGATATTCGGCGCTGCCGCGCATGTCGGCCATGGGCGTGAGCTCCTTGGCCAGAGCGGCACGGGCATGGGCAAAGGCGGCGGCGTCCGGACGGCTGCCTTCAAGCGCCGCTTCGGTCGCGGGCACCCGGCGGGGAATGGCTGCCATGCCGCCAAAGGCGAGACGCACATCGCGCATTACGCCGTTTTCCAGACGCCAGGCGAATGCGCCCAGTACCGCGGAAATATCATCTTCACGGCGCTTGGACAGCTTCCATACCTTGAGGTTGTGGTCGGCTGCCGGGCGCGGCAGAAAAATCGCGGCAATGAACTCGTCGTCTTCCAGCGCGGTGTTCTTGTAGTCGAGGAAAAAGTCCTCAAGTGCCAGCTCGCGGCTGCCCCGGGGGCCATCCAGCCGCAGGCGGGCATCCAGTGCCAAAAGCGTCGGCGGGGTGTCGCCGATGGGGGAGGCGTTGGCGATGTTGCCGCCGAGCGTCGCGCGATTACGGATTTGCGACGAGGCAAAGCGGTGCATCAAATGCTCGAATGCCGGATAGTGCTCGGCGAGTAGCGGCATCAACGCGGAGAGTGATACCGATGCGCCAATCCACCAGCCTTCATTTACTTCTTCTACTTCGGTGAGTTCGGCTACCCGGCGCACGTCGATGATATCCACGATGTCCCTGACCTGCTGGGTGGTTTCCAGCCATAGATCAGTGCCGCCGGCCACCAGCCGCGCGCCCGGGCGCTTGGCCTTGAGTTCGCGCAGCGCGGCAATATTTCGGGGCATGGCGTAGCCCGTGGCGTCGCTTTGGCGGCCGGTATCGCTTACGTCCTTGGCCAGCACTGCGACGTCTGTGCCCAGTGCTGCATTGGCGGCCCAGTCGGGCGTGGCTTTGGGGTAGTCCTGCATGGTGAGCGCGGCATCGCGGATCGGGCGATAGCCGGTGCAGCGGCACAGGTTACCGCCCAGCGCGCTTTCCAGGCGCTGCTGGGTCAGCGGAGCCGGGCGCTGGTTTTGCTCTTCGTACAAAGTGAACAGCGACATCACGATGCCCGGCGTGCAAAAGCCGCACTGGCTGCCGTGGCATTCGACCATGGCAGCCTGAGCCGGGTGCAGGTGCGCATCGTCGGCAAGCCCTTCGACGGTAACCAGATGGCAGCCGTTAAGCTGATGCGCCGGTGTAATGCAGCTGTTGGCACTTTGGTAGTTAATCGTGCCGTTGGCGTCGGGCTCGCCGATGGCCACGGTGCAGGCACCGCAGTCGCCGGAGGCGCAGCCTTCCTTGGTGCCTGTCTGGCCGAGCTGTTGGCGTACGAGCTCAAGAATGCTGGTATCGACGCTGACGTTGGTCAGACGCTGGCGCTTACCGTTGAGGTAGAAATCAATCATGATCGGCTCCGGTTATCATTGTCGTGGCGGATTATGGTGTTGGCCGAGTGTAGGGGGACCTTTCAATTCTTGACCATTTGGTCAGCTTTATCAAGTTTTTTGCTGTGGTTCTTCAGATTAATTCTAGCGGTTTGCCCGTTGTTTGCCGGGGCTGTCTGCATGACCGAATTGCCTTGGTACCGGCTTTTCAGGCAAGCTTCAGCTTTGCCAAAGCATGTTGACGAGAAAGCGAGAACCCATGGCCAAGGCCGATCCCACCAGTGAACACGAAGCCGGTGCCATCCGCCGGCGCAACGAGCAGGCGATTTTGCAGGCGGCCGAAGGCGTCTTTGCCCGCCACGGCTACCGTGGCGCCAGCCTTCAGGAGATTGCCCGGCAGGCCGGCCTGCCCAAATCCAACGTGCTGTATTACATGGGCAGCAAGCGCAAGCTTTACGTGCGCCTGCTGGAACGCATGATGGCGCGCTGGAATGCGATTCTGGACAGCATTTCTCCCGAGGATGATCCGGTTGAGGTGATTTCAGCCTTTATCCGCGCCAAGATCCGCCTGTCCCGCAGCCACCCCGCCGGCTCGCGGCTGTTTGCCAGCGAGATTCTGGGCGGCGCGCCGTTCCTGCAGGAATATCTGCAGGGCGAGCTGCGCGACTGGGTGGAGAACCGCGCGGCGGTGTTTCGCCAGTGGGCCGAGCGCGGGCTGATGGACCCGGTGGACCCGGTATGGCTGATTTTCCTGATCTGGTCATCAACCCAGCACTACGCCGATTTCGAGACCCAGGTGCTGGGCATTACCGGGCGCAAGACGCTGGATGACGATGATCTGGAAGATATCACCCGGTTTTTGATTCAGGTGGTGATCAAGGGCTGCGGTATCAAACGCCCGGCTGGCGTGGAAACGCCGCCTGAGTCCATACAGGCGGCGCAGCACTGAAAGCCGGGCCTGGCGCCCTGCTGTTTCAGGTGGTCATGAGCATGATCACCGACAGCGCGGCGGTGATCCACATCGCCGGTTTGATCTCGACAAAGCGGCCGGTGCACACCTTGATCAGCACAAAGCTGATAAAGCCGAAGGCGATGCCCAGCGTGATCGAGTAGGTCAACGGCATCAGGATGATCGCCAGAAAGGCGGGAAAGGCCTGATCAAAGTGTTCCCAGTCGATCTTGCTGATCGGCGCCATCATGAACAGCCCCACCATCACCAGCGCCGGCGCGGTAGCAATGGCCGGCACCAGCGACAGCAGCGGCGAAAGAAACAGGAATGGCAGGAACAACAGCGCGATCACCAGTGCGACAAGCCCGGTGCGACCGCCCTGGGCCACGCCCGCGCCGGACTCGATAAACGTCTGCGCGGCACTGGTGCCAAGCGGTGCGGCAATCATCGAGGAAAACGCATCGACCGTCATGGAGCGCCGCAGGTTGCGCGGGTTGCCGTCTTCGTCCTTGAGGTCGGCGGACTCGGCCAGCGCCATAAAGCACGACATGGCGTCAAAGAAGTTGGTGAACAGCATCACGAAGATGAACGGCAGGTAGGCGACTTTCAGCGCGCCCATGATATCCACCTTCATCACCGCGCTGAAATCCGGCCAGGCGGCAAGCCCCGTCCAGGCGACCATCACCTCATCGCCGCCCCACATCCGGCCCATGGGAATGGCGGCAAGCGTGGTCAGCGCAATGCCCATGACCAGCGCGCCATTAAAGCGCATGATCACGAACACCGCGGTGGCAATCAGCCCCAGAAAGAACGTCGCCAGATGTGCGTCCATGTTGCCCAGCGACACCAGGGTGGCATCGCTGCCGGTAATGAACCCGGCGTTTTGCAGCCCGATGAAGGTAATGAACAGCCCGATGCCGCAGGTGATGGCATAGCGTAGCGACAGCGGAATCGCCTCGATGATGGCCTTGCGCACGTTGAACATGGCCAGCACGGCAAACATCACCCCTGACCAGAACACGCACCCCAGCGCTACCTCCCAGCTAAGCCCGGCCCCCAGCACCAGGGTATAGGTGAACAGCGCGTTCATGCCCATGCCCGGTGCCACGAGTATTGGGTTGCGGGCATAAAAGGCCATGGTCAGGCTGCCCATGAAGCTGATCAGCACGGTGGCCGACAGCGCGGCGGTGAACGGGATGCCGGCATCGCTGAGGACGGCCGGGTTGACCACGATGATGTACATACCGGCAAGGAAAGTCGCCAGGCCGGCGAGTATTTCGGTTTTTAGCGTTGAGCCGCGCTGGGTCACGTTGAAAAAGCGGTCCAGAAACGGCGGGCGGCGCGATGTATCAGCGCCGTCCATATCGGTGGAGCGAGCGGTTGTCTCGTTCATACTCATACCCTGATTTGTTGTTGTGGCTTGAGTTGTGGTGTAGCGGCGAGAAATTGTTGCTGTCGCGTGTTGTTTTTATTTCCTGACCTTTCGGTCAAGTCACGAGCCAAGACTAGCCGCGCGGACAAAGCCGGTCAAGGTATCCGGGGATGGATATTCAACGCAGGATTATTGGCCCTTCAGCAGGCGGTCGAGCTGGCGGTAGCCGATGGCTTCGATGAAGTGCGGCTGGGTGGGCTTGGGCGCACCTTCGAGGTCGGCAAGGGTGAGTGCGACGCGCAGCACGCGGTGGTAGGCGCGTGCCGAGAGCTTGAGTTTTTCCAGCACGTCGGCCAGCCAGGCGCGTTCTTCGGCGTCCAGCGCGCAGGCAGCTTCCAGCGCTTTGCCACTGAGATGGCTGTTGAGCGCGCCGCGCTGGTACTGGCGTTCGCGGGCGGCAAGTACGCGCTCGCGCACTGCGGCAGAAGATTCGCCCTGGGTTTGCGCGGTGAGCTGCTCCGGCGGCAGTGCCGGTACTTCTACCTGTAAATCGATGCGGTCCAGCAGTGGGCCGGAAAGCCGCGCCTGGTAGCGCTGAATCTGGCTCTGGCTGCACTGGCAGCGGGTGCGCGGGTCGCCCAAGTGCCCGCAGGGGCAGGGGTTCATCGCTGCGACCAGCTGAAAATTGGCCGGATAGCGGCGCTCGTGGCTGGCGCGTGCCAGATGGATTTCTCCGGTTTCCAGCGGCTGGCGAAGAACTTCCAGCACGTGGCGGGAAAACTCGGGTAGCTCGTCGAGAAACAGCACTCCGTGGTGGGCCAGCGAGATTTCGCCGGGTTTGGGTTTTGACCCCCTGTCATTTTCAGCAATTGATGCGACCCTCAGCGCGTAATATCGGGCTAATATGGTAGTCTGTACAGGATTAAGTGCGACAGAATTAATAGCAATTACTGCGACAGGCCACGTTTTATTCAATATTTGGTGCGACTGCTCATGCCACTGCCTACATCTGTTCGTAACATCGGCCCTACCCGACGAAGTGTGTCTGGCTACTATGCCTTTCGCGGGGAGGAGTCTATTGCATTCGAGTCGACGCTCGAACGTGATTTCCTCATCAAGGCTGACTTTGATGTAAGCGTCCTTGGTGTGATTTCCCAGCCGTGCGAGATTCCGTTTCATCATCCCGTGACCGGTAGGCGTTACACCTACACGCCGGATTATTTGGTTTATTACCGTCTCGGTAACCGTCATTACAGGGATTACCCAAAACCTCTCCTGGTGGAGGTCAAACCACGGGAAAAGTGGCAAGCACATTGGCGTGAATGGTCGCCTAAATGGAAGGCGGCGATGCGGCATGCTAGCAACGAGGGATGGTCTTTTAGCATTCATGATGAGAGCCGCATTCGTGATAAAACCCTGGACAACATCACTTTCTTGGCGCGTTACAAACGAATGGTGTTTCCCTCTGTTGAAAGCCAGGCAGTGCTCAACACGGTGAGGGAGATGGGGGTGGCGACCTTGGATTACCTGCTGTCTCGGCACTTCATGGGTGACATTTACCGGGCAGAGGGAATTGCGCATTTATGGCATCTGCTGGCGACCCGGCAGCTAGATTGCGATATAGCTCAATCCTTTAGCCCTCTATCAGAGGTGTGGGTACCCGATTATGAATAATCATCGTGACAACACAGATGAACCCATTAACGGCGTCGCCCAAACACGCCAACACTTGCAGATCACGGTGGGTGAGCAGGTTCAGAAAGATGACACCGTTTACCGAATTTCTCAGGTGCTCGATTTTGAGACGGTCATCGGCATCGCTGTTGAAACTGGGCGTAGTTGCCCGCTTCGCATCAGTGAATTAACGCCTTTTCATAACGGGCCTACCCCCCTTGAGCAGGATATGTCTGAGATTGGGGATGCCGATTGGCGGGAGGCTGAGCACCGCCTTTCCATCATTAAGCCCTTGGTGGATCGCCATACGGTGGGGCGGGAAGCAGCGGAGGAGCGTGCTAAACAAACGGGGGTTGATACGGCTACGATCTACCGTTGGTTGAAGCGGTATAAAGCGACGGGCTCGGTGCTCGCATTAATTCCTCAAAAGCCAGGGTGGAAGAAGGGGAAGTCGCGTATACCCGCGCATGCTGAGGCGGTGATTCAGGAAGTCATCAAAGACGTGTATTTGACGCTGCAGCGTCCCTCAGCACAAAAGGCGGTACAGGAGGTCATGCGTCGCTGCCACGAGCGGCGCATTGATCCGCCGAGCCCTGGTACCGTTCGTGCTCGTCTGCGTGACATCCCAGAGCGCGACCGATTGCGTGGCCATGGCTTTAGAGAAAAAGCGATTAATAAGTTTCAGCCGGCTGCCGGGAAGTTTCCCAATGCGGATTATCCGTTAGCCGTCATGCAGATTGACCATACGCCTGCCGATATTATTTTGGTCGATGACGTGTATCGCAAACCGATTGGCCGTCCATGGATTACGTTGGCCATGGACGTGTGTACTCGCATGGTCACGGGGTACTACTTATCGTTTGATCCACCCTCTGAAACATCCGTAGGCATGTGTGTGGCGCAATCCATGCTTCCGAAAGATGAGTGGTTGCTGCTGCATAACGTGGAGGCTGAGTGGCCGGTATGGGGCACACCCGCCACGATTCATGTCGATAACGGCCCAGATTTTCGCTCAGAGACGTTTAGGCGCTCATGCCTAGCCTATGGGATCAACCTTGAGTTTCGGCCTGTTAAGCAGCCTCGTTATGGTGGCCATATTGAGCGAGTGCTGGGCTCTTTTCTCAAAGAAATCCATAACCTGCCTGGGACGACTTTCTCCTCCATTAAAGAGAAAGAGGGGTACGATCCAGAGAAACACGCGGCCATGACGAAAAGCGAGTTTGAAGAGTGGCTGGTGACGTTGATTTGCAAGGTTTACCACCAGCGTCTTCATTCTGGAATTGGTATGTCACCGATGAGAAAATGGGAAATCGGTGTGTTTGGCAATGCTGACGTGCAGGGAGTGGGCTTAGCACCACGGCCTGCTGATAGGCTTTCTGTA
>NZ_JAKDUR010000042.1 GCF_030457605.1 Halomonas sp.
CAACCAGATTGCCGACGGCGCCTTTGCCTCCCAGGGCCGGCCGGCGGATGAGCTGTTGAACGAAGCCGAGCGGTTGGTATTCCAGATTGCCGAAGAGCGCCCCAAAACAGGTGGCCCCATCGGCATGAGCGACCTGTTGACCAAGGCCGTTGATCGTATCGATGAGTTGTTCAATCTCAAGGGCGAAATGACCGGCCTGTCGTCAGGTTTTCGTGATCTTGACGAGATGACGACGGGGCTGCAACCGTCCGATCTGGTGATCATTGCCGGCCGGCCCTCGATGGGCAAAACCACCTTCGCGATGAATCTGGTCGAACATGCGGTGATTTCCAATGACCGGCCGGTCATGGTGTTTTCCATGGAGATGCCCGCAGAGTCGCTAATGTTGCGGATGCTGTCATCGCTTGGGCGTATTGACCAGACCCGGGTGCGTACCGGTCAGCTTGAGGATGAAGACTGGCCGCGGCTGACGTCGGCGGTCAATCTGCTCAAGGATAAACAGCTGTTTATCGATGATACTGCCGCACTGTCGCCCAACGAGATGCGTTCGCGCATCCGCCGGGTGGTGCGCGAACACGGCAATATGGCGTTGATCATGATCGACTACTTGCAGCTGATGCAGATTCCGGGGTTTTCCGAAAACCGTACCGGCGAAATTTCGGAAATATCCCGTTCGCTTAAAGGGTTGGCCAAGGAGTTTGGCTGCCCGGTAGTGGCGCTGTCCCAGCTCAACCGTTCGCTGGAGCAACGTCCCAACAAGCGCCCGGTAATGTCGGACCTGCGTGAATCCGGGGCGATCGAGCAGGATGCCGACGTTATCGCTTTTGTCTATCGTGATGAAGTTTATAATCCGGACAACCCGGATAATCAGGGGCTTGCCGAGCTTATTATCGGTAAACAGCGTAACGGCCCGATCGGTACCGTGCATATGGCGTTTATCGGCAAGTACACGCGCTTCGAGGACCTGGCGCCGGACAGTTACGGCGAGACCTTTGGTGACTGACCGGAAATCCTGATGCCGGCCGGCTTGAGACTCGTCGGTGAGCACGTATAATGCCGAGCCCTTCCGAGGTGGCCAGTCGGCGGGTGTAACGTGCACCAGTGCCGTAGCCGGTCAGCCGGAGCTTCAGGCCGTCGTCATTGGGTCATATTTATCATCAGGCAACGGCAATACAACAGCAGAGAGGATCGAGGATGGCAGGTGGTTTTCGACGCGGTAATCGGCCGCGCATACCCAAACTGGAAGCCCGTGGCGAGCTTGAAGCCATGGAGCGTGAAGGGCCGTTCAAGGAATGGTTGGGGATGCCCGATTTGTACCGCTATGCGTTGACGGTGGATGGCGAAGCATACAGCTATCAGACCGAGGACTCCGAGCTTCCGGTAGCCATTGGCGACCGGGTGGTTTTTCGCTACAAGGAGACCAAAGCCGGTAAATGGGTAGACCGTAATTCTCTGGGCAAGGCCATTGATCCCTCGGAATATCAGTAACGGAGCAATTGCTGCACGTTCATGAACTTTCCTGCGATGTTGGCGTCATATTGCTGATATATTTACGTAACATGAATGTCATTACCTGCGGCTCATGATGTGCCGCACAGACGGTGAGCGGGGTAGTCGTTTACCGTCTGCACATGGCCAGGCCAATAACAATGTTACCGACAGGAGGGGCTCATGGAGCTGAAAGAACTCAAGCAGTTTGCAGATCATCACGACAACTTTGATATTCGTGTGATTACCCACGCCGGCAGTCATCTTTATCAGGTTGAGCTTGAAGACGTTGAAGGGCGGCGTCATTTGCTGATGCAGCGTAACAAGCCCATGCTGTTTCGCGCACTGGATGAAGTTTATACCGAGCTCAAGCGCGCCGGTATTCATCGTGCCTATCTGATCCAGCATGTGGCGCATGATGAGCTTATCGGCCATGAAGCGTATCACCACGAGCCCTTGTCGCCGCGCATGCCGTTGTCGTTCTAACCCACCTCGTTACCCCTGTCGGCTTTTTTCCTGCCGTCGCAGGCACTCCCTGACATCCACGTTTTTTTTATCCTGCCTCGTTATTATACATGGCAGGTTTTGCGTCATGTTTTGGCATAGCAGTGTGCTGTGATTTTGCTCAAAAATGCTATTATCTGGCATCGAGAAAAGGCCGGATTCAGGAGAGTAGCCATGAGCGCGAACACAGCCAAAGATCAGCCGGGCGAGGGTCGTCTGCGCCATACCTCAAGCGATCATCCCCCCGTTGCACGCGCTAAAGTGGGGGTGGTGCTGGTTAATCTGGGTACGCCGGATGATACCGATTACTGGTCGCTTCGCCGCTATCTGGAAGAGTTTTTGTCGGACAAGCGTGTCGTGGACTACGCCAGTTGGAAGTGGCAGCCGATTTTGCAGCTGGCCATCCTGACACGCCGACCCTTTATTGCGGGGAAAGCTTACAAAAGCATCTGGAATACCGAAAAGAACGAAAGCCCGTTACTTACCATTACCCGGGCGCAGACGGAAAAAGTCACCGCGCGCTTAAAGGCACTTTACGGCGATGACGTGGAAGTGGACTTCTGCATGCGTTACGGCAACCCGTCCACGGACAGTGTGCTTAAAAAGCTGCAGGAACAAGGCTGCGAGCGCATCGTGTTTTTCCCCCTGTATCCGCAATACGGCTCGCCGACCACGGCCACGGCCAATGATCAGGCATTTCGCAGCCTGATGAAGATGAAGTGGCAGCCGTCCATCCGCACTGTGCCGGCGTATTTTGAGCATCCCGATTACCTGCAGGCGCTGGCAAACTCGGTCACCGATATTTACCAGTCTCTTGACGGGCGGCCGAGCAAGCTGGTGGCCAGCTACCATGGCGTGCCCGAACGCTTTTTGCTGGATGGCGATCCTTACCATTGCCACTGCCAGAAAACCTCGCGCCTGCTGGGGGAAAAGCTGGGTTGGGCAAAGGGCGAGATCGATACCGTATTCCAGTCAAAGTTTGGCCCGGAAAAGTGGGTGGGGCCGGCAACAGTGGACCACGTCGCAGAACTGGCAAATCAGGGGCATAAACACATTGCGGTCATATCACCGGCGTTTTCCTCCGACTGTGTAGAAACCCTGGAAGAAATCCAGCAAGAAATCCACGACAGCTTCATGGCGGCCGGCGGCGAGACCTTTACCTACATTCCCTGCCTGAATGACCGCGATGACCATATCGACGCACTGATCAACATCATCAATAACGAGCTGGGTGGCTGGCTGAGCTGATCGTGGTGCATCTCGCCGGGATCGTTGATTAATCCGGCGGGGTTATCAACGCCATGACACTATTTTTCCATGGGGAGGTCTGTTAAAAGAAACCTTACTTCTATTGGCTAATCTTGTCGGTATTGACTTTGCGTATGTAACGTTCAGGAGATCCCTTTGGTACAGCTTTACATAGGGTTGGGGTTTTTATTGGCAGCAGTCGCGCCGTTGCTGCATCGCTGGATGGGCGATCGTACCAATCTGCTGCTGGTCGTCTATCCGGCGCTGGCCGCGCTTTGGCTGATCAGTCAGGCGCCGGGCGTGATAGCCGGCAATAATCTGGTGTTTACAGCTGACTGGGTGCCGTCGCTGGGGCTGAGCCTGACGCTGATGCTGGACGGACTGGCGTTGATGTTTGCTCTTTTGATCAGCATCGTCGGGGCTTTCGTGCTGCTCTATGCGGGCGGCTATCTCAAGGGCAACCCCGATATGGCGCGGTTTCACGCCGCTTTCATGGCGTTCATGGCTGCGATGTTCGGGCTGGTGCTGGCCGACGGGCTGGTTACCCTGTTTGTCTTCTGGGAGTTGACCAGCATTACCTCCTACCTGCTGATCGGCTTTAATCATCAGGATGAGAAGTCACGCGAAGCCGCTCGCCAGAGCCTGTTTGTCACTGTCGGAGGCGGTCTTGCCCTGATGGCAGGGCTTGTTCTTCTCGGGATAGCCAGTGGCAGCTGGTCATTGACGGATATTCGTAGCCTGGAAACAGACCTTCGCGAGCATGCGCTGTATACGCCGATGCTGCTGTGCCTGGTGGTGGGGGCCTTTACCAAATCGGCCCAGTTTCCCTTTCATTTCTGGCTACCCAATGCCATGGCCGCCCCGTCTCCGGTCTCGGCCTACCTGCACTCGGCCACCATGGTAAAAGCGGGTATTTACCTGCTGGCACGCCTGCAGCCGGACCTGGGCGACACGGCGCTATGGACAGCATTACTTTCTTTGGGCGGTGGGGTGACGATGCTGCTCGGTGCCTTCATGGCCGTTCGTTATACCAACATCAAGAAGTTGCTGGCCTATTCGACCATCATGGCGCTGGGTACCTTGACCATGCTGCTGGGTATCGGCAGTGACGAAGCGCTGATTGCCTTTGCCGTGTTTCTGGTGGCGCACTCGCTGTATAAAGGGTCGCTATTCATGGTGGCGGGTATTCTCGATCATGAAACCGGCACTCAGGATATTCAGGCAATGGGTGGCTTGCGCGCCGCTATGCCCGTCACCGCCGCCGCTGCCATGCTGGCGGCGCTTTCGTTTGCCGGTTTGCCGCCCTTGCTGGGGTTTGTCGGCAAGGAGGCGATGCTCAAGGCAGTGCTGAAAGCAGACGCCTTCCCGCTGTTACTCGCCGTATTGGCTTTTTCTGCTGCGTTTCTGACCATCGCCGCTGCCGCCATTGTGGCCTTGCGCCCGTTCCTCGGCACGTTGAAAGCCACCCCGCGCACGCCTCATGAAGCGCCGCTGAGCATGCTGCTCGGCCCGTCAGTACTGGCTTTGCTGTCACTTTTGCTGGGGCTTTTCGTGCCTTTGACCGGGCCTGCATTCAGCGCGGTGGTAACAGCCGTTGCCGGTGCGCCGGTCGAGGTACCGCTGTCGCTCTGGCATGGGGTTAATTTGCCTTTGGTGCTGACCATGTCAAGCCTGTTGTTGGGCATCGGTTTGTACCTGTGCTGGGATGGCGTGCGGGCACGGCTTGCCACGCTGACACCGGTTACTCACCGTGGACCACAAGCGTGGTATTACGCCATATTGCGCGCCTTCGTGTCGTTGGCTGAGTGGCAAACGCGGGTGCTACAGAACGGCTATATGCGCCATTATATTCTGGTCATGCTAGTGACGCTTGCTGCGCTGCTGGTTAACTCGATTCTGATTCGTCATGCGCCGGGGCTGTCTCTGGCATTTGATGTGCGTTTTCATGAAGTGATGGTGGCAGCCACCATGATGCTGGGGGCGCTGGCAGCGCCAATGTTGCGTTCGAGTTTGGGGGCGGTTGTCTCGGTCGGGGTGACCGGGTTTTCCATTGCCTTGATCTTTCTGCTCTTCAGTGCGCCGGACCTGGCCATTACGCAGCTTCTGGTGGAAACACTGACGGTGATTCTGCTGGTGCTCGTGCTGTTCCGGCTGCCGCGTTTTTCGCATCTTTCCACGCGGTTCGAGCGTATTCGTGACGGGGTGGTCGCGGCTGTTGTAGGAGGGCTTTTGAGCCTGCTCGTCTTGATTGCCTGGGATGTAAAGCAGTTCACACCCATCTCGCAATACATGATCGAAAACAGCGTGTCACTGGCGCACGGGCGCAATATCGTCAATGTCATTCTGGTAGATTATCGCGCGTTGGATACGCTGGGCGAAATGTTTGTCCTGTCGCTTGCCGCCATCGGTGTCATTGCCATGCTCAAGCTGCGCGTGCCGCCTGTGCGGCGCTCAACAGGAGAGTGACATGGTGAAACCCGGTTCGGTCATTCTCAATACGGCGGCGCGCATGTTGATGCCGCTGCAGCTGTTGTTTTCCATTTTTCTGCTGTTACGCGGCCACGATGAGCCCGGCGGTGGCTTTATTGCCGGGCTGGTGGCGGCCGGCGCGTTTGCCCTTTATCTGTTTGCCTTTGGTGTTGATGCCACTCGGGCCATATTACGCGCTGTGGATCCGCGCGACCTGATTGGCACAGGGCTATTGCTTGGCGTCCTGTCAGCGCTACCGGCCTGGTTTGTCGGCGAACCGATTTTAACCGCCCAGTGGTGGCCGATAGACGCGCTGGGCATGAAACTCTCCACGCCGCTGATCTTTGATATCGGCGTCTATCTGGCGGTGCTGGGTGCGGTTACCGCCATGGTGATGACGTTGATGGAGGTGGACACCGATGAAGGCTGAAAGCGAAAGGAGGCAGTCATGGAACCCTTGATGGCAGTGGGTATCGGCATCTTGTATGCCGTGGCAATTTTTCTGATATTGCGGCGCTCCATCGTCAAGCTGGTGATTGGTTTTGTGCTTTTGGCCAACGCTGCCAACTTGCTGATTTTTACGACTGCAGGCATGACGCGTGACGCGCCACCGCTTATTGCGGATGACCGCTTACTGCCCGCAGGCAACGTGGCCGACCCGTTGCCCCAGGCGGTCGTGCTCACCGCCATCGTGATTGCGTTTGGCGTGCTGGCCTTTGCCGTGGTGCTTATTCGGCGTGCGTATGAAATTGTCCAGGCCGACGACATGGACCAGATGAAGGATACCGATACGTGAATCCTGACGTTGCGCTTCCTGTTCTGTTGCCGTTGTTATCGGGAGCAGTCTCGCTGTTGTTCTGGCGTTCACGCGCGCTGCAACGCTTTGTCGCCGTGGCCGGCATGCTGGGGCTGTTTGTTGTCAGCGTCAGGCTGTTTCTTCTTACGCTGGAAAACGGCTATGTCACCATGCAGGTGGGCAATTGGCCGGCGCCGTTTGGCATTACCTTCATTGCCGACATGTTCAGCGCGGTGATGGTGCTGCTGGCTTCCATGATCGGGCTGGCCATTGGGGTTTATTCGCTTGCCACTACCGGGCGGGGTCATGAGGCGTTTGGCTACTATCCGCTGATGCATTTGCTGCTGGCCGGCTGCGTCGGGGCGTTTCTGACGGGCGATATTTTTAACCTCTATGTGTGGTTCGAAGTCATGTTGGTGGCCTCGTTTGCGCTTTTGATCCTGGGCAGTGAGCGCGCCCAGATGGAAGGTGCGATCAAGTATGTGACGCTTAACCTGTTGGCATCCGTCATTTTTCTGACCGCAACCGGGCTGACGTATGGGCTGGTGGGCACGTTGAACATGGCGGATATCGCCTTGCGGCTGGATGCGTCTGAACACCAGGGAATGGTCGAAGTGCTGGCGGTCATGTACATGGTGGCGTTTGGCATAAAGGCGGCGGCATTTCCGCTGTTTTTCTGGCTGCCGGCGTCATACCACACGCCGCCGGTGGCGGTGTCGGCGCTGTTTGCGGGCCTGCTGACCAAAGTTGGCGTTTATGCACTGTTCCGTGTGCTGACGCTACTGTTTGACCAGTCAATGGACTATTTGCAGCCGATACTGCTGTGGGGTGCTGCTTTTACCATGGTGACCGGCGTGCTGGGTGCTGCTGCACAGTACGAATTCCGGCGGATTTTATCGTTTCACATTGTCAGCCAGATTGGCTACATGCTGCTGGGGCTGGCCCTGTATACCCCGCTTGCCATTGCCGGCGGCGTGTTTGCCGTCATGCACAATATTGTGGTCAAGACGAATCTGTTTTTGATCAGCGGTGTGGCGCATCGCCTTCAGGGAACCTACCGATTGAAACGCATGGGTGGGCTTTCCCGTCGCCATCCCTGGCTTGCTGCCGCCTTTTTTCTGTCGGCGTTTTCACTGGCGGGGCTGCCGCCGCTATCAGGATTTTTCGCCAAATTCATGCTGGTGCGAGCGGGTATCGAGGCCGGCGCGTATGTCGTCACGGGAATTGCCTTGCTGGTGGGGCTGATGACGCTTTACTCCATGGTCAAAATATGGAATGAAGTTTTCTGGAAAAAACTGCCCGACGATAACAACGTTCCGGACAACACCGCGGCCACAGAGAGTAACGGGCGTTTGGGTCTTGCCTTGATGTACCTGCCGGTCATGGTGCTGGCGCTTGGCACATTGCTCATCGGCGTTTTCGCCGAGCCGCTGGTCCGGGTAATGAACATGATTGCCACACAGCTGCTTAACTCGTCGGGCTATATTGAAGCAGTGCTGGGAGACAACGTGGCATCAAGGACGACAACGCTGCTTGCCGAGCCCAAAACGCCTGTTGGCGAGGGATTGGCGGAGGGAGTTGCCCCATGATCGGTGCGGTGTGGAATCTGCTGCTGGGTCTTGCCTGGGTCGTGCTGAGCGGCGATTTTTCCGGCTTCAACCTGTTAACCGGGTTGGTGTTTGGCTATCTGGTGCTGGCGCTGATCGAGCCGCAGGTCGCGCCACTCAGCGGCTATTCCGTGCGCCTGCCGAGGATGCTGAAGTTCGTGGCGTTTTTTCTCAAGGAGCTTATACATGCCAACTGGCGCGTGGCGTTTGACATCATGACGCCGCCCTGGCACATGCGCCCTGGCGTCATTGCCATGCCGCTGAGCGCCTATACCGACCTGGAAATCACTTTTGTTGCCAATCTGATTTCCCTGACGCCCGGCACCCTGAGCCTTGATTTGTCGGATGATCGACGAGTGCTGTATATCCACGCCATGTTTCTGGATGATGAAGAGGCACTGCGCAGCAGTCTGAAGGAAATGGAGCACCGGGCACTGGAGCTGTTTCGCTGATGGAATACGTAATCATTATGGCGCAAAGCATCATGGGGTTGGCACTGTTGCTGGCCTTTGTCCGGGTGGTGCGCGGCCCTAGCCTGCCGGATCGCGCGGTGGCGCTCGAGCTTTTTTCCACCATTGTGATGGGGCTGGTCGGCGTACAGGCGATTGCTTCCGGCGTTGCCAGCTTTCTGGACGTGGCCATTGTGATAGCGTTGATGGGCTTTCTGGCATCCATCGGCTTTGCCCGTTTTCTGGAGCGGGGAGGGCTGAGGGATGATTGATCTTTTGAAAGCCATACTGCTGTTGGGCGGTGCATTGCTTATGCTGTTGGCCGCCGTGGGTATTGTGCGTCTGCCGGATTTGCTGACCCGCATGCACGCCACAACCAAGGCGGCGTCTCTGGGTGTGAACCTGACCATGCTGGCTGTTGCCCTGCATTTTTCCGACGTGGGGGTTGTAGCACGTGCTTTGGCGATTATTCTCTTTGTGCTTACGACTGCCCCGATTGCGGCCCATGTGATGGGGCGCGCCGGCTATTTTGTGGGGACCCGGTTATGGAGTGGTACGGTCAAGGATGAGTTGCGCCCCAACTATGATCCGCTGACGCATGAGCTGAAAAGCGGACAGGAACCGCGGCAAAACGTCGAGCGGCCCGGGCGGGACGAAGCGCCTGAATAGGTGCTGTGTTGTAGGCGGCGGACGTTGAAAAACGCCGCTGTTCAAGGGGTAGCGTCAGCGGCCTTTCCAGGGGATCATCGCGCTATCGCTACGGAATGCTGAGGATTGTACATGTTGCCTTTCACAAAGAAGCTGCCAACCGCTCAGCCGGATGCCCGGCCTGCATTACACCAGGGCAGCCTGGCGCGTGCTGCGCTACTGGGGCTGTTGCTTACCGCTGGTTCGGCGCAGGCGGCCACCGGGTTGATGGCTGAGGTAGACGGCCAGGCCGCGCCGCAGCCGGAAGCCGGCGAACACCATGCCAGCTTTGAAGCCTGGCTTGGCGAGTTTCGTCGCTATGCAGCAAGCCAGGGTGTCAGCGAACGCACATTGACGCGGGCGCTGGACGGCGTGCGTTTTCGCGAAAAAGTGATCGAACACGACCGTTACCAGCCGGAGTTCGTCCGGCCGATCTGGCAGTACCTGGATACCGCCGTCTCCAGCACCCGGGTGAATACCGGGCGCGAAAAACTGGAAGCCCACCGCGATACCGCCCGTGAAATGGAGCGCCGCTACGGTGTTCCGGCCGAGGTGATCGTGGCGATCTGGGGGATCGAGAGTAACTACGGCAGCCACTTTGGCAACTTCTCTACGCTTGACTCCTTCGCCACACTGGCCTTTGAAGGACGCCGGCGTGACTTTGCCCGGGAAGAACTGCTGGCCGCGCTCAAGATTATCGACGCCGGGGATATTGCCGCTGACGACATGGTGGGTTCCTGGGCGGGAGCGATGGGGCATACCCAGTTTATCCCCACCAGTTTTGTGGCCTACGCCGTGGATGGCGACGATGATGGCCATCGCAATATCTGGGACAGCATTCCCGATGTCATGGCGTCTACCGCCAACTACCTGAAACGCGCCAATTGGCAAGCGGGGCAGCCCTGGGGCACTGAAGTCCGGCTGCCGGAAAGCTTCGACTACGCCCAGACGGAGCGTTTGAGCACGGTAGAATGGCGTAGTCAGGGGGTCAGCGCAGTAGAAGGCACCTTGCCTGATTTTTCCAGCGCAGCAGTGATTGTGCCTGCTGGCGCGCAGGGGCCTGCTTTTCTTGTTGGCCCCAACTTCCACTCCATTCTGCGCTACAACAATGCCACCAGCTACGCGCTGGCCGTGGCCAAGCTGAGCGATGCCATCGTCGGGCGTGCGGGCATCAGCCAAAGCTGGCCGCGGGAAGAAGCCCCGCTGACCCGGGATGATGTCAAGGCGCTGCAACAACAGCTTAATCGTGCCGGTTACGATGTGGGCGGTGCCGATGGCATCATGGGCCCCAACACGCGCCTCGGTCTGCGTGAGTTTCAGCGCAGCCAGGGGCTGACGCCGGACGGCTTTGCTACCCAGTCGCTGCTCAAGCGGCTGAAAAATATCTGACGGAGACACGATATGTCACTATCTCGTATGTCCACCCCGGTAGGTCGCATGATTGCAGGCCTTGCCGCGGGCTGTTTGCTGAGTCTCGGCACGGCCAGTGCCGACGATTCGCCCAAAGTGTTTGGTTGGGTCGAAAAAGCCGAGCTCAAACCCTGGGACATCAAGGTCAAGGCCAAGCTCGACAGCGGCGCGCTGACGTCTTCGATTGATGCGCGCGATATCGAGCGTTTTGAAAAAGACGGCGATGACTGGGTGCGCTTTCGCTTCGAGATGGAGGATGAGGACACGGGAGAAGCCGCTAGCGAAGACGTCGAACGGCCACTTTATCGTGTGCTCACCGTGCGCGGTGCGGGCGGGCGCGACGAGCGCCCGGTCGTACTGCTGAATCTGTGCGTGGGCGATACCGTGTATGAAGAGCAGTTCAGCCTGCGCAACCGCAGTAAAATGAATTATCCGGTATTGCTTGGCCGGCGCACCATCAGCCATCTGGGGCACCTCGACGTGCGCGAGACCTTTGAGCACGATGCCGAGTGCGGTGAGGATGCGGAGTTCGTCGAACACGAGCCGGAAGACGATTAATCGCCTGTGGGTCGCTAAAAAAGCCGTGCCAGCAGTGCGGTAACGGCGGTTTCCACCCGGAGAATGCGCGGTCCCATGTGCATGCCTTCGCAGCCGGCGGCGAGCAGCTGCTCGACTTCCCATTCGATAAACCCGCCCTCGGGCCCCACGGCCAGCAGGGCGGGTTCCTCAAGTGCCCTTGGGCAAGCGTTGGCCATGCCCGGATGAGCTACCAACCCGCGCCGTTCGGCCAGCAGCCCGGGCAGTACATCTTCCACGAAAGGGCGAAAGCCTCGCCGCAGCGTGACATTGGGCAGCTTTGTGTCGCGAGCCTGCTCAAGTCCCAGTACCAGATGCTGGTGGATTTTTTCCGGCGTCAGTTCGGGGGACTGCCAATAGCTTTTTTCCACCCGCCGGGTATGCAGCAGGGTGATTTCCTTCACACCGAGCGCGGTGACGTGTTCCAGCGTACGCGCGAGCATGCGCGGGCGCGGCAGGGCCAACACCAGGTGTACGGGCAGCGCCGGTGGCGGCGCCTCGGCAAGCGGTTCAAAGCGGAAAGTCGCCTGTTCAGCGCTGAGCGCGGTGAGCTCGGCTTTGCCCATCTGTCCGCCCGTGAGGCCAACGGTAAGATGCGCGCCGGGCGTCACGCGGTGTACATCGCGCAGGTGGCGTAGGCGACGCGGGTCGCGCACGACCGCGCAGCCTTCGGCAATGATGTCCTGCGGGCTGAGTAAAATCAGGTTCATGGTGGCTAAAACCGTGGCATGGTGGATCGGTCGCTGCGTATGCAGGTGTGGCGTTTGGCTGTGGCATAATACCCGCATGCAACGTGCGCTGCGAATGCGGGCCGGCCAAATCAAACTCTAGCCAGAAAGGAACAGCATGAAGGTTTTACTCATAGGCGGCGGTGGCCGCGAGCACGCGCTGGCGTGGAAGCTGGCGCAATCTCCCGAGGTTGAGCGGGTGCTGGTCGCGCCGGGCAATGCCGGTACCGCGGATGAGCCGGGGCTTGAAAACGTCGCCGTGGCCGCGACCGATATTGAGGCACTGGTGGCGCTGGCGGAAAAAGAGCAGGTCGGGCTCACCGTGGTAGGCCCCGAGGCCCCGCTGGTAGAAGGCGTGGTTGACCGCTTTCAAGCCGCCGGACTGACGATTTTTGGCCCGACGCGCGCGGCCGCCCGGCTGGAGGGCTCCAAATCGTTTACCAAGGATTTTCTGGCTCGCCACGCGATTCCTTCCGCTGCCTACCAGACCTTTACCGAGGTAGCGCCGGCGCTTGAATACCTGGCCGATGTTGGCGCGCCCATCGTGATCAAGGCCGACGGCCTGGCCGCGGGCAAGGGCGTGATCGTGGCCGAGACCGAAGTTGAGGCCGAGGCAGCCATCCGCGACATGCTGGAAGCGAACGCCTTTGGCGATGCCGGTGCCCGGGTCGTGATCGAAGAGTTTCTTACGGGCGAAGAAGCAAGCTTTATCGTGATGGTCGACGGCGAGAACATCGTGCCCATGGCCACAAGCCAGGACCACAAGCGCGCCTTTGACGGCGACACCGGCCCCAATACCGGGGGTATGGGCGCCTATTCGCCGGCGCCGGTGGTCACGCCTGAAGTGGATGCCCGTATCATGGCGCAGGTCATCGAGCCCACCGTGCGGGGCATGGCCGCCGAGGGTAACGCCTACACCGGGTTTCTGTATGCCGGGCTGATGATCGACGCCGAGGGTAATCCCAAAGTCATTGAATACAACTGCCGCTTTGGCGATCCGGAAACCCAGCCCCTCATGCTGCGTTTGACGTCGGACTTTGCCGAGCTGTGCTTGGCTGGTGCCAACGGTGCGCTGGCCGGGCGCGAATGCCGTTGGGACAGCCGCGCTGCGGTAGGCGTGGTCATGGCCGCGGGCGGCTACCCCGGTAGTTACCGCAAAGGCGATGTTATTTCCGGTATCGAGGCGGCTGAGCGTGAAGGCTGCAAGGTCTTTCAGGCCGGCACTGCACATTCGCCGGCGGGGGAGCTGACCACGGCAGGCGGTCGTGTGCTGTGTGTCACGGCGCTGGGTGACAGCGTGCTTGATGCGCGGGAGCTTGCCTATCGGGGAGCCGAGCACGTGCGCTGGGAAGGCGCGGAATATCGCCGGGATATTGCCCATCGCGCCATCGCGCGGGAAAAGGAACAGGCCGCCCGGGCCAAGGCACGAGGCACCTGATGTCGCGCGAATATCCGGTTATCGCCGTCACCGGCTCGTCGGGTGCCGGCACCACCACGGTGCGGCGCAGCTTTGAGCGCATGTTTCAGCGTGAAGACGTGCATGCGGCCATGGTCGACGGCGATGCGTTTCATCGCTATACCCGCAATGATCTGCACCGCATGTACTGCGCCGCGCCCGAGCGCTACGAAAAGCTGTCGCACTTCTCGGTAGAGGCCAACCTGCTTGACCGCCTGGAATCGCTGTTTGTGGAATACGGCGAACATGGCAGCGGCCACTATCGTCACTATATTCACGCCGAAGACAAACAGAAAATCGAAGCGGGCTATCAGGTTGGCACTTTTACCGAATGGCAGCCGCTGCCCAGCGGTACTGATTTGCTGTTTTACGAAGGACTGCATGGCGGGCTGGTCACCGAAGACTACGATATTGCCCGCCATGTAGACCTGTTGATTGGTGTGGCGCCGGCCATGAACCTGGAGTGGATCCAGAAAATCGACCGCGACACCAAAATGCGCGGTTATTCCCAGGAAGCCGTGATCGACACCATCCTCGGGCGTATGGGCGACTACGTGCGCTGCATTCAGCCACAGTTCTCGCGCACCCATATCAACTTTCAGCGCGTGCCCACGGTGGATACCTCCAACCCCTTCGAGGTGCAGGATATTCCCACCGACGGCGAGTCCTTCGTGGTGATCCGTTTTCGCGAGCATTCCCGGGTCGATTTCCCGTGGCTGTTGGCCATGATTCATGATTCCTTCATGACCCGACCGCACACCCTGGTGGTGCCCGGGGCACGGCTGTCGCTTGCCATGGAGTTGATACTTGGGCCGCTACTGCGCCAGTTGCTGGCCGAACGGCGCTTTCGTTAAGCCCGGCTGATGGTATACGCCGTGGAAAAACGCTACGGTATCAGCCGTTAAGCGCGGTTAGCCGCGTGGCTGATTATTGCAAGGAGGATGTGATGGACTGTTTGTTCTGCAAAATGATTGAGCGTGAGATACCGGCCGACATCGTGTATGAAGACGAGCACGTGCTGGC
>NZ_JAKDUR010000103.1 GCF_030457605.1 Halomonas sp.
CAACGGAAGCTGTCAAACCGCAAGGAGATTCCATGCGTCATTACGAAATCGTGTTCATGGTCCACCCGGATCAGAGCGAGCAGGTGCCGGCCATGGTCGAGCGCTACACCAGCATCGTCACTGAAAACGGCGGTACTGTGCATCGCCTGGAAGATTGGGGCCGCCGCCACATGGCTTACCCGATCAACAAGATCCACAAAGCCCACTACGTGCTGATGAACGTTGAGTGCGAAGGCGAGACGCTTGAAGAAATTGAAAGCATCTTCCGCTTCAACGACGCCATCATCCGCAGCCTGGTACTGCGCTGCAAGGAAGCCGTTACCGAAGCGTCGCCGATGATGAAGCCGGTTGAAGACAAGCGCCCGCGTCGCGAAGACAAGCCGCGTGACGACAAGCCCCGCGCTGAGTCTGCCTAAAACGCACTGGCCGGAACCGAATCAGGTTCTACTTACCGCACGTATTAAGGAGCTACTCCATGGCACGTTTTTTCCGTCGCCGCAAGTTTTGCCGCTTTACCGCTGAAGGCGTCAAGCAGATCGATTACAAGGATCTGGACACGCTGAAAGCCTACATCACCGAGACCGGCAAGATCGTACCCAGCCGCATTACCGGCACCAAAGCACGCTACCAGCGCCAGCTGGCAGGCGCGGTCAAACGCGCGCGCTACCTGGCCCTGCTGCCCTACACCGATAGCCACCAGTAAGCCGCTAACGTCATGCTGGCTTTCGCCCGTTGGCTGATGCAGCGCCAAAGCTATGCCATTGGCACAGCGGCGGTTGCCTCGCTTGTGCCCTGGCTGTTCTGGCTGGGAGCGGCGATTGCCGCGCTGGCCACATTGCGCCAGGGGTTTGTCTCGGCACTGCCGGTCATTATGGCCGCGGCCATACCTGCCGGCTGGTGGTGGGCCCAGGGCGACGTGGTGCCGCTGACAAGCGTATTGCTGGTGACGCTGATGGGCGTTGTTCTGCGCGAACGCATGCGCTGGAGCGATACGTTGATTGTGGGCACGCTGGTATGTGCTGGCATGATTCAGCTGGGCATTTTCAGCCCGCCGGGCGGTACCGAGGTTATGCTGGTGCAGCTGCGTGACAGCTCAGCCGAGTTTGACCGCATGCTGACCGAGCTTGGCAGCCAGGGTTACGACACGGCGTTTCTGGCCGACCTGGTTGTAGGTGGCGTGACTGGCCTTGTGGTGCTGCTTGCCGCCATTGTCTGTCTGGCAATCGCGCGTGGCTGGCAGGCCGGGATTTATAACCCCGGCGGGTTTCGTCAGGAGTTTCACGCGCTGCGCCTGGCGCCTCGGGAGCTTGCCGTACTGATCGGCCTCGGAGTTGTCAGCATGCTGTTTGGCATCTCGGGCTTTGTACTGCTTGGCTGGGTGCCGCTGTTAATTGCCGGTGTGGCGCTGGTGCACGGTATTATTGGATTAAAGGGGATGAATGGGCTGTGGCTCGCGGCATTTTATCTGCTGTTGATTACCACCTGGCCCATGATTCTCATTGTGCTGCTGTTAGGGCTGATTGACTCATTCGCGAACATTCGCGCACGTCTGGCCCGCAGCAACTGACAAGAGGTTTACGAGATGGAAGTCATTCTGCTCGACAAAATTGGTAAGCTGGGCGGCCTGGGTGACAAGGTCACTGTAAAGCCCGGTTACGGTCGTAACTACCTGGTACCGTACGGCCATGCCGTGCCGGCGACCAAAGACAACATTGCCGCTTTTGAAGCCCAGCGTGCCGAGCTTGAAGCTCAGGCCGCCGAGCGCAAGGCAGAAGCTGAAGCGCGCGCTGAGCAGCTCAACGACATCGAGCTGTCGCTGGTCTCCAAGGCCGGTGAAGAAGGCAAGCTGTTTGGTTCGATTGGTCCGCGTGATCTGGCTGATGCGATTTCTTCTGCGGGTATCGATGTCGCCAAGAGCGAAGTTCGCATGCCTGAAGGACCGCTTCGCCAGACTGGCGAATACGACATCGATCTTCACCTGCACGCTGAAGTCAATGCCGTAGTACGCATCGTTGTTGTGGGTGAATAAACCCTGACCGGGTAGGCAGCATGCCGTGCTGCTGCCCAGAACGATGTAAAAGGGCGCGGGGGAATATCCTCCGCGCCCTTTCTCGTCTCGGAACCGGGACCCCTGTGGCGTTATGCTGATGCTACGCCCTCGACCGTATTCGCTTAATTGCCAAGGAGCCCTCCATGCAGGACACCATGCAAGCCGTGTCGCCTGTGGATCAGGAAACTGCCGCACTCAAGCTGCCGCCCCATTCCCTTGAGGCTGAGCAGTCGGTGCTGGGTGGGCTGATGCTCGATAATCAGGCATGGGATCATATTTCCGACCGGCTGGCGGCCGATGATTTTTATCGCTATGAACATCGCTTGGTGTTCAATGTCATGCTCCACCTGGCCGAGGCAGGCCAGCCCCTTGATGTGGTTACGTTGTCCGAGGCGCTTGAAGCCCGGGATCAGCTGGATTCGGTGGGTGGGCTTGGCGTGCTGGCAGAGCTAGCGCGTAACACGCCTTCGGCCAGCAATATCCGCGCTTATGCCGATATCGTGCGTGAGCGGGCGACGCTGCGAAAACTGATCCGGGCGGCCAACCAGATTGCCGACGGCGCCTTTGCCTCCCAGGGCCGGCCGGCGGATGAGCTG
>NZ_JAKDUR010000010.1 GCF_030457605.1 Halomonas sp.
AGGGCCGCCTGCTCGCCACCGGCTACTCCTGCCGCAGCCAGGCCAGCCGCTTCTCAAACGCCACCCTGCCCCATCCATTACAGGCGCTGCTGGCAGCACTCAAGCGCACAGGTTGATACACCCTTGTAGCATGAAAAAACGCCCACCGGCTCTTCACCGACGGGCGCGCTACAGCGTTTGGCCGCTACTCGCTGATAACTGACTTTACCTCAGAAGAACAACCCTTTCAGTGCCTCTCCCGGGCTGTCTTCACGCATGAAGGCTTCGCCGACGAGAAAGCCGTTGACGCCACGTTCGCGCATGCGCTCCACGTCGTCACGGGTGTGAATACCCGACTCGGTAATCACCGTGACGCCCGCCGGCACCCGGCTGAGCAGGTCAAGCGTAGTATCCAGCGACGTGTCGAAGGTGTGCAGATTGCGATTGTTGATGCCGACCAGCTCAAGATCAAGCGTCAGCGCACGTTCAAGCTCTTCGGCGTTGTGGACTTCCACCAGCACGTCCATGCCCAACTCATGGGCCTGGCCGTTCAGCTCGGCAAGCTGAGTGTCGTCCAGCGCGGCGACAATCAGCAGGATGCAATCGGCGCCGATGGCCCGGGCCTCGGTCACCTGATAGCCATGAGTGATAAAATCCTTGCGGATGACCGGCAGCGAGCAGGCGTCCCGGGCGGCAATCAGGTAGTCTTCGTGGCCCTGAAAGAAGTCCGCATCGGTGAGTATGGACAGGCAGGCCGCGCCGCCCTCGGCATAGCTTTGGGCAATTTCGGCCGGCTCAAACACCTCGCGAATAACGCCTTTTGACGGCGAGGCCTTCTTGATTTCGGCAATCACCGCGGCGTCCCCCGCCGTCATGCGCGCGTTCAGGGCGCTGACAAAGCCACGGGGAGCACTCTGTTTTTCGGCCAGCGCGAGCAAGTCGGCCTGCGAGACCGCCTGGCGGCGCTCGGCCACTTCCTGATCCTTGCGTGCCAGAATACGGGTTAAAATCGTCGGCGTTGCCTGCTCACTCATAGCATCATCTCACTGGGTTACGTTAGGGTTTGAACTGGCCGGTAAAGTGGGATAGCTCGTGCATTTTTTCCAGCGGCAGTTTGTCCTGCTGGGCATTTCGGGCAAGCTGCACGCCCTCCTGCAACGAATCCGCCACGCCGGCGCAGTAAAGCGCGGCGCCGGCGTTCAGCGAGACGATATCTGCCGGGGCGCCTTCGCCGCTCAGGGCCATTTTCACCAGCCGCAGGCTGCCCTCCACGCCGTCGGCCTTGAGGGCATCAAGGCTCTGGCGCTCAACGCCCAACTCTTCAGGCGTAATCCGGTACTGGATAATTTCACCGTCTTTCAGCTCGGCCACCTGCGTGGGTGCGGCAAGCGAAATCTCGTCCAGCCCGTCGTCAGAGTGCACCACCATCACATGCCGACTGCCGAGCTTTTGCAGCACTTCGGCCAACAGCGGCACCAGCGCCAGGTCGTACACGCCCAACAGCTGATTGGGCGCGCCGGCGGGGTTGGTCAGCGGGCCGAGGATGTTAAACAGCGTACGCACGCCCATTTCCCGGCGCGGGCCCACGGCGTGGCGCATGGCCGGGTGGTGGTTGGGGGCAAACATGAAGCCCACCCCGACCTCTTCGATGCAGCGCGCCACTTGATCGGCGGACAAATCCAGAAAAATCCCCGCCACGTCGAACAGATCAGCGCTGCCGGAAGACGACGACACGCTGCGCCCGCCGTGCTTGGCCACATGGGCGCCAACAGCAGCGGCGACAAAGCTTGACGCAGTAGAGACGTTGAACAGGTTGGCGCCGTCGCCGCCGGTACCCACAATATCCACCATGTCGCCTGCCACGCCTGGCGTGACGCGATTCATCAGCTCACGCATGACCTGGGCAGCAGCGCCGATCTCGGTGGCAGTTTCGCCCTTCATGGCCAGCCCCATCAACAGCGCCCCCACCTGGGCGTCGCTGGCATCGCCGGTCATGATCTGGCGCATCAGCGCGTGCATCTGGTCAAAGGTCAGGTCATCGCGGCGCATCACCGCATTGATTGCGTCTCGCATCTGCATGAAAACGTGAGCCTCGTGCTAGTCATGCGCCGTTTCAAGCGCGTTTCAAAAAGTTGGCCAGCAGTTCGTGGCCCTGTCGCGTGAGAATGGACTCCGGGTGGAACTGCACGCCTTCAATATCCAGCTCGCGATGGCGCAGCCCCATGACCAGCCCCGGCGTCACGTCGTCATCGGTCGTCCAGGCGGTGATTTCAAGACACTCCGGCAGGCTGCCCTTTTCCACCACCAGCGAATGATAGCGGGTCACTTCCAGCGGATTATCCAGCCCGTCAAAAACGCCCTGCCCCGCATGGCCCACGGCGGAGGTCTTGCCGTGCATCACCTGGGGCGCGCGCACCACCCGACCGCCGTAAACCTGGCCGATGGCCTGATGCCCAAGGCAAACGCCCAGAATCGGCAACTTGCCGGCAAAGTGGCGAATGGCATCAAGCGAAAGCCCTGCCTCGTTGGGCGTGCAGGGCCCGGGCGATACCACCAGATGGCTTGGCGAAAGCGCCTCTATACCGGCGATATCAATCTCGTCGTTGCGGTAGGTCAGCACTTCGGCGCCCAGCTCGCCCAGATACTGGACGATGTTGTAGGTGAAGCTGTCATAGTTGTCGATCATCACGACTTTTGGCGCTTTAATCATTTGAAATGCCTATTTTTATTTGGGGCATATGGTAGAAAACATTGCCGGCACTATGCGTAAGCCGGCCTGGTTAGCGTTTCAGCGGGGATATTTTTTCCACAGCATGGCCACAACAGCACAGGCAACTGCCGGCAGCAAAACATCCAGCAACCCATTGCCCCCCCCAGCCAGTGGTGAGCCCTTCGTGCCACTTGACTGGCGGCGTTTCACCCCACTCCCAGCCGCGAATAAGGGCTAATTTGTACTCGTTCTGCGCGATCTCTCGACCAAGGAATATGGCGACGGCTACAGCTCCTGATCCCCAAACTCCTAGCCAGTAAATCAAAATCAGCTGGATCATTACGGCAATGACGACGTGCTCAAGCGATGACTCAATCATCTCAGCCAAGGTTAACTCCTTTACCCAGCATTAATGCCAAACAGCTCAAAAAGGCGGAGCGGCATCTTCCTCGACTTCTTCGATCATCAAGACTTTTTCCGCTATAACCATCGAAAAACTGCTATATGGCGGACTTTTCTTGCCAACCCCGCGAAAGTAACTCTGCCTTTTCAGCGCGCGGCCAAAGCTTTTCCCGATTGTAGCGCAACCTGCCGGCAAGGTGCAGGGCATAGGCTGGCGGGCGGCTGACGAGGCCTGCGCCGCGCCTGCACATTCTCCGGCAAACCTTGAAGTCTATGCTAAGTTAATGATTAGCTGGCTTATACAGCCAAGCCGCAATATCACCAGACAGCACAGGGTGGTAGCGCCGCTTTAAATAGCGCTACGTGGCGAATAAAAAAACATTCATACGCCAACGCCTGCTGCATGACGCCGGGAGCTCTTCCATGCCGGACAGTGCCAATGCCTTGATCGCCGAATACTGGGGTACCGGCCTTTTTATTCTGGCGGTGCTGTTGTTGTGTACGTTTATGCTTGGCCTCTCTGCCCTGCTTGGCGGGCGCAGCCAGGGGCGCAGCAAACCAATTCCCTTCGAGGGCGGCATTATCGGCGCGGGCAGCGCCCGGCAACGGTTCTCCATCCAGTTTTATCTGGTCGCGATGCTGTTCGTGATCTTCGACATCGAAGCCGTATTCCTGTTTGCCTGGGCCATCTCGATCCGCGAATCGGGCTGGCCCGGGTTTTGGGGCGCGGCTACGTTCATCTTTATTCTGCTGGCGGGGCTTGTCTACGATTACCGCTCGGGCGCGCTGGACTGGGCGCCCGTGGGCAGCGAGCGCATGCACCGAGGCAGCACGCCCCGCCGCTGACACCCTTGAACGCCACCGGCAGCTTTTTTGCAGGCAGGAGGCAGCACATGGCATACACCCTGACCCGGGCCAACGATGCAATGGCGCAGCAGGGCGACCGCTACCCGCTGGGCGAGCGCCAGCGGGTGGACGACCCCATGAAGCAGCAGGTACACCGCAGCGTGTTTACCGGCAAGCTCGAGGACGTGCTCCACTCGACGGTCAACTGGGGGCGCAAGAACTCGCTGTGGCCGTACAACTTCGGGCTTTCGTGCTGCTATGTGGAAATGACCACGGCGTTTACCGCCCCCCACGACATCGCCCGCTTCGGCGCCGAAGTGATTCGTGCCTCCCCGCGCCAGGCGGATTTCATGGTCATTGCCGGCACCTGCTTTGTCAAAATGGCGCCGGTCATCCAGCAGCTCTACGACCAGATGCTCGAACCCAAATGGGTGATTTCCATGGGCTCCTGCGCCAACTCCGGCGGCATGTACGACATCTACTCGGTGGTCCAGGGGGTGGATAAATTCCTTCCCGTGGACGTCTACGTGCCCGGCTGCCCGCCACGGCCCGAGGCCTTTTTGCAGGGCCTTCAGCTGCTGCAGGACTCCATTCAGGAAGAGCGCCGCCCGCTTTCCTGGGTGGTGGGTGACCAGGGCGTGTACCGCGCCGAGATGCCTTCCCAGCGTGAGAAGCACCGCGACCAGCGAATTCAGGCCACCGAACTGCGCACCCCGGACAGCACCTAGCCAAGGGAGTACCCGCACCACCATGAGCACCGATTCTTCCGCCGCCATTGTCGAAGCGCTTGTTCACCGCTTTGGCAATCAGGTGTGTTATGAGCAACCCACGCTCACCGGCATGCCGGTGCTGTGGGTGCGCCGCGAAGCGCTTGTCGAGATACTCGAGGCGCTGCGCCGCCTGCCCGAGCCGTTCGAGATGCTCTACGACCTGACCGCCACGGATGAGCGTCTGCGCAGCCACCGCAAAGAGCTGCCCGCGACGGATTTTACGGTGATTTACCAGCTGCTCTCGGTCAGCGGCAACCGCGATATCATGCTCAAGGTGGCGCTCAGCGAGCGCGATCTCTCTCTGCCTACGGCGATTCCCGTCTACCCCAACGCCGACTGGTACGAACGCGAAGTATGGGACATGTTCGGCATTCGCTTTGCCGGCCACCCCAATCTCAAGCGTATTCTGATGCCGCCCACCTGGAATGGCCACCCGCTGCGCAAGGATCATCACGCTCGGGCCACCGAGTTCGATCCCTACACGCTGACCGTGGAAGGCCAGGACAAGGAACAGGGAGCTCTGCAGTTTGTGCCCGAAGACTGGGGCATGAAACGGGAACGCGACGACGCCGAGTTCATGTTCCTGAATCTCGGCCCCAACCATCCATCCGCCCATGGCGCGTTTCGCCTGGTGTTGCAGCTGGACGGCGAAGAAGTCATCGACTGCGTACCGGATATCGGCTACCACCACCGCGGTGCCGAGAAAATGGCCGAGCGCCAGTCCTGGCACAGCTTCATCCCCTATACCGATCGCATCGACTATACCGGCGGGGTGATGAACAACCTGCCCTACGTGCTGGCGGTGGAAAAGCTCGCCGGCATCCAGGTCACCGAGCGCGCCGCCACGGTGCGGGTGATGATGTCGGAGCTGTTTCGCATTTCGAGCCACCTTTTGTTTCTGGGCACCTACCTGCAGGACCTGGGGGCGATGTCGCCGGTGTTTTTCACCTTTACCGACCGCCAGAAGGCCTACGAGGTCATCGAGGCCATCACCGGCTTTCGCATGCACCCGGCGTGGTTTCGCATCGGCGGGCTGATGCAGGACCTGCCCAAAGGCTGGGACAGGCTGATGCAGGACTTCGTCAACTGGATGCCCGCTCGCCTGCGGGAATACGAACGCACCATGATGGAAAACGCGCTGGTACGCGACCGCACTCGCCACGTGGCCGCGTTTGATACCACCAACGCCTTTGCCTGGGGCGTGACCGGCCCCAACCTGCGCGCCACCGGCTGTGACTTTGACCTGCGCAAGAAGCGCCCCTACTCGGGTTATGAAAACTTCGACTTCGAGGTGCCGCTGGGCAGCAACGGCGACGCCTTCGACCGCGGCCAGCTGCGTATCGAGGAAATGCGCCAGAGCCTGCGCATCATTCAGCAGTGCATCGACCACATGCCCGCAGGCGACTTCAAAGCCGACCACCCCTTGACCACGCCGCCGCCAAGAGAGCGCATGCTCGAACACATCGAGACGCTGATCACGCACTTTTTGCAGGTCTCCTGGGGGCCGGTGCTGCCTGCCAACGAATCCCTGCAGATGGTCGAAGCCACCAAGGGCATCAACAGCTACTACCTGACCAGCGATCACAGCGCCATGAGCTATCGCACGCGCATTCGCACGCCAAGCTTTCCGCATTTGCAGCAAATTCCTGCGCTGATGCGCGGCGGCTTCGTCCCTGATTTGATCGCCCATCTGGGCAGTATTGATTTTGTCATGGCCGACGTTGATCGCTAATCAGGGGGGCGTGAATAATGACCGACAGCTTTTACGACGCAGCCAACGCGGCCTCACCCATCGCTACCGACGGCGACGGCTTTACGCTGCACACGGACGATCACCGCGCGATGCGCGAGGTACGCGAGCATTACGAACAACCCCAGGCGGCCTGTATCGAAGCGCTGAAGATCGTCCAAAAGCGCCACGGCTGGGTGCCCGACGGTGCCATCGCCGCCATCGCCGAGACGCTTGGCGTAGGCCCGGCCAGCGTGGAGGGCGTGGCGACGTTCTACAGTCTGATTTTCCGCCAGCCGGTGGGCCGCCATGTCATTCTGCTGTGCGACAGCAGTTCATGCTTTCTGACCGGTTTTGACGCGCTCAGCGACGCCCTCAGCCAGCGGTTGGGTATCGGTTTTGGCGAGACCACGGCGGATAACCGCTTTACCCTGCTGCCGGCCTGCTGCCTGGGCGCCTGCGATCGCGGCCCAGCCATGATGATCGGTGATGATACCTTTGGCCCCATTGCGCCGGACGATCTCGATGAGCTTCTGGAGGCGTATCCATGACAGCAATTCCCGCAAACTCCCGGTTGCGCTACAAAAGCCAGCTGCGCCAGAGCGACGACGAGCGCCATGAAAACACTCATCCGCTCACCTGGCGACTACACGACGATGGTGCACGCATCGGGCTTGATGAGTATCAGCAGAAAAACGGCTACGTGGGTGCGCAAAATGCCCTGAATATGGACCCCGCCGATGTGATCGACGCCATGAAAACCGCCAATGTGCGCGGGCGTGGCGGCGGCGGCTTCTCGGCGGGCGTCAAATGGAGCCTGACCCAGGTGGGCGACAACCTGCCGCGCGGCTATGTCGTCTGCAACGCCGATGAAATGGAGCCGGGCACTTTCAAGGATCGTCTGCTCATGGAGCAGCAGCCCCACCTGCTGATCGAAGGCATGATCATCGCCGGCCACGCCAACCGCTCGAAGTACGGCTACATCTTTTTGCGCGGCGAGTACGTCGACGCCGCCCGCTCGCTTGCGCTTGCCATCGAGGAAGCCCGGGAGGCCGGGCTGTTGGGTGGCAGCGTCGCCGGCAGCGGCTTTGACTTCGACATTGCCCTGCACACCGGGGCCGGGCGCTATATTTGCGGTGAAGAAACCGCGCTGATCAATTCGCTGGAGGGCAAGCGTGCCAACCCCAGGGCCAAGCCGCCCTTCCCCGGCCAGTCAGGTGCCTGGGGCAAGCCCACGGTAGTCAACAACGTCGAAACCCTGTGCAACGCCCCGGCGGTGATGCAGCACGGTGCCGACTGGTATCAGGGGCTTTCGGGCAGCCTGAGCAACGACGGCGGCACCAAGCTCTACGGCGTCTCCGGGCTGGTGCAGCGCCCGGGGCTCTGGGAGCTGCCCATCGGCACTACCGGCTGGGATATCCTCGAGCGCGCCGGCGGCATGCGCGAAGGCCACACGCTGAAAACCTGGCTGCCCGGCGGCGGCAGTACCGGCTTTTTACTGCCCGAACATCTGGAGCTGGCGCTCGATTTTGATACCGTCGGCCAGTACGGCAGCCGCCTGGGCACAGGGCTTTTGACCGTGGTCAGCCATCGCCAAAGCCTGATTGCGCTGCTGCGTAATCTGGAACAGTTCTTCGCCCGGGAATCCTGCGGCTGGTGTACCCCCTGCCGGGACGGACTGCCCTGGGCGACCAAATTGCTGCAAGCCATCGAGCACGGCGAAGGCCGCCCCGGTGATATCGAGCTTCTCCAGGAGCACGCCAAAAACATCGGCCCCGGGCTTACGTTCTGCGCCCACGCGCCGGGGGCGGCGATGCCGCTGGAGTCGGCGATTCGCCACTTCCGCGCCGACTTCGAGGCAGGCATTGCTGCAAGTCATAACGTCGTAGGTAATAACACCGTAGGTAATAAAGAGGTGAGCTGATGGCAACGATTCATGTGGACGGCAACGCCTACGATGTCGACGGCAGTAATAACCTGCTGCACGCCTGCCTGTCGCTGGGGCTGGATATTCCCTACTTCTGCTGGCACCCGGCCATGGGCAGCGTGGGCGCCTGCCGCCAGTGCGCGGTCAAGCAATACAAGGACGAGAACGACACCCAGGGCAAAATCGTGATGTCGTGCATGACCCCTGCCGCCGACAACAGCTGGATCGCCATCGACGACGCAGACGCCAGGGACTTTCGTGCCCGGGTAGTGGAATGGCTGATGACCTATCACCCCCACGACTGCCCGGTGTGTGCCGAAGGCGGCCACTGCCACCTGCAGGACATGACGGTAATGACCGGCCACACCCAGCGCCGTTACCGCTTTACCAAGCGCACCCACCGCAATCAGTACCTCGGGCCGTTTATCGCCCACGAAATGAACCGCTGCATCAACTGCTACCGCTGCGTGCGCTTTTACAACGACTATGCCGGCGGCACCGATCTCGGCGTGTTCGGCATGAACAACAACCTCTACTTCGGTCGCCACGAAGAAGGCACTTTGGAAAGCCCCTTTGCCGGCAACCTTACCGAGGTGTGCCCCACCGGCGTGTTCACCGACAAAACCCATACCCGCCACTATACCCGCAAGTGGGATTTGCAATATGCCCCAAGCGTCTGCCACCAGTGCGCCGTGGGCTGCAACACAAGCCCCGGCGAGCGCTACGGCAGCGTCCGGCGCATCGAGAACCGCTATAACGGCGAGCTTAACGGCTACTTTCTCTGCGATCGCGGACGCTTCGGCTATGATTACGTCAACCGCGACGATCGCCCGCGCCAGCCAGAGTGGCGGAGTGAGACTCAGAGTGAGTGGCACGACACCGACGCCGGCGTCACGCTGCTTGACGTTGACCCGGCGCTGGATCGCGGCGCCGATCTGCTGCGCAGCACCCGACGCATTATCGGCATCGGCTCGCCACGCGCCAGCCTTGAAAGCAACCATCAGCTGATGGCGTTGGTAGGGAAGGACAATTTCTCGACCGGCATCGCCGCCGCCGAACAGGCCTGCCTTGAGCGCATGGCCGAGATCGACGCCGACGGCGTGTTGACAACTCCCACCCCGCGCGAGATTGAAAGCCACGACGCCGTGCTGGTGCTGGGCGAAGACCTGATGCACAGTGCGGCAAGGCTCGCTCTCAGCGTGCGCCAGGCCGCGCTCGGACGCCGGGACGCCCTGGCCGAAGAGCGCGATATTCCGGTATGGAACGCCGAGGCCGTCAAGACACTGGCTCAGGACAGCTATCACCCGCTGTATATCGCCTACCCCACCGCGACCGGCCTGGATGATATCAGCGCCAGCCACCTGCGGCTGGCACCGGACGACATCGCCCGGCTGGGTTTTGCCATCGCCCATGAGCTAGACACCGACGCGCCGGCAGTCCCCGAGCTGGACGCCACCACCCGCACGCACGCCAGCGCCGTGGCCGACACCCTGCTTGCCGCCGAACGCCCGCTAGTGATCAGCGGCGGCTCGCTTGCGTCCACCGCCATTCTTGATGCCACCGCGAGCATCGCCCGGGCGCTGGGCCGGAAAAGAGCCAACCGCCGGGAAAAACGCGGCGGCCTGTTGCTGATACGCCGCGAAGCCAACAGCACCGGGCTTGGGTTAATGGGCGGCCAGCCGCTGGAATGGGCACTGGATGCCGTCACCCATGGCCACGCCGATGCCCTCGTGGTGCTGGAAAACGACCTCTTTGATCGCCTGCCGGAAGCCGCTGTGGAGAAGGCTCTTGATGCCACCCGGGCGCTGATCGTTCTCGACCACCAGCGTACCCGCACCTGGCAACGCGCCACGCTTGGCCTGCCGGCAGCAAGCTTTGCCGAAACCGACGGCACGCTGGTGAACCTGGAAGGCCGTGCCCAACGCTTCTACCAGGTGTACGACCCGCGCTACCTGCACCCGGAATGTCGTATTCATCCCAGCTGGCGCTGGCTTGATACCCTGCGCACAAGCCTTGAACGCCAACCGCAGGATGCCCTCACGTTTGAGCAGGCCATGGATGACTGTGCCCGGGCACATCCTGCGCTTGGCGGCATGCTCAGCGCCGCCGACACCGCTGACCTGCCGGCCGGCATCGAGCTTGCGCGTATGCCGCACCGCTACAGCGGGCGCACCTCGATGCGCGCCAATATCGCGGTCAGCGAATTGCGTGTACCCGAGGATCCGGATACACCGTTCATCTTTTCCATGGAAGGCTACAGCGGCTTTGATCGTCCACGCCAGAACGTGCCCTTTGCCTGGGCGCCGGGCTGGAACTCGCCGCAGGCGTGGAACAAGTTTACCGATGTCGTCGGCGGCCATTTGCAGGGCGGCGATCCGGGCGCACGCGTCGCCGGCGCGTCCGGCCCTGCACTCGGCGACTACCCCGCCGCGGATGCGATTCCAGCAACCTTTACCCCGCGCAACGACCACTGGCAGCTATGGGTACTACCACGCCTGTTCGGCGGCGAAGCCACATCTGCCCGCGCCGAGGCAGTGGTTGAACGCATCGAAGCACCGGCACTGGGGCTTGGTGAGCACGATGCACAGGCACTGCAGGCAACGGATGGCACCACACTGACGCTCGACGCCGGCGGCCTACAGCGCCGGCTTGCACTACGCGTGGATACAAGTCTGCCCGGCGGCATCGTCACCCTGCCCGCAGGTGTGTTTCCCGAGGCGGCCAGCGGCCGCTGGGTGCAGCTACGCAAGGAGGAAGGCTGATGGACGGTGGAATCCTCACACCAACGGTCATTGACGCTATTGTCGCGATGCTGCAGGCCGTGGCCATTTTGCTGGTGGCAGTGCTGACAAGCGCCGTGCTTACCGTGGTGGAACGCCGGCTGCTGGGCCTGTGGCAGGATCGCCATGGCCCCAACCGCGTGGGGCCGGGCGGCTCATTGCAGCTGATCGCCGACATGATCAAGATCTTTTTCAAGGAAGACTGGATACCGCCCTTCGCCGACCGCACGCTGTTCATGCTGGCGCCGGCCATTGCCATGGCCTCATTACTGCTGTCGTTCAGTATCATTCCAATTACGCCCACCCTTGGCGTTGCCGACTGGAACATCGGCCTGCTGTTCTTTCTCGCCATGGGCGGCATCAACGTGTATTCGGTACTGCTCGGGGGCTGGTCAAGCGGTAACAAGTACGCGCTGATCGGCGCGATGCGTTCCTCGGCCCAGACGATTTCCTATGAAGTGTTCATGGGGCTTTCGCTGATGGGCGTGGTGGCCATGGCCGGCTCGTTCAACATGCGCGAAATCGTTAACGCCCAGCAAGGCCTGTGGTTTTTCATTCCCCAATTTTTGGGTTTTTGTACTTTCCTGATTGCCGGTTTTGCGGTGACCCACCGCCACCCGTTCGATCAGCCGGAAGCCGAGCAGGAGCTGGCCGACGGCTACCATATCGAATACTCCAGCATGAAATTCGGGATGTTCTTCATCGGCGAATACGTGGGCATGCTGCTGATCTCGGCGCTGATCGTCACGCTGTTTTTTGGCGGCTGGCACGGACCGTTGCTGCCGCCTATTGTCTGGTTCGTGCTGAAAACCAGCGTGTTCGTGATGCTCTTCATTCTGGTACGCGCCGCACTGCCCAGGCCGCGCTATGACCGTGTGATGACCTTTGGCTGGATCGTTTGTTTGCCGCTTACGCTACTGAACCTGCTGGTGACGGGGGCAGTGATTCTACTCACCACTCCGGCATAAGCCCCGAGCGCAGTCAGCAATACAAGGAGAACGCCATGTATAAAAAATTGCTGCAAGGTACCTGGTCTCAGCTGCGCACGCTGGGGCTAATCTTCATGCACGCGTTTCGCAAGCGCGAAACGCTCAACTACCCGGAAGAAAAGCCCTATCTTGCGCCGCGCTATCGTGGTCGCATCGTGCTCACCCGGGACCCGGACGGCGAGGAGCGCTGCGTGGCCTGCAACCTGTGCGCCGTGGCCTGCCCGGTGGACTGCATCTCGCTGCAAAAAGGCGAGCAGGACGACGGGCGCTGGTATCCGGAGTTTTTCCGCATCAATTTTTCACGCTGCATCTATTGCGGCATGTGCGAAGAAGCCTGCCCTACCTCGGCCATCCAGCTCACGCCGGATTTCGAGATGGCGGAATATCGTCGCCAGGAGCTGGTATACGAGAAAGAAGACCTGCTGATCAACGGTCCCGGAAAGGATCACGACTACCATTTCTACAAAGTGGCCGGGATGGCCATTGGCGGTAAGGACAAGGGCCAGGCGAAGGACGAAGCCAAGCCGATCAAAGTGACCACGCTACTGCCCTGAGGGCGCTTTTCGAACAGGAGGAATCATGGAGCTGGCCTTCTATCTCAGCGGCCTGACCGCGGTGCTTGCCACTCTTGGGGTAATTGCCAACCCCAATCCGGTGCATGGGGTGCTGTATCTGGTGGTATCGCTTCTGGCCGTGGCGATGGTGTTCTTCAGCCTTGGCGCGCCCTTTGCCGGGGCGCTTGAAATCATCGTGTACGCCGGTGCCATCATGGTGTTGTTCGTGTTTGTGGTGATGATGCTCAACCTGGGTCAGGCTGCGGCAGAACAGGAGCGCTTGTGGCTCAAACCCCGTACCTGGCTTGGGCCTTCGCTGCTGGCCGCCGTGCTGCTGCTCACGCTGATCGGCCTGTTATGGCAGGGCAACACCCAGGCCATGATCGAAGGCGGCGGCCTGACGGCCAAAGGCGCCGGTACGCTGCTTTACGGCCCCTGGCTGTTGCTGGTGGAGCTTGGTGCGCTACTACTGCTGGCCGCGCTGGTCACGGCGTCCCACGTCGGGCGTACCACGCCCGTCGCCGCACCCTCGCCCGCCCCGCGAGACATGCCCACGCAAGCTGCCGACCAACCAGTCCCCCGGACAACCCCCGGTGACAAACCACCAAACACCGGTGGTAAACCACCAAACACCGGTGGCGAGGAGGTGTCATGAACGGCGTTCCCATGGAGCATGGCCTGGTATTGGCCTCTATCCTCTTTGCCCTCGGGCTTGGCGGGCTGATGTTTCGGCGCAACATGATTTTTGTGCTGATGAGCCTTGAAATCATGCTCAATGCGGCGGGTCTTGCGTTTATCGTCGCCGGCACCGGCTGGCAGCAGCCGGAAGGCCAGGTGATGTTTCTGCTGGTGATTACCCTGGCCGCCGCCGAGGCAAGCGTGGGGCTTGCGCTGCTGATTCAGCTGTATCACCGCTTCAAGACCCTCAATATCGATGTGGCCAGCAGGATGCGCGGATGATGGAACTCTTGACGACCTTATCAACGACCGTCTCAACGACGCTCTCGACAACGATGCTTTTGCCGTTGACGTTCCTGCTGCCACTGCTCGGCACGCTGATTCTGGCGTTCTCGCGCGGCACGCTGGGCTATCGCTCAAGCGCACTGGTGGGCGTTGGCAGTATCGGGCTGGCCGCCCTTGTCACTGCCGTTATCGCGCTGGGCTTTGCCGCCGACCCGGCGCCGCAAAACATGACCCTGTGGACGTGGATCAGCGTCGGCGACTTTACGCCGAGCATGGGCCTGGCGCTGGATGGCCTGGCGCTGACGATGCTTGGCGTGATCACCGGCGTGGGTTTTTTCATCCACCTGTTCGCCGCCTGGTACATGCGCGGTGAAGAAGGCATCACCCGCTTTTATACCTACATGAACCTGTTTGTGTTCAGCATGGTGCTGCTGGTGCTGGGCGACAACCTGCTGCTGCTGTTTCTGGGCTGGGAAGGCGTCGGCATGTGCAGCTATTTGCTGATCAGCTACTACTACCAGAACAGCGCCAACGGCTGGGCCGGGTTCAAGGCGTTTATCATCACCCGCATTGGCGACGTATTTCTGGCCATCGGCATGTTTTTGCTGTTCAGCCGGCTGGGCACGCTCGACATCGCCGAGATACTTACGCTGGCACCCAAGGCCTGGCAAGCAGGCGATACCACCGTCGAGCTGGCGGCCTTTTTGCTGCTGGGCGGGGCGCTGGGTAAATCCGCGCAGCTGCCGCTGCATACCTGGCTTGCCGACGCCATGGCCGGCCCCACGCCGGTGTCGGCGCTAATTCATGCCGCGACCATGGTCACCGCCGGGGTATACCTGATTGCGCGCATGCACGGCATTTTCGAGCTGGCCCCCGTAGCACTTTACGCCACCGGCGTGATCGGCGCGCTGACGCTTTTGATGGCGGGCTTTGCAGCCCTTGCCCAAACCGACATCAAGCGGGTGCTGGCCTACTCCACCATGAGCCAGATCGGCTACATGTTCCTCGCCCTGGGGGTGGGCGCGTTTGATACGGCGATTTTCCACCTGATGACCCACGCCTTTTTCAAGGCGCTTTTGTTCCTTTCCGCCGGCGCGGTGATTGTCAGCTGCCACCACGAGCAGGACATGCGCCGGCTGGGTGGGCTATGGCGCAAGCTGCCGCTGGCCTATATGGGCTTTGTGGTCGGTGGCGCGGCGCTGGCCGCGTTGCCGCTGGTCTCCGCCGGCTTCTACAGCAAGGACGAAATCCTCTGGCAGGCACTCGCCGCCGACCAACAGGGTCTGCTCATCGCCGGGCTTGTCGGCGCACTGTTAACCTCGCTTTACACCCTGCGGCTGATTATCGGCACCTTCCACGGCGTGGCGCAAAGCGACAATGCCCGCCATGCCGAGACCGGGCGTGGCCTAGCCCACGGGTTACCGCTTTTGGTGCTGGCAGTGCTTTCCACCTTTCTCGGCGCATGGATTACACCGCCGCTATCCGGAGTGCTGCCCCCGGGCCCGGGTGAAGGCGTACACGCCGGCCATGGCGCGCTGGAGCTGATGGCTGCTGCCACTGCCCTTGCCGGCATGGCGCTGGGGGTGTGGCTATTCGGCCTCAAGCGCAGCTGGCTGCGCCCAGCCAAGCACGGCATGGGCGCCGGCCTTTGGCAGCTGTGGCACCACGCCTGGGGCTTTGACATCCTTTACGACTGGACACTGGTGCGCCCCTACCGCGGGCTTGTCGCGCTGCTGAAAAGCGACGTAATCGAGGGCTTCTTCCGCCTGCTGGCGAAGCTTGTACGACTTGTGCACCTGGGACTTTCTCGCACCCAGACCGGCCGGCTACGCGGCTATGCCGCCACGATGGTGATAGGGGCAACGCTGATTCTGTTGAGTCTGGCGCTGATGACCCAGGGAACCTGAAAAGGATAAAACGCTTATGATACTGGTATGGCTTATCGTCATCCCGTTTGCCGGGGGGCTTTTATGCTGGCAAGCAGAGCGCCTGGGCGACCGTGCCACGCGACTGATCGCGCTTGCCACCATGCTTTGCGAACTACTGATTGCCCTGTGGCTATGGACACAGCTGGACTTTCAACTGCCGGCGCTCGACGGCTCTGACACCCAATGGGCGATCGAATATCGCCTGCCCTGGATTACCCGCTTCGGCATCGATATCCATCTGGCGCTGGACGGCCTGTCACTGGTGCTGATTGCCCTGACCGGCTTTTTGGGCGTATTGGCGGTGCTGTGTTCATGGAACGAAATCGTCCGGCGGATCGGCTTTTTCCATCTCAACCTTCTGTGGATTCTCGGCGGCGTGGTCGGGGTGTTTCTCGCCATTGACCTGTTTTTGTTCTTTTTCTTCTGGGAACTGATGCTGGTGCCGATGTACTTCCTGATTGCGCTGTGGGGGCACAGCGGCTCCCAGGGCAGCACTCGCATCGGCGCGGCCACCAAATTTTTCATTTATACCCAGGCCAGCGGCCTGCTCATGCTGGTGGCCATCCTGGGGCTGGTATTTGCCCACCACGCCAACACCGGCGAGTACTCGTTCAGCTATGCCGTGCTCAAGGAAACCACGCTGTCACCGACGCTTGCTTTCTGGCTGATGCTCGGTTTTTTTGTGGCCTTTGCGGTCAAACTACCGGTGATTCCCTTACATGGCTGGCTACCCAACGCCCACGCTCAGGCGCCTACGGCAGGCAGTGTGGACCTGGCCGGTATTCTGCTGAAAACCGCCGCCTACGGCATGATGCGCTTTGCCCTGCCGCTGTTCCCCGAGGCCTCCCAGGCCTTTGCCCCGGTGGCCATGGGCCTTGGCCTGCTGGGTATTTTCTACGGCGCGGTGCTCGCCTGCGGCCAGCAGGACATCAAGCGTTTTGTGGCCTATACCAGTATCGCCCACATGGGCTTTGTGCTCATCGGCATCTACGCCGGTACCACGCTTGCGCTTCAGGGCGTGGTGGTACTGATGGTGGCTCACGCATTCTCCGCCGCGGGACTGTTTATTCTCAGTGGCCAGCTTTACGAACGGCTGCACACCCGCCAGATAAGCGAGATGGGCGGGCTCTGGGGCCGGCTCGGCAGTCTGCCGGGGCTGTATCTGTTTTTCATTGCCGCCTCGCTCGGCATGCCCACCACGGCCAACTTCGTGGGCGAATTCATGGTGCTGTTCGGCACCTTTGCCATGGCACCGTGGGTGGTCGCGCTGGCAAGCGTCGGGCTGGTACTCGCTGCGGTGTATTCGTTACTGCTCATGCAGCGGGTGCATTATGGTCCGCCCAAAGATGACACGCCGCTGAAAGGTCTGGATATCCGGGAGTTTTGCATGCTGCTGAGCATTGTGGTGCTGATCCTGTGGGTCGGCATTTATCCCCAGCCGTTGCTGGACACCACCAGCTCGGCAATGGGAAACATCCATCGGCTGTTTGATACCCCAAGTCCGCTGTTGCCGGAGGCTCGCTAATGCCCTTGCCCACGCTTGCTTTTGCTTATCTGCCGCTGATCCTGGTCGCGGCTACGGCGATTACCGTAATGCTGGGCATTGCCTGGCGGCGTGAGCACCACGTCACGGTTGCCGTTAGCGTGCTGGGGCTTACGCTCGCCTTGATCGCGCAGATTACCGCCTGGCACGTCATGCCGTTAACCACACCGTTGCTTGCGTTTGACGGCCTGGCCATGCTTGGCGGCATTCTGGTTCTAGCGTCTACGCTTGCCTGTGCGGTGCTGGCACACGCCTATTTCGAGACCTTTCAGGGAGCGCGCGAAGAGTTCTACCTGCTGCTACTGTGCGCTGCGACTGGCGGGCTGGTGCTGGTGGCCAGCCGTCATCTGGCCAGCCTGTTTCTGGGGCTTGAGCTTTTGTCGATGCCGCTTTACGGCATGCTGGCCTACGCCTTTCACGAACGCCGCTCGCTGGAAGCCGGCATCAAGTACCTGATTCTTTCCGCCGCGGCGAGCGCTTTTCTGCTGTTTGGCATGGCGCTGGTTTACGCCCAGACCGGCGAGCTTGAGCTGAGCGCGCTGATGGCAACGCTCACCGACGGCACGGGCGTCTGGGGGCTGGCCGGTGCCGGACTGATGCTGGTGGGGCTGGGATTCAAGCTTTCCGTGGTGCCCTTTCACCTGTGGACGCCGGACGTTTACGAAGGCGGCCCGGGGCCAGCGGCGACGTTTCTTGCCACGGCCAGCAAGGTAGCGGTGTTCACGCTGCTGCTGCGCTTGGTGCTGACCACACCGGCCTTTCAGGGAGAGTGGCTACACACGGTGCTCTGGGTACTCGCGCTTGTGAGTATGCTGGTGGGCAACCTGCTGGCACTGACCCAGTCCAACCTCAAGCGGCTTTTGGGCTATTCATCCATCGCCCACTTTGGCTACATGCTGCTGATACTGGTGGTCGCTGACGGGCTGGCCGCAGAAACCGGCGGGGTGTATCTGATCACTTACGTGCTGGCAACGCTCGCTGCCTTTGGCGTGGTAATTCTGGTTTCCAGTGCGACCGACGGTGAAGATGCCGGCAGCCTGCACTACTACCGCGGGCTATTCTGGCGTCGCCCTTTTTTGACCGCAGTGATGACCGTGGCCATGCTGTCGCTTGCCGGAATCCCCGCCACAGTGGGCTTTATCGGAAAATTTTATCTGGTCGCGCTGGGCGTGGAAGCACAGCGCTGGTGGCTAGTCGGCGGCATTATTGCCGGCAGCGCCATCGGGCTTTACTACTACCTGCGGGTGATCGTGACGCTGTTTCTGGCCGAGCCGGGCATGCAGCGCCGGGACGCCAGCGCCGACTGGGCCGTCCGCGCCGGCGGCCTGGTGGTGCTGGGCGCCGCCGTACTGGTCATTCTGCTGGGTCTTTATCCCGCGCCGATGATCGCGCTGGCCCACGCGGCCGGCAACGTTGTGGTGCCCTAGCCGGCCACCGCGTCAGATATCATCCAGCCCGCGCTCGGCCATGGCCACGGCGCGGATCAGGGCTCGCCCCTTGTTGAGGGTTTCCTGCCATTCCATCTCGGGCACGGAGTCGGCAACGATGCCGGCGCCGGCCTGGACATGAACCTGGCCGTCCTTGATCACCGCGGTGCGGATGGCAATCGCGGTATCCATGTTGCCGTGCCAGGAAAGATAGCCCACCGCACCCGAATAAATCCCGCGCTTGACCGGCTCGACTTCATCAATGATTTCCATCGCCCGCACCTTGGACGCACCCGAAACGGTGCCTGCAGGGAACGTTGCGCGCAGAGCATCCATGGCTGAAAGCCCCGGCTTGAGCCGGCCGGTGACGTTGGAAACGATATGCATGACGTGGGAATAGCGCTCCACCACCATCTTGTCGGTCACCTTGACGCTGCCCGTCTCACTGATGCGTCCGACGTCGTTGCGGCCAAGGTCAATCAGCATGGAGTGCTCGGCAAGCTCTTTGGGGTCGGCCAAAAGCTCTTTTTCCAGCGCGCTGTCTTCGGCGTCGGTCTTGCCGCGTTTGCGGGTACCGGCGATGGGCCGCACGGTCACCTCGCCCTCTTCGGTGCGAGTGAGAATTTCCGGTGAAGAGCCCACCACCTGATGATCATCAAGGTTGAGATAAAACATGTACGGCGACGGGTTGAGGCTACGCAGCGCGCGGTACAGATCCAGCGGTGCGGCGCTATACGGCGCCGACATGCGCTGGGACGGCACGCACTGCATGATGTCGCCGGCTTTCACGTATTCCTTGATTTTGGTGACCGCCGCCTTGAACCCCTCCTCGGTAAAGCCCGAGGTAAAGTCGCTTTCCTGCACGTCGTTCTTCTTACCCGACTGACCGACAGAGCGGGTATAGGCGTCGCGCAGGCGGCTTTCCAGATGTGTCAGATGGTGCCTGGCCTGTTCCAGCGCGTCGGGTGTTTCGGGGTCGGCGTGGGTCAGCAGGGTCAGCCGACCGGAAAGGTTGTCGAACACCACCAGGTCGTTGCACACCATCAGCAGAATATCCGGCACGCCGAGCGGGTCGGGCTTGTCGCTGCCGTCCTCTTCCCCGCGTAGGCGCGGCTCGATATAGCGGATGGTTTCATAGCCGAAATACCCCACCAGACCGCCGTCAAAGCGCGGACGTTCATCAAGCCTTGGTACCTTGAACCGGGCCTGAAACGCTTCGATCCATGCCAACGGGTCGTCTACTTCGGTCACGCCCTGGGCTTCGCCATCCTTGATGTGGCTGACAGTGTTGCCGCGCGCTTCGATGCGCTCGTGGCACGGCAGCCCGATAATCGAATAACGCCCCCATTTTTCACCGCCCTGTACCGACTCCAGCAAAAACGTCCACGGCACGTTAGCCAGTTTGAGATACGTGGACAGCGGCGTGTCCAGGTCGGCCAGCACGTCACGGGACACGGGAATGCGGTTGTAGCCAGCTTGTGCCAGTTCGGCGAAGCGTTCGGGGCTTATCATCGGGCGGTCCTTGTCGGAGAGACCGTCGAGGCGACAGTCGGGTGGTCAGTTGAATCAGCAGAAGGCAAAAGCAGGTCGGCAAGCGAGCCCAGCAGCACGTCCGGCGCGCTCTGGCTGATCGGCTCGCCGTGATTGTAGCCGTAAGTCAGCGCGGCGGTGGCAAAACCTGCGGCCTTGCCGGCGGCCATGTCGTGGCGGGAATCGCCCACCATCACGCAGACACCCGCCGGTACACCAAAGTGCGCGGCCGCATGTAAAAGCGGTAAAGGATCGGGCTTTTTACGCGCCAGCGAATCACCGCCAAGACTCAGGGAAAAATACCCGTCGAGTGCAAAGTGGCTCAGCAGCGGGGCGATGAAGCGTTCGGGCTTGTTGGTCACCAGCACCAGCACAAAACCGGCCCGGGCCAGGGCGGCCAGCGTCTCGGCGACGCCGGGATACAGCTGCGTCAGCCGATGCGGGGCGTCGCCGTAGTGGCGCAAGAATGCCGCGTAGACCCGCTCGACCAGCGCTTCGTCGAGCGTATTTTCCGGCATTTCCAGCGCCCAGCCAAGAGCCCGCGTTACCAGCACCTGTGCGCCATTGCCCACCCAGCCGCTGACCGCCTCAACCGAGGGCGGCGTCAGGCCTTCTTCAGTGAAAGCGCGCTCAATCGCTGCCGCCAGATCCGGCACCGAGTCAATCAGGGTACCGTCCAGGTCAAACGCCACCAGCCGTTTTTCATCGAGTAGAGAATGCACCGTTAGTGTCCTTTTCCGAGCCTTGTCCTGCTGTCGTCCCACCATCTTACCTGCTATGTCATCTTTTTCGCATTAGTCAAGGCGTCAATAAGTCTCTATGCTAACTATCCTTTTTCTCTGGAGACTTTCATGTCTACACCACGCATTGTTGTTGTCGGAGGGGGCGCCGGCGGTCTGGCGCTCGCTACCCGGCTGGGGCGCACGCTGGGCAAACGCCAGCGCGCGGAAATTGTTCTGCTCGACAGTCACGCTACCCACGTATGGAAACCGCTGCTCCACGAACTGGCGACCGGAGTGTTGAATTCGAGCATGGACGAGGTGGATTTTCATGGCCACTCGTTCACTCACCACTACCGCTACCAGCGCGGCTCGCTGTGCGGGCTGGATCGCGAGAAAAAAGTACTGAATCTGGCGCCGATCAGCGACGATAACGGGCACGAGATTCTGCCCGCCCGGGAGCTTGGCTATGACTACCTGGTACTCGCGCTGGGCAGCGTATCCAACGACTTCGGCACGCCGGGAGTGGCCGAGTACTGCCACTTTATCGACTCGCCGGAACAGGCCAAGTCCTTTCAGCACGACATGATCAACACTTTTTTGCGCTACACCGATCCGACCCAGCGTCAGCATCCCGAACTGTCCATCGGCATTGTCGGCGGCGGCGCTACCGGGGTGGAGCTTGCCGCGGAGCTTTTGGACGCCTCGCGCATGCTGCGCGCCTACGGCGTCACGCCCACCGGCAACCAGAAAATCAACGTGCATCTGCTGGAGGCGGCGCCACGCATTCTACCCGGGCTTTCCGAACGCATCAGCGATACGGTACGCGAACAGCTCGAAAATCTGGGTATTACCGTGCATGTGAACACTGCGGTCAAGGAGGCCCAGCCGCACCGGCTGCTCACCAGCAATGACGACGTGATCAGCACCGACCTGAACGTCTGGGCAGCGGGCATCAAAGCCGCTGATTTTCTGGGCGAGCTGGGGCTTACCACCAACCGGCGTAACCAGATCCACGTTAATACCACCCTGCAAAGTGTGGATGACCCGTTCATTTTTGCACTGGGCGACTGCGCCAGCTGCCCCCGGGGCGAAGACGGCACCATTCCGCCTCGCGCCCAGGCCGCCCACCAGCAGGCCACGCTGCTGGCTAAAAACCTTACCCGTACGCTTGCGGGCAAGCCGCTGGCCGAGTTCAACTACCACGACTACGGCTCGCTGGTGTCACTGGCGCGCTACGATGCGGTGGGCAATCTGATGCGCAGTTCGGCCTCCAAGGGCATGTTTCTGGAAGGTTGGCTGGCGCGCAAGTGCTACGCTTCGCTTTATCGCATGCACCAGCTTTCGATTCACGGCGCCACCCGCACCGCGCTTGGCTGGCTGGTCGACAAGCTGAACCGCTATCTGAAGCCACGCATGAAACTGCACTAAGGCTGAAACTCCCGCCTGAAGCGCTCTGAAACAGCGCCAGCAGCCCGTTATGCTCCCTGCGCCAGCGCCTCGCGCATCTGCTTGATGACCGAGTCGTAGGCGTGGGGGTCGTTGGCATTTTTCGCCTTGAAAATCGCCGAGCCGGCCACGAACGTATCTGCCCCGGCGGCCGCCACCTCGGCGATGTTTTCCACCTTTACCCCGCCGTCCACTTCCAGCCGGATATCACGCCCGGACGCATCCAGCCTTGCCCGCGCTTCACGCAGCTTATCCAGCGTTTGCGGGATAAACGCCTGCCCGCCAAAGCCCGGATTAACGCTCATCAACAGCACCATGTCGAGCTTGTCCATCACGTAGTCCAGGTAACTGAGCGGCGTCGCCGGGTTGAACACCAGCCCGGCCTGGCAGCCACCGTCACGGATCAGCTGCAGCGAGCGGTCGATGTGCTCGGAGGCTTCAGGATGAAACGTGATGATGCTGGCACCGGCGTCGATGAAATCAACGATCAACTGATCCACCGGCTTGACCATCAGGTGCACATCGATCGGCGCGGTGACACCATGATCACGCAACGCTTTGCACACCATCGGGCCAATGGTGAGGTTAGGCACGTAATGATTATCCATCACGTCGAAATGCACGATGTCCGCGCCGGCGGCGAGCACGTTATCCACTTCTTCGCCTAGGCGGGCAAAATCGGCAGACAAAATCGAAGGGGCAATACGGAAAGGGCGAGATGCAGCGTTATGGGATGCAGTCATGGTCATCGGCTTTTGGGGCTGGAAGAAACGAAAAGAGGCGAACACGCAAGCCGGCACCACACTGATACCGACAATGTCATGATAACAGAGCCTGCCGCCATGACGGGAATGCAACACACTGGGTGAGCCGCACACATATATTCATAAAAAGAATATAAAACATAATTGTAATTCCCCAAATGCAGGTTTAATCTTTATCACCATTAGCCAACGCGTTTCATTTAACAGGAGCCTGCTCATGGCACTTCCCCGTTTTTCCCGCGCTTTTCAATACAGTGTGCTGGCCTTTGCCGTGGCTGCCAGCGCCTCGGGCACCGCTAACGCCGCCGACCGCGAGTTGCTCAACGCGTCTTACGACGTCGCGCGCGAGCTGTTCGCCGAGATCAACCCCAAATTTGAAACCTGGTGGGAAAAGCAGCACGGCGAAACCGTGGAAGTCAGCCAGTCGCATAACGGCTCATCTGCCCAGGCCCGAGCCATTCTTCAGGGGCTCGAAGCCGACGTCGCCACGTTCAACCAGGTGACCGACATTCAGGTGCTGGCCGACGCTGGCCTGGTCGACGAGGGCTGGAAAGAGGCCTTTGCCAACAACGCCTCGCCCTACTATTCCACCACCGCGTTTCTGGTGCGCAAGGGCAACCCCAAGGATATCCAGACCTGGGCGGACCTGGCCGCTGACGGCGTCGACATCGTCTTCCCCAATCCCAAGACCTCGGGCAACGGCCGCTACACCTACCTCGCCGCCTGGGCCGCCGCCGACAAGCGCTTTGACGGCAACGAGGAAAAGATCCGCGACTACATGAAAACCCTGCTGGGCAATGTCGAAGTGTTCGACACCGGCGGCCGCGGTGCTACCACCAGCTTTATCGAACGCGAGATCGGCGACGTGCTGATCAGCTTTGAATCCGAGGTCAACAACATTCGCGGCGAGTACGGCAGCGACGGCTACGAGGTCGTGGTACCGCCAGTGAGCATCCTGGCCGAGTTCCCGGTCGCCGTGGTGACGGAAAACGCCGAGAAGAACGACAACGTCGATCTGGCCCAGGGCTACCTTGACTACCTCTACCGCGAAGACACCCAGCGCCTGCTGGCAGACTTCAACTACCGCGTCAACAACGACGTCGTGGTAGAAGAGTTCTCCGACCAGTTCCCCGACACCGAGCTTTTGAAAGTGGAAGACGTGTTCGGCGGCTGGGACCAGGCCATGGAGAAACACTTCGAAAGCGGCGGTTTGATCGACCAGCTTCAACGCCGGTAAGCACGCTTTATGAGCTTTCAGGCAATCAGGCTTCCCCGGCGCTTTTCCGGCAGCACCCGCGTGCTGCCGGGCTTTGGCCTTTCCATGGGCATCAGCGTGCTGTTCATTTCGCTGGTGCTGCTGCTACCCATGGTCGGCCTGTTCGGCCAGCTGGCCCACCTGTCACTGGCCGAATACTGGGCGATCATCACTGACCCGCGCGTGGTAGCCAGCTACACCACCACCATTGGCGCCGCCGGTGTCGCCGCGCTGATCAACGCCGTGTTTGGCCTGCTACTGGCCTGGGTGCTGGTGCGCTATGAGTTCTCCGGCAAGCGCTTGGTGGATGCGCTGATGGACCTGCCCTTTGCGCTGCCCACCGCGGTGGCCGGCATCACCCTTGCCACGCTATATGCCAAAAGCGGCTGGGCAGGCGGCCTGTTGGACTTTTTCGGCATCAAGGTGGCCTACACCTGGGTGGGCATTGCCCTGGCCATGGCGTTTACCAGTATTCCGTTTGTAGTACGTACCGTACAGCCGGTGCTTGAGGATATGCCCGCCGAGATCGATGAAGCGGCGGTTTCTCTGGGCGCCAGCGACGGCGTAGCCTTTCGCCGGGTCATCCTGCCGCACCTGTGGCCGGCGCTGGTGACCGGCACCGGCCTGGCGTTCGTGCGCTCGCTGGGCGAATTCGGGGCGGTCATTTTCATCGCCGGCAACGCGCCGTACGAAACCGAGATCACCGCGCTGATGATTTTCGTCAAGCTGCAGGAGTACGACTTTGCCGGCGCGTCGGCTATTGCTTCAGTGGTGCTGTTTGTCTCACTGGCGCTGCTGCTGGCGATCAATATCTGGCAGGGCCGCTTTGTCCGCCGCCTGCACGGAGGAAAAGGCTGATGCAACGTATCGGTGATGCGCCGGGCACTCGCCGCCTGCTGATCGGCGCGGCACTTGTGCTCACGGCCGTGTTTTTGCTGCTGCCGCTAGTAGCCATTTTTGCTCAGGCGTTAGCCAAAGGCGTCGGCGTTTTCTGGGGCAACGTCAGCGACGCCTACACACTGCACGCGATTTTGCTAACGCTGGGCGTAGCACTGCTGACGATCCCCGTCTGCCTTGTGTTTGGCGTGTCGTTGGCCTGGTTGGTGACGCGCTTTGCGTTTCCCGGCCGGCGGCTGTTGCAAACCATGATCGATATTCCCTTTGCCGTCTCGCCGGTGGTTGCCGGGTTGATTTACCTGCTGCTCTACGGGCGCAACGGCTGGATTGGCGGCTGGCTTGACGCCCACGACATTCAGCTGATGTTTGCCTGGCCGGGCATTTTCATGGTGACGGTGTTTGTCACCTGCCCGTTTGTCGCCCGGGAGCTGATCCCGCTGATGCAGGCGCAGGGCAGCCGCGAAGAAGAAGCGGCGGTCACGCTGGGCGCCGGTGGCTTTACGACATTCCGTCGCGTCACCCTACCCAATATTCGCTGGGCACTGCTTTACGGCGTGATTCTGACCAACGCCCGCGCCGTGGGCGAATTCGGTGCGGTCTCGGTGGTGTCCGGGGCCATCCGCGGGCAAACCAATACGCTACCGCTGCACGTGCAGCAGCTTTATCAGGACTACAATACGGTCGGCGCCTTCTCGAGTGCAGCGCTTCTGGCTCTGATCGCCCTTTTCACCCTGGCGGCCAAGGCCGGCCTGGAATGGCGCGCAGCGCGCCGGGAGGCAATCACATGAGCATTCGTCTGGAGAATATCGGCAAGCACTTTGGCGACACCCGCGCTCTTGAGCCGGTGAACCTGGATATTCACGAAGGCGAACTGGTCGGCCTTCTGGGCCCTTCCGGTTCGGGGAAAACCACCCTGCTGCGAATTATTGCCGGGCTGGAAAACCCTGATCGTACAGGTACGCGAACGCCGGCACGCATTCTCTTTGGCCAGCGCGACGTCACTCATGTGCACGTCCGCGACCGGCGCATCGGCTTTGTGTTTCAGCATTACGCCCTGTTTCGTCATATGAGCGTGTTCGACAACGTCGCTTTCGGCCTGACCGTCATGCCCAAACGCAGCCGGCCATCCCGCAGCGAAATCCGCGCCCGGGTTTTCCGCCTGCTGGAAATGGTCAAACTGGAGCACCTGGCCGAGCGCTACCCGGCGCAGCTTTCCGGCGGTCAGCAGCAGCGCGTCTCGCTGGCCCGGGCGCTGGCCGTGGAGCCGGATGTCCTGCTGCTGGATGAGCCCTTCGGCGCGCTGGACGCCAAGGTGCGCCAGGACCTGCGCCGCTGGCTGCGCCACCTGCACGAAGAACTCAACTTCACCAGCGTATTCGTGACCCACGACCAGGAAGAGGCGCTTGAACTTTCCGACCGCGTAGTGGTGATGAGCGACGGTCGGATCGAGCAGATCGACACGCCGGAAACGCTCTACCGCGCGCCGCAAAACCGGTTTGTGTTCGAGTTTCTGGGCGACGTCAATCATCTGGAAGGCCAGGTGCACGACGGCGTTTTGACCTGTGGTGATGCACGGCTGGCAGTAGACCTGCCCGACGGCGCGGAAGACCTGCTGCTGCGCCCCCACGAGGTGTGCCTGGCCGAGCAGGCCGAGGCCGACTGCCACCTGCCAGTCACCGTCACCGCCGTATCTCCGGTGGGTGCCGAGGTGCGCGTGGAGCTTGAGGCCGACTGGCTGGCCAGCCCCTGGCTTGCGACCGTGCGCCACGCCGATTTTGAACGGCTGGAACTTCACCGTGGCCGGCGCCTGTTCGCCCACCCGCGCCAGTGGCACCGTTTTGCCGATGAAAAAGCCGACTTTCTCAAGCCCCACGCGGCATAGCCACTGCGCTGCCTGAGCACCCATATGGCTATCACCCCTTGCCGGTTAGCGTCTAAACTGCGCTGATCACTTTACTCATTACAGCGGAGATTGTTATGCAGCGACGTTTTTTCCTGCGCGGTTTGGGCGTGTTGTTTGCCGGCCTGTTGCTTGCAGGGTGCGCGAGCCCGCAATATCTGGAGCTTCACCCCCAGCGCAGCGCACCGGTTGCCCAGTTTGGCAACGGCCAGAAAGTCGCGGTCTTTGCCCAGGACGGACGCGACAGCGACGTGATTGGCCACCGCAGCGGCGGCGGCATGTCCACGTCACAGATTACCGTCAGCAGCCACGTGCTGATTCCGCAACTGCAACGCGAAGCCGAACGCGCCGTGAGCGACATGGGCTTTACCCCGGTCAACGAAAAAGCCGAGGGCCGCCCGACGCTGATTCTGGAACTCTCGCGGCTCAACTACGCTCAGGCCGATGCGGCTCAGCCGGGCCTTGACGAAGCCCGCCTGGAAGGCGTGCTGCGCGCCATCGCCACACAGGGCGGCACTACCTACACCGGCACCTACACCTCACGGCGCACCCAGAGTTACGCGCTTAAACCCAGCGCCGGCGACAACACCGAAATGCTCAACCAGTTGCTGGGCAAGGCGCTTGATCGCGCCTTCAACGACGGCGAACTCGGCGCCCTGTTGGCACGCTAGCTAGCAGGACACCACCAGCTTGTGCGGGCGCGTAGGGTGCTCTATCACCGCAAGTGGCAGCCGATACAGCTCTGACAGCAGCCGGTCTTCAAGCACCGCCTCCGTCGCGCCCTGGGCGATGCAGCGCCCCTCTTGCAGCAGCAGAATGTGGTCGGCGTAGCGCGCGGCCAGGTTCAGATCGTGCAGAATCACCAACACCCCCAGACCCGCCCGTGCCTGGCTCTGGGCGATTTCCAGCGTCAGCTGCTGGTGGGCCGGGTCCAGCGCCGCCGTGGGCTCGTCCAGCAGCAGATAGCGCGCGCTGTTTGGCGGCTCGGAGGCGTCCCGATAAATCTGCGCCAGCACCCGGGCAAGCTGCACCCGCTGCTGCTCGCCGCCGGATAGCACCGGGAACGAGCGCTCGGCTAGATGCGCACACCCTGCCTGTGCCAAACACTCCCGTGCGATGACGAGGTCTCGGGCGTGGCCGCTTGAGTGGGGAATACGCCCCATCATCACCACTTCAAGCGCGGTAAACGGAAAGCTCAAGGTGGATTTTTGTGGCAGCACCGCCACCTGACGCGCCACGTCCTCGCGCTTCCAGCCGGCATAGGGCCGGCCGTTGAGCGTCATCTGCCCCGTATCGGCGACTACTTCACCGGAGAGTATCTTGAGCAGGCTGCTTTTGCCCGCGCCGTTGGGCCCAAGCACCGCGGTGACCTCCCCGGGGAGCACCTCAACGTCAATGTTTTCCACCAGCGAACGGCGGCCCACGCGATAGCCCACGCCTGTGGCAGCCAGCGCCACGGTGGCGGCGTCAGTGATAGCGGTCATAGGCGATATTTCCTTCCTTGCACAAGGATCAGGGCAATAAAGAAAGGCCCGCCGATCATCGACGTCAACAGCCCGATGGGCAGCTCCGCCGGGGCAATCAGGCTGCGCGCCAGCATGTCCGCTACCACCAGAAACAGCCCCCCCAGAAGCGCCGAGGCTGGCAGCAGATAGCGATGGTCCGGCCCCAGGGTCATACGCACCAGGTGCGGCACGATCAGCCCCACAAAGCCCACCATGCCGGCAGCCGCGACGGCGGCCCCCACGGCCAGCGCGCTAAGCAGCATCACCCGGTACTTGACCCGGTTGACGTCAATCCCCAGATGACGCGCCTCCGACTCGCCCAACAGCAGCGCGTTGAGCGGCCGGGCCAGGCGCGGCAGCAGCACAAGCGCCAGCACAATCAGCGAGCCCGCCGCCAGCACCACCTCCCACATGGCACCGCCCAGGCTGCCCATGGACCAGAACGTCAGGGTGCGCAGCTGGGCATCGTCGGCCATGTAGGTAAAAAGCCCGACCCCCGAGCCTGTGATGATGTTGATCGCAATGCCGCCCAGCAGAAGCGTACTGGTGGAGGTGCCGCCGCTTCTTGAGGTGGCAATGCGCGCCACCAGAAGCGTGGTCACAAAGCCCCCGGCAAAGGCGGCGAGCATCAGGCTGTAGGGGCCCATCCAGGCGATCAGCGGGCCAAGCGTGGTGCCGCCCAGCACGATGACCGAAACGGCGGCAAGCGCCGCCCCGCCGGAGACGCCGATCAGCCCCGGGTCGGCCAGCGGATTGCGAAACAGCCCCTGAATGGCCGCACCGCTGGCGGCAAGCGCTGCGCCCACCAGCATGCCGAGAATTGCCCGGGGCAGACGAATGGAGGTGATGATGGTATCCAGGTGTGCCCCACCCCCGGCGCTGCCAAGCCCCAGCAGTACGCGCAGGCTGTCCTGCCACATGATGCTCATGGGCCCGACCGTGGTGGACAGCACAAGCGTTGCCGCCGACACCAGCGCAAGCGCGGCCAGTGCCCGACGGCTGATATGGGCTCTAGCGTGCATCGTCGTTCTCCGGGGCGTACAGCGCATCGTTCAGCCAGCCGATGGCCTCGCCGATGCGCGGCCCAAAGCCCAGCAGCAGCGTGCCCTTCTGCTTGAGCAGCCGCTCATCCTCGGCCGCCGGCAGCGCGGCAAAGCCGGGCTTTTCAAACAGCTCGGCAGCGCTTGTGGCGTGTTCGTCGCGCTCCATCATCAGCACCACGTCGGCGCGGGTCATGGCGATGGCCTCCGGCGAGATGGGCTTGTAGCCCTCGAAGCTTTCGATCACGTTGACCCCGCCGGCAAGCCGAATCATGGTGTCGGCCTCGGTATTCAGCCCGCCCACCAGCGGGCTGCGGTCGTTGAGTCCGAGCACAAACAGTACCCGCAGCGGCTCGTTCAGGCTGTCGCTTGCCACCCGGGCGGCTTCGACATCGGCATGAATGCTCTCCCAAAGCGCCTGGCCGGCCTCGGGCTTGCCCAGCAGTTCGGCCACGCCCAGCACCTTGCCTTTGACCGCCTCAAGGGTCGGGTCGGTGGCAAACGTCACCGTCTCAAGACCGCTGTGATCGAGCTGGCGCACGGCGGTATCCGGCCCGGCGTCATCGGTCATCAGCAACAGATCAGGCTCCAGCGAGAGCACGCCCTCCACGGAAAGCGCGCGCTTGTAGCCGATCTGGGGCAGCTCGGTAACTTCCTGCGGGTACTGGGAGGTGGTGTCCACCCCCACCAGCCGCTCGCCCTCGCCCAGCGCGTGGACGATTTCGGTGAGCGCGCCGTCGGCGCTGACGATGCGCTCGGGCGCGGCCATTGCCTGCGCCGACAGCGCCAGCGCGGCACCCAGCACAAGAGCGGCGCTCAGCCGGTGGTGCCATGTCATTCCCGGCGTTTTCATCATGGCCCCCTTCATGCGCAGGCCCGTTCCGGGTCGAGCATGGATTCCGCCAGCGTCCGCCATGCCGGGTCTTCCTCCCGGGTGCGCACGCCGAAGAACTGTGCGGCGGTGTCGCCGTTTTCCAGATACAGCTCGATGGAGGTGATGGTGCCGTCCTTCGACGGCTTGCGGACCACCCAGGCCGCGCTCACCTTGTCCATCTGCAGGTGCAGATTGAACTCGGGGTCGAGCACGTTGAGCCAGGGGCCCATGGTCTTGACCCGGCTGATCGCGCCCGAGTGAATCTGGATATTGCCGCGATTGCCGACAAAGCACATGATCGGCACGCCGCCCGCAGCGGCCCGTTCGAGCAGAGCGGTTACGCCGGCGGGATCAAACGGCTGGGCGCGCTCGGAGCCCGCCAGGCGAAAGGCCTGCTGGCGGCTGACGCCGTGGCGCTTGAGCATGCCCATGAACTGGTGCACGTCGGTAATCTCGTCCCACTCCTGGGCGAGAGCGCCGGCATCGACCTCGGCATCGTCGGCGTGGTTGACCACCTCGGGCTCGGTTTCAAGCGCCAGCGGCGCGGTCTGGTCGTCGGCGCGAAACTCGCTGACCAGCGCAAAATAGGCATCCGCGTCGCTTTCCGGCTGCAGGAAGATCTTTTGCACGGCGTTACCCTGGCCGTCGAAGAACTGCAGGCTATAGCGCACGCCGTTTTTCGCGGGCTCCGCGACGGCAAAGCCAAAGCGCCAGCGCCCGACGATGATGCGCAGGTCAATCTTGCGCTCCTTGCTGATCACAAGCCCCATGGGGCCGTTGATTCGAGCTTTGGGGTAGCTGCCCTTGCGCTCGTGCACGGCGGCGTCGTTGCGGGTCAGAGTCATCAAGTAGCCCAGCCGGTGAAACGTCTCGATCTGCTCGCCGAAGCGCCCGTCGAGGCGAATGCGGCGTAGCTCGCCGGCCTGGGCGTCGATCAGCTCCGCCTCGCTCACGCCCAGGGCAAAAGCCGCGTCACGCCGGCGCAGCGCCGTGCCGTCTTCCTGCAGCGCCTGGTACTTGTGCACCAGTTCGGTCAAGAATGGCGTGGCAAGCGCGGTGTCTTCCGGCTGAATATCAAACATGGTATGCATGGCTTTTCTCCTGCTGGTCGGCGTCGTGTTTATCTATAGCGTCGGGAATTAAAAGAGCGTCGGGAATTAAAAGTCGGCACTTACGCGCAGCGTAAGCTCTCGGCCGGGCTCGAGAAATTCACCGCCGCTTTCCACCACTTCATCGAATACGTTATTGAGCCCCAGGCGCACGTTGGCGTACTCGCCCACCGGCTGGCTGACACCCAGGTCAACCACGTGCCAGGCGTCGATTTTGTCGCTGTTGGCAAGGTCGGCATATTGGCTGCCGGTATAGCGCCAGGCCCCGTAAAGGGTGCTGCCGGTGCCCTGCAGGGTGTGTTCGGCGATGACCTTGAACAGGTGTTCGGGAGTATCGGCAAGCGCGTTGCCGCGGTTCTGGCCCGAGCGGTTTTCGCTGTCAAGCCAGGTATAGTTGAAGCGCAGGCGGCTGTGCTCGCCGGTGCGCAGGTCAAACTCGGCTTCCACCCCCTGGGTGACGGCTTCGTTCACGTTCTGGTACTGGGCCACGGTGACCGGGCCGTCCTGAAACTCGTTGATCGCAATCAGGTCGTCAATGCGGTTGTGAAACAGCGTCACGCTGGTGTCCCAGCGGGGCTGGCTGTAGCTCACGCCAAGCTCGAAGGTGGCGTTGGTTTCCGGTGCCAGGTCGTCGTTGCCTTCGTAGCGGCGGGTGGGGCCGGCGGGAATCAGGTAGTCGGAGGTGGCCTTGGTGAGTCCGGGTGCCATATAGCTTTCGCCATAGCCGGCCTTGAAGCCAAGGCCGGTCATCCCGCCCCAGTTCCAGTAGATGCTGGGGCTGACTTCGTCGTCGTAGCGGCTGTGGCTGTCGTAGGCCACGCCCAGCGTCAGCGCCTGGTTGGGCGTCAGGCTGATGCGATCCTGAAACGTCAGCGTGGTGGCATCTACCGCATCATCAAAGTCCTTGTCGTTGCGCGCCACGCTTTCCCGGCGGTGCAGCACGCCGGTGGATAGCCGATGGCGTTCGCCTACGCGCCCTTCCAGGCTCATTTCGTAGTTGTCTTCATCGACTTCCCAGTCGCTGCTCCCCTCCAGCAGGTCGGTTCTGCCCTGGGTGGCGCTCAGCTGCAGGTCAAAATCGCCCAGCCGCGTCAGGTAGCTGGTCGAGAGCAGACGCCGGTCCTGCTCAAGCTCGGTGGTGCGCAGGCCGGCACCGTGTGCGGGGCCGGTTTCGCTGGCCTCATCCCGGCCCAGCAGCAGATCGACTTCTACACGGTCGGTGTCGCTCAGGGCCACGCCCACGCCGGTCTGGAGGGTGCGGCTTTCAAGCTCTGAGGTGCGCGTGGTGCCGTCATCGGCAAAAATGGGGTCTGCGTTACGCTCCGATACGGCCAGGTTGAAGTCGCCACGGCTGCCAAGCGGCCCGCCGATGGAAGCGCTTGCCGAATCGTTCTGATGGTCGCCATCGCGCAGGCCAAGGCTGCCGTTCACGCTTGTCACCCACTCTTTACCGGCCTTTTTGGTGACGATATTGATCACCCCGGCCATGGCGTCGGCACCGTAAAGCGTGGCTGCCGGGCCGCGAATCACCTCAACGCGTTCGATCTGGCTCACCGGCACCCAGTTATAGCGGTAGGCCGGCTGAAAGCTCAGGTTGCGGTCGGTATTGGGCACGCGCTTGCCGTCGATCAGCACCAACGTCTGTTCGGCGGAAAAGCCCCGAATGCTCGGCGCGTCCTGGGAGACATTGCCGGATTTTTGCAGATAGATACCCGGCAGATTCTGCAGCACTTCCTGAACGCTTGCCGCCCCGCTGCGGGCGATATCGTCGGCGCTGATGCGATCAACAGTGCCGGGATGGCGGTCGGCACCGCTGATCATCTGCCCGGTCACCACCTGGGGTTCCAGAACGACGTCATCCGCCGCGTGAAGAGAGGTGCTCAGCACAAGGCCAAGCGGCAGGGTAGAAGCGAGGGTGAACGTTGAGCGCAACTTCATGAGGGTGTTTTTCCAGTTATTGAATGCTATTAAGAAAATATTCAGGCGTCACTTACGGGCTCAGGAGGATGGGGGCGAGCCGGTCGCAAGACCCTGTCAATAACGAGAAACGTTATCACATGAAAAAAGTAAATCAATCAATAATCATTTATATTTGCGAATAAGGCAGGTCAGCCATCAATCCTGGGTTAGCTTAGCGGGCCGCGGCGCTCGAGTGCCCATACACTTTCGATAAAGCCCCGCTCATCGGGCGGGCTTTGCTCCAGAAACGTCAGACGGAAGTTGGGCGAGAACAGCTGTTCGACTTCGGTATTCGAGACGCTGTAAGGCGGGCCGGCAGTGACGTCGCCACGGGTCAGGCTGATCAGCAGGCCGCGGGCGCCGGGCGGCACCAGCTGAGCCAAGTGAAACGCGTAGCGCTGGCGGGTGGGCCTTGGCAGCGCGATCAGCGAGGCGCGGTCATAAAACGCCTCGATTTCCGCTACCTGGCGGATGTGCAGATGGAAAAAATCGCCCTGCCACAGTTCAATATTGCCCTGACGGACAATATCGAACCCTGCCTGGCGATAACGCAGCATTTCATGACGACGTTCGGCGACAAACTGCTCAATGGCCTGGGGGGCAAACTCCACCCCCAGTACGGGATGCCCGGCGCCTGCCAGCCAACGCATATCGACGCTTTTGCCACATAGCGGCACCAGCACCTTGGCGGACTGCGGCACATTCAGCGTCGACCAGTAACGCTCAAGCGCCGGATGCGCCGTTGTCCGATGAAAACCGATGCGCCCCTCGCGCCAGCGCTTAAGCCACTGCTCTGTCATCCACTGTCCTTGGTCAATATCCGCCTTTACTAAAACCAGCGATCACGCTTTTTACGCCGGCGTGGCAGATGCGGCACAATAAGTCCCACCAAAAGGCCGGCACCGGCAACGCCACCGCCGTACATGAAATAGCGCATCAGCAGGTCTTCTTCCTGAGTATCCAGCCGTGCATTCAGTGCACGGACTGTTTCGCGCTGGGACTCGGAATCGCCACTCAGCGATTCATTGCGCGCTTCAAGCTCCTTGATACGCTTGGCGCGGGTGTCCAGGCGCTGCTTCATCGACGCTACCCGCTCTTCCCAGGTGTCGTTGATGCTATCCAGCTTGCTCGTCAGCTCGGTGACCTGTGATTCAAGCCGAGGCAGCTTTTCACTGGCACTGGGCGTGTCCTGAAGCTCATCGCTCAAAATCCAGACAGTGTCGCCGGACTGACTCTGCACCCGGGTATATTTGCCGCTGGTGTCCAGCACAGCAATCTGCTCACCGGCGCTCAGTGTCCCCACGATACGATACCCGTCAGTCGGGCCACTGCGCACATAAGTGGTCAGCTCTTCGGACACCCACGCTTCATTCGACTGCGCCACGGCGTGGCTGCTGCCAAGCCCGATCATCAGGCCCGCCAGGGCGAGCCTGTATTGAAAACGAAACGTCTTTGCTTGCATGTAAAAAACCCTGATGAAAACACTGATCGCACACACTACCGAATTAGCTGTCCCGGCGCAGCTGCCCGGGTGGTGCCAGTCACGAGAAAACACCGGCCGTAACAATAACCAGCCCTGGAAAAGCCTGCTAGCCTAACATAACGCGTATTTGTTCTACCGCCGGGCGTTGAGAGCGCGGACACAATGGCATTCGCCCCGTTGTTCAGGTATGTCTAGAGTGATCCCCAGGGTAGTTGTTGGTGCCAGCCGGCATCCAGGCAAAACCCCGGCACGCAACGTCTCTGCAACGACAGGAGCTGAACAATGCAACAGGATACCAATAAAGGCTACATCGCCCTTCTCGGCTGGAGCTTGAATGCCATTGAGGCTGCCGAGAACTTCGATCGTCGCTACATTGTGGTGGCGCCTGACTGGGCAGAAGATTACTGCCAACAGCATGATATTCCTTATGTGTCATGGAACTTCGAGCGTCTCAATGATCGCTCGTTGGAGATCGCCACAACCCTCAAGGACAAAGGCGTTAACGTGGCCATTCCACTTTATGAAGAAACCGTGGAATGGGCCGGCGCCATCAACTCCGTGCTGCTGGACAACCCGCGGCTTTACGGCCAGTCGCTTTTGCTCCGCGACAAGGCGCTGATGAAGCGCCGCGCCCAGCTGGGCGGCATTCGCGTGGGCATTTTCGAAGAGGCCCACGACAAGGACGACGTGGTGCGCTTTTTGAAGCGGGTCAACCAGACACTGCTCAAGCTCGACGGTGATCCCAACGATCCGATCCACCTGAAAGCCTTCGACAAGGCCGGCTGCCTTGGCCACCGGGTGATCCGTACGCCGGATGAAGTCGACACCATTCCCGAGGAAGAATTCCCGGTGCTGATGGAGTCACATCTGGACGGTTGGGAATTCGCCGTGGAGGCGTGGATCCACAACGGCAAAATCGCTTTCCTGAATATTTCCGAGTACGTGACGCTTGGCTATTCGGTCTTTGTGCCCGCTTCGCCCGAGCTGGAGAAATATCGCGAACAGATCACCGCGCAGATCGAAAAGCTGATCAAGACCTTCGACATCAGCTTCGGGCTGATTCACCCGGAATACTTCGTCACCAGCGATGGCGAAATGTACTTTGGGGAAGTGGCCTATCGTCCGCCGGGGTTCAAGGTATTCGAGCTGCTGGAACGGGTCTATGGGTTCAACGCCTACCAGGCCACCATGCTGGTATTCGACCCCTACACCACCGCAGAAGAAGTCGCCGCCTTCTTTCCCAGGGAAGTGGTCGATGCCGACGGCTTTGCCGGCTGCTTCGGGGTTTATCCACGCCGGCGCGTGGTCAGCCGCCTGGAACTGCCCGAAGAGGTGGAAGATCACCCCTACTTCGAATCCCACGAACTCACCACCCCGATGGAGGAAACCGTCACCAAGCGTACGGCGTTTGGTACCCACTGGGGGCTGGTCTACTTCAAGGGTGACGATGCCCACACCCTGCGTGATCTGCTCAAACATCAGGAAGATCTCGACTTCTATGTATAATCCCCTCACGGCAGGGATAAGGAGTCACCGTGACGACGGCAAACCACACATCTTCCACTAACGCCGCCTCCCCCGAGGCGGCCCGGCTTGACAGCCTGGTGGAAAAATTCGACGTAGCGCTGCGTCTGCTTGAACAGGCGCCTGCCTTCAACAAGGCCGCCAGGCTGCCCCGGGTGCTGGACACGGCTCGCCGAGTGCTGCTTACCGACGGCGGCTGTGAAGCCATCGAAAAACGCGCCGAAGTACTGGAAAAAGCAGGCGTGTTCAACGGTTCCGACTGGGCCACTCCCCAGCACCTGCTGCCCTCATTGACGACCCAGGCGCTGAAAAGCGCCGACGCCAACGTGGTAGTGATCGAGGCGCTGAGCGAGCTGCGCCTGCTCGCCGTGGCCAAACAGACCTTTGCCCACGCAGATACCTCCGCCGAACACGCCCATCATTATTTAACCCAGGTCATGGCGCTTAACCTGTGGCTGTTGTTTACCCCGCCGTCCGAGGCCGAGCGCGAAACCCAGGGGCGTCTGGCACAGATATCCCGCTACCTGTTTCAGCATCTGGCCACGCGTATTGGCTACGAACACATCATCGACACGCTGATCGAGGAAATCTGGCGCATACTGCAGCAGCGCCCGTTACAGGTGGAATCCATCAAGCAGATGGTCACCCAGATCGCGCTGTGCCAGGCCGACCCGACGATTGACCTGGGGGCCAGCGGCCAGGGGGCCGCCCGGCTGGTCAGCGCGCTGTTCGGCCCCACCCAGGCCTGCCAGGAAGATCCCGGCATTGACGTTTACCGCCAGCGCCTGGAGCGCATGGATCATACCGCGCTACAGGCCGAAGCCACCGGGTTTGCCCGCGCCATGCACGATACCGGACTGGTCTCGCCCTACCATGCCGTGTTACTGCGCCATCTGGTCGAGGAAAGCGACCAGCTGATCGTCGAGGCACTGGGGCTTTCCTCCACCGGACGCGACTGCCTGCTGTGCTACCGCGAACTGGTGCTCGCGCTGGTACGAACCGGTATTTACCCCGCCACCGCCCAGGCCGTTTACGGTCTGGCGCTCACACTCGAGCGCGGCATTCTCTATCAACCGCCAGTGGCGCCGGCCATGTGGCGCCAGCTTGGCCTGTCACTGTCGGAATGGTCCCAGTCGCGCCTGACGCTGGCCTGCGGCGATGCCGTATCACCCCGCGCCCGGCTGCTGGAAGGCGTGCTGTGCATGCTAGGGCTTCCACTGGGTGTCGGTCAGGGCAACAATCCCACCTGCCAGTCAGCACGGGCGCTTTCCATGTGGGCCTACAATGACCCCGACTACCTGCTGCAAATGGTGGCCTGGGCCGCGCGCGATGATGAAATCATCATGCACTTCGAAGGCCAGCCGATTTCCTCGATGGCAAGCCTTTCCGGCGTGGCCACGGAACTGCCCATGGACCTGGATCCCGTCTCGCTGATTGTGGTGCCCCACCTGGATCGTATTTACGCTGAAATGGGCCGGCGCTGCATCGGCCGCGAGGGCGACCCACACCGCTGGGTCAACCCCGAATTCCACGGCTGGTGGTCAGGGCGCGGATTTTGCATCAACGTTGACGTCGCCACCGGCAAGCTCATCGACATTGACGCCTTTCTGCGGCACTTTTATGCCAGCTACCACCCGTTCTATAACGGCAATCAGCCCCTGATTCATCCCCAGCCGGCGGGCATTGCCGTCACCGACAGCGCCGGGCGCTTTATCGGCTGGCACGCAATCAGCGTACTGCGCGCCTCACTGGATCCCGAGGAACGGATGCGGGTGTATTTCTACAACCCCAACAACGACAGCGGCCAGGACTGGGGCGATGGCGTCGTGGTCAGCACCGCAGGCAGCGGCGAGCGCTTCGGTGAAGCCTCGCTGCCGTTCGAGCAGTTTGCCTCAAGGCTGTATATCTATCATTACGATTCGCTTGAATACGGCGAACTTGCCACTATCAACGACGACGAACTCGCCCGGGTCAAGGGCTATATCTCACGCAGCTGGGGCGCCGAACGCTTGCCTGCAGGCGGCCTCCAGGCCGACCCCGGCACCGGTGCCACGCCCCATGCTCCAGAGTAGATCGATACAGAGTAATTCAATGCAGAATGGCTCGATGCAAAATAGCTCGATGCAGCGCCTTGATCAGCTGTTGGTCCAGCAACAGCTTGCCGGCTCGCGCACCCGCGCTCAGCGGCTGATCAGAAACGGCCGCGTATGGCGCACCGACACCCGGGCACGGCTGGCCAAGGCCAGTGAGAAACTGGCCATCACGATCCCGCTTGCTGTCGATGACGATCCCGAGGAGCGCTACGTTTCGCGGGCAGGGCTCAAACTCGAGGCCGTGCTTAACACGCTTGAAAGGCGCCTGGATGGCCAGGTCGTACTCGACGTGGGGCAGTCCACCGGCGGCTTCAGCGACTGCGCGCTGCGCTTTGGCGCGCGCCATGTCATCGGCATCGAGGTCGGCCACGGCCAGCTCGCCCCCGCCCTGCGCGATGATGCCCGGGTCAGCTGCCTTGAAGGCATCAACGCCCGGGCACTCGGCCAATCCAATGCCTTCGCCGCGTTGCGTGACGCGCACGCACCAACCGTTGCGGTCATGGATGTCTCATTTATTTCACAAACCCTGATTCTGCCCGAAATAGCTGCGGCACTACCTGCCGGCGGTGAACTCATCTCGCTGGTCAAACCCCAGTTCGAACTCGACGCCGCCGCACTCGACAAGCGCGGCGTGGTACGCGATCCAAACCGCTACGACGAGGTACGCGTCCGGCTGGAAAACGCCTGTGAGCAAAGCGGCCTGTGCATCGCCCACTGGCAGCCCAGCCCCATTACCGGCAGCGACGGCAACCGTGAATTTTTACTCCACGCACTCAAGTGCGACGCCAGTTGATTTCTTCTGACCGCGTGTTAGAAAAAGCGCAGATATTTTGCCTACTCATTTATTGACGAGCCATGATCATGATTGCCCGACATTCTTCTTTTGCCTGCCTTGGCCTTCTGCTGGCAGCCCATACCGGCAGCGTTTACGCCGCCCCGGCTGATCAGGCAGCGCTACAGGCCCGCATTGACGCCTTGCATAGTGAGATGGCCGAGCTCGATCAGCAGCTTACCCGTCTTGAAGCGCAACAGACGCCACGTTTTGAAGCGTCCGTCTACCCGCATGCACTCACACCCACGCCGCCTGAAGAAAAGGCCATTGAAGAAACCCGCGAACGCCGGCAGCTGGAAGAAGAGTCAAGCCATAATCCGTTTTCCATTACCGCACACCGCACCAATTACCTGTTCCCGGTGAGCTACAACGGCAATCAGGATCGCGCCCGCTTTCGTGATATCGACGCCGATGGTCGCGCCGACAATACCGAAGTGAAGTTTCAGTTCAGTGCCAAGTTCTCACTGGCCGAAGGGCTGTTTGGCGATCGCGGCGATTTATACTTCGGCTATACCCAGCGTAGCTGGTGGCAGGCCTATAACACCGATTCTTCATCGCCCTTTCGCGAAACCAACTACGAACCGGAAATCTTTATCGATTTTGCCAATGACTGGAACCTCCTTGGCTGGATCAACACTCGCAACCGGGTCTCGCTCAATCACCAGTCCAACGGGCGTTCCGCACCGCTGTCCCGGAGCTGGAACCGCGTGTATCTCGAAAGCACGCTGCAGCGTGGCGACTGGGCCCTGTCGCTGGCCCCGCATTGGCGTATTCCCGAGTCCGACAGCGAAGACGACAACCCCGATATCGAGCGCTACATGGGCTACGGCGATATTCGTCTGGCAAAACGCTTCAGCCATGACCAGGAAATCTCCGGCCTGTTGCGAGGCAATCCGTCCGCCGGCAATTACGGCACCCGCCTCGACTACAGCTGGCCGGCCTTCAATGGCGTTCGCGGGCACGTACAATACTATTACGGCTACGGCGAAAGCCTGATCGACTACGACCACCGGGTACACCGGCTAAGCATCGGCTTCAGCCTGAACCCCCTGTTTACCCCCAGCGGCCTGCTGCGCTGAGCCGCGTTCATGACGTGCTCATCAGAGTGCCTGGCCCGGTTGCGTCTCCCGGCTTGTATCGGGCGAAAGCAGAAGGCACCCTTTTCCGCATACATAGTTCTACATACACAGTCCTGAATACATTCCCTTGCATACATTCCCCTATAAAGGAGCCAGACCATGAGCATTATCCGTAAACGAACCAATGAAAAAGTCAGCCGCATCGTCATTCATAACGACACCGTTTATCTGTGCGGCCAGGTTGCGCTGGATGTCAACGAGGACATCACCCATCAGACAAAATCCGTACTGGCGCGCATAGATGACCATCTGCAGGAAGCCGGTACCGATAACAGCAAGATCCTGTCGGCCTTGATTCACCTGAAAGACAACAAGGATGTTGCAACCTTCAACGAACTGTGGAATGAATGGCTTCCGGAAGGCTGCGCCCCGGCGCGCTCCTGCGTGCAATCGACCATGGCGCGTGACGCCATACTCGTCGAAGTCACGGTTGTTGCCGCCCTTTAGGCGTAAAACCCAGCGCCACCAGCATGGCTGATGTACCACCGTCATACCTGCTATGCTGAAAGCGCTTGTTGATTGTGCTGTTATTCATTGAAGAGGAAGACAACATGGCCAGGAAACAATCAGACCGTAATGTTCAGACCGACCAGCTGCAGGACGACCTGCGTCACCTGAGCGACACCGTGGAAGAGCTGGTCAACGCGACCGCCCAGGACGCCAGCTCAGAGATGAAAGACCTTCGCGCACGCGCGGAAAAGCGCCTGAAAGATACCCGCTCGCGCCTTGAAGCACGCGGCGAGCGTCTGTATGCCGATACCCGCGACTCGCTATCCAATCAGGCAGACTGCTGTGACCGCTATGTCCACGAAAATCCCTGGGCAAGCGTCGGCATTGGCGCCGCTGCCGGCGTTGTAGTCGGCCTGCTGCTCGGTCGGCGCTAATGGCGTTGGGCCCCGGCCAACGCGCAATTCAGGCCGCCAGACAGGTGCTGAAAACACTTATCGCCAATGGTGAAACGCGTTTGCGTCTGGCGGTGCTGGAGCTCGAAGAAGAGCGGGCGCGCCTGTTAACGCTGATACTTCTGGCAGGCGCAAGCCTGCTTTTGTTTATGCTCGGCACGGCAACCCTGACAGCGCTGGTCATTGCCACCTTCTGGGACAGCTATCGGCTTGTAGCCATTGGCGCCAGTGCAGCCGTACTGCTGCTGGCAAGTATTGTGCTGGCCGTGGTGGCGATACGTCAGTCCAGACGCCACACCCTGTTGAAAGACACCCTCAGCCAGCTTGCCACCGACCGCGCGCTACTGGAGCAAAAAAACGATGCCCGCCAGGAACGCTGATCCGGACAACATAAGCCAGAACGCACCTCGGCCATTATCACGCGCTGCACGCAAGCGCGAGCTGCTTGACGCACTGGAACAGCAGCGTATCGATATCATGGTCGAGGGTATTCGTCTTGAACGCGCCGCGGCGCCGCTGGACCGGGGCTTTCTCAAGCTGGCCCGCCACAAGACCCCGCTAATGCTGGCCGCCAGCGGCGTGGCCTACCGCATCGTACGCAAGCCCGGCCCGCTGGTGCGTATCGGCAAGCGCGGCCTCGCCGCCTATATGCTGGTGCGCAACCTCAAGCGCCTGGGCACTCCCCGCCGCTAGGCACTTCCCCCTGATCCCGCAGCAGGCTAGCCGAGTAGCTAGTTCCATGGCCTGACGCGTACAATGCGGCCTCCGCTTTGGCCGACGCCCGCTGTGGCGTCGGCCAAGGTTTTCCATCCATTGCTTCCCTCATTCATACGACCCCCACGAGATTCTCTGCCGTGCTTTCTACTGCCAATATCACCATGCAGTTTGGCCCCAGGCCGCTGTTTGAAAACGTTTCTGTCAAATTCGGCCAGGGCCACCGCTACGGCCTGATCGGGGCCAACGGCTGTGGCAAGTCGACCCTGATGAAGATTCTCGGGGGTGACCTTGAGCCCACCAGCGGCCAGGTGATGAAGGATGCCACCACGCGCCTGGGCAAGCTGCGCCAGGATCAGTTTGCCTTCGAGGACGAGCGCGTCATCGACACCGTAATCATGGGCAACGAAGAGCTCTGGTCCGTCGCCGCAGAGCGCGAGCGCATCTATTCGCTGGCTGAAATGAGTGAAGAAGACGGCATGGCCGTCGCCGACCTTGAAGTACGCTTTGCCGAACTCGACGGCTATACCGCCGAGGCGCGTGCCGGCGAGCTGCTGCTGGGGCTGGGCATTCCCACCGAGCAGCACGATCAGCCGATGAGCGTTGTCGCGCCGGGCTGGAAGCTGCGCGTGCTGCTCGCCCAGGCCCTGTTCAGCGACCCCGACGTGCTGCTGCTCGATGAGCCCACCAACCACCTGGACATCAATACCATTCGCTGGCTTGAGGACATGCTCAAGGCGCGCTCGTCGACGATGATCATCATTTCCCACGACCGCCACTTCCTCAACAGCGTCTGCACCCACATGGCGGATCTGGACTACGGCGAAGTGCAGCTATTTCCCGGCAACTATGATGAATACATGACCGCCGCCACCCAGGCGCGGGAGCGTCTGCACAGCGAAAACGCCAAGAAAAAAGCCGAAATTGCCGAGCTCAAGCAGTTCGTCAGCCGCTTCTCGGCCAACGCCTCCAAGGCCAAACAGGCCACGTCGCGCCAGCGCAAGATCGACAGAATTCAGCTCGATGAGGTCAAGCCCTCTTCACGCATCAGCCCGTTCATTCGCTTCGAGCAGAACAAGAAGATTCACCGGCACGCGGTGAACGCGGAAGACCTCACCAAGGCCTGGGGCGACAACGTGCTGTTCGAGCGCCTGGGTCTGCTCATCGAAGCGGGCGAGCGCGTGGCCATCATCGGCCCCAACGGCATCGGCAAAACCACCCTGCTCAACTGCCTGACAGGCGCGATACCGCTTGACGGCGGCAAGGTACAGTGGACCGATGCCGCCGAGGTCGGCTACTTCGCCCAGGACCACGCGGCGGACTTCGAAGGGGGCGAGACGCTGTTTGAATGGATGCAGCAGTGGACCACCGACGGTGAGCAGACCGTACGCGGCGCGCTGGGGCGGATGCTGTTCTCCAACGACGACATCGGCAAGTCCGTCAAGGTAATTTCAGGTGGTGAGCAGGGGCGCATGCTATTCGGCAAGCTCTCGCTACAAAACCCCAACGTGCTGGTCATGGATGAGCCCACGAACCACCTGGACATGGAATCCATCGAAGCGCTCAACCTGGCACTCGACCACTACGCCGGCACGCTTATTTTTGTCAGCCACGACCGCGAGTTCGTCGGCTCGCTGGCCACGCGCATCATCGACATGCAAGACGATGGCATCGTCGATTTCAGCGGTAGCTACGATGATTACCTGCGCAGCCAGGGCGTTCTCGGATAAGCGCGAAAGCGACCAGCCGCGCTTGCCGCGCACTTTGACTTTATACTGCGTTTAACAGGCCTGGCCGCAGGCGACGCCGGACGCCCAGGCCCACTGAAAGTTGAACCCGCCAAGCTCGCCGGTGACGTCGAGCACCTCGCCGATAAAGCGCAGTTGGGGCAGGCCGCTGACGCTGAAGTCCTTTGACGACACCGCCTGGGTATTGACCCCGCCAAGGGTCACCTCCGCCGTGCGCCAGCCTTCGGTGCCGGCGGGCTTGAGCGCCCAGCGGTTGAGCCGCTCGGCCCAGCCGGCAATGGCGTCATTGGAATATTCCGCCAGCGGCGTGGTGCTGTCCGCCTCGCCGTACCACTCGTTTAACGCCTGCGCCACCCGTTTGGGAAAGCGCTCACCCAGCCAGGTCGAAAGCTGGCGTTTGGGCGTGGCATTACGCGCATGGCGCAGCGACGCTTCAGCATCTTCGCCGGGTAGCAGGTTCACGCACAGCGCATCACCCGGTGCCCACACACTTGAGATTTGCAGCATCGAAGGCCCGGAAAGCCCACGATGGGTAAACAGCATCGGCTCGGCGAAGTGACGCCCGTTGCATGCCACGTCCACCTCCAGACTCACACCGGAAAGCGCCGCCGCGCGGGCTTTCCACGGCTCGCTCAGGGTAAACGGCACCAGCCCTGCACGAGTGGGTAATACTTCCAGCCCGAACTGGCGCGCCAACTCATAGCCAAAGCCGGTCGCGCCCATGGTCGGAATCGACAACCCGCCGGTGGCCACCACCAGCGTGCCGGCATCCACCTTGCCCAACGAGGTGGCCAGGCGCATGCCGTCGCCACGGCGCTCAACGCGCTCCACCCGGGTACCCAGACGCACGTCAACGCCCGCCCACTCGCATTCGGTGAGCAGCACACGCACAATATCCTTGGCCGAGGTGGCGCAAAATAGCTGTCCCGGCGCTTTTTCCACGTACTCCACACCGTGACGTTCGACCAGCTCGACAAAGTGTTCGGGCCGGTAGCGTTTCAGCGCGGAAATACAAAAATGCGGATTCTGTGAGGAAAAATGCTGAGGGGTGGTCGCCAGATTGGTAAAGTTGCAGCGGCCACCGCCCGACATCAGGATCTTTTTACCGGCTTTTCCGGCATGATCAAGCAGCAGTACGCGCCGGCCGGCATAACCCGCCTGGGCTGCGCACATCAGGCCGGCCGCGCCCGCGCCGATCACCACCACATCGTAGGTCATCACAAGGCAGCTCCGGTATGCACAAAGCGGCTAGTCTAACAGCCTCTCTCGTTTTCAACGCCATGCAGGCGCGGTTTCGGGTTACCTCCGCCCCCGCTCTGCTCATGCTCGCCGTCTGCGCCGGATTACCACTGTCGGCGCTGGCCCAAAGTGCTGCCCCCGATACACCGGTAATCGCCAGCCGGGTCACTCTTGAGCGCTGGTCTGATCCAATCAAGGCGCTGGGCACTCTCAAGGCCGACGAAAGCGTGACGCTTTCGGCCACCGTGACCGACGTGGTGACCGCCATCGACTTTGACGACGGCGACAATGTAGCAGCCAGCCAGCGCCTGTTTCAGCTGGATGATCGCGAAGAACAGGCGCAGCTACGCGCCGCTAATGCCCGGGCCGCTGAACAGCGCAACGCCCTGAATCGTTTCACTCAGCTGCGGGAACGCAATCTCTCGGCCCGCGCCGATGTGGAAGACAGCCAGGCGCGCCTCAATCAGGCAAAGGCCGATGCCGACGCGCTCAAGGCGCGGCTTGCCAACTACCGAATCAAAGCCCCGTTCAGCGGACGTATGGGCCTTCGCGACATCAGCGTGGGCACCCTGGTCACCCCGGGCACCGAGCTTGCCACGCTGGACAAGCTTGACGTGATGCGGCTGGACTTTAGCGTATCGGCCATTTATCTGGCGCAGATGAGCCGTGGGGCGACGCTGCGTGCGCATACCGATGCCTTTCCCGAGCAGGTTTTCCAGGGTGAAGTGGCAAGCATCGGCACCCGGGTCGATCCGGTCTCACGCAGCGTGACCGTGCGTGCGCGGCTGGAAAATCCCGAGGAACGCCTGCGCCCTGGGATGCTGATGCAGGTCGAACTTGACGCCGCCACGCGCGACACCCTGGTGGTGCCGGAATCTGCGATTGTTTCCGAAGGCCGCAGCCACTACGTCTGGCGGCTTGATGAAAACGACGCCAACCGCTTGCAGCGCCGCCAGGTCGATATCGGCGCCCGGCGCAAGGGCGAGGTCGAGATTCTCGACGGCCTTGAGCGCGACGACTTGATCGTGGCTCACGGCACCGAGCAGGTGCGTGAAGGCCAGACGACCGAGCTTCTGGGCATCGTCGATGACGACACCAGCATCAAGGCGCTGCTACACCAGGAACGAGTACGCCAGGGGCGAGACGATTAATGCGTTTATCCGATATTTCTGTCGAGCGGCCGGTTCTGGCCACCGTCCTGGCCGCGTTGATCGTCGCTTTTGGCCTGCTCGCGCTGGAACGTTTGCCGCTGCAGGAATACCCGTCCATCGATCCGCCGGTGGTCAGCATCGACACCCGCTATCCCGGCGCCTCGGCCAGCATTGTCGAATCACGCATTACCGAGGTGCTGGAAGATCGCATCGCGGGGGTGGCCGGTATTGAAGTAATTTCGTCGTCCAGCAGCGACGGTCGCTCAAGCATCAGCGTCGAATTCAGCCTCGACATGGACATCGACGCCGCGGCCAACGATATCCGCGACCGCATTTCCGGCTCGCTGGACAACCTGCCCGAAGAAGCCGACCCGCCCGAGGTGCAAAAGGCCGATGCCAACTCCGACGTGGTGCTGTGGCTGAGCCTGACCGGCGACAACTACACCACCGCCGAGCTGACCGACTACGCTGATCGCTATCTGGTCGATCAGCTCTCGGTGTTGCCCGGCGTGGCCCAGGTGCGGGTTGGCGGCGGGCGCGAATACGCCATGCGCGTGTGGCTGGACGCCGATGCCCTGGCCGCCCGCCAGCTCACCGTCAACGATGTGGAACAGGCTCTGCGCAATGAGAACGTCGAGCTGCCCGGCGGCGCCATCGAATCCCGCGAGCGCCAGTTTATCGTGCGGCTGCCACGCACCTTCACCTCGCCGGAAGACTTTCGCGCACTCGCACTGGGTGAAGCCGATAACGGCTATTTGATCCGCCTGGGCGACGTGGCGCGAGTGGAAATCGGCGCGGTGGAAGAGCGTACGATTTTTCGCAGCAACGGCGAATCCATGGTCGGGCTGGGGCTGATGAAACAGTCCACCGCCAACGTGCTGGAAATCTCGAAAGCCGCGCGGGGTACGCTGTCATCGCTGCAGGAGACGCTGCCCCGGGGCATGACGCTGGCGCTCAACTTTGACGCCTCGACGTTTGTCGCCGGCGCCATTCGCGAAGTGGCGATCACGCTGTTTATTTCCATCGGGCTGGTGGTGGCGGTCATTTTCCTCTTTCTGGGCAACCTGCGCACCACGCTGGTGCCCGCGGTGACCGTGCCCATTGCGCTGATCGGCGCCTTTGGCGCGCTGGCACTGATGGGTTTTACCATCAATCTGCTGACGCTGCTCGCGCTGGTGCTGGCCATTGGCCTGATCGTGGACGACGCCATCGTGGTGCTCGAGAACATTCACCGACGCATGCAGGACTACGGCGAAACACCGCTGGTGGCGGCCTGGCGCGGGGCTCGCCAGATCGCCTTTGCAGTAATCGCCACCACCCTGGTGCTGATTGCCGTATTTGTGCCGCTGGGCTTTTTGCAGGGTGACATCGGCCGGCTGTTCTCCGAGTTTGCCCTGACTCTTGCCGCCGCGGTGGCGGTCTCCAGCGTACTGGCGCTATCGCTGACGCCGATGATGGCCTCCAAAATACTCAAGCCCGACATGCACGATAGTCGCCTGGCGCGCGGCGTACACCGGGCGCTGGGCAAAAGCCAGCACGTTTACCGGCGGCTGTTGCAGCGCACGCTGCAGATGCGGCTGATCGTCGTCGTACTGTTTGTGGCGATGCTCGGCGGCATTGCCTGGCTTGCCCAGACGCTGCCCACGGAATATACCCCGCAGGAAGATCGCGGCAGCTTTTACATTATTGTCAGCGGCCCGCCCGGCGCCACCTACGACTACATGCTCGACTACATGGATGAAATCGAAGCGCGGCTGCTGCCGCTGGTCGACAAGGGCGAGGTTGAACGCCTGCTGGTGCGCGCACCGATGGGCTGGGGCAACATTGAAAACTTCAACAGCGGCTTTGTCATCGTCAACCTCAGCGAATGGGGCGAGCGCCGCAGCGTCTGGCCGATCATGCAGGACGTCCGCGAGACGCTCCATGGCCTGCCCGGCGTGCGCGCCTTTCCGGTCATGAGCCAGGGCTTTGGCGGCAGCGCCGGCAAGCCGGTGCAATACGTGCTGGGCGGCAGCAGCTACGCGGAGCTGGCCGAGTGGCGCGACACCTTGATGGCCTATATCCGCGATGACAACCCGCGGCTTCTGGGGCTGGAAAGCGACTTTGAAGAAAACCAGCCCCAGCTGCGCGTCAATATCGATTATGCCCGCGCCGCTGCGCTGGGGGTGACGGTCAACGAGATCGGCCGCACGCTGGAAACCCTACTGGGCGGGCGTAGCGTGACCCGCTACGTGGAAAACGGCGAAGAATACGATGTGATTGTTGAAGGCGAAAACGGCGCCCGCCCCAGCCCGCGCAGCCTTGAGAGCCTGTACATCCGCTCGGCGCGCAGCGATGAGCTGATTTCGCTGGCAAGCCTTGTCAGCCTCACCGATACCGCCGGGCCCAGCACGCTGAGCCGCTATAACCGGCTGCGTGCCATCACCCTGGAAGCCAACCTTGCCGCAGGTTACTCGCTGGGCGAGGCCCTGGATTATCTTGACCGCACCGTGGCCGAGATATTACCCGACGCGGCGCAGACCGATGTCAAAGGCGCCTCGCGGGATTATCAGGAAGCCAGCGGCGCCACGGCCTTTTTGCTCGGCGTCGGCGTGCTGGTGGTCTTTCTGGTGCTGGCGGCGCAGTTTGAAAGCTTCATCCACCCGCTGGTGATCATGTTCACCGTACCGCTGGCGATCATCGGCGCCCTGCTGGCGCTGTACTTAAGCGGCCAGACGCTGAACATCTACAGCCAGGTGGGGCTGGTCATGCTGGTGGGGCTGGCGACCAAAAACGGCATTCTGATCGTCGAGTTCGTCAACCAGCTGCGCGACCAGGGCATGGCGTTCAGCGAGGCGCTGGTGGAGGCCTCCATCACCCGCCTGCGCCCGATCCTGATGACGGCGATCACCACCATGGCCGGCGCCGTGCCGCTGGTATTGTCCAGCGGGCCGGGCGCCAACTCAAGGCTGGTCATCGGCACGGTGATTATCGCAGGCGTGGGCGCAGCCACGGTGTTCACGCTGTTTGTCGTGCCCGTGGCCTACGCGATACTGGCAGGCAAAAGCGGCTCGCCGGGGGCAGTCAAACATAAGCTTGATACCGAGCTTGGCCGCCACGCGCCACCGGAAGATATCTAGGGGCGGCAGACCGCCATTAGCTGTCGGCCTGACACTCGCCCTGATAGGTGCCGTCAATGTTGGTGCTCATGGTCATCTTGCCCATGGGTGAGTCGGTGTCGATGTTGACGTCGCCTTCTACCTGCTCACCCATAAAGCTCATGCTACCCTTGATGTCCGCATCGCCACCTTCAGCGCTGCAGGTCATGTGGTACTCAAGGCCATCAGCGCTCATGTCCTGGCTCAGCAGTTCGCAGCCTTCCTCTTCCTCGATAAAGCCGAAGTCCGCGCTTTCCAGGTCTTCTTCGGTGATGCATTGACGCTCGGTATTGGTCTGGTCGGGCATTTCCACATCGCCCTTGATGCTGGTCACGCTGACAAACTCCCACTCACCGGGCTTGATATCGGGCGTCTCGGCCTGAGCGGCAATGGGCAGTGCAAGGGCTACCGCCGCGGTCAGTACTTTGAGATTCATTGTCATGGTCTTGCTCCAACGTCAGTATCTGGATAATGAAGGTGTCAACAACCGGCTTGAAAAGCCGCTCGCTTCATCCTACCCGAACACGGCCGACGCTGTCCGCATCGCGGCGGCCCGCTGCTATACTTTTACGCAGGTTAGCCTTTTTTCAAGATTCCGTTTTTTTCAGCCCGGTTGCCACAACCCTTTATTCACAACCCAGTGCCAAAGGAGGCTGTCATGCATGATGATGCCCTCGTGGAACACGATTTCCATTGCCCCTACTGCGATAGCCCCCTGACCTTCGAGATCGACACCTCACAGGGCAGCCATACTACCTGGGAAGACTGCCACCAGTGCTGTGCGCCGATTCTGGTGGAAGTAGTGGTGTCGCCGTTTAACGGCGAGCTGGAGAGCGTGCGCACCGGCAGCGACGACGACGTGCTGTAGAGCTCAGTCTCCGGTCTGCGCTCTGAGCGCCGCACGGCGCTTTTTCTCGCCCCGGCGCATGAGATACCAGGCCACCAGGGTGGCAAGCGAGACAGCAAGAATAATCAGCGTCGCCAGCGCGTTGATCTTGGGCGATACCCCAAGGCGCACCGAGGAAAATACCACCATGGGCAGCGTATTGGCTCCCGGCCCCGACACAAAGCTGGCGATCACCAGATCATCCAGCGAGAGCGTAAAGGCCAGCAGCCAGCCGGCGGCCAGCGCCGGTGAGATAAGCGGCAACGTAATGGCGAAAAATGTTCGGGCCGGCGGCGAGCCCAGATCCATCGCCGCCTCTTCAATGGAGCGGTCTACCTCGCGCAGCCGCGCGCCAACAACCACCGCCACATAAGCGCTGCAAAAGGTGGTGTGGGCAATCCAGATCGTCATCATGCCGCGGTCCGCCGGCCAGCCGGTCAGTGCGGCCATCTGCACAAACAGTAGCAACAGCGACAGCCCGGTAATTACTTCGGGCATCACCAGCGGTGCCGTCACCATGCTGGCGAGCGCCGTTTTGCCGCGAAAGCGCCCATAGCGGGTCATCACCAGCGCAGCCACGGTGCCCAGGCAAACCGCCATGCTGGCGGCAAAAAAGGCGATCTCAAGGCTGGTCCAGACCGCCGCAAGAATCTGCTCGTCACGCAGCAGCTCGCCATACCATTTGGTCGAAAATCCCGCCCATACGGTGACAAGGCTGGACGCGTTGAACGAGTACGCCACCAGCACGGCCATCGGCAGGTAGAGAAACCCGAGCCCCAGCGCCAGCATCACGGTGCTGAAAGAAGGTAACCGCTTCATGTCTCAAGCTCCCGTGACTGATAGCGGTGAAACAGCACGATGGGAATCAACAACAGGCCGAGCATGATCATGGCAAGCGCTGCGGCCACCGGCCAGTCGCGATTGAGGAAGAACTCATCCCACAGTATCTTGCCGATCATCAGGGTATCCGGCCCACCCAGCAGCTCGGGAATGACAAACTCGCCCACGGCAGGAATGAACACCAGCATGCAGCCAGCCACAATACCGCCGGCAGACAGTGGCAGCGCCACTTTCACAAAGGTATTGATGCGCCGGGAGCCAAGATCCGAGGCGGCCTCAAGCAGGGTCATATCCATACGCGTTAAATGCGCGTAAAGCGGCAGTACCATAAACGGCAGGTAGGCATAAACGATGCCCACAATCACCGCAAACCGGGTGTTGAGCATGCGCAGCGGCGCATCCACGAGACCAAGCCCCAGCAATAGCTGATTAAGCAGCCCGCTGTTGCTCAAAATACCCATCCAGGCGTACACGCGAATCAGAAACGACGTCCACGACGGCAGCATGACCAGCAGCAGCAATACCAGCTGCCAGCGTGGCGCCGCCCGTGCCATGGCATACGCCATGGGATAACCGATCAGCAGGCATACCAGCGTGGCGATAAAAGCAATTTTGATCGATCCCCAATAGGCCGCCGCATACAGTGAATCGCTGAGCAAAAACAGGTAGTTGCCCACATTCACCAGAATCTGCAGCGTGCCTTCGGCATACTCGACCAGCGGCGCATAGGGCGGCACGCTGATCGCCGCTTCCGACAGGCTGATTTTCAGCACCAGCGCAAACGGCAGCAGGAAAAACAGCGACAGCCACAGCAACGGCACGGCAATCACGGCACAGCGCCCCAACTGCAGGCGCTTCAGCCATAAAGACCAGGAAAAGGGGCGAAATCGAAATGACATGAGTGGCGTCACTCCAGGTTGCACGGCAAAGACCGGATAAGTCACTGATGGGCGAATGCAGGCACGAGACGGGCCTGTCAGAAAGGGCGGCTAACGGTTGAGCACAATAGCACTATGATCTTCCCAGTAGACATACACCGCATCGTCCCAGGTGGGGCGATCGCCGCGGCGCTCGGTGTTGGCCATACCTACCTTGATCAGCGTGCCCTGCCCGGTGCGCACGTAATACAGCGAAAAACCGCCCAGATAGGCAATGTCCTCCACCGTGCCCTGCTCCCAGTTATAGTCGGCCGTAGGGCGATGGCGGGTCAGCCAGATTTTTTCCGGACGTAGCCCCGCCCACACCCGGCGCTCATCGGCCTGGGTGGTGACGCCGTGATCAATGTAAAGCGGCCTTTCCAGCGCCGGGCTTTCAATCAGGCAGTGATCCGCCGCGTCCACCCGTATCTCGCCTTCAAACAGGTTGAGCGTACCGATAAACTCCGCCACCGTGCGGCTTGCAGGACTCTCGTAAATATCTACCGGCGAGCCCACCTGTTCGATCCAGCCATCCGACATGACCGCCACACGGTCGGCCATGGTCATGGCCTCTTCCTGGTCGTGAGTCACCATCATGCAGGTCACCCCGACCTGTTCGATAATCTCTACCACTTCCAGCTGCATTTCGGTGCGCAGCTTTTTATCCAGTGCGCCCATGGGCTCGTCAAGCAACAGCAGCTTGGGACGTTTGGCCAGCGAGCGCGCCAGTGCCACCCGCTGGCGCTGGCCGCCGGAAAGCTGCTGGGGCTTGCGCCGGGCAAAACGCTGCATGTGTACCAGCTTGAGCATGTGGTCAACGCGGGCGTTGATTTCGTCTTTGGGCAGCTTGTCCTGCTTGAGGCCAAAGGCGATGTTCTGGGCCACATTCATGTGCGGAAACAGCGCGTAGGACTGAAACATCATGTTGATCGGCCGACGATGCGGCGGCATCGCCGTGATGTTCTCGCCGTCCAGCAGGATGCGCCCTGCGCTGGGCGCCTCAAACCCTGCGAGCATGCGCAACAGCGTCGACTTGCCCGAGCCCGAGCCACCCAGCAGGGCAAAAATCTCACCACGCTTGACCCGCAGGTTGACGTCATCCACCGCCACCACGTCGTCAAAGCGCTTGGTCAGGCGACTTATTTCCAGTACTGCATCTTCGGCAAAGCGCGGCGCCTTGCCGCTGGCTCGGCGGGCATCAGCCAGCCCCGCAGTGTCATTCGGCAAAGGCGTTGTCACCATGCGCCACTCCCCTGAAAGTTCGGCAACGGCCGGCGGATGTGAATCAGCGGCCCGATTTGACCCGGTTCCAGATACGCGTACGGGCACGCTGCACATCACGCGGCTTTTCATTGGCCACGTACAGCTTGTCCATCACCTCGTCATCCGGATAAATCGCCGGATCGTTGAGGATCTCGTCGGCCAGGAACGCATCGGCGCCGGTGTTGGGGTTGGCGTAACGCACATATTCGGTAATGTCTGCGGCAATTTCCGGCTGCAGAATGAAGTTGATGAATGCATGGGCGTTTTCCGGGTTGGGGGCATCGGCCGGAATAGCCATCATGTCAAACCACAGCGCAGCGCCTTCTTTCGGCACGGTATAGGCAATATCGAAGTCACGTCCGGCTTCTTCCGCACGCGCGGCGGCCTGGAACACGTCGCCGGAATAGCCGGCGGCCACGCAGATATCGCCGTTGGCCAGATCACCGATGTAGCGCGAGGAATGGAAATAGGTCACGTCATCGCGCACCTTGGCAATCACCTCGCCGCCGGCCTTGAGGTCGTCAACGTCGTTGCTGCGCGGGTCGAGCCCGATATAGGCCATGGCCGGCGAGATCATTTCATCGGCGGAATCCAGCATGGAAATACCGCAGCCGCCCTTTTTCAGCGCCGAGGTAATCTCGGGGTCGAACAGCAGCGCCCAGCTGTTCAGCGGGGCGTCTTCGCCTAAAATATCGGTGACGCGATCCACGTTGTAGCCGATGCCGTTGGTGCCCCACATGTACGGCACCGAATAGCGGCTGCCGGGGTCCACTTCCTCAAGCTCTTCAAGCAGCCGGGTATTGAGGTGTTCAAGGTTGGGGAGCAGTTCACGGTCAAGTTCCTGATACACACCGGCACTCAGCTGGCGGCTCAGGTAGTGGTTGGACGGTACCACCACGTCGTAACCGGAACGCCCGGCCAGCAAGGCGGCATCAAGCACTTCATTGCTGTCAAACACGTCATAGACCACATCAATGCCCGTCTGCTGAGTAAACTTCTCCAGCGTATCCGGCGCGATGTAGTCCGACCAGTTGTATACCCGCACTTCATCCGCGTGAGTAGCAGTTGCCGTTGCGGCCAGGGAAAAGGCCACAACGGCCAGCGGAAGTTTGTGTAATTGCCCCATGAAACACCACTCCTTCGTTTGATCTATCCGGTTTTAACTGCCCGACCGGCAGGGTAGCGGATTTTGCGGTCAAGTGCCGATCTCCGCAAGCACACCGCAGCAAATATCTTTGCATTCATGCCCCCTCGCCCCAAGGTTATCGGGTAAGGGAAAAGTCGGTTGATCAAGGCGGTTGAACCGGCACGCAAAAACAGGCGGCCAACGCGCTGCCGTCAAGCCACCGCGCCGCTTGGGCACAGCGACACCCAATATAGCTATCCTCTATCGCTATTGATGACTTTTCTCCATTTTATTAATGGCCCACCCAAGGGTAGAGTACCTACCACGCACTTGAGCGAACCATCATCAAACAGGAGATGTACTGCATGTCTTTGATTAACACCGAAGTCAAACCGTTTAACGCCACTGCCTACCTCAACGGCGAGTTCATCGACGTTACCGAGGAGAACCTCAAGGGCCAGTGGTCCATCTTCTTCTTCTATCCGGCTGACTTCACTTTCGTCTGCCCGACCGAGCTTGGTGACCTGGCCGACCGCTACGACGAATTCAAGAAGCTGGGCGTGGAAATCTACAGCGTGTCCACCGATACCCACTTCACCCACAAGGCGTGGCACGACAGCTCCGAGACCATCGGCAAGCTCAACTACCCGATGCTCGCCGACCCGACCCACACCGTCTCGCGCAACTTTGAAGTGCTGATCGAGGAAGACGGCGTGGCCGAGCGTGGCACGTTCGTGGTCGATCCGGACGGCAAGATCCAGATCATCGAGCTCAACGCCGGCAACATCGGCCGTAACGCCGAAGAACTGCTGCGCAAGGTAAAAGCGGCCCAGTACGTTCGCGCCAACCCCAACGAAGTTTGCCCGGCCAAGTGGGAAGAAGGCGAAGAGACCCTGTCTCCGTCGCTGGACCTGGTCGGCAAAATCTAAGCTGACCGGCGTTATCGGCACCCGGGTCGAGCCCGGGTGCCCTTTGGCGGCGTTACCCTGTTGTATTGTTTCTGTCTGTCCTGCTCCCCTGTTTCCGTATTTTTATCTCATGAATGAAGGCCCAATACCGGCCAGTGGCGAACACATGCGCCCTCATTGGTGAGAATAAAAATCATTATTCAAAATATTAGTATTTAACGTATTAGCTGCTGCGAGGAAGTCACTGTCATGCTGGACGCCAATCTGAAAAACCAGTTGAAAGCCTATCTGGAGAAAGTCACTCAGCCACTCGAGTTGAAAGCGTCTCTCGATGACGGGGCGAAATCTCGCGAGCTGGCCGAGTTGTTGGAAGAAATCAACGGCTTGAGCGACAAGATTACCTTGTCTACCGACGGCGACGATGCCCGCAAGCCATCGTTTGCCATCAATCGCCCGGGCGAAGATACCGGCGTGGTATTTGCCGGCATCCCCATGGGCCACGAGTTTACATCGCTGGTGCTGGCGCTTTTGCAGGTAGGCGGCCACCCGCCCAAGGCCTCCGAAGAGACGCTTGAGCAGATCAAATCCCTCGACGGCGAGATGGTCTTTGAAACCTACTTCTCACTCTCGTGCCAGAACTGCCCTGACGTGGTACAGGCGCTCAACCTGCTGGCGATCTACAACCCCAACGTTCGCCACGTGGCCATTGACGGTGCGCTGTTCAAGCCCGAAGTCGACGCGCGCGAGATCATGTCTGTGCCAAGTGTGTACCTCAACGGCGAGCCATTTGACCAGGGCCGCATGAGCCTCGAGCAGATTCTCGCCAAAGTGGATACCGGCGCTACCGAGCGTGAAGCCGCCAAACTCAGCGAGAAGGCCGCGTTTGACACTCTGATGATCGGCGGCGGCCCCGCCGGCGCGTCAGCCGCCATCTACGCTGCGCGCAAGGGCATCAGCACCGGCATTGCATCCGAGCGCTTTGGCGGCCAGGTGGTAGATACGCTGGGCATCGAGAACTTTATCTCGGTGAGCAAAACTGAAGGCCCGAAGCTTGTCACCGCGCTGGAAGAACACGTCAAGGACTACGACGTTGACGTGATGAACCTGCAGCGCGCGGTGAAGCTCACCCCGGCCGAGAATGAAGGCGGCCTGCATGAAGTTACGTTCGAGTCCGGCGCCACGCTCAAAAGCAAAACACTGGTGCTTGCCACCGGCGCACGCTGGCGGGAAATGAACGTACCGGGCGAGGCCGAATACCGCAACAAGGGCGTGGCCTACTGCCCCCACTGCGACGGCCCGCTGTTCAAGGGCAAGCACGTCGCAGTGATCGGCGGGGGTAATTCCGGCGTGGAAGCGGCGATCGACCTTGCCGGCATTGTCGGCCACGTCACGCTGTTTGAGTTCATGGGTGAAATGCGCGCCGATGCCGTTCTGCAGAAGAAACTCCAGAGCCTGCCCAACGTGGATGTCGTGCTCAACGCCCAGACTACCGAGGTTACCGGCGACGGCAGCCGCGTCAACGGCCTGAACTACAAAGACCGCACCACCGACGAGAACCACCACGTCGCACTGGACGGCATCTTTGTACAGATTGGCCTGGTGCCCAATACCGAATGGCTCAAGGGCTCGCCGGTAGAGCTAAGCCCTCACGGCGAAATCGTCACCGACGCCAAGGGCATGACATCCATCCCCGGCATTTTTGCCGCCGGCGACGTCACCACCGTGCCCTACAAGCAGATCATCATCGCCATGGGCGAAGGCGCCAACGCCGCACTCGGCGCATTCGACTTTATTATTCGTAACTGAATGAACTGCGCCGCCGGCGAACAGCCAGCGACGCATCCCCTGACGTCATGGCCCTGTCCTAAGCCACTGACGTGTTTGCCCGCCTTCTCCGGCGGGCTTTTTTTGCTTTCATATTAG
>NZ_JAKDUR010000043.1 GCF_030457605.1 Halomonas sp.
GCTTTATTGATTTTCGCCGCTTGCTGGAAGCCGAAGCGGGGATTACCACCAACGAGCCGGTGCAGCTGGCGGTCATGTCTGCGATCGAGTCATCGGTTATTCACCTGATTGCGCGCGGGGTTGAAAGTAACCTGTGGAACCTGCCTGCAGGTACAGATCTCAACCAGACTATCCTCGGTGACTACCTTAACGCACCTATTCCCGAACTTTAAAAGCTGCTGTTTCATAGCGATAAACAGGTATTTGTTTCCCATTTTTTGAACAAAAATGAACAAAAAAATACGCCTAACCCCAATGTAAAAATAAAACCTCATATTCATGGCCATGAATTCGCATGGCCATTTTCTCAACACTTAGATGAAAGAAACAATTTAATTAATCATACACGAATGATGAAAAAACTCATCTTTTTTCTATCTCGGCGTATCGCTGGCCTCATTGAATTTATAATAAAAATGCTGATAGCAGTTAACACTATATTGTCCAGAATCAACACAACAGAACAACAAAGTTGTTCGTTCAGATGGAGACATTCCATGAAACTGGCAAAAATCCATTACCTCTCACAACCGGCACATCCGGGCAGCAAGTTGTTACCAAGTGCGGCTGTAGTCACTTTGGCAGCTGCAATTTCTTTTCCTGTCATGGCGGCGTCTCCTGGTGACGAAGCAGCCGTACTGAACGCCGCTCGCGTTTTCCAACAGGCCAAAAGTATTATCGACCTGAACCAGCTTTCGGGTAATGCCAGCGTTATTCAGCAAGTTGGCGATAATAACAGCGGTAACATTATTCAATCACGTGTTGCCGGCTACCAGATGGGTAACCTAGCTTATATCTATCAAAATGGACGTGGCAACAGCGCCAGTATGGATCAGCAGGGCGGCAATAATATCGGTGTAGTGAGCCAGATAGGCGATGATCACTCGGCTGATATTCGCCAGACAGGAAACAGTTTATCCCTCAGGGCCGATGTTTACCAGGTCGGCTTTAAAAGCGATATCTCACTTTCACAATCGGGCAGTGGCTCTCGCAGCATAAGCGTCGAACAACAAAATTATTCGGGCAATGCGCGGCCGGTCACTATCGATACGTACTGAAGGCATAGGCTTTTAGTACACCTCCACAGCAAGACGATCGAAAAACAAGGGGAAACACCATGAAAATGCAAATGACAACAATCGCAGCAGCTGTCGCCCTGACTATATCAACCTCCACATTGGCGGCTGACAATAATTCTGTTATTAATCAACAGGGCAGCCAAAACTACGGATATGTAAACCAGGTTGGTCCAAACACTAAGGAAACAGGTAGCAACTCTACTTTAGACCAAGTAGGTAGCAATAATTCTTCGCGCATCACTCAAATAACAAATTCTCCTATCGTTCATACCTCAAAAATTTATCAGGAAGGTTCCAGCAACTACACAGAGGTCAGGCAGGATGCATCTGATGCTATCAGTTCCGCTAAAAACAATAGCAGCGATGTAGTTCAAGTTGGTAGCTCTAACGGGGCTATTATTGATCAATATGGAAGGGGCGGTCATTCCAGCGATATCGATCAATCAGGATCAGATAACTATGCAGAAGTTACACAAAGCTTCAGCAGCAACACTTCCAATATCTATCAGAGTGGAACGAGCAACGCATCTAACGTGATGCAAACCGGATCAAGTGGCCTTTCAAACATCAATCAGACTGGCCTTGGAAACGATGTACTACTGCAACAAAGCGCATACAATAACACTTCCAGCATCTATCAAACCGGAAGTTACAATGCAGCTCAGGTTTATCAGCAATAACATACATCTCGTATAGCTGATATCCTTATTCATATGCCCACCATATATTTGGTGGGCGTTTTATGCTTTTCTATCGGTTGTTTGAAACGCTGATATGTAGCGTTCCGCCCTTGCCCCGGGTAGACGAGCGCGAGCGATTACCGCCTTTGCTGACAGTAACATCAAGCTGCCCGTCGCTTAGTAGCACAACCTGACCGTCAACGGATTCTCCTTCGAACGTGGCACTTGCCGGTACGCGACCATCCGGTTCACGGTACTCCTGTATTTCACCGCCGTTTTTAATCGTCCAGCGGGCAGAAAACGCCGTGCCGGGCGTGCCGTCAACCTCAATGCGGATTGCATTCATTGCCTGCTCCTGTGACAAGGGCGCTGCCATCAATGGAAAGGCTGCGCACAGCCCCGCCACCATGACAATGCCCTGCCAGGCTATGTGTCGCTGCATGGTAACCTCCCTACATGAAAAGAGCCGCGCTCTCGTTATCCAACGAACAGGCGGCTCTTTCAGCGTAGCTGACTGTGTAACATATAGTTACTTTAATGTTACCAGCAGCGCACGGGCACTCTGTTAACGGGCCATGCCGGCAAATACCTTTTCTGCTGCATCCAGAGTGAGCTGGATATCCTCGGCAGTATGGGCGCTGGACATAAAGCCGGCTTCAAACGCTGACGGTGCCAGGTACACGCCTTCATCAAGCATGGCGGTAAAGAAACGGCGGAAAGCTTCCGGATCACACGCGGTGGCCTGGGCAAAGTTATCCACACGGGTTTGTGCGGTGAAGAACAGCCCGAACATGCCGCCGGCAGATTGCGCCACCATGGGCACGCCGGCCGCATCTGCACGCTCCTGCAGCCCTGTGCATAACGTTTCTACTCGCTGCGCCAGCGCATCATGAAATCCCGGTACCTGAAGCTTGGACAACAGCGTAGTACCCGCCGCCATGGCCAGCGGATTTCCCGACAGCGTGCCGGCGTGATACACCGGCCCCAACGGAGAAATCTGCTCCATGATCTCGCGGCTGCCACCGAAAGCGCCCACCGGCATGCCGCCACCGACAATCTTGCCAAGGCAGGTCAGGTCGGGCGTGATGCCATAATGGGCCTGGGCGCCACCCATGGCCACGCGGAAGCCGGTCATCACTTCGTCGAAAATCAGCACGCTGCCGTGTTCGTTGCACACCCGGCGCAGGGTCTCGAGAAACTCAGGGGTAGAGGGAATGCAGTTCATGTTGCCGGCTACCGGCTCGACGATGATGCAGGCAACCTGATCACCAATCTCGGCAAAGCACGCTTCCACGCCTTCAGGGTCGTTGAACGAAAGCGTTACCGTATGTTCGGCAAGCGACGCCGGCACTCCGGGGGAGTTGGGTACGCCGTGAGTCAGCGCACCGGAGCCGGCCTTGACCAAAAGCGAATCCGAATGGCCGTGGTAGTTGCCTTCAAACTTGACGATCTTGTCCCGGCCGGTATAACCCCGGGCCAGACGGATCGCCGACATGGTGGCTTCGGTGCCGGAGCTGGTCATGCGCACCATTTCCATGCTCGGAATCATCTCGCAGATGAGATCGGCCATGGTGGTCTCAACCTCGGTGGGCGCACCGAACGAGAGGCCGTTATCCAGCCGCGCACGCACGGCGGCGAGTACGTCCTGATCGGCGTGGCCGGTAATCATCGGCCCCCAGGAACCCACATAATCAACGTAGCGATTGCCTTCCACGTCGAACAGGTACGCGCCCTGGGCACGCTCGATGAATACCGGCGGGCGGTGCATGCCCTTGAACGCACGCACGGGCGAATTTACCCCGCCGGGAATGCGGCGACTGGCAAGTTCAAACAGTTCAGCTGAAGTGGTCATGGCGTCCTCTTTTTCACAGGGGAATGGCTGTCATGATAAAAGCGATTGGGCAAATGCTGGCCGTGCGACGGCCGATAGCCGTGTGACAGGCTTTGCCAGGCAAAGTGCTGGGCCTGCTCGCAAGCCTCGGGCAATGTGTCACCGGCGGCCAGACGTGCCGCCAATGCAGCGGCCAGCGTACAGCCCGAGCCGTGGTACGTCGCCGGAAGGCGCGGCCACTGCCATTGGCGCGCACTTTCCGGCGTGTGCAGGGTGTGGGTCACCGTACCGCCGTCGCTTGCGGGCAGCGGGTCGTCGGTACCGGTGACCAGCACGCTTTGGCAGCCCGCAGAAAGCAGTGCCACCGCGCGTTCAGTATCGCCTGTGTCTGCCTGCTCGGGCGCCAACCGGGCCAGTTCATGACGGTTGGGTGTCAGGATATCCGCGTGACCAATCAGCTTATCCACAAACAGCCGGCACAGTTCGGGTGTGGATAAATCAGCGCCACCGCCGGCCTTGAGTACCGGATCGATCACCACCGGCACGCCGGGAAAACGACGCACGATGCGTTCGGCAACAGTCAGCGTTGCAGCATCTGCCAGCAAGCCGATCTTGATCGCCGCCACCGGCATATCAGCCAACGCCTCGGCACTGGCTAGCATGGTTGCCGGGTCGGCCGGTATCACCCGGCTGACGTTGTGGCAGTTCTGTACAGTCAGCGCGGTGGGGATGGTCAGCGCCCAGCCGCCATTGGCGGCAATGGCTTCGCTATCGGCGATAATGCCCGCGCCGCCGGTGGGGTCATGGCCGGCCAGCACCAGTACAACAGGGGGAAGCGGTCGGATCATCAAAAGGGTTTCACCACGGCGAAAATCACAATAGCCACCAGCGCGATCACCGGCAGCTCGTTAAACCAGCGGAAAAATACCTGAGATTTTGTGCAACGGTCCTGGGCAAACTGCTTGAGATAAATCAGGCACACATGGTGATAGGCAATCAACAGAACCACGCAAAGCAGTTTGGCGTGCATCCAGCCCTGACTCAGCCACTCGGGCGAGAGATATAGCAGCACACCGCCCAACACGATAACGGCGATCATCGACGGCGTCATGATGCCGCGATACAGCTTGCGCTCCATGATCCTGAAGTTGGCCATGCTGTCGTGCTCGCCCTTGTCACGGGCGGTGGCGTGGTAAACGTACAGCCGCGGCAAATAAAACAGCGCGGCAAACCACGTCACCACGGCCATCAGGTGGAAGGCCTTCACCCATAAATACATGCTGACTCCTTGTTCGGTTACCCGTCTGGCAGTAGTTTAGCGGCCCCCCTCGGGGCTGCGGCTTTCAGGCAGGCGGTCGGTGTACTGATAATAACGCTCAATGGCACCGCGGGTGATGATACCGGAAATTCGCTGCTGCTTGCGGCGATAGCCGTGAACCACGTACAGCGCGCCGAGGGCATCATTCTGCAGCGCCAGAAAAGCCTCTGATAGCGTCGCCTGGAGGCCGATGGGCGCAAGCTCCAGGCGCTGGCCGGGAATTTCCATCAGATCAATACGCTCATAGCTGCCAGGCTCCTGCTCCATGGCCTCTTCATGCTCCAGCAACCAGCGCGCAAGCGCCGCCCCCTTGAGCGCCAGCAGCGGCTTGTCATCGCTTGAGCGCTCGATGATCAGCCAGACCGGATTGGTTTCCAGCAGCTTGCGCGCCCCGTCGGGCGTTAACATCCGTTCGGTACGCACCAGATTGCGTTCCATCACCGCCGGCACCGATACCCGGGAAAGTGCCTGCATCAACGGATGCTGCAACGGATGGCGGCCACCATGCAGCACGCTGATAAAAAAACCTTTGCTGCCGGTCAGCTGGCGCGTCGTCAAACATGCCACGACCACGCTCAGCATGCCCGGCAGCATCATGTTAGGCGTGTGGGTCAGCTCCAGTAGCGCCATCAGTGCAGCCAGAGGCGCCTGTAAAATGGCCCCCATCATGGCGGCCATGCCCAGCATCGCGTAAACCGCCGGGCCGGCAGAAATGTCGGGCATTAGCTGGGTTCCCAGCAGACCAAACAGTGCGCCGGCCGCACCGCCAGCCACCAGAATCGGTCCGATAATGCTCACCGGTATACCGCAGGCCACGGTAAAAGCCGTAAGCAGAAGTTTGCCTACAGCCACGGCAATCAACATATCCACCGCCAGTGTACCGCTGAATGTCAGCCCCAGAGTGTCATAGCCCATGCCCTGCACTTGCGGATAAAACCAGGCGACACCGCCAACCAGTACCCCGACCAGTGCAAAGCGAGCGGTCAAAGGCAGTTGCTCAAGCTGCCTGGCAGTACGGGCCAGGCGCACAAAACCGGCTGCCAGAAGACCGATACCCAACGCACTGACAACAATCCAGGGCAGGTTGGCAAGGGACCCTAGTGCGATATCACTTATCTGGAAAGGTCGCTCAAAACCGAAGGCCAGCTGGGCGATCAGCCCGCTCACGGTAGAGGCCAGAATCACCGGCATGAACCCGGTAATGGTGTATTCCATCATCACCACTTCCATGGCGAAAATCACCCCGGCAATCGGCGTATTAAACGATGCCGAGATGCCTGCAGCGGTGCCACAGGCGACCAATACGCGCAGGCTGTTGTGGGGCAGGCGCAGCTTTTGCCCCAGCCCGCTTGCTGCGGCGGCGCCCAAATGGATGGCCGGCCCCTCACGACCGGCAGAAAGGCCGCCCAACACCGAAACAAGCCCCACCCACCATTGGGTAAACCAGTTACGTCGCGGAAACCGCCCCTGATGATATGTCAGCCGGTCAATCACATGCGCCACACCGATTTTACGTCCGGCAGACGTTTGGCGGCTCAGCCACAGGCCGATCAGCAATACCGCCACCAGCGGCAATACCCCACGCCACGCCGGCGCCAATCCTTCGAAGGCTTCGGGATCACCGCCGGGCATGTAAAGCGCTGCGCCCAGGCCAAGCAAAAAGCGGAATCCGACCATTAATGACCCGGTGATAACGCCTGACACCAGCCCCAATACGCACAGCTGCGGCAGCGCATCCACGTTGGCCAGCTGGCGCCGAAAAGGCTCAAGGGTGAAAAACGACCGGAATACACGTGCCACTCTATTAATATCCTTATGAAAGTCCTTGCAGGAATACTCTTGTACTCGCTTTAACCTGTACCCGCTTTGTCTCGTACTTGCTTCGTCTTGTGGTTGCCCCATTGTGTATCATAGGCGTGACCACTGCGACAGCTTGCTGCGCGTCACGCGCGCTGTCTCGGGGGCACCATGCAACGCAACAGGGCTAAGGAGTTAAACGTGATCAAGGTTGGCATTGTAGGCGGTACCGGCTATACGGGCGTAGAACTTTTGCGCCTGCTCGCCCAGCATCCGGACGTCAGCGTTGAGGCGATTACCTCGCGCTCCGAAGCGGGTGTGAACGTCTCGGACATGTACCCCAATTTACGCGGCCACTACGATCGCCTGGCGTTCAGCGAGCCGGATGCCGCCCTGCTGGGCGAAATGGACGCGGTGTTTTTTGCCACGCCCCACGGCGTCGCCCACGCGTTGGCCGGCGACCTGCTGGCGCGCGGTACCCGGGTGATCGACCTTTCAGCGGATTTCCGCCTGCGTGATATTCCCGAATGGGAAAGCTGGTATGGCCAGACCCACGGCGCGCCGGAGCTGCTCAAGGAGGCTGTTTACGGCCTGCCGGAAATCAACCGCGAAACCATCAAAAAAGCCCGTCTGATCGCCGTGCCGGGCTGTTACCCCACGGCCGTACAACTGGGTTTTCTGCCGCTGCTGAAAGCCGGCATGATCAACCCGGGCCAGCTTATTGCCGACTGCAAAACCGGCGTGACCGGTGCCGGCCGTGGTGCCAAAGTGGGCTCGCTGCTGGCCGAAGCCAGCGAATCGTTCAAGGCCTACGCCGCGAGCGGCCACCGTCATCTGCCGGAAATCCGCCAGGGGCTCACCGAGGCACACGATGGCGACGTCAATCTTACCTTTGTCCCGCACCTGACGCCCATGATCCGCGGTATCCACGCCACGCTCTATGGCCAGCTGACCGGCGAACCGGAAGACCTGCAGGCCCTGTTTGAAACCTGTTATGCCAATGAGCCGTTTGTCGACGTCATGCCCGCGGGCAGCCACCCCGAAACCCGTAGCGTCAAGGGCAACAACACCTGCCGTCTGGCCGTGCATCGCCCGGGTAACGGCAACACCGTTGTCGTGTTGTCGGTCATCGACAACCTGGTCAAAGGCGCCTCTGGCCAGGCGATTCAAAACCTCAACCTGATGTTTGGTCTGGATGAACACCAGGGACTGAACGCGCCGGCGCTAATGCCCTGAAACATATTTCATCCTGCACTCACCGACCATATCCCGGCAAAAGTTGACCCTTTTGCTGGGTATTATCCATAATCACGCTATTGACCGGCCTACGGCCGCTTCATCCCCGATTTTCTCTGACGCTTGCGGGAGATATCCATGAGCAGTGCAGAATCCTTTGTTCCTACCCCGCTACTTCTTTCCGACAGCGCCCGGACGCGCCTGAAGGCGTTGATGGCGGATGAAAACAGCACCACGCTGAAACTGCGCGTCTACGTCACCGGCGGCGGCTGTTCAGGGTTTCAGTACGGCTTTGATTTCGCCGACAGAGTGGCCGATGACGATACGCTTATCGAGTTCGGCGACGCCACGCTGGTGGTTGATCCGCTGTCTTACCAGTATCTGGTCGGCTCCACCGTTGACTACGAAGAAGGGCTCGCTGGCGCGCGTTTTCGCGTGCAAAACCCCAATGCCACATCCACCTGCGGCTGCGGCGCGTCGTTTATGGTATAGCGCCCTGCCTATTCTCTAACCACCACGCGATGCATACCCTATGGCCGTAAACCTGTCTCCTGAACGTTCCCATGAGCCTTCTCATGAAATTTCCCCTGCAAAAGCCCCCCAGGGAGATCTGATCACCCGCACGCCGCGGCTGGACCACGCGGATGCCGACCGGCAGCGCCGTGTGATTCGCGACTATTTCATCGATACCTTCGATCGCTATACTCAGCTGTTTGATGCGCTGAAAAGCGACGCGGCCTTTTACCAAAAGCCGATCAGCCTGCGCCATCCACTGATTTTCTACGTCGGCCACACCGCCACGTTTTTCATCAACAAGCTGATGCTCTCGCGGCTTGTCGATCAGCGCCTCGATGAATACATGGAATCGATCTTTGCGGTCGGCGTGGATGAAATGAGCTGGGATGATCTCGACGACACCCACTACCGGTGGCCATCGGTGCAGGCGGTGTTTGACTACCGCGCCAAAGTCCGCGCCACCGTGCTGGACGTTATCGACCGCACGCCGCTGACCACGCCCATTCACTGGGATCACCCTTGGTGGACGATCGTGATGGGGATCGAGCATGAGCGGATTCACCTGGAAACCTCCTCGGTGCTGATTCGTCAGCAGGCGCTGGAACACGTCCAGCCCATTGCCCACTGGGCACCCTGCGACGAGGCCGGCGCAGCGCCGGACAATCGGCTGGTGCCGGTGGCCGGCGGCAAGGTCTCCATCGCCAAACCACGCCACGCGCCATATTACGGCTGGGACAACGAATACGAACATCACGAGGCCGAGGTAGAGCCGTTTGAAGCCGCCAAATTTCTGGTGTCCAACCAGGAGTTCAAGGGCTTCATCGACGCCGGCGGCTATCAAAACCCGGTATTCTGGCAGGAAGAAGGCTGGCAGTGGCGCAGCTTCGAGGATCGTCAGCATCCCGAGTTCTGGGTGAACAGGGCCGACGGCTGGCACCTGCGGCTGATGACCGAGGAAGTGCCCATGCCGTGGAACTGGCCGGTAGACGTGAACTACCACGAAGCCCAGGCGTTTTGTCAGTGGAAAAGCCACGTCAGCGGCTGGACGATCCGCCTGCCCACCGAAGACGAATGGCACCGCCTCCACGACGTCTCTGGCGCGCCGGGCGAAGACCCGCAGGAGGGCAGGTGGAACGCCAATATTCACCTGGATCACTGGGCGTCGTCCTGCCCGGTGGATATGTTCCGCCACGGCGATTTTTACGACGTGGTAGGCAACGTCTGGCAATGGACCGAAACCCCGACCTACCCGTTTGATGGCTTCAGGGTCCACCCGTGCTACGACGATTTCACCATGCCCACCTTTGATGGCCAGCACAATCTGATCAAGGGCGGTGCCTGGGCGTCCTGCGGCAACGAAGCGCAGATTGTCTCGCGCTATGCGTTTCGCCGGCACTTTTTCCAGCATGCGGGCTTTCGCTATATCAAAAGCGACGCACCGGTGAAAAACCCATCCTCGCATTACGAAACCGACCGGCTGATGAGCGAATACGCCGAGTTCCACTACGGCGACAGCTACTTCGGCGTGCCCAACTTCCCCAAAGCGCTGGTGGAGCTGTTAAAGCCTTACTTCAAGGGTCTTCCCAGCAGCCGCGCGCTGGACCTGGGCTGCGCCTCGGGCCGCGCCAGCTTCGAACTCGCACGCTATTTTGCCCATGTGGACGGCGTGGATTTCTCGGCCCGCTTCATTCAGCAGGGGGTCCAGCTCAACCAGGAAGGCGAGCTGCGCTATACGCTGCAGGACGAAGGCGAGCTTAAGCTTTACCGCACGCGCAAGCTGGCCGACATGGGGCTGGACGGCGTGCCGGCACCGACGTTCATGCAGGGCGATGCCTGCAACCTCAAGCCCCGGTTAACCGGCTACGACCTGGTGTTTGCGGCCAATCTGATCGATCGGCTGTACGAGCCGGCCAAATTCTTGGATAACATCCACGCACGGATCAACCCCGGCGGCCTGCTCATGATCGCCTCGCCCTACACCTGGCTTGAAGCGCACACGCCCCGGGAAAACTGGCTGGGCGGGTTCAAGAAGTCCGCCGAAAACTACACCACCCTGGACGGCTTGAAGGATCACCTGGGCGAGCATTTCGAGCTGCTTGATCCGCCGGTACAGGTGCCGTTCGTGATCCGCGAAACCCGGCATAAATTCCAGCATACCCTCTCCGAGGTCACCGTCTGGCGGCGCAAGGCCGACTGACCCGCTGCCATCGGCCCCCGTCGCCAGAGCGCCGGGGGCCGATGGTTTCCACGCCAGAAACGGCGTCACTCCATGGTCGGCCTGGCTGAAGCCGCCCGACGTTGGTAAATACCGCATCCAGGCGGCCAACACCTTTTCCACCATGGCCTGCGGCTGCTCCATCGAGGTCACGTCGCAGCTGACGGTGGTGACTCGGTCGGTCTGCAGCCAGCGCCTCAAGCTTGTCCACGCTGCGCGCCGCCAGCACCAGCCGGTAGCCCTTCTTGTCTGCCGCCGCGCGGGCCGTCGCCACACCGATGCCGCTGGAGGCGCCGGTAATCAGTAATACGCGCTCTTGCGATTTCTCATGGACCATGGGGAAAATCCTGTTAAGGCATTAGGGTCACGCTCGACGTTGAAAGCCTAACGCTGCCCGTCTTGTGGGCTCAAGGGATGTATCCCGCCTTGACGCCCCGCCGGTTTCTCGCCAAGGTTAGAAAGACCAACAATAGCCTTGAGGCCAGTTGCACGGGCTTATCCCGGCAATTTGCCATCGGGCACCCATTATCACGGGGATAACATCATGGCGAATAAAACCAACAGCATGCAGCAGGCAAGCAACCGCACCCCCAGGGCCAAAACCTTGCTGGCCGCAGCGGTGGCACTAGGACTTGGCAGCGCCGGCGCCGCCATGGCGCAGGACACACCCAGCGTAAATGTGGCGACCGACCCAAGCTTTGTTCCCTTCGAGATGCTCGATTCAGAGACCAATGAAATGGTCGGCTTCGACATGGACATCATCAACGAAGTGGCCGATCGCGCCGGCTTCGAGGTCAACCTGACCACCATGAAGTTTTCCGGCATCATTCCGGCCGTGCAGACCGGTAGCCAGGAAATCGCCATTGCCGGCACCACCATCACTGAAAAGCGCGCCAAGGTCGTGGATTTCTCCGATCCCTACTACGACTCCGGCCTGCGCCTGATGGTGCGTGAGAACAACGACGATATCACCAGCCTGGAAGACCTCGAAGGCAAGAAAGTGTCGACCAAGATCGGCTCCACCAGTTACGACTATCTCCAGGAAAAACTGGGCGACAGCGCCGATATCACGCCCTATCCCGGCACGTCCGACATGTACATGGCGCTGCTGGGCCGCAACGTGGATGCCGCCTTCTATGATGCACCCAACGTGGCCTACTTCGCCCAGACCCAGGGTGAAGGCCGTGCCAAGGTCGTCGGCCCGCTTTACGAAGGCCAGCAGTACGGCATTGTGTTTCACAAGGGCAGCAAATGGCTTGAGCCGACCAACGAAGCACTGGCCGCCATGAAGGAAGACGGCACCTACGACGAAATCTACACCAAGTGGTTTGGCGAAGCCCCCGACGCCGAGTAATCCGCGCGTCTTGATCCGCTTTGTTTTTCAGGGCCGGAGGGCAATGCTCCCGGCCCTGCATGATTTTATGAGTACGGTTTTATCACCCCAGCTTTTATCGTCCCTTTTCAGGAGAAGCCAACGTGGACGTAACTTTCAACTTTGACTGGGCAGCCGCGATTGCTTCAATCCCCCACCTGCTACCCGGGATCCCCTGGACTCTGCTGATTTCCTTTGGCGGTCTCGCCATCGGTTTTGTGATCGGCATCCTTTTCGGCCTCTTGCGTATCAGCCCGATACGCTGGCTGCGCTGGCCGGCCATTGTCTATATCGAAGTGTTTCGCGGTACCCCCATTCTGGTGCAGGTGCTATTCATCTTCTACGGCCTGCCCCAGCTGCTGGGTGGCCCTATCGATGCGCTGACCGCGGGGATTGCCGCCATTGCGGTCAACTCCGGGGCCTACATTTCCGAAATCGTACGCGGCGGGGTGCAGTCCATCGCCCGGGGCCAGAGCGAAGCCGCGCTGTCGCTAGGTCTGTCGCGCAGTCAATCGTTTCGCTACATCATCTGGCCCCAGGCCCTGCGCCGCATGATCCCGCCGCTGGGCAACCAGGCCATTATCAGCATCAAGGACACCTCGCTGTTCTCGGTCATCGGTGTCGGCGAGCTGGTACGCCAGGGGCAAATCTACATTGCCACCACTTTTACCGCCATGGAGGTGTATTTCATGGTGGCACTTCTATACCTGGCCATTACCTGGACACTTTCCATCGTACTTGCCCAGCTTGAACGCAGAGGCCTGGCCGGAGAATAAGGACTGCCCATGAACACAGCAACACAGCCCATTGTGAGCATGCAGAAACTCAACAAGCATTTTGGCAGCCTGCACGTGCTCAAAAACATCGACCTTGCCATCGCACCGGGTGAAGTCGTGGTGGTGATTGGTGCCAGCGGTTCGGGAAAATCCACGCTGATCCGCTGCATCAACGGCCTTGAAGAGTTTCAGCAAGGGTCTCTGGAGGTGGATGGCAGAGCATTGCTCCCCCACGGCAAAAGCGGGCAGGCGCTGCAAAAAATCCGTACGGAAGTCGGCATGGTGTTTCAACAGTTCAACCTGTTTCCCCACCTGAGCGTGCGCGACAACATCACCCTTGCCCCGATGAAAGTCCGCAACCTTAACCGTGACAAGGCCAAGGAGTCGGCCAACCATTTGCTCGAACGCGTGGGGATTGAAGATCAGGCCGACAAATATCCGGCCCAGCTTTCCGGCGGCCAGCAGCAGCGCGTTGCCCTTGCCCGGGCGCTGGCCATGGAACCGCGGCTGATGCTGTTTGACGAGCCGACTTCAGCGCTTGATCCGGAAATGATCGGCGAAGTGCTGGATGCCATGCGCGAGCTGGCCAAAGACGGCATGACCATGGTCATTGTCACCCACGAAATGGGCTTTGCCCGGGAAGTGGCTGACCGCGTGATCTACATCCATCAGGGCGAAATCACTGAACAAGGCCCACCCGAGCAGCTGTTTGATGCGCCGCAGCACGAGCGCACCCAGAGCTTTCTCGCCCGGGTGCTCAAGCACTGACACTCACGCTACGGACGTCACTGTTGCGGGCGGGCCGGCCCACCCCACCCCCCTCAAAAAAGCGCAGTACACAAAAACAGGGGGCTGATTAGCGGGCCCGCCGCGGGGC
>NZ_JAKDUR010000011.1 GCF_030457605.1 Halomonas sp.
ACAAGACGGCCGCCAACCACCCCCAGACCCCGGCCCGCGGCAGCCAGGCCACGACGATTGGCAATCTCTTAAACACCACAGACCCGCGCAGCCTCGGGCTGGCGCTGGGCGCCTGCCCGAGCCAGCATATTGACCAGTTGTGCCATGCGCCGTGCACTGCGTTCGTTCATGTGAGTGTTTCCCGAAATGAGACGCCGGCCCCGTTGCGGCCGGTATGGACCCGGGCTATCCGGGATCGACACGATCCTGGAATGAGCACGAATGATTAATTTTGTTAGAAAAATAACACCATGTGTTATAGGTTTCACTTCAGGTGCTGTAAAGCACCTTTGCCTGAATAGCCGCGTTGCTTATTACAACAAAAGTGGACTTCACCATGCCTGGTTCTCTCTCCCGCGCTTCCGTGCTTTCCCTCACCGCTGCCGGTGCTCTGTCTCTTGCCGCCTCTCCGGTACAGGCTGCGGATACCTTCAAACCCAACTGGTCGTTTGCCAACGTATCAGTCAATTATCTCGACTGGTCGAATGGCACCGAGCAGCGCACTGCCGATAACGCCGCCAAGGGCGACTTTTTTTATCTCGAATTCGAAGGGGGGGCGGGTTTTGACTGGGGGGAAGTGTACGGTTTTTATGACTTCGAGAACCCGCAGAACGACCAGCATGAAGACGACGGCCGGGATAACCGGCGCAGCGCCGCGAAGGTTACCTCGCATATTTATCTGGGTGAAACGCCCTTTTCGCTTTATTTTCATGTCTATGACTTTCGCGACTACGGTTTCGACAGCCAGGAACAGGACCGCATTGTCGGGCTGGGATACCGCCATACCTTTGATAACGGATTGTTCTTCAAGCCGTTTCTGGGAAAAGCCTGGGTAGACAGCGAATCCGGGGGCTATAGCGGCTCAAACGGCTATATGCTGGGCTGGGTGCTGGGTTACGGTTTTGAGGCCTTCGGGCAGAATCTGAGCCTGACCAACTGGCACGAACAGACGTTCGACCGGGATGATGAGTATCTATCACGTAACTACGTCAACGGGCCTGCCGGCAGTGTCGGCACCAACGGCGCCGTGGGCCTGTGGTGGCACCCTGTCGATACCGTGACCACCGGCGTGCAGTATCGCTATTCCAGGAACAAGTTGGGGACGGCTGATCATTATCAGAACGCCATGATCTATACCCTCAAATACAATTTCCTGTAAAGAAAAGGACTCCACCATGGTATTGATCATGAGTCTTGTGGGGATGGTGACCCTGATCCTTATCGCATTGGCATTTTCGACCGACCGTAAAGCGATAAGCCTGCGCACGGTAGGGGTCGCGTTTGCCCTTCAGGCGGGTATCGGGGCCTTTGTGCTCTATGTGCCTTTCGGCCAGGCGGTACTCACCTCAATCTCCGATGCGGTCAGTCAGGTCGTGCAGTACGCCAACGATGGCATCAACTTTCTGTTCGGCGGACTGGCCGATGTGGAATCGGTAGGTTTTGTCTTCGCGATCAAGGTGCTGCCGGTTATCATCTTTTTCGCGTCGCTGACCTCGGTGCTCTACTACCTGGGCATCATGCAATGGGTTGTACGCCTTCTTGGCGGTGCGCTGCAGAAGGCGCTGGGCACCTCGCGTTCCGAGTCGCTTTCGGCCACCGCCAATATCTTTGTGGGTCAGACCGAGGCGCCGCTGGTCGTGCGGCCATTTATTATCCGCATGACGCAATCGCAGCTGTTTGCCGTGATGTGTGGCGGGTTGGCGTCGGTTGCCGGTTCGGTACTGGCGGGCTATGCCGCGCTGGGGATTCCCATGGAATACCTGGTCGCGGCGTCGTTCATGGCCGCCCCGGGTGGCCTGCTGTTCGCCAAGCTGCTGATGCCCGAGACCGAGGAGGTCATCGACAGCGTTACCGAGGTCAGCGAGGCAAGCGACGATCAGGAAAGGCCGAGCAACGTGCTGGATGCGGCGGCTTCGGGGGCTTCCTCGGGGATGCAGCTGGCGGCCAACGTGGGTGCCATGCTGCTGGCGTTCATTGGTTTGATCGCGCTGGTCAACGGCATCCTTGGCGGCATCGGCGGCTGGTTCGGCATGGAGTGGCTGAGCCTTGAATGGCTTCTGGGCTGGCTGTTCGCGCCCCTGGCTTTTTTGCTCGGGATTCCCTGGCAAGAGGCGACGTTTGCCGGTTCGTTCATTGGTCAGAAATTGGTGCTCAACGAATTTGTGGCTTACGTCAATCTGGCCCCGTATATCGACGGTGACACCGTGGTGGCGGCTACCGGTGAGGTGGCGTCGGCGCATACTGTGGCGATTTTGTCGTTTGCCCTTTGTGGCTTCGCCAATCTCTCGTCCATCGCTATCCTGTTGGGCGGGCTTGGCAGCATCGCCCCGAGCCGTCGTCACGATATTGCCCGCTTTGGTCTTAAGGCGGTACTGGCAGGAACCCTGTCCAATCTGATGTCCGCGACAATTGCGGGTTTCTTCATTGCCCTGGCCGCAGCAGGCTGAGGGTCGCCATGGTCATAGGCACAAAAGGACGTCCATGCTACGCACGCTGTTAACCACCGCCGACGGCGAGACGTACACCGGCGGTGACGAGTTGATCGAGCGCTTTCAGGCCGAGCCGGAAAGCCGCATCTGGATTGATGTGCAGGGGGAAAGCAGTGCCCGGGAGCGGGCGCTGCTGGAGGCGTTCGGCTGCCATCCGCTGGCGATCATCGATGCCCAGAAGGACAACCGCCATCCGCCCAAGATCGAAGAGTTCGAGACACATACGCTGATTATCTATCGCGGGCTTTCCGCGTTTGATGCCGATCTGGACTACCAGCCTCAGCAGATTCCCTTTTTTATCGGTGAGCGTTACCTGATCAGTCTGCATGCCAGCCAGGCCATGAGTATCGACCGGATGCTGGGGCAAAACGGCGGTGCACTGCTGCGCAAATCGCCTGGGCATGTGGCGCTGCGCATCATGTACCTGTCGGCGGGGTTCTATCAGGAAAGCCTGACCGAATTCGAAGCGCGGCTCAGCGAGCTTGAGGACACCCTGGTGGAAAACGGTACGGATACGTTGATGAAGCAGGTGATCGGCTATCGCTCGCGATTGCTGAAAATGCGCCGGATTTTTAATTACCACCAGTCGATCACCGGCGAACTGTTGTCCACGGAATGCGAGCATATTCCCCACGGGAACGAAGACACCGAGCATGCGATCAACGACGTGCACGAGCGTTTCGAGCGCCTCTATAGCCTGACCAGCATGTATTACGACATTTGCGGAGATCTGGTGGATGGCTATATGTCGCTGTCTTCTCACCAGCTGAACCTCACCATGCAGGTACTCACGGTGATTACCGCGATATTTGTGCCGCTGAGTTTTCTGGTCGGGCTTTACGGCATGAACTTTACCTATATGCCGGAGCTAAACTACCGTTACGGCTACTTTTTCCTGCTGGGGGGCATGGCGGCGATTGCGCTGGGGTTGATCTGGCTGTTCCGGCGCCGGCGCTGGCTGTAGTAATATTTCTTTCGTTGTGCATTGCAGGCTTTTCTTAGGGTGCTTATCATTGTAGCGATTTCTCGCCTCTTGACTCTCCTGCCCCCAAGGTTTCTGCCATGCTACCAAGTGATCCTGCCTTCCGGCCCCGTTATCTTCGGGTTCGCCGGCTGCTTTTTGCTGTCTGTCTGTTGTGCTTCCCCGCGTTTGCCTTTGCTGATGCGGGGCCGCTGGACCTGACGATGTCGGTTGCCGGCATCGCGTCGGTGGTGATTTTTCTGCTCTCTTATGCACTGGTAATGGGCGAAGAAATACTCCACATGCGCAAGTCCAAGCCGGTATTGATTGGCGCCGGATTGATCTGGACACTGGTAGCATGGATGTATATGCGCGCCGGCCTGCCTGATGTGGCCGAAACGGCGTTTCGTGAAACGCTGCTGGAATACACCGAGCTGCTGCTGTTTTTGTTGGTAGCGATGACCTACATCAACGCCATGGAAGAACGCCGCGTATTCGACAAACTGCGGGCCTGGCTGGTGTACAAGGGCTTCAGCTACCGCAGTCTGTTCTGGATTACCGGCATTCTGGCGTTCTGGATTTCCGCCGTGGCCAACAACATGACCACCGCCATGCTGATGTGCGCGGTAGTGCTGAAAGTTGCCGAAGGCGATAACAAGTTCATCAGCCTGTGCTGTGTGAACGTGGTGGTGGCAGCCAATGCCGGCGGAGCGTTCAGCCCCTTTGGCGATATCACCACGCTGATGGTGTGGCAGGCGGGGCAAATCCCGTTCAGCGGCTTTTTTGCGCTGCTGTTGCCGGCCATCGTCAACTTCATGGTGCCGGCGCTGATCATGAACTTTTTCATCGTCAATCAGAAGCCGGCGTCGCTGTCCGAGAACGTGTGGCTAAAACGCGGTGCGCGGCGCATCGTGGCGCTGTTTTTACTGACCGTGGCCATTTCGGTGCTGTGTCATTCGGTGCTCAACCTGCCGCCGGCCATGGGCATGATGTTTGGTCTGGGGCTGTTGCAGTTCTTTGGCTATTACCTGCGTCGCAGCCTGCCGCGTTCGCTGGAACGCAAGCGCGAGCGTTACTCGCGCCGGGGCGACTGGCGCAAGCTCGAACAGCTGGGGAGCGTGGTGCCGTTTGATATTTTCAGCCGGATCGCGCGTTCGGAATGGGATACGCTACTGTTCTTCTACGGCGTGGTGATGTCGGTGGGCGGTCTCGGTTTTCTGGGTTATCTGAGCCTGCTTTCTGAATCCCTCTACGGCGGCGGTAACCCGGTGTTGGCCAACGTGGTGCTGGGCATGATTTCCGCGGTGGTGGACAACATTCCGGTGATGTTCGCGGTGCTCTCCATGGCGCCGGACATGTCCGAAGGCAACTGGCTGCTGATTACCCTGACTGCCGGCGTGGGCGGCAGCCTGCTGGCCATGGGCTCGGCGGCGGGCGTGGCACTGATGGGTCAGGCACGCGGCATTTACACCTTTGCCGTACACCTGCGCTGGGCACCTGCCATCCTGCTGGGCTACGCGGCAAGCGTGGGCGTACATATGTGGATCAACGCGCCGATGTTTGCCGGTTAACGAATCGTCTGCTGGCCGCCATGGCCGGCAGCGTGCAAACACTGCTGATGGTCGCTCAGCACTTCGACAATGCGGCACTCGTCCACGCGCCCGCCGGCGCATTGGGCCACCATTCTTTTCAGCTCATCCCTGAGCGCACTCAACCGTGCAATGCGCGCCTCGACTTCGTCGAGGTGGCGCTTGGCAATGGCGTCGGCGTGATCGCAGGGCATGTTGGGATGATCGGCCATGCCCAAAAGCTCGCGCACCGCTTCCACTGAAAAACCGAAATCCCGCGCGTGGCGAATAAACGTCAAACGGCCAAGCGTGGCGCTATCGTAGCGGCGTTGGTTGCCGGCGTTACGGGTGGCTGGTGGCAGCAGCCCGATTTTCTCGTAATAGCGAACGGTCTGCACCTGACAGCCGGCACGCTTTGCAAGCGTGCCGATGCCGAAGACGGTATTGGCGGTGTTGTGTGACATAAAAGGCTCCTTTATCGATTTGTCCCCGTTCTCGTGCTTGAACCTGCCGTTTTGCGTGAACCGGCTCTTTTGGACTTGAACCTGCTGCTTTTGACTTGCACCTAAAGCGGCTTCAGGTTTTATCTTGGGTGTAGACACTCAGATTGCAAGGCCGGATGGCCGGGAGGGAGCGCATGACGCTATCCGCAAACAACACCGCACAGCCTGAATTTCAGCGGCTGCGCGTCAGCGGTATGGACTGTGCCGGCTGCGAACGCAAGGCCGTTGCCGCGGCAACGCGGGTTGAGGGCGTGGCCCACGCCGAAGCCAACGCCGCCGCCGGTACGTTGGATATCACCCCCGCGCCCAACGCCACGCCTTCGCCCGAGGCGATTGAGCAGGCCATGCGCGGGCTAGGCTACGCCGTCGTCAGCAAACCGGCCGCCGGCGGGGTCGAGCAGGAGCCCGCCTGGTGGCAAAGCGCCAAGGGGCGCTTGGTGCTGGCTAGCGGCGCGCTGCTGGCGCTGGCGGCGGTGCTTCACCTTGCCTGGCCGGCGCTGGGCAGCTGGCCGTTCGTGGCGGCCACGCTGGTGGGGCTTTACCCGATTGTGCAGGCCGCGTGGCGGGCGCTGCGGGTGGGCGAAGTGTTCACTATTGAAGCGCTGATGACGATTGCCGCGGTGGGGGCGCTGATTATCGGCGCGGCGGCGGAATCTGCCGTGGTGGTGGTGCTGTTTGCCGTGGGCGAGCTGCTGGAAGGCGTGGCCTCGTCCCGGGCGCGGCAGAGTATTTCCGCGCTTTCCGACCTCACGCCGAGCACCGCCTGGCGCCTTGATGGCGAGGGAGAGCACCCCGAAGAGGTGCCGGCCGCCACGCTAGTGCCGGGGCAGCGCGTGCTGGTGCGTCCGGGCGATCGCATCCCCTGCGATGGCCGCATTGAACAGGGCGGCTCCTATATCGATGAATCGCCGGTCAACGGCGAGGCCGAGCCTCGCTACAAGCGCGCGGACGACGACGTGTTTGCCGGTACGGTCAATCAGGACGGCGCGCTGACCGTTGAAGTGACCCGCCAGGCGGACGACAACACCATCGCGCGGATCATTCGGCTGGTAGAAGACGCCCAGGCCGCCAAGGCGCCGGTGGCGCGCTTTATCGACCGCTTTGCCCGCTGGTATATGCCCGTTGTGGTCGCACTGGCGCTGCTGTTGGCGCTGGTACCGCCGCTGGTGTCCGGTATGGCGTGGGCAGAATCCGTCTACCGGGCGCTGGCGCTGTTGCTGATTGCCTGCCCCTGTGCGCTGGTGATTTCCACCCCGGCCGCGATTGCCGCAGGGCTTTCCAGCGGCGCGCGACGCGGGTTGTTGATCAAGGGCGGCGCGGTGCTGGAAACCCTGGGCAAGCTCAAGGTCGTGGCGCTGGATAAAACCGGCACGTTGACCGCCGGCACGCCCGAGGTCACGGACGTTGAGGCGTGGCGGGGCGTTGAACGTGCCGAAGTGCTGCGCCTGGCCGGCGCGCTGGAGCGCGAATCCGGCCACCCGATTGCCGTCGCGATCGTCGCGTATGCCAAGGTCGAACGAGAAACAACGCAGGCGCTGCCGACGGTCGACGCTAGCCGTGCCATCGCCGGCGCCGGCGTGAGCGGTCGCATCGACGGCGTGGAGGTTACGCTTGCCAACCCGCGCTACGCCGCCGGTATTGCCACGCTGGATGACGCCGCCGGGGAGCGGATTCATGCGCTCGAAGAAGACGGCAAAAGCGTCAGTGTGTTGATCAAGGGCGACGTGGCCGTTGGCGCCATTGCGCTGCGTGACGAGCCCCGGGAAGATGCCCGGCAAGGGCTTGAAGCACTTTCCCGGCTGGGCGTGAAAGCGGTGATGCTCAGCGGCGACAACGCCCGCAGCGTGGCGGCCATTGGCAAGACGCTGGGGATTGAAGCCTACGGTGAACTGATGCCCGCAGACAAGGCCGCTTATGTGGCCCGCTGGCAGGAAAGCGGCGAAGGGCCGGTAGGCAAGGTGGGTGACGGCATCAACGATGCCCCGGCGCTGGCCGCGGCCGACGTGGGTATTGCCATGGGCGGCGGCACTGACGTAGCGCTGGAAACCGCCGATGCGGCGCTACTGAAAAACCGCGTGGCGGGCATTGCCGAGCTGATTCAGCTGTCCCGGGCGACCCTTGCCAACGTCAAGACCAACGTCGCGCTGGCGCTCGGGTTCAAGGCGATTTTTCTGGTGACCACAGCGCTGGGTATTACCGGCCTGTGGATTGCGGTAATGGCCGATACCGGCGCCACCGTGCTGGTGACGCTCAACGCCATGCGCTTGTTGCGCCACCGTTTATAGGTGTCGGGTCCCGTGTGATTAATCGATCGTTGGGTAAATATCTCAGGGCGTTTGGCCTGCCATTCCTTCATCGCTGCGATCGGCGACTGATGGTGAAGCGCCTTCTGCGGGATATGGTAATTGTACAGCCAAGAGTAGCGTTTGAGCGTCTGCTCAAGGTCCTCGCCTGAGGTAGTCGCCAGCACGTCACTGATCCGGCCGTTGAAGCGCTCCACCATACCATTCGTCTGCGGCCGTCCCGGCTTGATTAGCCGGTGTTCGATACCATGGGCCTGGCACGCCTGTTCGAAGGGGTGGCGACCGCTGGGCTTACGCTCACCTGCCCGGGTGAAGCTATCGGTGAACGACTTTCCGTTGTCGGTGAGCACCGTCTGGATCCTGAAGGGAGCCTTCTCCTCCCCCCGTTGCATGAACGCCCGCGCATCCTTCGCGGACTGGCTGCGCCTGACCTCCAGATAAACCCAGCGCGTGGCACGGTCGATGGCGACGTACAGGTAGCGCTTCTGCTGCTCGTCCGGCATTTGGGGCAGATGCTTGATATCGATGTGTACGTAGCCAGGCTCATAGTCCTTGAAGGGCTTATGCCGTGGCTTCTCGTCACTGCCAGCGTCCTGCCGCGCCAGTTCCGCGAGTGTCGGCACCTCCCGCCGCTTGAGCATGCGATACAGGGCGGAGCGAGATAGTCGAGGGGTCAGGAACTCACGCGCCACAACGAGCAGGTCATCCAGGCCGAGGCGCAGGAATTCGCGAGCGGCGATCAGCACCCCCTCCTGCTCGGTAGTGAGCGTGGCCAGCAAGTTGTGACGCGTATGGGAGCGGTCATAGACATCGTCACGATACCGCCAGTGCCGGATAGTGGCAGTGGTGACGCCAAATTGCCGGGCCAGCTCGCTATCTGTGATGCTGGAGGGCGCTGCCTGGATCTCGGCACGGATCTTCGGTGTCGTCGTCGCTTGTTTATGCAGCTTGATGTCGATGAACCTGCTCCCGGATGAATGGCTGAAGAAGCTCCCTTGCGGCTAGCAGAGGATAACTCCTATAGGCGATGTGATCATCCGAGACCCTACGGCTACCAGAAGTATCGCGCAGACAGCGCGGCCTTGACGCCGCCATGCCATCGTTCTCTCCAAAAGCTTCCTCCTTGATCATGTCGAGCATGGCCAGCATCGGAACAACCGATCATGCCACTCGGAAAACATGAATTGAAATAACAAATAATTATGATTATCGTTGTCATTAGTATTTTCTTCGTTTACATCCTGGAAATCACCTCAAAGCTTGGCAACAGAACCTCATGAGGAGCGCCGGCTAGGGGACATTCACCGTGGAGAACTTCAGCATGACGGGTAGCAAGAGCGCAGTCGGGCGCAACTTATCTCAGTTACGGTGGTCACGGACCACTATCACCCTTCTGTGCGGCACGACACTGATTGTTCCCTTGAGCGTGAACGCCCAAGAAGCCAGCACCGGTGATGACGATGAGCAGGAGGCGTACCGCCTCGCCCCCATTATCGTCAACGCACAAGCAATAGTGGATGACAATGCGAACACGACCGTGGCCCGAGAACTTTGGATGGGTGGCAAGGTCGCGACCAGTATCCAGGACACCCCCGCTTCCGTCTCGGTCATCACCGAAAAGGAAATGGAGCAGCGGGGCGTCGATAACACTGAGGAAGTCCTGCAATATACGCCCGGCGTCCTCACCGGCTACTGGGGTACCGACAACCGCAACGATTACTACAGAATTCGCGGCTTCGACGCCACGACCTACCGCGACGGGATGACTCTCGGCTCAATGCGTGGCGTTCGTGAGGAACCCTACGCCTACGAGCGCGTCGAGGTGCTGCGTGGTGCCAACTCCACCCTGTTCGGCCCGGCGGACCCCGGCGGCTCGATCAACTTCGTGAGCAAACGGCCAAAATTCGAACGCTTTGGTGAAGGCTACCTGGGCTATGGCTCCTTCGATCACAAGGAGGCCGGTATTGATGTGGGGGATACGCTGAATGCCGACAGGACGCTGGCCTATCGCTTTACCGGCAAAGTCCAGAACAGCGACCGCGAATACGATTACTCCAAAAACGACAAGCAGTTCTTCATGGGCGGCCTGACCTGGGAACCGACGGCATACACCACCGCGACTGTCATCTTCGACTATTTAAAGCGTGACAACACGCCCAATAGCGGCGGCTATCCGTTCGACAAGGAATATGACCGCAGCAACTTCTTTGGCGAGCCGGATTACAACTTTCACGATGTCGAACGTAGCAGTATGACCGGGATGCTCACCCATGATTTCGATAACGGGCTGACCTTACGCGGCAACCTGCGCTACAGCGACCTGACCGACGACTACGGTTACGTCTATATCACCGACTCGGCGGGACGAGCCGGCACGATGGTCGACCGTGGCTATATTGGAAGAGATAGAGAAGCTCAGGAATTGATCGGCAACGCCATCCTTCAATACGACACCAGCGTTGGCCCGGTCGATAGCAGCACGCTGGGCGGGATCGAGTATAGCGATGCCTCCAGCAATACCACGTCCGTTTACGCGCCGGGCGATCCGATCGATGTCTCGAACCCCGTATATCAAGGCGCCCCGAGCAGCCTGACCCCCTATAGCGCCAATGACCAGGACAACAGGACTCGGTCGGTTTTCCTGACACAGAACCTGTCCTTCTATGATCATGTCATCGTTACCGCGGGCATTCGCAATGACTCAATGGATCTCTCCAGCAAGGACATAACCGGAACCACTACCTCCGACGACATCTCGGAGACCTCGTACCGGAGCGCATTGACCTACAAAATCACTGATGAGGTTTCCACCTATTACAGCTATGTGGAATCGATCGCGCCTCCGACCATTGGCGTCAAACCCGAGCGCGGAAAGCAGCACGAGATTGGTGTGAAATACGCGCCGATGGGCATGAACGCACTATTCTCGGCGGCGATCTATGACTTGACCAAGGATGACGAGACCATCGCGGTCGTCCAGGACAACGGAACCATCGAGCGGGAAACCATCGGCGAATCCCGTGTGCGCGGCTTCGATCTGGAAGCCAAGGCCGAGTTGACCGATAACCTGAGCCTGACCGGTGGCTATTCCTATATGAACCAGGAAGTAATTCGCGGCACCCTCCAGGATGGCACGTCAATCGAAGGGAACAAGTTCGCCACTGCACCGCAACAGACGGCGTCGCTGTGGACGCATTATGCCTTGCCGGACACAGGGATGAGCTTCGGTCTTGGTGCCCGCTATGTCGATTCCTATTACTTCGATGCCGCCAACACGTCCAAGAGCGAGTCGGCAACGCTCTTCGATGCGTCCTTCGGTTACCAGTTCACCAGGGATACCGATCTTGCCATCAACGTCAGCAACCTGTTCGACAAGCAGTACATCGTCAACTCCGGCACGGCGGATTTCTATAATCAGGGCCGCGAAATCAAGGCGAAGCTGAGCTATTACTGGTGATGTAATCCCGCCAAAGCGCGCAATGCCAAAAGGGGACCCGACACTTAGCGGGGTGTCCACTGTTGCTGGGCAAGATCATCACCAACTAACCCTTTTTCAGCAGGCAGGTTAAGGAAGCGATTGATACGTCGAAGTTTATGCACGCAATCGGGTAGGGCCGGGGTTGCCCCCGGTGCTCTCCCACACCACCGTACGTACCGTTCGGTATACGGCGGTTCATGAAGAACAGCTAAGCCTCTTACCGTATCGAGTACCGAGATCATGCCCTGCTGTTCAAACCACTTGGGTGGCAGGGCTTGATTCATGTGCGAGGCACCGGCATTCCACCAGGGACCTCGCCCATTCCCTGCTGACTTCCAGGCACGATGCTCGTCCAGGCCCAGCGCCAGAATCTTGCGGCGCCGAGTCTTCGGACGTTTCCATTGCCGCCAGATCACGCAACGTAGTCGGCGACGTATCCAGCTATCCAGCACTTCCAGGGGGCGCTTCACATCGACGAGACTGCAGTAGCTGGCCCAGCTCCGTAGGACGGGAGCCAGTTCTTTGGTGATACGCCGAATGTTGCGCCCCCTGCCGCGCTTGAGGAGTTCGCTGACACGTTGCCTTATACGTCGCGTAGTGGCTGGATCAGCGCCACCGCGATCTTCCACTGTCGGCGATTTTCCGACTGCACGAGGACGGTCTTGCGGTTGATCTTGATGATGCGACCGAACACCTGCCCTCGCGGCTCTCGAAGGAGACGGCCTGCCCCAGGGGCAGGCGGCTCAGCACCTCCATCTCCTGATGGGCCTGGAGTTCGTCAATACGGCGGCAGATGATGTCGTTGAGCGCCAGGAGCTGGTCGAGGCTCATGTCGCGTCGATACGTATGGAAAACCGGAACTCGTGCCTAGCGTTTGTCTGTGGGCGCGGATGTGGCAATAAAGCGCTGCATCAGGTCGAGGGTTTCATCGCTTACGTGATGCTCCATGCCCTCGGCGTCAATACGTGCGGCGTTGTCGCTTGCCCCAAGCGCGCGAAGAAAATGCAGCACAATGTCGTGGCGCTCCCGGGAATGGGCCGCCATGGCCTCGCCCGCCTCGGTCAGGAACAGCGAGCGGTAGGGCCGGCTGTTGACCAGCCCAAGCTCGTTGAGCCGGCGGATCATCTTCGACACTGTGGCCTGGCTTACGCCCATGCGCGCGGCGATATCTGCAGCGCGCGCCTCTCCCCTGTGGGTCAAAAGATCGCCAATCAGCTCCACGTAGTCTTCGATCAGCTCGGTTTCGTGGGCCTGACGCACCGTGGCGTACTGGCGCGCGTGCTGCTCTACCGGTGGCAGAGCATCACCGCTTTTGCTTCTGATGGGGGCCTTGTGGGGCATTTTTTCGTGACTCATGAAGGCATCAAAGGTATCAACATGGCGGTAAATGAGAATAAAACCTGATGAGCCTCCATGTTAGCGCACTTTGGCGTCCGGCCATAAGCCACCCGGCCCGCCGTGGTCCTTTTCGCGGTAATTTCCCTCTTTTAGGCCGTGATTTGCGTCTTGTATTCGGCCTTGCGCCTGTCTAAACTTAGCCAAGGCTTACTTTGTGTCCGGTTACTAACATATCGCCGGCATTCGCGCATATTCGGCATCGGTGCCGCTTCGTTTCCCCCTGTCAGGAGAACCGCTCCATGAAGACTCGTTACGCCGCCCCCCTGCTGGCCCTTTCGCTTGTCGCGCCGCTGGCGCAGGCCGAGCAGGCACCGCTCAACGTGGTGACGACCATCGGCATGATTGCCGATGTCGCCGGTGAGGTCGGTGGCGAATGCGTCAACGTCAACCCGATGATGGGGCCGGGGGTGGATCCGCACCTGTATCAGGCCAGCGCCAGCGATGTAAAAACCCTGCGCGACGCCGACCAGATCCTGTATTCGGGCTATTCGCTCGAAGGTCAGCTGGGTGAGGTGCTGGACAAGTTCTCCGAGCAGAAAACCACCGTGGCCGTGTCACCGGCGTCGATTGATCCGTCCGAGCTTTTGACCGCCCAGGACATCTACGGCATCGACCCGCACCTGTGGATGGACGTGTCGCTGTGGGCCAGGACCGTCGACACCATCGGCGAGACCTTCATCAAGGCCCGCTCGGCGTGCGCCGACGCGATTCAGGCCAACGCCGCTGACTACAGCGCGCAGCTCGACGCGCTGCACCAGTGGGTGGAGCAAAGCATTGCCTCGATTCCCGAGGAGCAGCGCATTCTGGTGACCGCCCACGACGCCTTCAATTACTTCGGCCGCGCCTACGATATTGAAGTGGAGGGCATTCAGGGCATCAGCACCGCAACCGAAACCGGCATCGCCGATATTCGCCGCATGGCCGACGTGGTCATCGAGCGTGAAGTACCGGCGGTGTTTATCGAAAGCACCATCAACCCGCGCACCGTGCAGGCGGTGATCGACGCGGCCCAAAAGCGTGGCCATGAGGTCGAGATCGGCGGCCAGCTGTACTCTGACGCCATGGGTGAAAGCGGCACCGCCGACGGCACCTACATCGGCATGCTGTACGCCAACACCCGGGCGATTGTCGAAGCCCTTGGCGGCGAAGTCGCCCCGCTGCCCGAGGCGCTGGGTCCCTGGGCCGAGCGTTTCGACATGGACGATGCCTAAGCCGCACAGACACGAGGGGTAATCAGCATGGATACCGCCGTTACGGTCAAGCATCTGACCGTCAGCTATCACAACAAGCCGGTGCTTTGGGACGTCAACGTGGATATCCCCGCCGGCGTCATGGCCGGCATTGTCGGCCCCAACGGGGCGGGCAAGAGTACCTTCATCAAAAGCCTTTTGGGGCTGGTGCCGCCGCTGTCCGGCAGCGTGCGCTTCCACGGCCAGTCGTACAAGGCCCAGCGCAAGCGCATCGGCTACGTGCCCCAGCGCTCGAGCGTGGACTGGGACTTCCCCACTACCGTGCTCGACGTGGTGATGATGGGGCTGTACGGCCGCCTGGGCTGGATCAAACGCCCCGGCCGGCGCGAGCGCCAGGAGTCGCTCGAGGCGCTGGACATGGTGGCCATGCGCGACTTCGCCGGCCGCCAGATCAGCCAGCTTTCCGGCGGCCAGCAGCAGCGGGTGTTTCTCGCTCGGGCGCTGGTGCAGCAGGCGGACATCTACTTTCTCGATGAGCCCATGGCCGGGGTGGACGCCACCACCGAGCGGGCGATCATCGATATCCTGCGTCGCCTGCGCGACGCCGGCAAGACCCTGATTGTGGTGCATCACGACCTGCAGACGGTCAAGACCTACTTCGACTGGCTGTTGATGCTCAACGTCGAGGTGGTGGCCTCGGGTCCGACGCCAGAGGTCTTTACCGGCCATAACCTCAAGCGCGCCTACGGCGGCCAGATTGCCCTGCTCAACGAGAATCACCAGTTACAGGACGGGCCCGATGCGAGCGGCGAGCCGGCGGTGGCGGCCATGGGGCGGGCGGAATAACCCATGTCCTGGCTAACGATTCTGGGTGACTACACCTTTCAAAACGTGGTGATGGGCGCGGCACTGCTGGGCATCATCAGCGGCACTCTGGGCAGTTTTGCGGTGCTGCGCGGGCAGAGCCTGCTGGGCGATGCCATCTCCCATGCGGCGCTGCCCGGCGTGTGCCTGGGCTTTATCATTGCCGGCAGCCGGCACATGGGCAGCATTATCGTCGGGGCGATGATTACCGGCGGTCTGGCCGCCCTGCTGATGCTGGCGCTGACGCGCATGAGCCGGCTCAAGACCGACGCGGCGCTGGGTACCTGCCTGAGCCTGTTTTTTGCCGTTGGGGTGGTGCTTCTCACCTTTATTCAGGGCATGAACAACGCCTCCCAGGGCGGGCTGGATGCCTTCCTGTTCGGCCAGGCCGCGGCCACGCTGCGCTCTGACGTGTGGTTCATGGGCGGCATTACGCTGGCGGCGCTGATCATGCTCGCCGCCCTTTGGAAGCAGGCCAAGCTGGTCACCTTCGACCCCGAGTTTGCCCGTTCGCTGGGCATGCCGGTCACGCTGATCGATGTGATGCTGACCACCATGATCACCCTGGCCGTGGTCGTGGGGCTGCAGATGGTGGGCGTGGTGCTGATGGCGGCAATGATCGTGGCACCCGCCGTGGCGGCCCGTCAGTGGAGCCGGCACCTGGGCGGCATGGTGATGATCGCCGCGCTGATCGGCGTGATCAGCGGCGTGTCCGGGGCCACCATCAGCACCCTGGGACGGGGGCTTGCCACCGGGCCGCTGATTATCCTCAGCGCTTCCGCCATTGTGCTGGTGTCCCTTGCCGCCGCGCCGGGCCGGGGCATCCTTTGGGAACTCGTGCGGCTGACCCGCCAGCGCTGGACGCTGCACAGCAACCAGATTCTCTATGTGCTCTACCAGACCCGGCTTGAGCAGGATGAAAACGAGCGCAGCCCCTGGCTTGGCCGCAGCGTCTTTACCGTACTGGCCCTGTACCGGCTGAAGCGTCAGGGGCTATTGACCGGCTCGCGGCCGGCCGCCGGCCGCCGGCAGGCGCGCCAGTGGCGGCTGACGCCCGACGGCGTGCGCGAGGCCAAGCAGATCACGGCAAGGTTCAACACACCCTGACGTGCCTGACGCCGTGTCGGGGCATTATTCGGATACAGAGGCCATCATGCTCGAGGCATTTTTCAACAACGCAGAACTGCAGATCATGCTGGTGGGGGCGATGGTGGGCACCGCGTCCTCGCTGGTGGGTACCTTTCTGGTGCTGCGCGGCAACAGCATGCTGTCGGACGCCATCAGCCACTCGATCGTCTTTGGCATCGTGGCGGTATGGCTTTTGACCCACCACCAAAGCGGCCCGGTGCAGCTGATTGGCGCAGCGCTGACGGGACTGTTAACGGTATTTCTCACCGAGCTTCTGGCAAGCTCAAGGCGCATGAAGCAGGACGCCGCCATCGGGTTGGTATTTCCGGCGCTGTTTTCCATCGGCGTGTTGCTGCTGAACCTGTACGCCAACGACGTGCACATCGACACCCATACGGTGCTGCTCGGGGAAATCGGCTTTGTATGGCTGGATACCGCAAGCGTGCTGGGCTACGACGTGCCCCAGGCCGTGGTCTCGATGACCATCATGCTCACGCTCAACCTGGCGTTTGTCGGCTTTTTCTTCAAGGAGCTCAAGCTCTCGACCTTTGACCCGGCGCTGGCCAGGGCGCTGGGCTTTGCCCCGGGGGTACTGTTCTATGCGCTGCTGATGCTGACCAGCTCCACCGCCGTGGCGGCCTTTGACGCCGTGGGCGCGGTGCTGTTCATCGCCTTTGCCATTGTACCGCCGGCCGCGGCCTACCTGCTTACCGACCGCCTCTGGCTAATGTTGGCCCTCGGCGCGCTGATTTCCACCGCGGCAAGCGTCAGCGGCTACTTTCTTGCCGTGCAGTGGGATGTGTCCATCGGCGGGATGATGGCAGTGATGACCGGCGTTTTCCTGCTGCTGGCGTTCATTGCCGGCCCGCGTTACGGCATCATCAGCCAGCGTGTGCGCCGTCATCGCGCACGCGGCTTGGCCAGCAGCTGATCCCCCCGGCCGCTACCGCCGTTATTCCGGAAACCGCGGCATGGCGCCACCCGGGCATTTTCCCGGGCCTGGCGTTGCCGGTATACTACCGCCATATGCTCGTCAGGGCGTCACGGCAGACCGCCGAACGGCGCCGCCGCGCGCAGATTCGTGTGCAGGTTTCGATGATAATACAATGAGGTAGTGAGAGTGGATTCCAAGCTGATCAAAAGCGGGCTGGCGGCCCTCGGCGTGCTGGCAAGCGTTTCCGGCGCTCAGGCGGCCATGGACAAGGACGCCATGGCCGAGCGTCTCGCGCCGGTGGGCGAAGTCTGTCTGGCAAGCCAGGATTGCGGCAGCGCATCAGCACCGGCGGCAAGCAGTAGCGATGATGGCGGCGGCGCCGACGGTGAAGGTATTTATGGCAAGGTGTGCTCCGTTTGCCACGATTCGGGAGTAGCCGGTGCGCCGGTACGCGGCGATGAAGAACAGTGGGCCGCACGCACGGAAAAAGGCTTTGCCACGCTTTTGGATCACGCTATCAACGGCTTTAACGGCATGCCGGCGAAAGGCGGCAACCCCAGCCTGAGCGATGAAGACATGCACGCCGCCGTGGCCTATATGGTCGAGCCGGTGATGGACGTGCCCGAGGCCGAAAGCGCAGGCGCCGACGCAGCTGGTGATGACAGCGCCGCCGCTGAAGAGGCCGCTGCCGACACGGCTGCCGCACAGGAAGCCAGCAGCGCCACCACAGAAGATGCTGCCGCTCAGGACACTGTCGCAGACGATAGCGCCGACACGGCCGAGGGTGAAAGCCAGGCCGCTGACAACGCCGGTGAAACCGCCTGGGCAAGCATTGATGGTAAAGCCGTCTTCGACAAAGCCTGCATGGCTTGCCACGCCACCGGTGCCGCTGGCGCGCCGATCTCCGGCAACGCCGAGCAGTGGGCCTCGCACATTGCCAAAGGCAAGGACACCCTTTACGAGCACGCTATCAACGGCTTTAACGCCATGCCGGCCAAGGGTGGCCGCACCGATCTCTCCGATGACGAGGTCAAGGCCAGCGTGGACTACATGGTCTCCGAGTCTCAATAAGCGTTACGCGTCACGCACACTACCCCGCAGGCGCCGGTGTTCAGCCGCCGGCTCCTGCGGGGTTTTTTGTGCGTTGAATTTTGTAGGAGCTGAATTTATTCAGCGAAGGTTCGGCCACTCAGTCCAGCAGCGAGCGCAGCCCGGCAATCGCGCTTTGCCCCCGGGCCTGTTTTTTCTCGGGGTCTTCCTTGTCAGGGCGGCCTTCCCAATCGAGATCTTCTGCCGGCAGTTCGTCCAAAAAGCGGCTCGGGGTGCAGTCGGAAAGCTCGCCGTAGGTTTTGCGCTGGCGGGCGAGCGTCATGGTCAGGGTCTGGCGCGCCCGGGTGATGCCCACGTAGGCAAGGCGTCGTTCCTCTTCCACGGTGCCGCTTTCCACGGCGTTGCGGTGGGGCAGCAGGTCTTCTTCCAGCCCCATCAGATACACGTGGGGGAACTCGAGGCCCTTGGAGGCGTGCATGGTTAAAAGCTGCACGCGGTCGGAGTCGTCTTCCTCGGCCTGCTGTTCGAGGATATCGCGCAGCACCAGCCGTGAGATGGCGTCTTCCACGCTGTCGGTCTGGGTGGCGGTGGAGTCGGTGCTTTCGGCATCCTCGGGGCTGCTGTCTTCGGGAGCTCGGTCCAGCGATTTTTCCAGCTGGTCGATCAGCGTCCACACGTTGGCCATGCGCCGCTCGGCCACGGTGGGGGCGCTGGCGTTCTGGTACAGCCAGGCTTCATAGTCCATCTCCGTCATCATCCGGCGAATGGCGGCCATGGCGTCGCCTTCCTCCATGCGCTGGCGGGTTCCGTCGATAAAGCGGGTGAAGCGTTCAAGGCGCTCCACGCCGCGCTCGGGCAGGGCCTGCCCAAGCCCCATCTCGTGGCAGGCGGCAAACAGCGAGACCTCGCGCTCGGTGGCATAGTTGGCGAGCTTTTCAAGCGTACTCGGGCCGATCTCCCGGCGGGGTACGTTGACGATGCGCAGAAAGGCGTTGTCGTCGCCCGGGTTGATCAGCAGCCGCAGGTAGGCCATGGCGTCTTTCACTTCACCCCGGGAGAAAAACGAGGTGCCGCCGGACATCTTGTAGGGGATCTGGTAGTGCTGGAGCTTGAGCTCCAGAAGCCTTGCCTGAAAGTTGCCGCGGTAGAGCACGGCGAAGTCCTTCCAGGCGGCGGATTCCTTGATCCGCCGGGTGAGAATTTCGCTTGCCACTCGCTCGGCCTCGGCCTCCTCGTGGCGGTTGACCACCACGCGGATCGGCGCGCCGTCGCCCATCTGCGACCACAGGGTTTTTTCGTAGACGTGGGAGTTGTGGGCGATCAGCGCGTTGGCGGCGCGCAAAATCGTCCCGGTGGAGCGGTAGTTCTGCTCCAGCTTGATCACTTTCAACCGGGGAAAATCCTCGCCCAGGGTAATCAGGTTTTCCGGCCGCGCGCCGCGCCAGGCGTAGATCGACTGGTCGTCGTCGCCCACCACGGTGAAGGTTTGGCGATCGGCCATCAGAAGCTTCACCAGCAGATACTGGCTGACGTTGGTGTCCTGGTATTCGTCCACCAGCATGTAGTGGATTTTGCGCTGCCAGCGGGCCAGCGCCTCGGGGCTGTCGCGCAGCAGCACCACCGGAAGCAGGATCAGGTCGTCGAAGTCTACCGCGTTGTAGGCGCGCAGGTGGCGCACGTAGGCTTCATACACCCGAGCGGCAAAGTGGGCGTCGTCATCGGCGGCGTGAGACAACGCCTCTCCGGGCAGCACTAGGTCGTTTTTCCACTGGGAAATCTGCCCCTGTACGGCGTTGATCTGATCGGCATCGACCTGGGCATCCTTGTTCATCAGGTCGCGCAACAGCGCCTTGGCGTCTTCCGGGTCAAACAGCGAAAAGCCCGGCTTGTAGCCCAGCGCCTTTAGCTCACCACGAATGATATTGAGCCCCAGGGTGTGAAAGGTCGACACCGTAAGCCCATGGCCTTCCTTGCCCTGCAGCATCCCGCCCACGCGTTCTTTCATCTCCCGGGCGGCCTTGTTGGTAAAGGTCACGGCGGCGATGCGCCGGGCGCTCATGCCGCACTCTTTCACCAGGTAGGCAATCTTGGTGGTAATCACGCTGGTTTTTCCCGACCCGGCACCGGCCAGCACCAGGCAGGGGCCGTCGATGGCGCGCACGGCTTCCTGTTGGCGGGGGTTCAGGCCGCGTATGCGCTGGGCGATGCTGGGATTCATGGAGCAATACCTCTTGGGCTTCGTCTGAAAAGTGCGGATGCTTGTGCATACGGCGTGCTAACGCGAGGCGAGTGCTATGTATTCGCGCGTGCTTGGCTGCGATAATGACCGACTGCCCTCAATACGAGACCACGAGCATGTTCGAGATTGCGCTGTTTGAGCCGCGCATGGCACCCAATACCGGCAACATCATGCGTCTGGCGGCCAACAACGGCTGCCGGCTGCATCTGATCGAGCCGCTGGGATTTGATCTGGAAGAGCGCAAACTGCGCCGCGCGGGGCTGGATTACCGCGACGCGGCCAACGTCACGCGGCACGCCAATTTTAGCGCCTTTCAGGCGGTCATGCAGGGGCGCACCGTATGGGCGCTGACCACCTACGGTACGCGCTTGTATACCGAGGCGGCGTTTGCCCCGGGCGATGTGCTGCTGTTCGGTTCGGAAACCGGCGGCCTTTCCGCCGAGGCCCATGCAAGCCTGCCCGAGGCGCACAAGCTGTTGATTCCCATGCAGCCCAACAACCGCAGCCTCAATCTCTCCAACGCCGTGGCGCTGGTAAGCTTCGAGGCCTGGCGGCAGAACGGCTTTGCCGGTGCCGTCGAGACCGGCACAGACCTTAGCTGATGCCGTAGCGCGCGCGGTAGTCGCGGATGGCCTCGGCGTGGGGCTGCATCTCGGGGCCGGCGTGTTCTTCAAGATACGCAAGCACCTGGTCGAGCGTAACGATGCTGACCACCGGCATGCCATAGCGGTCCTGAACTTCCTGAATCGCGCTTTTCTCGCCCTGGCCGCGCTCCTGGCGGTCAAGCGCGATAATTACCCCGGCGGCGCGGGCCTTGTGTTCGGCGATGATATCCATCACCTCGCGGACTGCGGTGCCGGCGGTAATCACGTCGTCGATGATGAAAATATCGCCTTCAAGCGGCGCGCCGACGATGCTGCCACCCTCGCCGTGGGCCTTGGCTTCCTTGCGGTTGAAGGCGTAGGGCATGTCGCGGTCGTGATGGTCGGCCAGGGCAACAGCGGTGACGGCGGCCAGCGGAATGCCCTTGTAGGCCGGGCCGAACAGCACGTCGGCGGCAAGGCCGCTATCCTCAATGGCGCGGGCGTAAAAGCGCCCGAGGCGTGCCAGCGCCCCGCCGGTCTGAAACAGCCCGGCGTTGAAAAAGTATGGGCTGACGCGGCCGGACTTCAGCGTGAACTCGCCGAACTTGAGCACGCCCTGTTCGATGGCAAAGGTAATGAAATCGCGTTGATACGGTTGTAGGGGGGCAGCCACGATACGCCTCGCTATTTTTGCTGGGGGATTTACCCAAAGGTGGAAACGTCGGGTATCATACAGCAGCGACGCAAAAGGGACGATTTATGAAAATTGCCAGCATCAATGTCAACGGTATTCGCGATGCCGTCGAGCGTGGTTTCCTGGACTGGCTGGCTCAGCAGGATGCCGATGTGGTCTGCGTGCAGGATACTCAGGTAAAGAGCTTCGAGCTGGGCGATCATATTCTGTATCCCGAAGGCTACGAAGGCTACTTTCTGGATGCCGAGGAAGACGGTTTTTCCGGCGTGGCGCTTTACTGCCGCAAGATTCCCAAGGCGATCATGTACGGGCTGGGCTTCCCCCAGTGCGATCAGGAAGGCCGCTTTCTGCAGGCCGACTATGACCGCTTCAGCATTGCCACCTTCCTGATGCCCGACGGCCGTGACCAGCGTGCCAAGCAGCGCTTCATGGAGCAGTATCAGGAATATCTGAGCAAAATGTCGCGCAAGCGCCGTGAGTACATCATTTGCGGTACCTGGCATGTGGCCCACAAGACGCTCGACCTGGCCAACTGGTCCGACAACCAGCTAACACCGGGCTTTCGTCCTGAAGAGCGCGCGTGGATGGATCACGTGCTTGGCCCCACCGGCTTTATCGACACCTTCCGCGAAATCAACCGCGCCGCCGATGAGTACACCTGGTGGCCGAAGCTTGATCAGGACGTGCCCCGGGCGCGTCAGGAAGGCTGGCGCATCGACTACCAGCTGGTTGGCCCCAACTTCCGTCGCCACGTGGTGGATGCGTGGATCGACTACGACGCCACCTTCTCCGAGTATGCGCCGTTGATAGTCGAGTACGACCTCGATCTGTAAACCGAAGGTTTTATCCACAGGCGGCAGACGCTGCCTGCCTGTGGGTATGCTGCTTTTAGGCGTCTGCTGAGGGCCGCTTCAGTCGCGCATTTCCAGCGCTTCACGCTGATGGCGGTCCAGCTGGCGTCCGGCCTGTTCGGCCAGGTCGAGCATGGCGTTGAGCTGGGTGCGGTTGAACGCGCCGGCTTCGGCGGTGCCCTGGACCTCGATCAGCTCGCCGCTTTCGGTCATCACCACGTTCATGTCGGTATCCGCGCTGCTGTCTTCGGGGTAGTCCAGGTCCACTACCGGCACGCCCTTGTACAAGCCCACCGAGACCGAGCTGACCATCTGCTTGAGCGGGTCGCTCTTGATCTTCTTCTCTCGCTGCAGGTAGCGCAGCGCATCCACCAGTGCCACGCAGCCGCCGGTAATCGCCGCGGTACGGGTGCCGCCGTCGGCCTGAATCACGTCGCAGTCCACGGTGATGGTGTATTCACCCAGTTTTTTCAGGTTCACCGCTGCGCGCAGGCTGCGGCCAATCAGCCGCTGAATTTCAAGCGTACGCCCGCCCTGCTTGCCGCGAGTGGCTTCGCGCCCGCCGCGGGTGTGCGTCGCACGGGGCAGCATGCCGTATTCGGCGGTCACCCAACCCTGATGCTTGCCCCGTAGCCAGCGCGGCACGCCGGCCTCGACGCTTGCGTTACACAGCACTTTGGTATCGCCAAACTCGACCAGCACCGAGCCTTCGGCGTGGCGGGTATAGTTTCGCGTCAGGCGCACGGCGCGCGGCTCATCGGGCTTGCGGTCGCTGGGGCGAATGACCTCGGGTTGAGACATCTTGCTCATGGTGGGCTACCTCATGGTGAAAATCGGGCCGGCCATTGTACATGTCTGCATGGACGTCGTGCCCGCTCCCGGCGGGATATCGGATAAACTGGCGTTCGTTATTTTCCCGACACTGCCATCAGGAGAGCCGCCATGAGCGTTCACAGCATGACCGCCTTTGCCCGCGTGGAGCGAGCCGCACACTTTGGCACGCTGCAGATAGAACTGCGCTCGGTCAATCAGCGCTATCTGGAGCCGACTTTCCGCCTGCCCGAGGCCTTTCGCGCGCTGGAACCCACTCTGCGTGAAGCGCTGCGTCAGCGCCTTGCCCGGGGCAAGGTGGAATGCACTCTGCGCCTTGAGGCGACCGCAGACAGCCACACGCCCGCCGTCAATACCCGGTACCTGGCGGAGCTTGCGGCAGCGCTTGAGGTGGTGCAGCAGGAAATGCCCGGCACTGCCGCCCCCACCGCCCTTGAGCTGTTGAATCAGCCCGGTGTGCTGGAAAGCCGCCATCATGACGGCGAGGCGATCCACGCCGCCGCCAGGGCGCTGTTTGCCCAGGCGCTGGATGAACTACTGGAAGCCCGCGCCCGGGAAGGTGAGAAACTGGCCGAGATGATCACCCAGCGGCTTGAGGGCGTCAGCCGCGAAGTCGCTGCGGTGCGCGCACTGATGCCGCAAATTCAAAAGGCCCAGCGCGAACGGCTGCTCGAACGGCTGGCGAAGGCTCGTACCGAGCTTGAGCCCCAAAGGCTTGAGGCGGAGCTTGTGCTGGTAGCGCAAAAAAGCGACGTCGCCGAAGAACTCGACCGCCTCGACGCCCACGTCGAGGAAGTCCGCCGCCGGCTCGGCGAGCCCGGGCCCAAGGGCCGCCGACTGGACTTTCTGATGCAGGAGCTCAACCGCGAAGCCAACACGCTGTCGTCCAAATCGCTGGTCGCCGAGACCACTCGCAGCGCCGTCGAGCTCAAGGTGCTGATCGAGCAAATGCGCGAGCAGGTGCAGAATATTGAGTGAGACATTCAAGCGCTGCGAGACTTAATGGTAGGAGGCTGGTGGGACTAAGCCGCTCGCGGCCCGAGCATGATGATCGCCATGCCCAGCAGTGCCACGGCGGAGCCGGCGAGATCCCACGCCGTGGGTTTGATGCCGTCGACGATCCACAGCCACATGATCGCGGTGAAGATGTATACCCCGCCGTAGGCGGCGTAGACCCGGCCGGCGGCGGTGGGGTGCAGGGTCAACAGCCAGGCAAAGGCGGTCAGGCTCAGCGCGCCGGGGATCAGCAGCCAGGCGGGTTTGCCTTCCCGCAGCCACAGGTAAGGCAGGTAGCAGCCGACGATTTCGGCAAGGGCCGTGATCAAGAAAAGCCCTACGGTTTTGCCTTCGGGTAGCAATGTTGGCTCCTTTATCGCGTTGTCAGGCATCATGGAGTCATGAGCCCATTACCGCCTATCAGCATACGTCCTCTCGCCGTGGCAGACATGCTGGCTGCCAGCGCGCTGTTGGAGCTCGGTATGCGCGATAACCCTACGCATATTCAGGCGTTTGGCAATGACCCGGAGACGCGCCGCCGAGCGCTTGGCGCGATGTTTGCGCCGTTTATGCGCCGCCAGGCGGCGAGCGGACCAGTGCTGGGCGCGTTTATCGAGGGTGAGCTTGTCGGCGTTGCCGGCCTTTCCCTTCCCGGTCGTTGCCAGCCGGCACTTATGGATAAGCTTCGCGCCCTGCCGGCGCTGTTTGCCACCGGCGGACCGCGCGGCCTTTGGCGGGTCTATCGTTGGACGCGGGCGTGGCAAAAGCAGGATGCAAAAATGCCCCGCCACGGTCATCTGGGGCCGCTGGCGGTCGCGCCGGCGTGGCAGGGCCGAGGCATCGGTAGCGCGCTGCTTGGGCGCTTGTGCGCTGAGCTAAGCGAGCGCGAACTACCCGGCTACCTGGAAACCGACCTTGCCGCCAACGTGCGTCTCTACCAGCGCTTTGGTTTTACCACGGTGGCCGAGCAAACGGTGATTGGGGCGCGGCAATGGTTTATGAGGAGAGAGGCCGTGGCGAACATGGATGAAGGATGAACTGCGCTATTGAACCCGAGAGGTGAAAACGCCCGGTGCGATTTTTAGCGCGCTTGAAACTCGGGGAAAGCCGTGGCAGGGGAAACAGCCGTATCGTGCGATAATTACTTGAACCGCGAGCGGGCCTTGTTAAAGGCGTCGCTGACCGAGCCCCAGGCGCGTTCGGCGCCGTCCTTGATGTCGTCCCAGGCCTCGTCGCTGGCGTCGCGCATCCGGTCAAGCTTTTGGCGCATCTCGTCGCGCTGTTGCTCAAGACGATCGGCTTCCTGCTCGCGTTCCTGCTTGATGTGGGCGTCGGCCTGGGAGCTTTTGGCTTTGGCGCGCAGCCGGTCGATCTCGGCCTGCCATTCGTCCAGCTTGGCGCGCAGTTTCTGCTCGTAGGCATCGCGTTGACTCATGGGTCGTTCTCCTGTGGTGGACGTGGTGGTTCGCCGTGAAACGCTCAGTGGTGAACGTGACCAATCTTTTGACAATGCCACCTTGCCCCCTGGCGTGGCAAGGCTGGCTGCATCATGTGAGCCTCGGCCGGTTTGTCGCGTAGAATATGCAGCAACTGTGATTTATCTTCATCTGCAGGGCCGACAGGCGCTTTGTCCGCCGATGACCGGGAACCCGGCCGGGGTCGGAGAGTCTATCGGGTCACGTTTGCCACAGGGTTTCATGATGACGACTGCGACTGCCGCTTCACCCGCCCGCGCTGCACGCCCGTCGTCCAACTGGACGAGCTGGGGGCAGTGGCTGGCGTTGATTACCATGACGCTGGATCATGTGGCACGCTATATGGCGGCCGATGACTGGGGACTTGGCTGGATTGACAGCAGCGTGGGGCGCATTGCCTTTCCGTTGTTTGCCGGCATGGTGGCCTGGCACGGGCTGTTCAACACGCGTAACCCCGTGCGTTATGCCCGCCGGGTGATGGTGATCGGCGTGGTGGCCCAGCTGCCTTACCAGTTGATGCCGCGCGAAGCATTGGTGCAGTTCAATATCTGCTTCACTCTGGGGTTGGGGCTTCTGGCTGGTACCTGGCTTGTGCGGCTGCCGCAGCGCCTGCAGCAGCGCGCCGCGGCAGCCGGGCGGTTGGTGATTGAGGCGGCGCTGGTGGTGGCCGCGTGGTACCTGATAGGGCCGTGGGTGGAATATTCCCACCTGGGGCTTTTGCTGGTGCCGTTTTTCATGCTGGCCATCGGCCCGCTTTTCCGCAGCGGGCCAGCGCTTTCAGCACGCCTGACGGCGGTCGCTGCCTGCCTGCCGATATTGGCGGTGGCCGGCATGATGAACAGCTCCGATATGGCCAAATCGTTTACCGTGGTCACGGCACTTTGCGTGCTGCTGCTGGCCGCAGGCGCCAGCGCGCTGCTACCCAAGTCGCCCTGGCTGATGCCGCGGCGGATGTGGCTGGCCTGGTACCCCGGCCACTTTGCCGTCATTGCACTGTTTTTGCTGGCCGTGGGGCAGGCGGACTTTGGCTTTTAACCCTTTGGCTTTTGAACCCTGCTCCCTCAAGCCGGTGCACCGCGCTGGTTGTTGAGATAGTAATGCCATAAAAACAGCGCCCCGGCGCTGCGTCGGGGTGCCCAGTGTTCTACCATGCGCCGGGATTGCGCCGGCGTGGGGCGTTCCGCCAGGCTCTTGAGCCGCCCCAATGCGACGCGCAGCGCCAGATCGTCGGCAGGAAAGATATCGCCGCGCCCGAGCGAAAACATCAGGTAAATTTCCGCGCTCCAGCGACCAAACCCGCGCAGGGCGGTAATCGCGGCGATGGCGTCGGCATCGTTCATGGCCTCCAGCGCGTCGGCGTTGAAGCTGCCGGAAAGCTCGGCGTCGGCCAGGCCCTTGGCATATTCCACCTTGCGCCATGAAAGTCCCGCATCGCGCAACGCCTGGCCGTCGATGGCGGCAACGGTGTTCGCGTTGAGCGTGGGCAACTGCGTGTGGATGCGGCCCATGATGGCCCGGGCGGCATCTGTTGATATCTGCTGGCTGGCGATGGTGGCAAATAGCGTGGCAAAGCCCTTGTCACGCTGGCGTGGCTCGGGTGGGCCGATCTGTGGCAGGAGGCGGGCGACGTCGGCGTCCTGCTCGGCGAGTTCCTGCAGGGCGTTTTCCAGTGTGTCCTGGAGCATGGTATTTTCCTTCGTTTGCTAGGCTTTGTCCGAAAAGTGCCTGCGCTTGCCCATGCTATGTTAAAAACCAGCTCAAAATGCTCATTTACACGCTGTAAACTGCGCTTTTTCGCTGTTTTTTGCCTTGCCTGACCTGCGCTCGACGACTTTTCGGACAAATCCTAATCGTCATTATCCCCATCGTTCAGGAGTCATCATGCAGCAGTCAACGCCCGGGCAAGCGCGTCATCCGCGGCTGGCGGAATTTTCATTGGCACTGGGCGGGTTTGGCATCGGCACCAGCGAGTTTGTGATCATGGGGCTGATGAACCGGGTGGCTGACGACCTGGCGGTCACGGTACCGCAGGCGGGTTATGCCATCAGCAGCTACGCGCTTGGAGTGGTTGTGGGGGCGCCGCTGATTGCCTCGCTGGCTGCCAGAGTGCCCAGGCGCGGGCTTTTGATTGCGCTGATGCTGATGTTTGCAGTGGGCAACGTAGCCAGTGCCATGGCGCCGGGATTTACCTCTTTTGTCGGGCTGCGTTTTCTCGCCGGGCTACCCCACGGCGCCTATTTTGGTGTGGCCGCGCTGGTGGCGGCCGGCGCTGTGCCCGTGGATCAGCGTGCCCGGGCGGTCTCGCGGGTGATGCTGGGGCTGACGGTGGCGATTTTGATTGGCGCGCCGCTGGGCACCTGGGCGGGCAACCAGTTTGGCTGGCAAGTCGCCTTTGCTGCTGTCGGGGTGAACGCACTGCTCACGGCGTTGTGCATTCGTCTCTGGGTGCCGGTGCAGCCGGTGGATGCGCTGGCCAGCCCGCTGCGCGAACTGTCGGCATTGTTCAAACAGCGAGTGCTGATGACGCTGGCAGTGGCCTGCTTTGGCTGTGGCGGCATGTTCGCGATTTTCAGCTACGTGATGCCTACACTCACCCATCAGGCAGGCATGAGCGAAGCGCTGGGGCCGCTGGTGCTGGTGGTGTTCGGGCTGGGTACGCTTGCGGGCAATCTGGTGGGCGGACGCGCCGCGGATAAAAACCTGATGCGCGCGATCCCCTCGATACTGGTGTGGTGCGCGGTGATTCAGGGGCTGTTTTATTTTGCCGCCGGCAATATCTGGACGGGGCTTTTCTCGGTGGCGCTGGTGGGTACCAGTATCGCGCTTGCCCCGGCGCTGCAAACCCGGCTGATGGACGTGGCGGAAGACGCCCAGACCATGGCGGCATCGCTCAATCACGCGGCGTTTAACGGCGCCAACGCGCTGGGCGCGTGGCTTGCCGGGCTTGCCATCAGCGCGGAACTGGGCTGGTCGAGCACTGGCCTGGTGGGCACCGGGCTGGCGCTTTGCGGGCTTTTGCTGTTTGCGTTGGCCCGGTGGCTGGAAAAGCGGGGGCGCATTGTTACTGCCGGCTAGGCGGTGTGTCAGCGGTTGAAACTGCCTCTACAGTCCCTGTCGTGGGTATGCGATAATTCTCCGGTTATCGCGTTAGTCCATCGCACCCGTTTCGTACCGGTTGTGATCGAGTCATGTTGTTTTATTTACCTTTTTCGTCGCCAAGATAGGGAAGCGCGTCATGTCCCAGGGTACGCTTTTTGTTGTGTCTGCTCCGTCCGGAGCCGGTAAAACCAGCCTGGTGCGCGAGCTGATCGAAAACCTGAGCGGTATTCAGGTGTCCGTCTCGCACACCACGCGCGCACGCCGGGAAGGCGAGGTAGACGGCGTCAATTACCACTTCACCCAAACCGCCGAATTCGAGGCGATGGTGGAGCGCGGCGAATTTTTTGAATATGCCCGCGTGTTCGACAACTATTACGGCACGTCGAAGATTGCGGTACAGGCGCGGCTGGAAGCCTGCCAGGACGTGATCCTGGAAATTGACTGGCAGGGCGCGCAGCAGGTGCGCAAACAAATGCCCGAGGCGGTATCGATTTTCATCCTGCCGCCCTCGCGCGAAGAGCTTGAGCGCCGCCTGGCGGGGCGCGGCACCGATGCTCATGCAGTGATCGAGCGGCGCATGCAGGATGCGGTCAGCGAGATGTCGCACCATGACGAATACGATTACATCGTGATCAACGATGACTTCACTACCGCCCTTGAAGAACTGCGCTCGCTGGTTCTCAGCCGCCGGCTTACCGCGCCGATTATCCGCGAGCGTCATGCGCCGTTGCTGGAAGCGCTGTTATCGTAAATGATGCTCTTGTCACGGCAGACCGGCGTCGAGTAGTCTAGCCGGTTCCAACCAGGTTTCCGGCAAAACGTGGTTATCCCCTTGTTACCCACCGGGCTGATGCAGGCATCAATCCGGTGTTGCCATCATTTTACAGGAAGACGCTCATGGCTCGTGTTACCGTCGAAGATTGTCTGGACAACGTAGAAAACCGCTTTCAGCTGGTGATGATTTCCAGCCAGCGCTCGCGCCAGCTCGCCCGCGGCTCCCGCGATTCCCAGCTAGCCTGGGAAAACGACAAGCCCACCGTTATGGCGCTGCGCGAAATTGCCGCCGGCCTGGTGGATCGCAGCGTACTGGATGAGCCGGTCGAGGCGGCGGTACGCCCGCGCCCGATGGATGCTGGCGTGCCTGCCGACGACTAAAGCGGTCAGCAACTCCTGACACTCAACAGAGGCGCGGTGAATGTTTACCATTGATGACCTGGCGGATCGACTTGGCGGCTATCTTCCTCCGGATGAGATTCAGCAGGTCAAACGCGCCTTTTACTACGCCGAACAGTCCCACGACGGCCAGCGCCGCCGCTCCGGCGAAGCCTATGTTACCCACCCGCTGGCGGTAGCCAATATTCTGGCCAACATGCACATGGACCATCAGAGCCTGATGGCCGCCATGCTGCACGACGTCATAGAAGACACCAGCGTCGACAAGCCCGCTCTGGAAACCCAGTTTGGCAAGCCCGTGGCCGAACTGGTCGACGGCGTCTCCAAGCTGACCCAGATCGCCTTTGAAGACAAGGCCGTGGCCCAGGCGGAGAACTTCCAGAAGATGGTGCTGGCGATGTCCCGGGATATCCGCGTGATCATCGTCAAACTCGCCGACCGGCTGCACAACATGCGCACTCTGGGGGCGCTGCGCCCGGACAAGAAGCGCCGCATCGCCCGGGAAACCCTGGAAATCTACGCTCGGGTGGCCGGCCGTCTGGGTATCAACACCATCCGTATCGAGCTTGAAGACCTGTCGTTTCAGGCGATCCATCCGATGCGTGCCGAGCGCATCAAGCGCGCCGTGGTCAGTGCTAGCGGCAACCGACGCAGCGCCATGCGCCAGGTGCAGACCACGCTGCAGCAGAGCCTGGACGAAGACGGACTTAACGGCACGGCGATGGGACGGCAAAAGCATCTGCTGTCGATCTACCGCAAGATGCGCGATCAGCGCAAGTCGTTCGTCGAGATCATGGACGTGTTCGGCTTTCGCATCGTCACCGACGACGTCGCCAGCTGCTATCGCATCCTGGGCGTGGTGCACAACCTCTACAAGCCGGTACCCGGGCGCTTCAAGGACTACATCGCGATACCCAAGGCCAACGGCTACCAGAGCTTGCATACCACGCTTTTCGGCCCCCGGGGCATGCCCATCGAAGTGCAGATCCGCACCCGCGAGATGGAAGCCATGGCCAACAACGGCATTGCCGCCCACTGGCTTTACAAGGCCGGCCAGACCGAGCACCCGATTGCCGAGGGCAGCCGTGCCCGTGCCCGTGCCTGGGTCAAGGGGCTGCTGGAGATGCAGCGCCACGCGGGCGATTCGCTGGAGTTTATCGAGCACGTCAAGAACGATCTTTTCCCCGATGATATCTACGTGTTCACGCCCAAGGGCGACATCATGGAGCTGCCTCAGGGCGCCACGGTGATCGACTTTGCCTATAGCGTGCACACCGATATCGGCAACAGCTGTATTGCCTGCCGCATTGATCGCCAGCTGGCCCCGCTTTCCACGTGGCTCGAAAGCGGCCAGACGCTGGATATCATCACCGCACCGGCGGCGCGCCCCAACGTGGCCTGGCTCAACTTCGTCGCCACGGCCAAGGCGCGCTCGGCTATTCGCCACGCGCTAAAATACCAGCAGCAGAAAGAGGCCATGCAACTGGGACGCCGTCTGTTGAACAAGGCACTGTCGGTGTTTGAAACAAGCGTTGAAGAGCTTGACGCCGAGGTGGTTCAACGCGCGCTTGACCAGCTGGATATGGACGATCAGGACACCCTGCTGGAATCCATCGGGCTTGGCCGGCACATGGCCTACGTGGTGGCGTGCCATCTGATCGACCTGATCGACGGGCAAAGCCTGCCCAGCGGCGGTGAGGCGAAAAGCCAGCAGCCGGTGGTGATCAGCGGCAGCGAAGGCATGGTGACCAATTTTGCCCGCTGTTGCCACCCGTTGCCTGGCGACGCCGTGGTGGGCCACCTTTCTGCCGGCAAGGGGCTGGTGGTGCACCGCGCCGAATGCAAAAACCTCACCGACAAGAACAATCCCGATAAGCTGTTCACGCTTGAATGGTCAGACAGCATCGACGAAGACTTTCCCGTGGCACTACGCATCGAGATCGAAAGCCATCGTGGCCTGGTGGCCGAGCTTGCCGGCCTGGTGACCGATGCCGATGCCAACATCGAGCGGATCGGCATCGAAGAGCGCGATGCCCGACTGTCGTCGGTCAACCTGACACTGTCGGTGAAGGGCCGCGTGCATTTGGCGCGGATCATCAAGCGCCTCCGTAACCTGCACAGCGTGGAAAAAATCTACCGACTGGGCCAGTAGCCCGGCATCTTGCGACTTTTCCTTTCTCGCGGCGTCGCCACCGGGCGTTACGCCATTTCCGGTAATGCACTTACCCCAGGAGACCGGTTCACATGAGCAACAAGGCAGTAATCAATACCCAGAAGGCCCCGGCCGCTATCGGCCCGTATTCCCAGGCCATCAAGGCGGGCAATACCGTCTACATGTCTGGCCAGATCCCGCTGGACCCGGCCACCATGACGCTGGTGGACGGCGACGTGGAAGCCCAGACGCGCCAGGTATTTACCAATCTCAAGGCGGTGTGTGAAGAAGCCGCCGGCAGCCTTGGCGATATCGTCAAGCTCAACCTGTACCTGGTCGAGCTTGAGCACTTTGCCACCGTTAATGCCGTGATGGAGGAGTTTTTCACCGCGCCGTTTCCCGCTCGCGCTGCGGTCGGCGTGAAAGCGCTGCCCAAGGGCGCGCAGGTCGAGGCTGAAGCGGTGATGGTGCTGGGCGACTAAGCGCCGAAGGAGGCAGGCCCGGTAAAAACCGGGCCTGCCTGTCAGGCCTGTGCCGGAGTCAGAAAACCGCCTTCCCTGAGTACCTGGGCGTAGCCTTCGCGAAAACTCGGATACTGGAAAACGTAGCCGCTGGCCACAACCCGGCCGTTGTCGCAGCGTTTGCTGGCGCGTCGGCGCAGCGGTGACTGCATGGTCTCGGTGGCTTCCACCTTGAGCTGGCCGGCAAGCCAGCTCATCACCGCGTGGAGCGTGGCGGGCTCACCGTCGCTGCCCAAATAGAGCGGCTCCAGCGTATCGCCGCGTTCCTGACGCTTGATCAGGTGATGCAGAATCCCGGTGCAGTCGTTGCGGTGGATGCGGTTGGAATAAATCTCGGGGGTGATGGCGGCCACGCGGCCTTCGGCCACCTGACGAATCAGGCGGTCGCGTCCGGGGCCGTAAATGCCCGAGAAACGCACCACGGTGCCGGGTAGCTCGTGATCCAGCAGTGCCTGCTCGGCCTCGCGCATCAGCAGGCCGGAAAAACTCTGGGCGCTGGCGGGGCTCTGCTCGTTGATGATTTCGCCTTCCTGCTGGCCGTACACGCTGGTTGAGGAAACGAAAAATACCCGTTTGGGCGGCGTTTTATGCTGCGCAAGCACGCCCAGCACGCGCTTCAGGCCGTCAGGGTAGGCACTTTGGTAGGCGCTTTCTTCAAAGCGGTCGGCGCTGACGGTGTAAATGACGTAGTCCGCTTCGGGCAGCGCGTCAGCGCCCTGGTCGTCAAGGGTGTTCAAATCCAGCGCCAACGGCGTAATGCCGGTGCCGGCAAGGGCATCGGCATGGCGGCGCACGCCGGTAACGGAATGCCCCTCGGCCAGCAGCTCACGCCCCAGCGTGATGCCGATATCGCCACAGCCAATAATCAGTACACTTGGTTTCACCTTGTCGACTCCTGTTGGACGTGCACTTTCAAGAAGTACTCCCGGTTGATAAACCGTCCCTATCAGCCAGAGCACCACTCCTCTAGAATGCCTGTTATCTAGTGCCTGTTACCTGACGATGGGTCGGCCAGCATGCCAGCGACATCGTCAGCACGCTTATCACGGGAGGATGCCACGGGCGCCGCTATGACTCTAACAGAACTCCGCTATATCGTAACCCTTGCCCAGGAACGTCATTTCGGCCGCGCCGCCGAGCGCTGCCACGTGTCTCAGCCGACGCTTTCGGTCGCGGTCAAAAAGCTTGAAGAAGAGCTGGCCGTGCCGTTGTTCGAACGCTCCAGGTCTACCGTCCAGGTGACGCCGCTGGGCGAGAAAATTGTCGCCCAGGCCCAGCGTGTGCTGGAACAGAGCAGCATGATTTATGCCATGGCAAGCGAGGGCAAGGACCAGCTGGCCACTCCGCTGCGCATCGGCGCGATCTATACCATCGGGCCCTACCTGTTTCCGCACCTTATTCCCGAGATCACCGGCGCAGCACCCCAGATGCCGCTGTACATTGAAGAAGGCCTGACCGGTACGTTGCGCAGCAAGCTGAGAAGCGGCGAGCTGGACGTGATTATCGTCGCGCTGCCGTTCACCGAAACCGATGTGCTGACCAAGCCGATTTATGAAGAGCGCTTTGAAGTGCTGCTGCCCGCGGGCCACCGCTGGGCCGAGCGTGAGGCCATCCACAAGGAAGACCTGCTTGGAGAGCGCCTTTTGCTGCTGGGCGAAGGCCACTGTTTCCGCAACCAGATTCTCGAAGCCTGCCCGGCCATCAGCCGCAAACTCGCCAGCCCCAACAATACCCTGATTGCCGAAGGCGGCTCGCTGGAAACCATTCGCCACATGGTTGCCTCGAAACTGGGTATTACCGTGCTGCCGCAGTCGGCGCTGGGCCAGGAAACCCAGGGAAACTCGATGTTGATCAGCCGGCCGTTCGTGTCGCCGGCGCCCTCGCGTACGGTCGCCATTGCCTGGCGGGCGAGCTTTCCCCGGCCCCGGGCCATTGAAGCGCTGATTCGCGCCGCCGAGCGCTGCCGCCAGCCGGTCAACGGCGCCGTCGAGGTGGCATGAGTACGCTTGATGCACCGGTGACGGCACTCAAGGGCGTCGGTGAGGCGCTGGCCATCAAGTTTGGGCGGCTTTCCATCGAGCGGGTCAGCGATTTGCTGTTCCACCTGCCGCTGCGCTACCAGGACCGCACCCGGCTGACCCCCATGGGCACGCTGCGCGCCGGTCAGGAAGCGGTGATCGAAGGTGAAGTCACCGCCAACGACGTGGTCAAAGGCCGCCGGCGCAGTCTGCTGGTGCGCCTGCGCGACGCCAGCGGGATTGTCAGCCTGCGCTTTTTTCACTTCGCCCCCGCCCAGCAGCAACAGCTGCACGTGGGCGCCCGTGTGCGCGCTTTTGGCGAAGCCCGCGCCGGCGCTACCGGGCTTGAATTGTATCATCCCGAGTACCACCTGAGCGGATCAGGCACACCGGTAGACGAGCACTTCACGCCGATTTACCCGACCACCGAAGGGTTGAACCAGCTGCGTTTTCGCGCACTGGTGCAGCAGGCGCTGGGATTGCTGGAACGTGAGCCCGAAGCGCTGCCCGAAGTATTGTCGGATGCTCTGCGCCAGCGCTTTGGCCTGCCAGGCTTGCATGCAAGCCTGGCGCTTTTGCACCGGCCGCCGCCGGACACGGATATCGAGCAGCTGGGGGCCGGCCGGCATCCGGCCACCCGGCGATTGGCGCTGGAGGAGCTTTTGGCCCACCGGCTGAGCCTGCGCGAAGTACGCCAGCGCATTCAGCAGGACGGCGCGCCGGAGCTGGCTGACGGGCGCGGACTCCAGGCGCGATTTCTCACCCAGCTGCCCTTTGCCCTGACCGGCGCCCAGCAGCGCGTGCTGGAGGAGATCATCCTCGATCTGGCGCGCCCCGCGCCGATGCTGCGGCTGGTGCAGGGCGATGTGGGTTCGGGCAAAACGGTGGTGGCGGCAATGGCCGCGCTGGCCGCGCTGGAAAGCAACTGTCAGGCGGCGATCATGGCGCCCACGGAGATACTCGCCGAGCAGCATTACCGCTCGTTCAAGGCGTGGTTCGAGCCGCTGGGGATCGAGGTAGCGTGGCTTGCCGGCAAGCTCAAGGGCAAGGCGCGCCTTGACGCCAAGGCCGCGATTGCCGACGGCCGCGCGCGCATGGTGGTGGGTACTCACGCGCTGTTTCAGGACGATGTACATTTTCAGCGGCTGGGGCTTGCGGTTATCGACGAGCAGCACCGCTTCGGCGTCCACCAGCGTCTGGCGCTGCGGGAAAAGGGCGAAGCCGGCGGACTGACGCCGCACCAGCTGATCATGACCGCCACGCCGATTCCCCGCACCCTGGCCATGAGCGCCTATGCCGATCTTGACGTTTCGCTGATCGACGAACTGCCGCCTGGACGCACGCCGGTCAAGACCGTGGTGGTGTCCGACGAGCGCCGCCCCGAAGTGGTGCAGCGCATCGAACGGGCCTGCGGCGAGGGCCGTCAGGCGTATTGGGTGTGCACACTGATCGAGGAGTCCGAGGCGCTGCAATGCCAGGCCGCCGAGGTGACCAGCGCTGAGCTGACCGAGGCGCTGCCCCAGCTTGCCATCGGGCTGGTTCACGGGCGCATGAAAGCCGCCGAAAAGGCCGAGGTCATGGCTGCGTTCAAGGAGGGTGGGCTGGACCTGCTGGTGGCCACCACGGTGATCGAAGTGGGCGTCGACGTACCCAACGCCAGCCTGATGGTGATTGAAAACCCCGAACGGCTGGGGCTTTCCCAGCTGCATCAGCTGCGTGGCCGGGTCGGTCGCGGCAGCACGGAAAGTTTCTGCGTACTGCTCTACCACCCGCCGCTGTCCAAAGGCTCCCGCCAGCGGCTGGGCGTGATGCGCGAGACCAGTGACGGCTTTCGCATCGCCGAGAAGGATCTGGAGCTGCGCGGGCCGGGCGAAGTGCTGGGCACCCGCCAGACCGGGCTGGCGCAGATGAAAATCGCCGATCTTGAGCGCGACGCTGACCTGCTGGACAGCGTCAGCGCGCTGGCGCGGGCGCTGGAAGGCGACTCCGCCGCCGCCGCGGTGCTGATCCGACGCTGGCTGGGCGACGCCGCCGGGCGCTACGGGCAGGTGTAAGCGCCTTTTTTGCAGCGCATGCGGGCAGTGCTAGTCGGCCACCAGCCGGTTGGCGGCGTCGCCCAGCGGCGGCAGTTGTTCGGCGATCAGCTCAAGCTGGCTGACCATGCGCAGGGTGGCGGCGTCGGTGTGCTCAAACCGGGCCGTGTCGATCAAGGGCGAGGGCGGCAGCGAAGGTGCCTGCTGGCGTGCGGCAAGGGCATTGCCCAGTTCTTCCAGGCGTTCGCCCAGCTGCTCGGCCAGGGGCACCAGTGCGGCGTGTTCAGCCAGCGGCTCGCGGTGGGCACCCAGCGCAGAAAGGTGGCTTAACAGGGCATTGGCCAGCAGCCAGAACCGCATGCCTGCCTCGGCGTCGCGCTTATGGCCCGGTTCGTTACGCATATCACCCAGCAGGGTAGAGAACGCCGTATCGGCGCTGTGGGCATTGCGCCGCGCCAGACGATAGGCCAGATCATCCTGCTTGCCCACCGCGTACTGGCGAATAATCGCCGTCAGATAACGGCGCTGGCTGTCCAAAAGCGCGGCGGCTTCCACGTACACCCGCCGGCGCTGCCAGTCGGGCAGCACAAAGCGCACCGCCAGCGCGGCGATCAGCACCCCCAGCAGGGTATCCAGCAGGCGCGGCCAGATCAGGTCAAAGCCGTCGCCCACCTGATTGAAACTGCACAGCACCAGCAGCGTGATGGCGGCGGTTGCCAGCAGGTAGTAGCGTTCGCGGCTGGCAAAAAATGCTACTCCGGCAGCCACCGCAATCAGGCTTTGAATGCCGGGCGATGGAAACAGGCTAATCAGCGCCCAGCCGGCCACCAGCCCGGCCACGGTGCCTGCCACTCGCCGGTAGAGAAACCGTCGCGTGGCAGCAAAGTTGGGCCGGCAGACAAACAGCGTGGTCAGCAATACCCACACGCCCTGGGTCGGGTCGAGCCACTGCACCAGCGCGTAGCCCGCCGTCAGCGCGGCGGCCAGCCGCACGGCGTGGCGGAACGTGGGCGAAGCCGGTGTCAGGCTTTGCTGCACGCGCTGCCAGGCATCCTTCAGCGTGGCCGGCGAGCGGTCATGGAGCTGGCTGTCGGTGAGCGCCTCGGGGTTATGCGCATCAGCCAGCCGGGCTTCCAGCGCAGCAAGGTTGTCGGTCAGGGCGTTAAGCGGCGGCAACAGCGGCTGCCATTCTTGCCGGCCACGCTCGGAAAGGCTGACAATCGAGGCGCGCAGATCGGTCAGTGCCTGCTCGCTCTGGTGGTGATCAAACGCCCGGTTGAGCAGCAGCGACTTGGCCAGCCGGCGGCAGGCCAGCCCCTGCTGATCGAGTAATCGCTGGCAGCGAAACAGCACGTCGTGGTGGAAAAACGCCCGGATCAGCGCGTCGTAAGGGTAGTGGGTAGAGCAGGCGCGCTCGTGAATATCCTGGGCAATGAAGTAAAGCCGCAGGTAGCGATTGATCCTGGGCGCGTGGTGGCGGCCTTCAAGGCGGCGAAAGAGCATTTCCTTGGTCTGCTGGAAGGCGGCCAGCACCTCGGCGTTGCGGTGCGCAAAGGCCAGCCGGCGGGCGTCGATGTCCGCGCCGCGTATCGGCTCGAACAGCGCGGCCTTGAGCATCAGCAGCTTGCCCAGCGCCTTGTACAGCCGGGCCAGGCTTTGCTTGAGCGGCTGACGCGCGAACAGCGCACTCCAGATCACCGAAATCAGCCCGTAGCCGGCCGCGCCGGCAATCAGCAGCAGCTGCTGAGCGGCCGCCGCGTCGCCGTGCTGCTCGCGGTTGAGCATGGCGTACAACGCCAGAATCAGCGTGCCCAGCGCGGTGGTGGCGTAGCGTTGGCCGATCGCGCCGAGCATGATCATGCCGAAGGTAAAGGCAAACAGCCCCGGGGCAAATAGCCACGGCCAGGGGTACAGCCACTGCACCACCGTGGAGGCCAGCACAAAGCAGCCCAGGGTGACGCAAAGTGCCTGCAGTCGCCCCTGCCAGTCGTCGTCGGTGTCGGCCAATGCGCAGGCAATAATGCCCAGAAACAGAGGGATGACCAGACCAATGCGGCCCAGCAATAGGCTGATTGCCAGCGCAGCGCTCAGGGCGATACATACGCGCAGGCTGTCGGCGAAGGCGTTGAGTGTCCAGAGGCGGCGGAGGGGATGCGTCATGGGGAGCGATAGCCAGCAGCAAAGCGTAAACCGGACAGAGCGCCCGGCTAAAAAGCCCGACAGGTCAGCATTCTACGCCTAATGCCACGGAGCGTTATGCGTAAAATGCGTACCGGCGGGCTTGTCATCAGCCGCTCGAATATCCTGCACGGTCGAGCCGCTACAGATGTTTGAGCAACTGCTGCAGCCGCGTCATATCGGCGGAATCGCCGACCAGACGCACCTTGTCCTGCATCATGCCGTCGAGAAACGCTTTGGACGTGGGTTTTTTCAGCACGGCCAAGGCGGCGTCTGCGTCGGCAAAACGCAGCTCCAGGTCAAGGTCGGTAGGCAGGCCCTTGCCCGTCTGGATGCCTTCCGGCGACATGCGATAGTAGCGGGCAATGGAGAGATCCTCGGTAGCAATCCCGAAGTCCATGGCGTGCATGCGCTGTAGCTGCTCGCCAAAGCGCGGCTTGCGACGCAGCGCGCGTTTGAGCAGTACGCCCAGAAACCACAGCGCAAGCCTGAGTTTCATCAGGAAACCGCGTCCTTGAGCGCTTTACCCGGCTTGAAGGCCACGTTTTTGCTGGCCGGAATCTGCAGCGGCTCGCCGGTCTGCGGGTTCTTGCCGGTGCGCGCGGCGCGTTCGCGAACGGTAAAGGTGCCAAAACCGATCAGCGCCACGTCGTCGCCCTTGGCGACGCTATGGGTAATTTCATCCAGAATCACGTTGAGAACCTGGCCGGCCTTGTCCTTGGACAGGTCGGCGCTTTCGGCGATGGCCGCAGCCAGTTCGGGTTTGCGCATAATGAAGACTCCCTTGTAGTTAATAATACGACGCCGAAGCTGGTAGCCGGCGTCGTTGGTCAAATACGGATGCAAGCCGGTGTGTTGCGTCAGCACATGGCCGGGATGCATGCGGCCAAATCAGCCTAGCAGCGCCGGTGCCGCTCTGGAAAGCTCCACTTTCCTTTTCACGCAGCCGCCTGTCAACGCAAAACCAAGCAAACGACCGTTTTTGTCTTCTGCCAGGGCACTGATGTCGCTGCCGTCGGCCTCAATCCGCCAGCGGGCGGCGGGGTCAAGCGGCGGGTAGGCGACGACCGGCAATAGCGGTGTTTTGACCACCACCGGCCAGGCGCCAAAGCGTACCGGGGTGGGCGCGTTGCACAGGGTTTTGGCCAGTGCTTTCGCGCTTGCCTGTAGCGGCTGTACGTACATGGCGTTGATGCCGTCGATGCAGGCCGCGTCGCCCAGCGCATAAATATGGGGGTGCGAGGTGGCAAGGGTGCGGTCTACGCTGATGCCGCTGGCGCTCACCTCAAGCCCGCAGGCCTCGGCAAGGGCGGTGCGCGGCGCGAGACCGGTAGCCAGCAGGGCAACGTCGGCGTGCAGGATGTCGCCGTTATCGAGTTTCAGGGCGAGATTGTCCTCGGCATCAATACCGATGTGCTCGGGCGTGCGGCCAAGCGCCAGCGCAATGCCGGCGGCGCCAAAGGCCTCGCCCAGCGCTTCACCCAGCGGCTCGGGCAGCAGCAGGGGTAGTGGGGTGGCTTCCGGGGCAATCAGGCTGATTTGATGGCCGCCGGCGTGCAGATCATTGGCGAACTCGCAGCCGACAAGCCCCGCGCCGATCACCGCGACCCGAGCAGGGTGCTTGCCCAGGGCTGAGTAAAAGCGCCGATAGTCATCAAGATCGTTGACGCTAAAGCAGCGTGGCGCGACATCAGCCGGGAGCGAAAAGGGCAGGCGCGGCGCGGCCCCGGTAGCCAGCACCAGGTCGTTGAAGCTCAGCGTGTATGCGCCCCGGGCGTCGCGCGTTTCAAGCGTCAACTGGCGTGCGTCGGGGTCGATGGCAGTGACTGCGGTGTGGGGCCATAGCGTAGCGTCAAGCTCGTCGGCAAGCGCGGTAGTATCCTGCTGGACGAGCCTCTCCGGGGGAAGACGTTTGGCAAAGCCGGTGGAAAGCAGCGGTTTGCTGTAGGCCTCGCCGGCGTCCTGGCTGATCAGCGCAAGCGAACGCGTGTCGCCTTCGCGGCGTAGCGCACGGGCAAGGCCAACTCCTGCCATGCCGGTGCCGATAATGACCAGATCGGCGTGTTGTACGGGCATGTAATCACCTGGTGTTATTCACGACGTCTGTATAAAAGCGTATGCATGTGCCCATGTTACACTAGCGCTCCCTGTTACTCTCGTGAAAGGCCGCGTTTTGGAAACCAACGCCATGAAAAACAGCGCTCTGCAAGACCACGTGGCGGAAAGCCGGACGCTGGTGCGCTGGCGCCCGGTGGCCGCAGCCCGACCGTTGATGTCGCCGGACTGGTGGCGCTGGGTGGCCTCCACGGACTCGCTCACCGCCAGGCTGATCGCCGCCGGCGGCTCCCGGCGTTTTAGCGTGCGCCTGTTGCGCCAGCGCGTGGGCTACCCGTTTGCCGATGAAGCGCGCGCGCTGGGGATAAGTGCCCAACGCTATGTCTGGCAGCGTGAAGTGGCGCTGTGTCTGGACGGCACGCCGTGGGTGGTGGCGCGCTCGGTGGCGTCGCTTGCCACCCTGCGGGGGCAACGCCTGCATGCGTTGGGCGAGCGTTCGCTGGGCAGCTGGCTTTTTCGCCAGCCGGGGCTTGCCCGCCGCCCGCTGGAGGTCAGTACGAATTCACCGCGCTTCATTGCCACGAATAGCCTCTGGGGACGACGCTCGGTGTTTCGCCACGGCCGGCTGGCGCTGCTGGTGCAGGAGTATTTTCTCCCCGCGATGGCGGAGGAACTGGGTCTGCCGTTGCGTTAGGCTTTGTCCGAAAAATGCCTGCGCTTGCCCATACGGTGTTAAAAACCAGCTCAAAATGTTCATTTACACACAGTAAACTGCGCTTTTTCGATGTTTTTTGCCTTGTCTGGCCTATGCTCGACGATTTTTCACACAAACCCTGGTCTGTGCAGACACAATCCAGAAATATTTTTTATAAAGAGGTAGGGCATGGATCGTTCCTTGTTGCGGCCCACGGGGCTTTCGCGGGTGGCGGATTTCCTTCATCTGACCCGACTCGACCGCCCCATCGGCACCTGGCTTCTGATGTGGCCGACGCTCTGGGCGCTGTGGCTGGCCGCCGATGGCGTGCCCGGGCGCGGGGTGTTGCTGATTTTTGTGGCCGGGGTGTACGTCATGCGCGCCGCCGGCTGTGTGGTCAACGATTACGCCGACCGCCACGTGGACGGCCATGTCAAGCGCACGAAAAAGCGCCCGCTGGCCACCGGCCGCATCAGCGAAGATGAAGCCAAAGGGGTCTTCGTTGGCCTGGTGGTGGTGGCGTTCATTCTGGTGCTGATGACCAACCTGTTTACTATGCTGTTGTCTCTTGGCGGCGTGGTGTTGGCGTTTATCTATCCGTTCATGAAACGCTACACCAATCTGCCGCAGTTCTTTCTGGGGGCGGCGTTTTCCTGGGCGATTCCCATGGCCTATGGGGCGGTGCTGGGTCATGTGCCGGTAGAGGCGTGGCTGCTGTTTACCGCCAACGTAGCGTGGACGGTGGCCTACGACACCCAGTACGCCATGGTCGACCGCGACGATGATCTCAAGATCGGGGTGAAATCCACTGCCGTGCTGTTTGGCCGCGCCGACAAGTTTATGATCGGCGTGTTTCAGCTGATCGCGCTGGGGTTGTTGGCCTGGGTGGGGCTGCGCCTGGCGTCGGGCGGATTTTTCTGGCTGGGGCTTGCCGGCATGGCGGCGACCTTTGCGTATCAGCAATGGCTGATTCGCGAGCGTGACCGCGAGCGCTGCTTTCAGGGCTTTTTGAACAACTTCTGGTCGGGGCTTCTGGTTTTCGCCGGTATTGCGCTGGGCCTGTGGCCGGCCGTAGGTTGAGAGGGATATTGAGAGAGGTGTTGAGATAGGCCGCTGAAACGGGCGCGTGGTGTCATACCCCTGTCATCAAGACATGGTGAGATCGTCATGCCACTGTCATCGCGGCGTTAAACGCCGTCTGGTTAACACCGTGAGGGTTTTGCATGACCGCCAAGACCGTTTTGCTCGTTGAAGATGAAGCGCCTATTCGCGACATGATTGCCGTGGCGCTGGAAATGGCTGACTACCGTGTGCTTGAAGCCGGCAACGTACAGGATGCCCACGCCATGGTTGTCGATCATCGCCCTGATCTGGTGCTGCTTGACTGGATGCTGCCCGGCGCCAGCGGCATCGAGCTTGCCCGGCGGCTCAAGCGCGATACCGCCACCGCCGAGTTGCCGATCATCATGCTCACCGCGAAAAGCGAAGAAGACAACAAGATTCAGGGGCTTGAGGCCGGCGCGGACGACTACATCACCAAGCCTTTCTCGCCCCGGGAGCTGGTGGCCCGGCTCAAGGCCGTGCTGCGCCGTACCACGCCTCAGGGCGTGGAAGATGCCATCGAGCTTGACGGTCTGCGGCTGGACCCGGTCAGCCACCGGGTCAGCGTGTACGGTGAAGGCCTTGAAGTGGGCCCCACCGAATACCGCCTACTGCAGTTTTTCATGACCCACCAGGAGCGCGTTTATACCCGCAGTCAGCTGCTTGACCAGGTCTGGGGCGGAAATGTTTACGTGGAAGAGCGCACCGTGGATGTTCATATCCGCCGGCTGCGCAAGGCTCTTGGCCAGCCGCATCAGGCGCTGATTCAGACCGTGCGCGGTACCGGCTATCGCTTTTCCGCGCAGGTCTAGGCATGCGTTTGTGGAGCCGTGAACTCTGGCATCTGGTCGGGCTTGCCGCGTTGGGCACGGGGCTTGGTGGCCTGCTCGGGGCCTGGGCACCGGGGCTTGCTGCGGGGCTTGGCGTGACGCTTTGTATCCACCTGTATCGGCTGCGTGCGCTGTATCGCTGGCTGACCTGCACCCCCCGGGCCGAGCCTCCCGTGGCCCCCGGCCTCTGGGGCGACCTGTTTGATCGTCTGTATCGCTACCAGAAAGGACAGCGCATTACCCGGAATCGTTTGCGGGCCACGCTGGAGCGGATTCAGCAGTCATCCGAAGCCATGCGTGAAAGCGTGGTGATGCTCGACCGCCACGGTGACATTGAATGGTGGAACAGCGCCGCGACTGACATGCTGGGGCTTGTTACGGTTCATGATCGCGGCCAGCACGTGACCAACCTGCTGCGTGATCCGCGCTTTGTGCGCTACTTTTTTGCCTGTGATTACGCCGAGCCGCTGACCCTTGTGTCTCCGATTGACGAACGTAGCATTCTGGAATATCAGGTCACCCGCTACGGCGACGGCGAGCGGCTGCTGATGGCACGGGATGTCACCCGCCTGCACCGTCTTGAGCAGATGCGGCGCGACTTTGTGGCCAACGTGTCCCACGAGCTGCGCACGCCGCTGACGGTACTGGCGGGGTATCTGGAAACCTATGGGGATCTGGCCGACACCTTGCCCCCAAGGCTGGGACGCGGCATCGGGCAGATGCAGGCGCAGACCTCGCGGATGCAGAATCTGGTCAACGACCTGCTGCTGCTCTCAAGACTGGAAATTGATCAGGGCGGGGAGGACCACGCGCGGCTGGAGCCGGTTGCCCTGCTTGAGCGTATTGCCGGAGAGGCGCGCGCGCTTTCCGGCGACCGTCACCGTGTCACGGTCGAGGTTGAGTGCGCCGCATCAGACCGGCCGGCGCTTTTGGCCAGCGAGGCCGAACTGCAAAGTGCCATCTCCAATCTGGCGTTCAACGCCGTGCGTTATACCCCCGAGGGCAGCCAACTCGTGCTGCGCTGGCGCCACGATACCAGCGGCGGCTTTATCGAGGTGGAAGACGACGGCGAAGGCATTGCCCCCGAGCATATTCCGCGCCTGACCGAGCGTTTTTATCGCGTGGATAAAAGCCGCAGCACGGCCAGTGGCGGCACCGGGCTGGGGCTTGCCATCGTCAAGCACGTGTTGCTGCGCCACGATGCCAGCCTCGAGATTGAATCAAGCCCCGGTGGCGGTGCGCTGTTTCGCTGCGTGTTTGCGCCTGCGCGGCTGTGCCGCTAATCCTCACTGGCCGGCGTTTGCGCAGGTTAATGGGCATGATGGTGGCCGTCAGCGGCCTTGCTGCCTTCCTCGGCGTCTTGTATCCATACTTCAACTTCGATCTCGCCGCGCTTGGCAAATTCAAGCGTCAGCGGGAAGCTGTCGCCTTCGGCCAGCGGCTGGTCAAGCTGCATCAGCATCAGGTGATAGCCGCCGCCCGGGCGCATGCGTACGGGGCTTTCCGGGGTGATTTCCAGCTGCTTGACCGGGCGCATCTGCATCACGCCGTCGTTCATGTCCATGTCGTGGATTTCCACGCTCTCGCTTGCCGGCGAGCTGGCGCCAATCAGCACCGCCGGGCTTTCGCCATCCACGCTGATATCCAGATACGCCCCGCCGTTGGGCGCGCCGGGCGGCGTTGGGGTGGCAAACGGATGGGCGATGCGCACATCATCAAGATGGGCTTCGTGGGCCAGCGCGGGGGTAGTAACGACCGTGGCGGCGAGCAGGCCGGCGGCGAGCAGGGGCAGTAAACGAAAGGTCATGACGACATCCTTTGGGCGGGTGAAAAAGTACGGTAGTGAGTATCCCACATCAGCACCGCGCCGGCCACCGCGCCGGGGATCAGAAACAGGTTGGCCAGCGGTAGCCAGGTGATCAGTGTGACCGCGCCGCCGTAGCTCATGCTGTGCCACCAGCGGCGCTTGAGTCGGCCGCGCATGTCGGCAAAGCTCACCTTGTTGTTATCCATGGGATAGTCAAGGTAGCTGATGGCCATCATCCAGGCGGAAAACAGCGCCCATAATACCGGCGCCATCAGGTTGAGGCCGGGGATCCAGCTAAGTATGAACAGGGCAAGTGCCCGGGGCAGAATATACCCGAGCTTGACCAGTTCGCGGCCCAACGCATCCACTGCGGTACGTGTCAGCCCGCGGTCGTCCAGCGGTTCGCGGCCGGTGGCGACCACTTCCACCTTCGCGGCGAGAAAGCCGTAAAGCGGTGCGGCGATCAGCTGGGTCACCAGCGTAAAGGTGAAAAATATCACCACCAGCAGGCAGAGCACGAACAGCGGCCAGATCAGCCACGAAAGCCAGTCGAGCCAGCCGGGTACCATGCCCATCCAGTGCGCCAGCCAGCCTTCAAAGCGGCTGACCACCACGCTTAACAGTGCGACGTAAACCACCAGATTGATGATAATGGGCAAAAACACGTAGCGCCGCAGGCCGGGGCGATAAACCCAGCGTGTGCCTTCGGCGATGGCGGTAAACGCATTGAGCATGGCAAGACCTCGTGACGATGGCGTAAAGCGCGTATTGCAGGGCGAATACGCTCAGGGGTCAAGCATTAAACGCTGTGCCGTCAGTTAGCGGTTCGCGTCGTTGATTTGCTCAAGCTGGTCGTTATCGCTGTGGCGAATATCCATGCCCTTGACCAAATAGACCACGTGCTCGGCGAGGTTGTCGGCGTGGTCGCCCACTCGTTCCAGCGCCCGCAGGATCCACATCACGTTGAGTACCGAGGACAGCGAGCGCGCGTCTTCCACCATAAAGGTGACCAGTGAGCGCATGGCGCTGCTGTATTCGCTGTCGACCAGCTCGTCTTCAAGCACCACGCTGACCGCCAGCTGGGTATCAAAGCGGGCAAAGGCAGTGAGGGCATCGCGCAGCATGTGGCGGACGTGATCGCTGATGTGGCGCACCTCGATCAGGCCGCGCACTGCCTGGTTGCTTTCGTTCAGGGTAATGGCATTGCGCGCGATCTTGCTGGCTTCATCGCCGATACGCTCCAGATCCGAGGTCGCGCGGATGACCGCCAGCACCAGACGCAAATCGGACGCGGCAGGCTGGCGGCGTGCGAGTATCCGGGTGCATTCGTTGTCGAGCTGAAGCTGCAGCGCGTTGACTTCTTCGTCATTGTCGCGCACGTAGGCCGCCAGCTTGCTGTCGCCTTCGACCAGCGCAATGATGGCTTCCTTGAGCTGTTTTTCCACCAGGCCACCCATGGCCATCAGATGGGTTTTCAGCGCCTCCAGCTCCTGATTGAACTGGCGGGAAATATGCTGACTGTGAACGTCGCGGGTAATGTCCATGAGCACTCCTTGGGGCGTCGCCGGGCGCGTCGTTGTACGCCTAGTTCATGCGGCCGGTAATGTAGTTTTCGGTGCGCCGGAGGCGCGGGTTGGTGAAAATGTCATCGGTGGTGCCGTATTCGATCAGCCGACCGTGGTCGACAAACGCCGTGTAATCGGATACCCGGGCGGCCTGCTGCATGTTGTGGGTGACCAGCACCAGCGTCAGCTGGTGTTTCAGATCGCCCATAAGCTCTTCAATCTTGAGCGTGGAAATCGGATCAAGTGCCGAGGCCGGCTCGTCGAGCAGCAGAATGTCGGGCTTGACCGCCAGCGTGCGGGCGATCACCAGCCGCTGCTGTTGGCCGCCGGAGAGCTGCCAGGCCGAGGTGTGCAGGCGGTCCTTGACCTCGTCCCAGAGCGCCGCCGAGCGTAGCGCCCATTCAATCACGTCGTCGCGCTGGCGCTTTTTCAAGCGGTTTTGCAGGCGTAGTCCGAAGGCCACGTTTTCATAAATCGACATGGGAAACGGATTGGGGGCCTGAAACACCATGCCAATGCGTCGCCGAAGCTCTGCCACGTCGGTGTGCGCGGCGTGAATGTCTTCTCCCTCAAAGGCAATGCGGCCCTGCCGGGTTACATCCGGATTCAGGTCGTGGAGCCGATTGAGCGCGCGCAGCAACGTGGACTTGCCGCATCCCGACGGGCCGATAAACGCGGTGATGCGGTGACGCGGTATGTCCAGCGTCAGCTCATCCAGTGCCGGCTTGCCAGCGTAGGCCAGGCTTAGCCCCTCGATACACAGCGAGGTGTGTTCCGGGGCAAAGCGCACCGCCGGCGTTGTTACAGCATTCGTCATGTCGGGCGGTCCTCGTTTACACCGTCGCCTGCTTACGTCGTGGCGCGTTTGCGCCGTAGATAATGACGGAGAAAGATGGCAGTCAGGTTAAGCACCAGCACAATCAGCACCAGCAGCAGCGCGGTGGCGTAGACCAGCGGTATCGCGGCCTGCACGCTGTCGCCGTGAAAGGCGGTATCGAAAAGATGGTAGCCCAGGTGCATGAACTTGCGCTCCAGATGCAGGTAAGGGAACGTCGCGTCGACCGGCACCTGGGGGGCCAGTTTGGCCACGCCAACCAGCATCAGCGGTGCGACTTCGCCGGCGGCCCGGGCCACCGCCAAAATCAGCGCGGTCAGCATGGCCGGTGCGGCCATGGGCAGCACCACGCGCGTCAGGGTTTCCAGCCGCGTGGCACCGAGCGCCACGGCGCCTTCGCGCTGGGCATCGGGAATCCGTGCCAGGCCTTCTTCGGTGGCCACAATCACCACCGGCAGCGTCAGCAGCGAAAGCGTCAGCGAGGCCCACAGCAGGCCGCCGGTGCCAAACGTCGGCGAGGGCAGGCTGGCGCTGAAAAACCATTCATCCACGGTCGCGCCGATGCCGTAGACAAAGGCGCCCAGCCCGAACACGCCGTACACAATGGAGGGCACGCCGGCCAGATTGCGCACGCCGATGCGTACCAGCCGGGTGAAGCGATGCTGCTGGGCAATCTCGTTTAAATAAATCGCCGCCAGCACGCCAAACGGCATGACGATGACCGACATCACGATCACCATGACCACGGTGCCGAAAATGGCCGGCCACACGCCACCGCCGGTATTGGCCGCGCGCGGCCCCTGGCTGAGAAACCGCCCCACGCCGTCCGCCCAGTAACGCACTTTGGAAAGCCAGCTCATGGCGTTGGGGCGCGAGGCGCGATAGACCTCCGCAAGGGGCTGAATAAAGGCCTCGCCATTCAGGGGCCTGAGGGTCAGCCGGGCGTTCGGGCGGGCGTTTTTCGGCTGCGCCAGCGCCTGACTGAGTGCTTGCCAGGCGGCGTTGTCTTCCAGCCGCTGGCCTGAGTGCTCAAAGGCTTCAAGCTGGCCAATAAAGTCACCCCAGGGGCTGCGCGACAGTCGCACCAGCTGTGCCGGGGCTTCTCGCTTGAGGATGGTGTCAAGGCTGACCCAGCGAAAGCGCGTGCCGTGGGAATCCTGCGCGCTGTTGTCGCGGTTGCCGATAAAATACAGCCGTTCCTGGCCTGAGCGATCGGGCAGTTCGGCCTCGCGTATGACTTCACCGGCGAAGGTTTCTCCCGAGGTGAGCGTTACGGCCTCAAGCGGCGCCGGCCAGAAATGCCCCAGCCCACGGGTTAACAGCAGCGTGAGCAACAGCCCCAGCAATAACAGCGAAAGCGCCACGCTTGCTGCGCAGAGCCACGGCCATAACCCGTGCCATGCCGCCTTCCTGTTCATACGCCACCCCCCAGCCGCAATAGCCGTGACCGTAGCCGCAGGCGCACCACTTCAGCCAGGGTATTGACCAGAAACGTGAACAGGAACAGCACCAGCGCGGCAAAAATCAGCAGGTGATAGGTGGTGCTCATGGGGGCTGCCTCGGGCAACTCGATGGCCACCGCGGCGGCAATGGTGCGCATGCCTTCAAACGGGCTGGCACTGATGAGCGCGGCATTGCTGCTGGCCATCAGCACGATCATGGTTTCGCCGACGGCGCGGCCGGCACCGATCAGCACCGCTGAGAAAATGCCCGGCCCGGCGGCAGGCAAGGCCACGCGCCAGAGCGTTTGCCAGCGATCAGCGCCCAGCGCCTGAGCGCCTTCCATCAGTGAGGCCGGTACGTCCGACAGGGCGTCGTCGGCCAGGGCGTAAATGCCCGGCACCACGGCAAAGCCCATAGCAATGCCGACAATCATGGCGTTGCGGGTGGCGTAATCAACGCCCAGTCGGGTTTCCAGCACATAGCGCAGATCAACGCCGAGCAGATAGTGCTCGAACAGCGGCGCGGCCCATAACGCAAGCCAGCCCATGGCCAAAAGCCAGGGAATCAACCATAGCCATGCCTGATTGAAGGGCAGCCGGCGCGGTGCCAGCGCCTGCCATACAAGCCCTGCCAGCAGCGCGCTTGCCGGCGGCCAGACAAGCAGGGCCAGCGCGCTTGCCAGGTGTTGCTCCACCCAGGGCGCAAGAATCACTCCGGCAATGAAACCCACCACCACGCCGGGTACCGCTTCCATCATTTCAAGCGCTGGTTTGATCCGGTGACGCATCCGGGGCGGCAGGTACAGAGCGGTATAAACTGCTGCACACAGCGCTACGGGAATGGCAAACAGCAGCGTGAACAGAGCCGCCTTGAGCGTGCCCCAGGCCAGTACCGTAAGTTTTTGCGTAATGCTCGGCAGCGGCATGGCCAGCACCGGCAGGCTGTGCCAGAGCAGAAAGATGCCGATGGCCAGAATGGCGGCCAGGACGGCCACCGCGCCAACCACGATGATGGCGGTGGCCAAACGGTCCTGAAACTGCCGTCGCGGCTGGGCGGTGCGGAGTCTGGAAGGCGATATCATGGGTCAGATGCCGTCATGAACCTGATCTCGGAATGGATTTGTTATCATGGTAAACAGATCTCCGTGGGTGACGCAGGACACAACAGGGTAACGCGGTCATGTGACGTCTGAATGACACTTACCAGCGATCCTGTTGTTGCCGCCGGGATTCCGGCAGGGCGACAAATCCTGCCGCCTGGGCGATCTGCTGACCGCGGGGCGAGAAAATCAGCCTGAGCAGCGCCTGTTCAGCCGGTGGCAACGCGGCGTCCGGCGGGGCGTTGACGTAGAGATACAGGCTGCGGGACAGCGGGTAGTCACCGTGCTGAATCGCTGCGCGGGACGGTGCCACGGCCTTGCCCGCGGCGTTATACAGACTCAGGCTGCGTACGGCCGCGCTCAGATGATGATAGCCCGCGTAGCCCATGGCGCCGGGAGATTCCCCCACCGCCGCGACGACGGCCGCCGAGCCCGGGTGCACGCTGATGTCACGGCGGAACTCGCCGCCGCACAAGGCGCGCCGTTCAAACAGCGCATGGGTGCCGGAGGCCAGGTTACGCCCGTGAAGGGTAATGCGGCCAAACGGCCAGTCCTGGGTGGTGGCCAAGTCTTTCCAGCGTAAAATGGGTTGTTCCGCGCCGCAGCGGCGCGTGGTGGAAAAAATGGCGTCCAGCTGGCGGCGCGTCAGGGCTCGCAGCGGATTGTGCCGGTGAACCACCACCACTAGCGCATCCCTTGCGACCTTGAGCTCCAGCGGCGGATAGCCGTAGCGGTGCGTAAAGCGCTGTTTCTCGGCTGTGGTCATGGGGCGCGACATGGGCCCCAGCCGTGCGGTGCCGGCAATCAGCGCTGATGCTGCGTTGGCCGAGCCGCCGGCCTGGAACTGCAGGGTCACGTCAGGGTGGCGCTGTGCCAGCGCCTCGCCCCAGCGCAGCATCAGCCCGGCCATGGTATCCGATCCCACGGCGCCGAGGGTGCCGCGTACCGTCGTATTCTCGGCCGTATTCGCTACCACCGGGGTAGTGAAAAAGGTACTGGCAAAGAGACTGACGAAAGCAATGGCGAAGGCGATGGCCAGCGCGATAGAACCCGCGGCAAGACGCGCTATCAGGCGTGGGGGGGTGGCGTGACGGTTCAAACGGATAACCTCCTGTGATTAACTGCAGCGCCAGCGCCGTCAGCGCTGAGGCAAACCCGCATGCGCGGCACACAACAATAACCGGTAGAAGCGACAGGCAAATGACTCTTTTGGGAAATGACGACAATCAGCTCGACGCCGGTGGCGTGGACGAGATCCCCGCGCCCGGTGGGCAGCTTACGCTGAAACTGCCGGCGACGCGCCAGGATACCAACCTTTACGGCGATATCCCCGGCGGCTGGCTGGTCAGCCAGATGGATCAGGCCGCCGAGCTGGCTGCCGGACGCGAGGCCGGCGGGCGTACCGCCGCGGTGGCCATCGAGGCGATGGATTTTTTAAGCCCGGTGCGCGCCGGCTCGGTAGTGAGCGTATTTACCCAGGTGCGAAATATCGGCCACAGTTCGATCAGGATCGACGTGGAAGTCTGGGTGCGCCCCCCCCACGCTCACCCCAGTGAACGCCTGAAAGTCACCGAGGCGCGCTTTGTGCGGGTGGCGCTGGACGACAACGGCCGTATCCGCGCCGTGCGTTGAACTCCGAGCCGGCGCCGCGCCGATCAGGCGTTGGTTATTCCGTCGCGGGCTTTCAGGTAGGCAAACTCACCGGTGTCGGTGACCGGGCGTACGGTTTGCTGAAACGCGCGATAGGACTTGTAGACCTTCTTCGAGGCGGCATCGCTTTCCACCTGCTCGGCAATCACCTCTTTGGACGCCTCGAAAAGCGCCTGCATGACGTCGTCGGGGAAGGTGCGCAGCTTGATACCGTGCTCGTCCACCAGCGCTTTCAGTGCCTGTGCATTGCGGAACGTGAACTCGCTGATCATTGACAGGTTGGACGCTTGTGCGGCCTCGGTGACCACGGCTTTCAAATCGTCGGGCAGGGCATTCCACGCCTCCAGGTTGACGGTGCCTTCGAGCGTGGCGCTGGGCTCGTTCCAGGCGCTGGTGTAGTAGTAGTCGGCGACTTCGTGGAGGCCAAAGGCCAGGTCGTTGTAGGGGCTGACCCAGTCGGCGGCGTCAAGCGCCCCGGTTTGCATCGAGGTGAAAATCTCGCTGCCGGGCATGTTAACCGTGGTCACGCCGATACGGTTCATGGCCTCGCCGGCAAGGCCTGGCAGGCGCAGCTGCAGGCCCTGCAAGTCGTCCAGCGAGTTGATTTCCTTCTTGAACCAGCCGGCGGGCTGGGTCGTGGTATTGCCCACGGCAAAGGGCTTGAGATTGTGTTCGCGATAGACTTCGTCCCAGAGCTTCTGGCCGCCGCCGTAGTAAAGCCAGGCGTTGGTTTCCTGCGCGGTCATGCCGAAAGGCACGGCGGTGAAAAACTGCGCCGCCGGCACCTTGCCCCGCCAGTAGTAGGACGCCGAGTGACCCATCTGCGCGGTGCCGGCGGAGACGGCATCAAATACTTCCATCGCCGGCACCAGCTCGCCCGCGCCGTGCACGCGAATGCGCATACGCCCGTTGGACAGCGCCTCGACCCGGCGCGCGAATTCGTTGGCACCGGTACCCAGCGCCGGAAAGTTTTTCGGCCAGGACGTCACCATGTCCCAGGTGATGGTCTCATCGGCGCTGGCTGTGGAGATAAACGGCGCTGCGGCAGCACCGGCTGCGCCAAGGCCGGCGGTGGTCAGGGTATGCTTGAGGAAGTGACGGCGTGGCAGGGTCATGGGCGGACTCCGGTTTTTGTTAATGGGTAAAGCGTATTAAGGGATAAAAGATGCTGGTGGCTAAAGCATAATGTATGACTACAGCGGAATCAGTTTAGCAAAGCCCAGCACCAGCCATTTGGCGCCTTCGTGCTCGAAGCTGACCTGTACCCGGGCGCGGGCGCCTTCGCCCTCGGCGTTGAGAATCACGCCTTCGCCAAATACCGGGTGCTCTACGGCCTGACCAATATGCAGGCTGGGCAGGTCGAGATCGTCATCGCCTTCCACGCTTTGCTGGCGCAGGTTTTGCGAGAGCCCGCCCCGGGCAGCGGTGACAGGGCGGGTCACCTGCCCGCGCATGCGCACTTCTTCCAATAACTCGGGCGGCAGTTCGCGCAGAAACCGCGACGGCCGGGGGAAGACTTCCTTGCCGTGCAGGCGGCGGGTTTCGGCGTGGGTCAGGTAAAGCTTGTGCATGGCGCGGGTAACGCCCACATAACACAGCCGGCGCTCTTCTTCGAGGCGGCCGGGCTCCTCCAGCGACATCTTGTGGGGGAACAGCCCTTCCTCGACGCCGGCGATGAATACCAGCGGGAATTCCAGCCCCTTGGCCGAGTGCAGCGTCATCAACTGCACGCTGTCTTCAAACTCCTCGGCTTCATGATCGCCGGCGTTTAACGCCGCTTCGGATAAAAACGCTTCCAGTGCCACCAGCCCTTCGCCGGCTTCCGGGGCATCAAACACGTCGCCCTGGGTAAAGGCGCGCGCGGCGTTGACCAGCTCTTCGAGGTTTTCCACCCGCGCCTGGCCTTTCTCGCCGCGTTCGTTCTGGTGGTGCTCGATCAGCCCGGTCAGTGCGGTGACGTGCTCGATGATTTCGTGCAGCGAAAGTCCGGCGGCCTCGTTATCCAGCTGTTCGATCAGATTGGCGAACTTTTGCACAGCGTTACCGGCGCGGCCCTTCAGCGTGCCGTCGGCGACGCTGTCGTGGAGCGCCTGCCACAGCGGGACGGCCTGGTCCCGGGCGCGAAAACGCAGAATCTCCACAGTGCGCGTGCCGATGCCCCGAGTGGGCACGTTGATTACCCGCTCAAGGGAAGCGTCGTCATCGCGATTGAGCAGCAGGCGCAAATAGGCCAGCGCATTCTTGATTTCAAGCCGCTCATAAAAGCGGTGGCCGCCGTAAATGCGGTAGGGCACGCCCTGACGGATCAGGGTTTCTTCCAGCAGCCGCGACTGGGCATTGGAGCGATAAAGAATCGCCACGTCCTGACGCCTGAGCCCGGTCGCGGTGCGCTCCTTGATGGTATCCACAATAAACCGCGCTTCTTCCAGATCGTTGAAGCCGGCATATACCGAGATCGGCTCGCCCTTGTCGCCGTCGGTCCACAGGTTCTTGCCCATGCGTTCGCTGTTGTGGCTGATCAGCGCGTTGGCGGCATCGAGAATCGCGCTGGTGGAACGGTAGTTTTGCTCCAGCCGCACGGTTTTGACCTGATTGAATTCATCCTCGAAGCGGCTGATGTTTTCCACCTTGGCACCGCGCCAACCGTAGATCGACTGGTCGTCATCGCCCACCACGGTGGTGGGCGTTTGCTGGCCGGTAATCAGCTTCAGCCAGGCGTACTGCAGGGTGTTGGTGTCCTGAAACTCATCGACCATCACGTGGCCGAAGCGCTCGCGGTAGTGGGCCAAAAGCGCCGGATTGTCGCGCAGTAGCTCAAGGCTTCGCAGCAGCAGTTCGCCGAAATCCACCAGCCCGCCGCGTTCGCAGGTCAGCTGGTAGAAGTGGTACAGCTCGACCAGCTGGCCGAGGTAGACGTCGCCGGCGGTATCCACCTGCGCCGGGCGCAGGCCTTCTTCCTTGCAGCCGCTGATAAACCCCTGCACCTGACGCGGCGGAAAGCGCTCGGCATCAATGCTGTAATCCTTGAGCAGGCGCTTGACCAGCCGCAGCTGGTCGTCACTGTCGATGATCTGGAAGTTCTGGGGCAGGCGGGCATCGTGCCAGTGAGTGCGCAGCAGGCGGTGGGCGATGGAGTGAAACGTACCCACCCAGACGTGGCGCAGCGAAAGCCCCAGCAGCGCTTCAAGCCGCGTGCGCATTTCCCTGGCAGCCTTGTTGGTAAACGTCACCGCCAGCAGCGAATAGGGCGAAAGCCCCTCGGCCTGCATCAGCCAGGCGATGCGGTGCACCAGCACCCGGGTCTTGCCGGAGCCAGCGCCGGCGAGCACCAGCAGGTTGCCTTGGGGAGCGCTCACCGCCTCACGTTGGGCGGAGTTGAGCTGATCGAGAATCGCCGTCACGTCGTCCATAAAAGCCGCTGCCGAGGGTCAAAAAGTGGGCGATTAGTCTAGCACAGGGGCGCGAACGGTTTAGCCTGAGCCCGCGCGCCTTTTCGTCCCGCGACCTGGCGACAGGCCTTGTTCACACATACTACTCATCCGGCCGGGGATCGGCGCGCTGGAGCAATTCCTCAATGGCCAGACCCGTGGGCAAGGTGCCGTAGTGCCGGTCGCCTGTGTTGCCCAGTCGCGAGCGGATAAACGCCTCGGCTACCCGGTCGTTGCCCGTACGTAGCAATAAAGCGCCCTGCATGACCAGGGCCAGTTGATCCACCAGATAACGCGCGCGGAACTCCCGCTGTTGGGTATCAGCGAACGCTTCTTTCAGCGCATCAACCGCGCGACTCAACGGCGTATGCGGCTGCGCCCAGGGCTGAATTTCCTGCCACCAGGCTTCCAGCGTTGCCGGGTTTTTATCCAGCGCGCGCAGCACATCCAGCGCCTGCACGTTACCCGAGCCTTCCCAGATGGCATTGATCGGTGCCTCCCGGTACAGCCGCGGCATGATGCAATTCTCGATCACGCCATTGCCGCCGATGCATTCCATGGCTTCGTAGCTATGTCCCGGCGTGCGCTTGCAGATCCAGTATTTGCCCACGGCCGTGCCCAGGCGTATCAGCGCCTTTTCGTGAGGGTTGTCGGCGTGATCCAGCGCTCGCGCCATGCGCATGGTCAGTGCTAGCGACCCTTCCGCTTCCAGCTGCAGATCCGCCAGCACATTACGCATCAAGGGTTGCTCAATCAGCGTCTTGCCAAAGGCCTTGCGTTGGTGAGCATGGTGGACGGCCTGGATAACGGCCTGATGCTGTGCGGCGCTGGAGCCCAGCATGCAATCAAACCGCGTCATGGCCACCATTTCGGTAATGGCAGGCACGCCGCGGCCGGCTTCGCCAATAAGCCAGCCCTCGGCACCGCGCAGTTCCACCTCGGATGACGCATTGGCGCGGTTGCCCAGCTTGTCCTTGAGGCGCTGGATCTGCACGGCGTTCCTGTCACCATCGCGGCGCCAGCGCGGCACCAGAAAGCAGCTTAACCCCTCGGGCGCTTGCGCCAGCATCAGGAACGCATCGCACATGGGCGCGGACAGAAACCATTTGTGGCCCACCAGTTCATAGGCAGCACCCAATGCGTCGGAACCCGCCGGGCGGGCACTCGTGGTGTTGGCGCGCACATCGCTGCCGCCCTGTTTTTCGGTCATGCCCATACCCAGCGTCAGGGCCGGTTTGTGCTCGGCACTGGTGTTGCGCGGGTTGTAGTCACAGGCGAGCACCTTGGGTAGCCACTGCTCGGCAATTGCCGGCGTCAGTCGTAGCGAAGGCACCGCGGCAAACGTCATGGTAATCGGGCAGCAGTGCGCCGCTTCTACCTGACTGTGCAGATAATATTTCGCCGCCCGTGCGACGTGCGCGCCCGGGCCGGGAGCATTCCAGGGCGCAGCGTGCAGCCCCTCGCGCAACGCCATTGCCATCAAGCGGTGATAGGACGGGTGATACACAACCTCGTCCACGCGATGGCCAAAGCGGTCGTGGCTGTCAAAACGCGGTAGTTGTTCGTTGGCCTCAAAGCCCCACTGAATGACCTCGGGGTCACCGCAAACCGCGCCATAACGACAAAGATCGTCTTGCGCCCAGCCGGCCTGCTCGCGTGCTACCGCTTCCATCAGCGCCGTGTCACCGCGATACAGGTTGTGGTTTTCCAGCGGCGTCGCCTGGTTGCGTACTTCATGGGTTGCCGCCCGGGTATCCCGTCCGGGCTCGGATACTTTATGCATAAACAGACTCCCGTTCAGCAGCTGGGGCTACGGTAATCGCGCCTACCAGCGCCGTAGAAAAGCCGTACAAGAGATTAGTGTAGGTGAAAAGGTCGGGTAGAGGGTTAAGCGAATTATCAGTGTGTCGCGCGGCGGCTTTGATTGGCGGACTGTCCGGCTTTCAGGATCTCAGCGTTAGACCGCTGTGAAGGGAAAGGTTATATTATTCATCGGGTTAGGGCCTGTTGACGTTTGATGAGGAGGAGGTTTGGCAGGATAGGGGCAAGCTCG
>NZ_JAKDUR010000012.1 GCF_030457605.1 Halomonas sp.
GCCCAGAAACCTTCCGGGTCGTCGATCGAACGCTGATACATGTCCGCGTACCGGGGTTTGTCGGCCCAGGCTTTGGCGGCTATATCATTGCGTACCGGATAAACACGGGAATGCTGCGGTTCAAGCGCGGGCTTTTGTTGTTGTTCGTGCATGGGTGCCTCATATGCAACAGCGTGACTGTCGTGACAGATCCCCCGTGCGCAACAGGCGACCATCAGCGTCCTGGCCCCACCAGCATAGCGCCCTCTTCCGCCGTGTTTCTCCTGGACCTTGGTATTGATATTTTCTACATATTTAACAGTGACTTATATTTTTCAACCAGCAGTTCAAGGGCCACAATAGACCAAGGTATCAGCACATTGTCGACAACGATAACGCCGCCCTTTACGGTGTTGAGCATGACGCTGGGGAGTAAAGTAATGCTCGCTGCAGCTGCAGCGGTAGCGATACGGCGCCGGCCGTGCGCGACTCACGTCCAGCCGGTGGGTCACCTGCGGGGCCAACGCAAACAAGTCCCGCATGACGGCTTGCCACTCGCGCCCATGGGGTTTCAGACGTGGCCCGTTTTGCAGGTGAAACACCAGCCAGTGCGCCACTTCATGGGGGATGACCTCGGCAAAAAAGATCGCGCGATTTTCACGCAGCAGTATCGGATTGAAGCGCAGCCCGCCGCGCCCCAGATGCGCCTGTCCGGCCGAGGCGCCTTTCAGGTCAAACCACACGCCGGGTGCCGGCAGCGCCGGATAGACCTCTCGGGCACGTTCGAGCGCCTCGGTCACGCGGGTACGCGCAGCGCGTTCCAGGGCCGTATCGCCCAGCTCGGCCAGCCGTTCATCAGGCCAATCGGGCAGAGGCACGGCCACATTTGATGGTAAACTGGACATCTTGTGCATCCTTTTGTCGCCACGCCCGCGATGCTTGAGCGCCAACTATTCTCAACTGCCAATTAACGAGGCTTCGCATGTCACAGCGTCCTGTATCAAAGCACGCCACGACCGAGCGCCAGAGCGCCGATGCCGTACCGCCCGAGCCGCTGTTAAGCGATGAGGCACTGGAGCGGCTGGATGATTTTCTTGATTCCGGCCGAGTCGATGAAGACGCGCTGGACCTGATCTCGACCCATGGTTTCATGGTAGCGCTGGCCGTCGCCCCGAGCGAAGTGCCCACCGCGCAGTGGCTGGCCGAGCTGTTCCAGGGAGAACCCGACTACCTTGATGACGCCGAACGCGAGGAAATTACCGGGCTGCTGACGGCGCTGCGCGATAACGCCATCGCGCTGCTGGAACAGGGCGGGCTTCCCGAGCTGCCGTTTGAGCTGGTACTGGATGGCCTGCCGCCCGAAGAAACGCCCATCGGCGACTGGTGTGCCGGTTTCATGGAAGGCGTGTTCAGCGATGAAAGCGCCTGGTTTGCCGACGATGAAGAAGCCGCCGCCACGTTGCTACTGCCATTCATGCTGCTGTCGGGGCTGTTTGACGACGAGCCGGACATTGCCGAGCTGGCCGGCGATACCCAGCGGCTGGAAGCGCTGACCCGGCAACTGCCCGAACTGGTGCTCGACCTGTACCTGCACTATCGCGTGCCGCCGGAAACGCCCGGCCGCAGCGCCAAACCCAAGCCTCGGCCGAAAACGCCGGCCAAGGGCAAAAAACGCCGCTAAGTCGTTGGCTCGAAAGTTATTTAAGTCGCGTCAGCAGCCCGTCAAGCATGCCGAACAGCCACTCGCGGGCACGCTGATACCAGGGACGCGCCGCCCATAGGCGGGCGTCCATTTCATCACTGACCGCGAAATTACGCTCGAACAGCTCGTTCACCTCGGCGGCAAAGTGCGCATCGTCAACTTCCTGGTTGGCTTCCAGATTCCAGTGCAGATTCCAATGGTCAAAGTTGCACGAGCCAATGCTGCTCCAGTCATCCGCGAGCACAAACTTGGCGTGAATAAAGCTGGGCCGGAACTCGTAAATACGCACACCAGCCTTGAGCATGGCGGTGTAAAAACGCTGGCTGGCGTAGCGCACGCTGAGGTGGTCGTTTTGCCCGCCGGGGAGCAACAGGCGCACATCAACGCCGCGTTGTGCGGCACGCTTAAGCCGCCGGCGCAGCGCCAGCGTCGGCACAAAGTACGGCGTGCACAGCCACAGCCGACGCTGCGCGCTGTCCACGCGGAACTGCAGCGATAGGCGAATGGCCTGATAGCGATACCCGCGCCCCATCATCACCCGCCCGCGCATGCCGCCACAGGGCTTGTTGACGGCGGCTTCGGGCAACCGCGGCGCCTGCCCTGTGCGCTCGCCCCGGGTAAAGCGCGAAGACCACAGCCGCCGGAACAGCGTCTCCCAGTCAGCCACCACCGGACCTTCGGCGCGCACGGCGATTTCATACCAGGCATCAAGAAACGCATCCACCGCGCCAAACCCGCCGACAAAGGCCACGCGACCATCCACCACCACGATCTTACGGTGGTCGCGGCTCAGGTTGCGGGTCAGTGAATGCCACCCCAGCGGGTTGAAAAAGCGCAGCGCCACGCCACCGTCCTGCAGCCGCTTACGGTCATGAGCGGCAAGCCCCATGCTGCCAAAACCGTCCAGCAGCAGGCATACCGACACACCCCGCTCGGCGGCACTTACCAGCGCATCGATCACCTGATCGGCCAGCTTCCCGGACTCCATCAGGTAGAGCTCGACCAGAATGTAGCGTTCGGCTTTTGCAAACGCTTCAAACATCGCCGGCAGAAAGCTTGCCGACTCGGGCAACAGCGTAAAATGATTGTGTTCACGCCACACCGGCATTCAAGCCTCCTGGCCGCCGCGCCGGGGGCGCAGCGAGCGATGGACATAAATATCGTAGCGGCTGGTTTTGCCCTCCAGCGTATGCGCCACCGACGGCCCTTCGATGGGCGGCGCCTTGCGCGGACGTTTGACCACGACGCGATGAGAGGCCACGTCAAGCGCGGCTTCCAGCAGCCGGGGGGCATCGTCGTCATCACCGGCCAGCTCGCGAAACACCCGCATCTCTTTTTTCACCAGTGCGGATTTCTCGCGGTGGGGAAACATCGGATCAAGATGCACGACCTGAGGATCAAAGCCGACCCTTGATACCAGCGCACCCAGCTCGGCGACGGCGTCTCCGGGCATCAAGCGCATCCGCGCGGCAACTTCGGCGGTATCGGCGTCATTCGCCGCACGTAAAAGACCGTCGGCCAGCAGCGCGGCAATTGCCGGCACCCGCTCGACCAGCAGCACAGAAGCACCAAGGCCTGCGAGCACGAAGCTGTCGCGGCCAAGCCCGGCTGTGGCGTCTATCACGCTTGGCGTCACGCCCTTGGCCAAGCCGCAGGCGCGGGCAACCAGCTGGCCGCGCCCGCCACCAAAGCGCCGCCGGTGGCCTGCCTTGCCGCCGACAAAATCCACGTACAGCGGCTTGCCGTAGCGTTTTTCATCGCCGGCCAGCACCAGCCCTTCGGCGCGGCGTTCAAGCGTCAACCCAGTGGGCAACGCGATGGATTCAATCGCCACGCCGCAAGCGTTCATGACGGCTTGTGCTCTGCCGGCTTTTGCGCCGCCGTCTTCTTCCATGCCACTTCGTTGCGCAAATACACCGGCTGCACGAGATGGGCGGGCTGGCCATAGCCGGCGTCAAAGTCACGTGCGGCAAGCCAGGCCATTTCCTCGGCCCGAGGTTCAAGCGGGCCAGCGGCATCCAGCACCTCAAGCTTTTCCCCAAACGCCGGGACAAAACCGTCAGCGAGCGCAAGCCCGGACCCCACAGCGGCAAAGCGCTCGCCGGCGGCCGTGCCCGGCAGGGCCAGACGTTCGGGGGCCAGTACCGCCTCGTCGGCAAGCGCCTCAATGTCACCGTCCACGCAGCGCCAGAAACCCGCGTACACCTCGTTCATGCGCGCGTCGATCAGCGTGGCGACATGGTTACAGCCCCACTGGCGATGCGCCTGCAACGCCAGCGCTTCCAGCGTGGAAATACCCAGCAGCGGTCGATCAAGCCCGAACGCCAACCCCTGGGCCGCACCGGCGGCAATGCGCAGGCCGGTAAACGAGCCGGGGCCGCGGCCAAAGGCCACGGCGTCAAGCGCACTCGGGGTCAGGCCGGCCTCAAGGAGGACCTCATCGACCATCGGCAGCAAACGCCGGGTATGCTCCCGAGGCGTCATGGCAAAGCGGGCAAGACAGGTGTCTCCCGCTGCATCACGGCGCAGCAGTGCCGCCGAGCAAGCGCCCGACGAGGCGTCCAGAGCAAGCAGATTCAACGCCATTACGCGGCCTTTTTCCCCAGCGCATCGGTCACTTGACGGGTGATGTCGTCAACGCTGCCCACGCCTTCAACGCGGTGGTACTGCGGGGCGGCTTCGGGGTCATCCTTGGCCCACTGCTGGTAGTAGTCCACCAGCGGTGCGGTCTGGTCATGGTAGACGGCCAGGCGGTTGCGCACCGTGGATTCCTGATCGTCTTCGCGCTGAATCAGCGTTTCCCCGGTCACGTCGTCCTTGCCCGGCTCTTTGGGCTGATTATGTTCGATGTGGTAGGTGCGCCCCGACGCCGGATGCACACGACGCCCGGCCAGACGACCGACGATTTCGTCATCGGCCACGGCGATTTCCAGCACGTGGTCAAGCTTCACGCCGGCATCCTTCATGGCGTCCGCCTGGGGGATGGTGCGCGGGAAACCGTCGAACAGAAAACCGTTTTCGCAGTCCGGCTGGCTGATACGCTCCTTGACCAGATCAATGATGATGTCGTCGGAGACCAGACCGCCGCTGTTCATGATGTCCTTGACCTTGAGGCCCAGCTCGCTTTCGTCCTTGATCGCTGCGCGCAGCATGTCGCCGGTGGAGATCTGGGGGATCTTGTACTGTTCGCAAATAAACTGCGCCTGAGTTCCTTTACCGGCGCCGGGGGCGCCCAACAAGATTAATCGCATAATAGGAGTCCTTGAATAAAACCACTGTTCGAAGCAGCACGCTCGAAAAGCCTGCTCGAGAAAAACGGGCCTCGACAATAACGGCGCATCTGCGCCGGCACAACTGTCTGTTAGGCGTATGGCAGGCCAAAAGTCTGATGCCCATCGTCACCGTCTGAAAACACAAACGGCGCCCGCAGGCGCCGTTTGCGTATCAATACGCCGTTTGCCGCTTACAGCAGCAGGCGACGGATGTCGGTGAGCACGCTGGACAGGAACGTCGTGAAGCGTGCTGCGTCCGCGCCGTTGACCGCACGGTGGTCGTAGGACAACGACAGCGGCATCATCAGGCGCGGCTGGAACTCAGCGCCGTCCCATACCGGCTTCATCTGCGCCTTGGAAACGCCAAGGATGGCGACTTCCGGCGCGTTGACGATAGGCGTAAATGCCGTACCGCCAATCGAGCCAAGGCTTGAGATGGTGAAGCAACCGCCGGTCATTTCCTCGCGCTTGAGCTTCTTCGACTGAGCCTTCTTGCCCAGCTCAGCCATTTCGCGGGCGATTTCCAGCAGCGACTTCTGATCGGCGTTACGCAGTACCGGCACCATCAGGCCTTCGGGCGTATCCACGGCGATACCGATATGGACATACTTCTTCCATACCACGGTTTCACCGTCGCTCTTGAGGCTGACGTTGAACTGCGGGAACTGCTTGAGCGCAAAGGCGCACGCCTTGACGAGGAACGGCAGCGGCGTGAGCTTGGCGCCCTGGGCTTCGGCTTCGGCCTTCATTGACTTGCGGAAAGCCTCGAGCTCGGTGATGTCAGCGTCTTCAAACTGCGTCACGTGGGGCAGGTTGACCCAGCTGCGGTGCAGGTTGTTGGCGCCCATCTTCATCAGGCGGCCCATGGGCTTCTCTTCCACTTCGCCGAACTGGCTGAAGTCCTGATCCGGGATCGGCGGAATACCGCTACCACCGGTGGCCGGAGCCTGGCCGGCTGCTGCCGGTGCCTGACCGGAAAGCGCCTTTTTGACAAACGCCTGAACGTCTTCCTTCAGCACGCGGTCTTTCGGGCCGCTGGGCGGCACCTGGGCCAGGTCCACGCCAAACTCGCGGGCGAGCATGCGCACGGCCGGGCCGGCGTGTACGCGCTTGCCGCCCTTGGCCGGGGCAGCACTCGGCTCAGCGGCCGGCTTGTCGGCGCTGGGCGCAGACTTCTGCTCGGCCTGTTTTTTCGGCGCTGACTTCTGCTCAGGCTTTTTCTGCTCAGCCTGCTTCTTCGGCGCAGACTTTTTCTTCGCGCCGGCGGTCTCGACGATGCCGATGACGTCGCCTTCGGAGACGCTGTCGCCTTCCTTCACGGAAAGCTCGACCAGCTTGCCCTTGTAGGGGCTGGGCACGTCCATGGAGGCCTTGTCGGATTCCAGCGTAATCAGCGCGTCTTCTTCTTCGATATCGTCGCCTTCGCTTACCGAAATCTCGATGATTTCAGCGCTGTCGCCGATATCCGGCACGCGGATTTCCTGACGCTGCGGCTCACCGTCGTCGGCAGCTTCATCGTCGTCTTCCGGCGCCTCTGCCTGCTCGGGCGCTTCGCTTTCTGCCGGAGCATCAGCTTCTTCGGCTTCAGCGTCGCCGCCTTCACCTTCAACTTCCATCTGGCCGATGACGTCGCCTTCGGAGACGCTGTCACCTTCCTTGACGGAGAGCGAGACAATCTTGCCGGTGTGCGGGCTGGGCACGTCCATGGAGGCCTTGTCGGACTCCAGGGTGATCAGCGCGTCTTCGGCTTCGACCTCGTCGCCTTCGCTGACCGAGACTTCGATAATCTCGGCGCTATCGCCGATGTCCGGCACTTTAATGTCGACGGTCTGCTTGCCACCGGCCGCTTTTTTCTTCGGTGCCGCCTCTTCTTTCGGCGCGTCTTCCTGCTTCGGCGCGCTGTCTTTCTTCGGCGCGTCTTCGGCCGGCGCTTCTTCGGCTTCGTCATCGCCGGCGTCTTCGCCGCCTTCGACTTCAAGCTCGACGATGTCGTCGCCTTCGGAGACGGTGTCGCCTTCCTTCACCAGCACTTTGAGCACCTTGCCGCCTTTCGGCGAGGGCACATCCATGCTGGCCTTGTCGGATTCCAGGGTGATCAGCGCATCTTCTGCTTCGATGACGTCGCCTTCCGACACCGCAATCTCGATGATTTCGACATCGTCGCCGCCGATGTCGGGCACTTTGATGTTTTCGCTACTCAAGGTCGCGCTCCTTCCAAATCGGGTCGAGCCGGCGGGGGATTTACCCCCGCCGGGCAGCGGATCAGCTGGTCAGCGGGTTGGCTTTGTTCGGGTCGATGTCGTACTTCTTGAGCGCCTCGCCCACGACCTTGCGGTCGATATCGCCACGGTCAGCCAGCGCTTTCAGCGCAGCGACGGTCACGAAGTAGCGATTCACCTCGAAGAAGTGACGCAGCTTCTCACGCGTATCGGAACGACCGTAACCGTCGGTGCCGAGTACATGATAGTCGGTCGGTACCCAAGCGCGCACCTGATCCGCGTAAAGCTTCATGTAATCGGTCGCGGCGATGGCCGGGCCGTCGCGGCCTTCCAGGCACGCGGTAACGTGGGGCTTGCCGGACTCATCCTCCGGATGGAGGAACGCCTGACGATCGATCTCGAGCGCTTCACGACGCAGCTCGTTAAAGCTGGTGGCACTCCAGATATCGCTGCCCACGCCCCACTCTTCGGCGAGCATTTCCGCCGCAGCTTCAACTTCGCGCAGAATGGTGCCGGAGCCCAGCAGTTGGACGTGGCCCTTGCCTTTCTTGCCCTTGGTTTCGCGCAGCAGGTACATGCCCTTGATGATATCGCCGGCGGGCACGTTTTCCAGTGCCGGATGCTCGTAATTCTCGTTCATCACGGTCAGGTAGTAGAAGACGTTTTCCTTGTCGGAATACATCCGCTTCAGACCATCCTGAACGATGACCGAGACTTCGTGAGCGTAGGTCGGATCATAGCTGCGGCAGTTGGGAATGGTCGAGGCCTGAATCAGGCTGTGACCGTCCTGGTGCTGCAGACCTTCACCGTTAAGCGTAGTACGCCCGGCGGTACCGCCAAGCATGAAGCCGCGCGCCTGCATGTCGCCAGCCGCCCAGGCCAGATCGCCCACGCGCTGGAAGCCGAACATCGAGTAGTAGATGTAGAACGGCAGCATCGGCATGCCGCTGTTGCTGTAGGACGTCGCCGCGGCAATCCACGAGGACATCGCGCCCGCTTCGTTGATGCCTTCCTGAAGTACCTGGCCCTTCTGGGACTCGTGGTAGTACATCAGCTGGCCTTTATCCATCGGCTCGTACTTCTGGCCTTCGGCCGCGTAGATACCGAACTGACGGAACATGCCTTCCATGCCGAAGGTGCGCGACTCGTCGGGCACGATGGGCACCACGTGCTTACCCAGCTGCTTGTTCTTGATCAAGCCGTTGAGGATACGCACAAACGCCATGGTGCTGGAGAATTCACGACCCTTGGAGCCGCCCATCTGGGAGGCAAAGATCTTGTCGTCCAGACCCGGGATCTCAAGTGCTTCGAAGTCCGCACGACGGCCCGGCAGGTGTCCGCCCAGACTGTCGCGACGCAGCTTCATGTACTTGATTTCCGCCGAATCATCGCCCGGATGATAGTACGGCATTTCTTTTTCCAGCTGCTCGTCGGTCAGCGGAATTTCGAAACGGTCGCGGAACGCCTTCATGACCTCGGGATCGTCGATCGCCTTGATCTGGTGCGCTTCGTTGTCGGCTTCGCCGCCTTCGGCGGTCAGGCCGTAACCCTTGACGGTGTGCGCAAGGATAACGGTCGGGCGTTCGGTGTCGTTGTGAAACGCCTGGTGATAGGCCGAGTAGACCTTGACCGGATCGTGACCGCCACGGTCGAGCTGACCGATTTCTTCATCGGACATGTCGGCGACCAGCGCTGCCGTCTCCGGATATTTGCCGAAGAAGTTCTCGCGGGTGTAGGCGCCACCCTTGGACTTGCAGTTCTGGTACTCGCCGTCGACGGTTTCGTCCATCAGCTTTTGCAGCATGCCGCTCTTGTCTTTGGCGAACAGCTCGTCCCACTTGCGGCCCCAGATCACCTTGATGACGTTCCAGCCGGCACCGCGGAACATGCCTTCAAGCTCGGTGACGATGCTGGCGTTACCGCGCACCGGACCGTCAAGACGCTGAAGGTTGCAGTTGATCACGAAGTTGAGGTTGTCGAGCTTCTCGCGAACCGCCACGTGCAGCGCACCCAGGGTTTCCGGCTCGTCGCACTCGCCGTCGCCCAAAAATGCCCAGACCTTGCGGTCCTTCATGTCTTGCAGGCCGCGGTTGTCCATGTACTTGATGAAACGCGCCTGGTAGATCGACATGATCGGGCCCAGACCCATGGACACGGTCGGCAGCTGCCAGTAATCCGGCATCAACCAGGGGTGCGGGTAGGACGACAGGCCGTCACCGTCGACTTCTTCGCGGAAGCGATCCATCTGATCTTCGCTCAGACGGCCTTCCAGGAAGGAGCGCGCGTAGATACCCGGCGAGCTGTGGCCCTGAACATAAATCAGGTCGCCCTGATGGTCACCTTCCGGCGCGCGGAAGAAGTGACTGAAGCCCACGTCGTAGAGCGTCGCGGCGGACATGAAGCTGGCCAAGTGACCGCCAATGCCCTTGTTCTTGTTGTTGGCCCGCGTGACCATCGCGGCCATGTTCCAGCGAATCAGCGAACGAATGCGACGTTCCATGGCCAGATCACCCGGCATGCGTGCTTCGTTCTCCGGCGGAATGGTGTTGCGGTGCGGGGTTGTCACCGAGAACGGCGCGACGCCCGAATCCTGACGCATACGGTCAGCCAGGCGGGTCAGCAGGTAACGGGCACGCTCATCGCCCTCACGATCCAGCACCGACTCCAGGGCTTCCAGCCACTCCGTGGACTCGACCGGGTCGAGATCTTCTCGTGTCTCCAGACTCATAAAAGTCTCTCCGAATGACGATAAATGACATTGGCCCCGCGAACCCGGGGGCCTGGGTGGCCGCGGTAGTCGTTGTGCCACCACAGGCCTGTGTTCGCCGGCGCGCCTTGCCAGCGCAAAATGGAAATCCATTCTACATTCAAGACGTAGCGTTCGGCAAAATGTAGTAAAGCTACATAAAAATTGAAAAAAAACGTTATTTGCTGCCGAGAACCATACCGTAAAGTCACCGTCCTGCCAATTATTCCTGTCACGAAATCCCGCTCAACCCCGCGCCCCTCATGGCAATATTGACCATTTTCAAGGCGTTGCAGGCATACGTTATAAATCAACAAATGTGTAGCTAAACTACCCTTTGCCGCACAACAGAGTGCCCTGCACTGCCAGTGCCCTTTCTGCACGCTACTGAAAATGGCAGCGGTACCTACTGAGCCGCCGGAGCAACAGCTGCGGGCAACAACAACTGATAAAAATAGGCCCAGTCAAAGGCGGGACCGGGGTCGGTCTTGCGCAACGGAGCGATATTCGCATGGCTGGTGATACGTGTGGTATCCAGCGCGGCGTAACGCGCCATCAACCAGCCGGTCAGCGCGGCGAGCGTGGCGTACTGGGCGCGAGTAAACGGCGTGTGGTCATCGCCCTCAAGCTCGATACCCACGGAAAAATCGTTCAGCGCATGGCGCCTGCGGTCACAACGCGCGTCCCACCAGCGCGAGCGCCCCGCGTGCCAGGCGCGGCGGGCGGTATCCACAAACTGCACGCACTCGCCGTCGCGACGAACCAGGAAGTGTGCCGACACGCGCAGCTCGGCGATCTCGGCAAAAAACGGATGCGCCGCGGCGTCCAGCCGGTTGGTAAACAGCGACTCGATGGCCTCGCCGCCAAACTCGCCCGGCGGCAGGCTGATGGCGTGCACCACTATCAGCGACACCTCTTCTTCCGGGCGCGCATCCGCATTGGGCGATGCCACCCAGCGCGCCCGAGACCATCGGCCTGATGGGTCGATCACCTGATTCACCTTGCCTCCCGTCACGTTGGGTATCTCCTCGTGCCCTGCCGCTTTGCCCGACTCTTTCGCGCCGGCTCTTTTACTCCACAACCGGTCGACTATAATACCGGCTTTATCCAATCGCTCCGGACTTTGTCTGAAAAATCCGGCTAACGCGTGGGAAGGCCAGCCGCTATGCATTATTACACCGCTCTTGCTGAAGAAATACGCTCAAGCGCCGCTCATTTACTGGCCGAAGACCTTGGCCCCGGCGACATCACCGCCAACCTGATCCCCGAGCAGCAATGGGCCCGGGCACGAGTGATTACCCGGGAAGCCGCTGTGCTGTGCGGTGTAGCCTGGGTCGACGAGATCTTTCGCCGGCTGGATAGCCGCGTGACGCTTAGCTGGCAGGCCGCCGATGGCGACCGTCTGGACGCCGGCCAGTGCTTTCTGACGCTTGACGGCCCGGCACGCAGCCTGCTGACCGGCGAGCGCCCGGCGCTTAACGTGCTGCAAACGCTGTCGGCCACCGCCACCACTACCCGGCATTACGTTGACCTGCTCGACGGCACCGGTGTACGCCTGCTGGACACACGCAAGACGCTACCCAACCTGCGCCTGGCCCAGAAATACGCGGTGACCTGCGGCGGTGGGCACAATCATCGTATCGGTCTGTGGGATGCCTTTCTCATCAAGGAAAATCATATTGCTGCCTGCGGCGGCATTGCGGCAGCGGTCGGTTACGCCCGCAAGCTGTCAGGCGAGCTCAATGTCGAGGTGGAAGTCGAAAACTTCGACGAGCTTGATCAGGCGCTCGCCGCCGGCGCGGATACCATCATGCTGGACAACTTCTCCCTTGAGGAACTCCGCGAGGCCGTCGCCCGGGGCAAGGGACGCGCCGTTCTTGAAGCCTCGGGCAACGTCGATGACGCTACCCTCAAGGCGATTGCCGATACCGGCATTGACTGCATCTCCAGCGGTGCGCTGACCAAGAATATCAAGGCCATTGATCTGTCCATGCGCCTGGTGGAACAGGACACCTGATGGCTCAGGTTTCGATCGCATAAAGGGCTTTGCGCAGCCGGTAGCGTTTGATTTTTTCGCCGCCGCGTTCAACCCACTGTTCGCCGAGGTTTTCCCAGCCCCGGCGTTCAAGGCGCTCCACCAGCATCAGACTGGCCTCGATCTCTACCTCGCCACACCCCTGCTCAAGGAGCAGGCGTTCGGCGTGAATCAACAGCGTCGTGCCCACACCCTGCCCGCCAAGCGACGGCCACACGTAAAGAGTTTCAATCCGCCCGGCTGGCATATCCAGCTCCAGAAAACCCACACAGCGCCCGTCGCACACGGCCACCAGCGTCGTATACAGCGGATGGCGTGCGGCCCAGGCGCTGGCCTCCCGGGGGAGCGCGCCGGCCCAGGCACGGCGCTGGGTCAGCGAATAGTGGTTGGCCGCCCCCTGCATTACCGCGTGATAAAATACTTCCGCCTGATCTGCCGCGTCGCGCACCAGCGCCTGCCGATACATGATACGCGGCGTTGCAGCCACCGCTGACGTTTCCACTTTCGCCATGCCTGCCTCGTTGTCTTCAACCCAAAAAGTCTTCAACTCAAGAATAGCCTTCATCCACGAACAATCAGCCAACTTACCTTATACTGCGCCGACCTTCATCCTGGGCGCTCAACGCTGCTGGTTAGTGCTCAAGGCTGGCTGTGTTCGTTCCAGGCTTTCGCCCTACGCTCAAGGCTGTTTATTTATGCACCGCTCCCGGCAATCAACGCTCTCCCGGTCATCCACCGCTGCTTACGCACTTACGCCGCTGGGAGTGATTCAAAGCGACTATCCCGACAAGTTTGGCGTTCCCCGCCAGCCGGGGCTGGCACCCGCAGCCCGGGCCACACTGGTTCTGGCTCCGCCGTTCAGCGACCCTCTGGCCGTGCGCGGCCTGTCTGCCTTCAGCCACCTGTGGCTCACCTTCATTTTTCATCAGACGCCACAAAACCCGGAGCGCTTTACACCGCTGGTGCGCCCGCCGCGTTTAGGTGGCAATCAAAAGGTTGGCGTATTTGCCAGCCGCAGCCCCAACCGGCCCAACCGATTGGGGCTTTCGCTGGTGACGCTGGAGAAGGTGGACACACAGAATGGCGTCAGACTGGAGCTTGGCGGTTGCGACCTGATTGACCAGACACCGGTGGTGGATATCAAACCCTACCTGCCCTGGGTTGAAGCTCGCCCCGATGCTCGGGCGGGGTTTGCTCCGGCACCACCCTCGGAAGTGGACGTGGTGTTTTATCCGCCTGCCTGCGCACTGCTTGACCAGCGGCCCGACGGCGCCTCGCTCAAGGCATTGATTGAACAGGTGTTAAGGCAGGACCCGCGACCAGCGTACCAGCGCCACGCCGACGGACGCGTGTACGGCGTACGCCTGCGTGATGTGGACGTAAGGTTCCAGGCGATTGAAGGAGACGCGGCCACCGCACTTGCCGTGGTGGCCATCGAAACGCTGCCGGGCTGATCCCCGGCCAGCGCCTTGTGTATCAGGCCTCGGGAAAGGTAATGCCAATACGGCGGCCCACTTCTTCGTAGGCTTCAATCACGCCACCCAGCCCCTGGCGAAAGCGGTCTTTATCCAGCTTTTCACGAGTTTCAGCATCCCACAGCCGGCAGCCGTCGGGCGAGAATTCATCACCCAGTATCACCTGCCCGTCGTAAAGGCCAAACTCCAGCTTGTAATCCACCAGCAGCAGGTCACCTCCGGCGAACAGCTGCTTGAGTACGTGATTGACCTTGAACGTCAGCTCTTTCATCCGCGCCAGCTGCTCGGGCGTGGCCCAGCCGAAGGTTTCGGCCAGCGATTCGTTGATCATCGGATCGCCACGTTCGTCATCCTTGAGAAACAGCTCGAATGTCGGCGGCGTCAGAGTCGCCCCTTCTTCCACACCCAATCGCTTGACCACTCCGCCGGCGGCAATATTGCGCACCACGCACTCGACCGGAATCATCTGCATCTTCTTGACCAGACTTTCGCTGTTGGACAAGCGCTTTTCAAAGTGGGTAGGAATGCCGGCATCTTCCAGGCGCTCCATGATGAACGCATTGAAGACGTTGTTGACCATGCCCTTACGCGCCAGCGCTTCTTTTCTTTTACCGTCAAAAGCGCTGGTATCGTCGCGAAACTCAAGTACCAGAAGGTCGGGTGCATCGGTGGTGTAAACGGATTTTGCCTTGCCGGCGTACAGCTCCTGACGCTTTTCCATGGTGACTCCCAAACAAATGAATGAAACGTTAGCGTAAATAGCCGGAAATGCGCTCAAGCAGCTCGCGCTGCGCATCGGCGCTTAGTGTCTGCTCACCAGTGCTTGCCGCGCGCAGGCGGCTTTGCTCGCCCTGGCCATCAAGCACCAGGCGCACCTTTTGCGCATTGGCGTCGGCAAACGGGTTGAGCTGGGCCAGCACGCCGCGCCGGCGATTATCCAGCGTCAGGTAATCCACCACGAAGGCGTGATCATCAGGATCAGCACTTAACAGTTCGCGCTTGTCCGGCTGGGTAAAGTCCAGCGCCAGATAGTGAGCAATTTCTGCCCAGGCACGGTCGGCCGAATAGGGAATGCGCACGCTAAAGCCGTCATCCTCGCGCTGGAGCTGCACGGCACGACGCTCATCAACGCGCTGAGCGTTCAGCGACGATAGCGTGTTGTCCGAGCTGGCGCCGGCGTTGAGATAACCTTCAAGGCTTGCAAGGCAGCGCGGCAGCGGCTGGCCTGCGCGCTCGCAGTGCACTTCGCTGGCACCGGCACGCACGGCATTACCCAGCCGCAGCGTGCCCGCCTGTGTTTCCATGATCCCGCGGGATGGCTGGCTGCGCTCGATGCCACCGCCCTGTGTACGGGCAAAACGCTCCAGCTGCGGCCATACGCTGGCGGCGTCTGCTGCTACCACCAGCCAGCGTTTATCGTTGAACTGGCGCGTGGTCACGTAGTCTTCTTCCAGCCCGCTGGCCGCCGTCAGCGGTCGTGGCGCATGCGCTTCGACCGGCTCGTCGGGCGGCGCCACTTCGGCACCGCTGCGAGGAATGGGCAGCGCACTTTGATAGCGACCCGGGTCGCTTGTCTCGGGCAACACCAGCGAGGGTGCCGGCGCCGGCTCAACGTAGTCGAGATTGCGATCATCGTAAAAGCCATCCCGCGAGCAGCCGGCAAGCGCCAGCGCGCCTGCCAGTGTCAGCGGTATCCATTTGAGCGCAGCGTTCATCCAGCCACCTTATCCGTTGAGCAAGTTCCGTTGGGCAAATCAGGCACCGCCTGAGGTCCGGGCCTGATCTGCCACGACTTATATTTTTACAACCTAGTCTTCCACGACCTCGGCCAGCTGTAGCGCTTCGCTGATCGTGGCGTGATATTTTTCCGACAGCCAGGTCAACGGCAGGCGCAGACCTTCATCGGCGTAGCCCATGCGGTTAAGCGCCCACTTCACCGGAATCGGGTTGGCTTCAATGCCGAGGTTGGTGTGCAGCGGCATCAGCCGCGTGTTGATCGAGTGCGCCGTTTCAGCATCACCGGCAACGGCGGCAGCGCAAAGTTCGTGCATTGCCCGGGGCGCCACGTTCGCGGTCACGGAAATATCGCCGTGACCGCCCATCAGCATGAAATCACACGCGGTACCGTCATCACCGGAATAGAGCATGAAGCCACTGCCCTTGAGCCGGGCAATCAGGTCTTCGGCACGCTCGAGGTTTCCGGTGGCGTCTTTCAAGCCGACGATATTATCCACCTCGGCCAGGCGCATCACGGTCTCGTTATAGAGATCAGAGCAGGTGCGCCCCGGTACGTTGTACAGAATAACCGGCAGCTTGCTGCCCTCGGCCACCGCCTTGAAGTGCTGATACAGGCCTTCCTGGGTCGGCTTGTTGTAGTACGGACAAACTGACAGGCAATAGTCCGCGCCCACTTCGCTTGCATAACGGGCAAGCTCCACAGCCTCGGATGTGGCGTTGGCACCGGTGCCGGCAATGACCGGAATGCGTCCATCCACCTCTTCAACCACACTGCGAATCACGTCAAAGTGCTCGGCAAAGGACATGGTCGTGGGCTCGCCGGTAGTGCCTGCTGCAACGATGGCATCAGTGCCGTTATCAAGGTGGAAGTTCACCAGACGACGGAGCGCTTCCCAGTCGATGTCGCCATTGACTTTCATCGGCGTCGCCAGGGCGACAATGCTGCCAGTGATCATCCGCTTATCCCTCACACAAAAAACATGGAAACGCGGCGCCGGAAAACGCTCGCGTACATTGGAGCAAGGAGCCGTTTCGGCGCCTTGATTAACGCCCTACGGTTCCATGGACGTTAAATGGTACTCAGGCAGCCAAAGCCTGTACAGCGCAAAGCAACGTGACTTGCCGGCATTCGGACGCGGCACCGGGCATGATCGCCACGTTTTTTTGACAGTCGCCGGCCGCTTGCGTGTAATCAACCGGTCTCATCCCTGATCAAGGAGCTTTTATGAGCATTGAAATTGGCCAGACCGTCCCGGACTTTTCCGCCACGGCAACCGGCGATACCACCGTGACGCTCTCTGAACTGCGCGGCAAACAGGTCGTGGTGTACTTCTACCCCAAGGCCAGCACGCCCGGCTGCACCACCGAAGGCGGTGATTTCCGCGATCACAAGGCGGCGTTTGACGCGGCCAACACCGTCATTCTCGGCGTTTCCCGGGACGGCCTGCGCGCCCAGGAAAACTTCAAGGCCAAACAGGACTTCAATTTTGCGCTGATTTCCGACAAGGACGAAGCAGTATGCCAGCTGTTTGACGTCATCAAGCTCAAGAAAATGTACGGCAAGGAGCATGAAGGAATCGAGCGTAGCACCTTTCTGATCGACGCCGACGGCAAGCTGGCGCACGAGTGGCGCGGCGTGAAAGTGCCGGGCCATGTGGAAGACGTGCTTGCGGCTGCCAAGCGCCTGAACGGCTAACGGCAAAGCCGGCACCGGGCGTGGAAAATGCGCCCGGTGCCGGCCTCAGGCGGCGTCTTCGCCTTTCAGCGCCAGACGCTCATCGCGCTGACGAATACCCCGCGGCCAGGCATAGACCAGCGCCTTGAGCAGCGTGGCCAGCGGAATGGCAAAGAACACGCCCCAGAATCCCCAGATGCCGCCAAAGAACAGCACCGCCACGATGATCGATATCGGGTGCAGGTTGACCGCCTCGGAAAACATCACCGGCACCAGCACGTTGCCATCCAGCGCCTGAATCACGCCGTAGGCCACCAGTACATAGACCAGCTCTTCGCTCAGGCCGAAATGAAACCCCGCCACCGCTGCCACCGGCAACGCCGCCAGCGCCGCACCGATATACGGCACCAGCACCGAAAGCCCCACCAGCACGCCCAGAAGCGCCGAGTACGGCACGCCGAGAAAAGCAAACGTGGCAAAGGCCACCGACCCCACAATAATGATTTCGATAAACTTGCCACGAATATAGTTGGCAATCTGGGCGTCCATTTCGGCCCAGATGCGCGACAGCAATGTGCGCTTGCGCGGCAACAGGGAAAGCGTAAACCCGATCAACACCTTGCGGTCCTTGAGCATGAAGAACACCAGAATCGGCACCAGCACCAGATAGATGATCAACGCCAGCACGTTGCCAAGCGAGGCCAGCGAAAGCGTCAGCGCACGCTGGCCCAGCTGACTGATCTGACGACTGGCCGCCCCCACCCAGTCCTGCACCTGATCCGGCGTGATCAGGTTGGGATAGCGGGCCTGCAGCTCATCCAGCCAGCTCTGGCCGCTGGCAAACATGCGCGGAGTTTCCTGTACCAGTCCCACCAGCTGGTTCCAGATCAGGGGCAACAGAATCAGCGCCAGGGTTAACAGCACGCTGATAAAGGCCAGAAACACCAGCGTTACCGCGAGCAAATGCGGCACGCGGCGGCGCGTCAGAGCACTGACCGCCCCCTGCAGCAAAAACGCAATGATCAACGCGGTAAAAAACGGCGCCAGCATGCGGCCAAACCAGATGACGGCGGCAAAGCCTGCAATCAGCACCAGCAGCAGGATGACGGCCTCTTCATCGGAAAAGTAGCGGTCTACCCAGTCCTTGAAAATGGTGCGCAACGTCATCGGTCACCACCTGCGGCCTTGCGAATCCAATAATAGTAAACGTCGTCCACCTGTTCCCGAGCTTCCAGCACATGGTCACTCTGGGCGGCAAACGAGGCCATATCCCGCCAGGAGCCGGCATCAGTGGCGCGCACTTCCAGCAACTGCCCGCCATCAAGCCCGAACAACGCCTGCTTGGCCTTCAACAGCGGCAGCGGGCAGGCCAGGCCACAGGCGTCCAGAACGGTATCGGGCATCGCCGCTTGTGATGAGCCGGTTTGTTTTGATCCGGTATCTTTTGACATGGTTACTCCTTACAGGCCGCTCCGGCCCACGACAACGGCCGGCGAACGGTGCCGGCATCACACGGCAGTATCGACAACCATTTATTGTCGCATAAACTGTCAGACAGCGGCGCAAGAGCGCTATTACGACGATAAGCGCACGATTTAAAGGCACTTTGCACCAGGGTTCAATGTCCCATGACCAGCCTCTTGTTGCCCACTGCCTGGCACCAACGTTTTTCATCACGCACGAGGACGCCATGTTACGCCTGCGCCACGCACCCTGCTGCTGGCTGTGCACGATTGCGCTAGCGGCCAGTTTACCCGCCAGCGCTCCGGTAAGCGCTGCCACCAATGAGTACCACCTGCCCGCGCTCGGCGGCATTTCCCATGCCGCCAGCAGCAAGGAAGAGCGGCTGGGCCGCGCCTGGCTGCGTCAGTTTCGCGCTCGGGCGCCGCAATGGCAGGATCCGCTTGCCCACTATTACCTGGATCGGCTGATCGCCCGTCTGGCACCTTACAGCGGCATCAGCGGCCAGATGCCCATCAGCGTGATGGTGGATAACGGCTCGCTCAACGCCTTTGCCGTACCCGGCGGCGTGATTGGCATCAACGCAGGGCTTTATGCGTTTGCGCCGGACGAAGGCGCGTTTGCCTCGGTGCTGGCCCACGAACTAGGCCACCTCGCCCAGCGCCACTTTGCCCGGGGCAGCAAACGCGCCGGGCAAACCCAGCTGCCCGCCATGGCCGCCATGCTTGCCGGCATGGTGCTGGCCGCCAGCGGCGCCGGTACCGCTGGCCTTGCCACCGCCATGGGCTCCCAGGCGGCCATGCTGCAGGACCAGCTACGCTATTCGCGGCGCTTCGAGCAGGAAGCCGACCGCGTGGGAATGAAAACGCTGGCTGATGCCGGCTATCCTCCCGCCGACATGGTGCGCATGTTCAAGGCCATGCAGCGCATGGCAAGGCTGCAGGGCGGCACACCGCCGGAATTTTTGCTCAGCCACCCGGTCAGCGAAAGCCGCCTGAGCGATGCCCAGACCCGCGCCGCCCAGCTGAGCGTGAGCGACACCCACACAGACGACACGCTTTACGACATGGTACGTGCCCGGGCGCTTTTGAGCCTGCACCCCAATGCCCCTGAGCAGGCGCTGATCACGCTACGTCAGGACGCGGCCGAAAGCGCAGCCATCACGTATTTACAGGCGCTTATCGCCGCCGACAAGGGCCAGACCCAAAGCGCCCTGGAAAGCCTTGACCGCCTGGCCGGCGAACATCCGGACCTTGCCCTGCTGCCCGCCTCGGCGGCCAGCATTGCACTGGAAGCGCGCCGCGTGGACGACGCCATCTCCCGCAGCCAGCGGCTGTTACGCTTTATGCCCGGTTATCTGCCCGCCCAGCTCACCCTGGCCGAAGCACAGCTGGGGCGCGACCCTCAGGCCGCCTACCGGCTGCTGCGCGAGGTAACGGCAAGGCATCCGGAAAACCCGCTGGGGTTTACCCTGTTGGCCGAAGCCGCCGGGCGCAGCGGGCATACCGGCGAGGGGCATCTGGCTCGCGCCGAATACCTGCAACTGACCGGACGCGTGGACAGCGGCATCCGCCAGCTGGACATCGCCCGGGACGCCGCCAAACGCGACTACAACCCACAGCTGGAAGCGCGTATTGAGGCTCGTCGAGAGGCGTTTCTGGAATACCGCGAAGCGCTTGAAGAGTTTTCGTGATTCATAGCGGCCGGCCTTCTGCAGCAACCAGCACCTTGCCATAGGCCTACTGCAGGAGGGCAATTTATTGCGCGAGGCGCTGCCAAGCGCCCTGGGTTTGCTGGCATCAGCAACGAACTCCAGCAGGCCTGGCGGCCTGCTTTCGCCCGGCAACAGCCGGCCTCCTACAAAACCGGCGGGGTGCAAGTTTGACTACCGGCTCGCAGGAGGGCGGCTTAGCCGCGCGACCGATATCGTCACTGCCCCCGAATCAGGCGTTAAAGTTGAGCATCCGCTCCAGCGGCATGAGTGCTTTCAGGCGCAGCGTCTCGTCAACGCTGATTTCACCGCTGCCTTCACGCAACGCGGAGGCCAGGTTATCCAGCGCGTTCATCGCCATCCACGGACAGTGGGCACAACTTTTGCACGTTGCTCCGTTACCGGCAGTGGGCGCTTCATACAACGTTTTATCCGGCACCGCCTGCTGCATCTTGAAGAAAATGCCGCGATCGGTAGCCACCACCAGCTTATCGTTGGGCAACTCTTTCGCGGCCTTGATCAGCTGCGAGGTTGAACCGGCGACATCGGCAAGCTCAACCACCGACGCGGGTGATTCCGGGTGCACCAGCACGGCGGCATCGGGATACAGGCGCTTCAGGTCTTCCACACCGCGGGCCTTGAACTCCTCGTGGACGATACAGGCACCGTCCCACATCAGCATGTCGGCACCGGTTTTTTTCTGGATGTAGCCGCCCAGGTGCTTGTCCGGGGCCCAGAGGATTTTTTCGCCCCGCGCCTGCAGGTGCTCGATCACATCCACCGCGATGGAAGATGTCACCACCCAGTCGGCACGCGCTTTTACCGCTGCTGAGGTGTTGGCATACACCACGACCGTGCGGTCAGGGTGAGCATCGCAGAACGCGCTGAACTCATCGGCCGGACAGCCGATATCCAGCGAGCAGGTGGCTTCGAGCGTGGGCATCAGTACGCGCTTTTCCGGAGAGAGTATCTTGGCCGTCTCGCCCATGAAACGTACGCCGGCAACCACCAGCGTGGTGGCCTCGTGACGGGCGCCGAAGCGCGCCATCTCCAGCGAATCCGCCACGCAGCCGCCGGTTTCTTCGGCCAGCTGCTGAATCGCGTCATCGGTATAATAGTGTGCCACCAGCACGGCGTTTTCGGCCTTCAGCAATCGTTTGATCTCGGCAACGTACGCGTGGTCTTCGGCAGGAATACGGGTGGGGCAATAGGCGGTGGGGTTCAGAGCCTCAACGCTTGCCCGGGAAGTCATTATCGTCATCGTGTCTACCACTGTGACAAACAGGGAATCCCCCTGTTAAACACCGATCGCGGCGTATGCGCTGTGCACGCGCCGCGCCTTTGAGGGCGGCCTGCGCGTCTTTCGCGGTGGCCTGCCCTTCCACATTCTAGCCTATTTTGCTGGGAAAAGACGTTGACTGGCAAGTGCCCTGCAAACCAAAACGCCCCCGACAATAAATTGCCGGGGGCGTTGAATCTGGTGGGTCGTGTAGGATTCGAACCTACGACCAATTGGTTAAAAGCCAACTGCTCTACCAACTGAGCTAACGACCCTTACAGGGTTCGAATGGTGGGTCGTGTAGGATTCGAACCTACGACCAATTGGTTAAAAGCCAACTGCTCTACCAACTGAGCTAACGACCCCCTCGAACGGATGCATATGCTACGGATATGATGCCGTTACCGCAAGTATTTTTCGTGCTGTTTTGCACAAAAACCTTCCATGGCGCCGGGAGCGACACTGCTTCACTCCCGGCTCACGGCCGATTCACGAGCGGCGGGACTTGGGTTTGCGCATGGCCTGCACCGGACGGCGCTTGTTTTTATCGCGGCTCCAGCGGTTTTGCTCCTCAGGCGTCAGCTCGGGCACCTTGCGCGCGGGAAGCTCGGCAAGCGCTGCCAGGTCGTCTACTTCACTCTGGCTCATTTCGACCCACTCGCCGGCCTTGGCCCGCTTATCGAGGAAGATATTGCCGTAACGCACACGCTTCAGGCGGCTGACAGTCAGCTCCTGGGATTCCCACAGCCGGCGCACTTCGCGGTTACGGCCTTCAAGAAGCACCACATGGAACCAGGTGTTAATGCCTTCGCCGCCAAACTCCTGCACGTCGGTAAAGCGTGCGGGGCCGTCTTCAAGCATTACGCCTTCAACCATCGCTACCAGATGCTCTTTTTTGACGTCACCCATGACCCGTACTGCGTATTCTCGCTCGACCTGGGTCGAGGGGTGCATCAGCCGGTTGGCAAGCTCACCATCGGTGGTAAACAGCAACAACCCGCTGGTGTTGATGTCCAGCCGGCCGATGGCGATCCAGCGCTCGCCCTTGAGCCGCGGCAGGCGCTCAAATACTGTACGCCGGCCTTCCGGGTCCTTGCGCGTGCAAAGCTCGCCTTCGGGCTTGTTGTACATGATGACCCGGCGCGAGGTTTCCTCCTCGGCCCGCAGCGTAACCGGGCGCTCGTCAAAGGCGACGCTGTCGCGCGGCTCCACGCGGTCACCCAGGGTGGCCACCTGGCCATTGACCTTGACGCGTCCGGCGGCAATCGCGGTTTCCATTTCCCGGCGCGAGCCGAGTCCGGCGCGAGCCAACACTTTTTGCAGCTTTTCACCGCTGGGCGACTGGGGCGCCGCTCCGGATGTCTTGTTGGGCGTTTTATTCTGACTCATGGTCGTCTGACCTCGCATCGTTTTCGTCCGTGCCCTCGCCGTCGTGGTGTGGGCGCTCGGCACGTGCCGCAAGCCGCGCTTCTAGATCGGCAAAGCTCAGCGGCTGGTTTAACGCCGTCTCGGCGTGATTATCGGCATCGCTTTCATGGGGCGGTGCCGTCTCGGGTGGCGCATCCTGCACCGTTTTGTCGTCCTCGGCAAGAGGTTCCGGCGCCTCTTCAGCGGGCGCCTCGGCGTCTTCGCCCACCAGCGCGTGCATCGGCGGCAGCGCGTCCAGAGTTTTCAAGCCGAAGTCGTCCAGAAAACTGCGCGTGGTGGCATACACTGCCGGGCGACCAGGCACGTCACGGTGCCCTACCACGCGTATCCAGCCGCGCTCACTAAGGGTGCGCATGATCGAGCTTGATACGCTGACCCCGCGCACGTCTTCAATGTCGCCCCGGGTTACCGGCTGGCGGTAGGCAATCAACGCAAGCGTCTCCAGCAGCGCCCGGGAGTAACGCTGAGGGCGTTCGTCCCACAGCCGCGATACCCAGGGCGACAGCCGCGGGCGAATCCGCAGCTGATGCCCCGAGGCGCTTTCCAAAAGCTCCAACGCGCCGTCAGTATGGCGATTGTGCAGCCGCGCCAACACCTGTCGCAACTCGCCCCGGGTGGGCCGTTCGGCGTCAACAAACAGCGCTTCCAAGCGTTCGACGGGGAGCGGTTCGCCGGCCGCAAGCAGTGCGGCCTCGATGATGTCGTCAAGCGTAGTGGCCGCCTTGTTCATGGGGTTTCCTCGTCGGCAAAGGCGGATTCGCCGCCGTCATGGCCATCCCGCGCCTCATCCTGTTCCGGCCCGGCGTCGCGGGCACGCACGTGGATCGGCGAGAGCGGCGCGTTCTGCACGATTTCGATCATCGCTTCCTTGGCCAGTTCCAGAATGGCCATAAACGTCACCACCACACCGGCGCGGCCTTCTTCCAGGGTAAAGAGCGACTCGAACGGTGTGTAGTGCGCGTGGTTAAGCGCTTCCATGATGCGCAGCATGCGCTCCCGCGTGGACAGCACTTCACGGCTGATCTGGTGCTGCCGGGTCAGTTCGGCGCGTTTCAAAATATCGCCCAGCGCGCCAAGCAGCTCGGAAAGCTCGACCTCGGGGTGAATTACCCGGGCATCCAGCGCCGGCACCTCGACCCGGGCGCTGAACCAGTCGCGCCCCGTGCGCGGCAGCGTATCCAGGGTTTCCGCGGCATCTTTCAGGCGTTCGTATTCCTGCAGCCGGCGGATGAGTTCGGCGCGAGGGTCTTCTTCTTCATCGTCTTCGGCTTTGGGCGGGCGCGGCAGCAGCGTGCGCGACTTGATCTCGGCAAGCATCGCGGCCATCAGCAGGTATTCGCCGGCCAGTTCGATCTGCATCGCCTTCATCAGCTCCACATATTCGATGTACTGGTGGGTAATGGCGGCGACGTTAATCCCGAGGATATCCAGATTCTGGCGGCGGATGAGATACAGCAGCAGATCCAGCGGCCCTTCAAAGGTCTCCAGAAACACCCGCAGCGCTTCCGGCGGAATGTACAGGTCTTCCGGCAGCTTGGTGATGGGCTCGTCAAACAGCAGCGCAAGCGCCCGGGAGACCGGCTCGCCGGTCGTCTCTGCGGGCGCTTCGGCGCTGGCTGGCTGGGCATTGGCGGGCGTCTCGGCACTCGGTGGGGAGGCGATGGCGGGCGTCTCTCTATTGATGCGGGCGGAATAGCCACTCAGTCTAGCAAGGGCGCTCCGTTGGCAACAGCGCCTCAGCGCTCCGGCTCTTCTCTGCATACCCGGTTGCGGCCGCTGCGTTTGGCCTGATACAGCGCTTCGTCGGCGCGTTTGAGCAAGGCCGGCAGCTGCTGTTTGTCGGGATTTTCAAGCGTAGCCACACCAATGGAGACCGTACAGTAAACCTGTTCGCCGGTGCTCAGCGTCACCGCTGCGTCAGCCAGCGCCTCGCGCAGCGCTTCGGCTTTGGCAAGCCCCTGCTCTGACGTAGCGCCGGGCAGCAGCACATTGAATTCTTCACCGCCAAAGCGCGCCAGAATATCGGTGCCGCGCAGCAGTTGCCGACCAATGCCGGCCAGCGATTTCAGCACTTCGTCGCCGCCATCGTGGCCGTAGCGATCGTTGATCGACTTGAAATGGTCAATATCCAGCGCCAGCGCCGTCAACGCACCGCCTTCACGCTGGAGCCGCTTTATTTCACGCCCGGCCAGCACGTCAAAGTGGCGGCGATTGGCAAGGCCGGTCAAGGGGTCGCTGTAGGCCAGGCGCTCAAGGGAGCGTTCCAGGCTCACCTGCTGGCTGATGTCCTGCACGCTACAACGCCCAACCGTCAGCGTACTGCTGGTGGAAAGCCGTGATGATACGCTGCACAGCACCGTCAGCCGCTTACCGTGCTTGCAGCACATCTCCACGCGATATTGCTCGTGCTCACCCGCTCCGAGTGAATCCATCAGCCCATCAATGCCGGTGCGCGACGCCTCATCCACCAGCTCCATGAAGTGGCAGACATTGACCAGCTCCTCGCGCTGATACCCCAGATACGCGAGCAGCACACGATTGACGTTGGTAATCAGGCCCGCCGCCGACACGGTGACATAGCCGATGGGCGCGTTTTCGTAGAGATCCTTGAAATCGGCCAGCTGGTGGCGCTCTGCCGCGCGTGCGGTTCGGCGCTGCTCACGGCTGGAGATAATAAAGTGGATCAGCATGGCCGCGAGTATAAACAGGCCGGCAATAAACGCCTGAAACCACAACCTCGTGTAAAGCGCCCCGGCCTGCCATTGGCTTTTTTCGGTTTGCACCAGCATCGTCCATTCACCGGCACGAATATCGCTTACCAGCCCCAGGACGTTGACGTAGTCGCCGTTGGCCACGTCATGGTTGAAATCGGCAATATCAAAGCGGATATAGCTGAACAAGCTGCCATCCAGCTCCACCGATCCCTGCGGTGCAGCCTGTATCTGCTCCCACAGGACAGGGCGCCACGCGCCCACCGTTTTCTGCGGCTTACCCTGCTGCCAGCCCCACTCGTTCTCGCGGCGATGATTCAATAGCCAATAGCCCTCGCGATTAAGCAGCATGGCACGGTCCATGGCGGGAAAATGTGCGCGAAACTGATTAAGCAACCTTCCCGCCGAGTAATTGAGCACCAGCAGGCCGGCTGCCCCGCCCTCGTTGTTGGCCACTTTGCGTACCAAACGCAAAACGGGTTTGAGCGGCCGCTCTATCTCGCCCTGCTCAACGTTCAGATCCAGTGGCGACAGGTACACCTGACCGGCCTCCAGCTTTTGCCCCTGCCTGATATAGTAACGTGCGGCCTTGTTTTGCAGCAGCGTCTCGCCCACGGCGTAGGCGCCCTCTTCGGCGTAGTTCACCCGCACCCGCTCACGGCCATCAAGGCCGATATAACGGACCTGGTCATAGCGACCATAGACATCGCTGGTATTGGCCAGGGCACGTTCAAGCGTGTGGCGGCTGGCAATAGAAGGTGTATCGATGTAATCCTGCACGGCACTGGTCAGCGCCAGCTGATGCGAGTCTTGCACCACGTTCAGCAAATGATCCTGTATCAGCGTTCTTGCCGTTCTCAATAATTGCACATGGCGACCAAGCGCCCGATCCTTGAGGCTGTGGTCATAGACCTCCTTGCCCGCCCACAGCAAACCCACCAGCAGCGCAAACACTGCGATCGTCCACTTTGCCTGCGCTCTACGCATCGCCTTCTGCATTACGTACCCTTATTTGTGAGTCGGCCAATCGCTGATGCACGTAGTCTTTCGCTACCCGGCTTCCGTCGCCCGGCGGTAACGCCCCGCGTAGTCGAACAGCTTTTCGCGAATTTTGAAATACCGCCCGGCCAGGCGGCCAACAACAAAGTCCGGATGGCGCAGCCGTTCGCGCCCGGCTACGACTTCTTCGGGGGTGGCGGGCTGCCAGCCTACGCCCGGAGCACGTAGGTGGCGGCGCAAAAATACCGCCTGAAAGGCGCGGCGCTGGGCGGCGGTTTCCAGCGCGAAGCATTCGTCAAGCGTCGCGCCGTCCTCGTCATGGTAGGTGATCTTCAGCCGCGGCAGGCCGCGTCCGTTGGTGGTTGTCTCAAGCTGCATCCCGCTGACGCGCAGCACCCGGGCATCCTTGAGTTTCAGGGCGTCCTTGAGCTTGTCGTCGGCATCGACCAGAAGCCGCTCGCAGCTGTTACAGTGCCGCGCGGCAATGTCGTTTTCCGCGCCGCAGCCGTCGCACACCTTGAAGCGAAAGCGAAAGCTGCACTGAACGCGACAACCTTGCTCGTCTTCCACTAGCCCGTGGCAGCGCCGGCCGTAGTGCTCGATGATCAACTCGCCGTCGTACTTGCCCCAGAACAGGTTGGCGTGCTCACACTCGGGGCAGATCACCTGCACCGGCTCGCTGTCGCTTGCCGGGCGCGGCTCGCCCACCTCAGGCGCGTAGGTATCCCAGGGGTTGCCGGCGTAGTCGAGAATCAAACAGTCATCCTTGCCCGACGCAAACCTGAGCCCCCGGCCAATGATCTGCTGGTAGAGGCTGGCGGATTCGGTGGGGCGTAAAATCGCGATGACGTCGACGTGGGGGGCGTCAAAGCCGGTGGTGAGCACCGCGACGTTGACCAGATACTTGAGCGTTTGCGCCTTGAACGCGGTGATCAGCGCGGTGCGCTCGCGGCCATCCGTGGCGCCGGTAATCAACGCGGCCTCGTCTCGGGGCAGGTAGCCCAGCACCTCTTCGGCATGTGCCACGGTAGCGGCAAAGATCATCACGCCACGGCGGTGCTCGGCGCGGGCGATAATATCGGCAACGATGCCCGGCGTAGCGCGGCTTCCGGCCACCACACGGTTTAACGCCGCTTCGCTGAACGCGCCGCCATCAGTGGGCGTAAGCGCGGCAAAGTCGTAGTATTCGATAGCCATGTCCAGCCGCGCGGGTGCTGCCAGATAGCCCTGCTTGACCATCAGCCGCAGGGGCTGCTCGAACACGCAGTCGCGGAAAAAGCAGCCGTCATCGCCGCGCACCATCCCGTGATAGTGGCGGTGGTAAATAAACCCCTGCCCCAACCGGTACGGCGTGGCGGTCAGCCCGAGAATCTTGAGCCGGGAATTTTGCCCGCGCAGGTGGTCGATAACCTGACGGTAGCTTGCGTTTTCATCAGGCGAGACGCGGTGACACTCGTCGATCACCAGCAGGGTGAAGTTACCGTCGGCAAAACGCTCGGGGCTTTTCACCACCGACTGCACCGAACCGAACACCACCTGGCGGCCGGCCTCCTTGCGCTTGAGGCCGGCGCTGAAAATATCTGCGGTTAATCCATAGGCCTCGTACTTGGCGTGGTTCTGCTCGACCAGCTCGCGCACATGCGCCAGCACCAGCACACGGCCACGGGCCAGGCGGGCAAGCTCGGCAATCACCAGCGACTTGCCACTGCCCGTGGGCAACACCACCACCGCGGGCTCGCTTGAAGCGCGAAAATGCGTCACCACCCGGGACACCGCCTCGCGCTGGTAGGGGCGCAGGGCGGCGGCGTTCGCGGTGGTAGTAACGTGAGAGGAAGAAGGCGTTCGGGCAGCAGTCATGGCGCCTAGGATACCGCTGCCCGGCCGGCCTGCGCCAGCCGGTGCTCAGGTGCCCAGCGGCAGCAGGCCATTGAGCAGCAGATACCCCGGCACCCAGCCGGTGAACACGCCCAGCACCAACGAGAGCCTGGCCATCAGCGGCTGCATGCGCGGCCAGTGGCACAGCATCAGATAAAACCCCAGCCAGAGTACCGCCCAGGCCAGCCAGTTAACGGTGGACCACCAGCCCCACAGGGTATCGGCTCGAGCCCACTGGAGAACACCCGTGGGCAGCGCGGTGAGTGCGACAAACAGGCAAAAATACCCAAGCCCCCGGCCGTTGCAGCCGTTGCGCCGGTTGAACGCAATCCACAGGTAGGTAAAGGCAAACAGCAGCGTGAGGGCGGCGTTGCGCACGCTGATCGCATCGGCCTTGGGGCCAAAAGCCGCGTAGGCCGCCACGGCAAGGCTCACCCCGCCGGTAAAGTAGTTGATGACCTGAATTTCGCGGTCTTCGATGCGCCCGGCCATCCACAGGCCGTTCAACAGCAGTACCGCACCCACGTAAAACAGGCTAAGTCCTTCGTGCATCAAACAAGCTCCTTGTAACGCCGGCACCCGCTCCCATGCCGGCGCCGCGGCCTTCTTATAAGCCCGTCTGCACGCCCGGGCAAGTGTTTTTATATGCCTTTTTACCCGACAGAAAGTGCAGCGAGCTATTAAGGCGATTACCAGGGCATGTCGGCACAAAACGCGCAAAACAGACGTACAGAGCCGGCCCCGGCAACCATTTTCAGCGATGTTAAACTGCTCCTGCTGGCCGGCGCGATATTTCACGCTAAAGGTTTATCATTCAGCTAATTTCTTCTTCCGCCAAGGGCTCCCCATGATCCATATCGACAACGAAGGCGTCACCGACCCCCACGTTAACCTGGCGATTGAAGAGCACTGCATTCGCCACCTGCCCGCCGGCGAGGACTATCTGCTGTTCTATATCAACGCGCCGTCGATCATCATCGGCCGCAACCAGAACACGCTGGAAGAGGTGCATCAGGCGTATATCGACGCGCATGGCATTCACGTGGTGCGGCGGATTTCCGGCGGCGGAGCGGTGTATCACGATCACGGCAATCTGAACTTCAGCTTTCTGACCGATTTTTCCAAAGACAAGCTGAATAATTTCAAGCAGTTCGCCACCCCCATCATCGACGTATTGCACGACATGGGCGTCTCCGCCGAGATGAAGGGCCGCAATGACATCGTGGTGGAGGGCAAAAAAATCTCGGGCAACGCCCAGTTTTCCTCGACCCGGCGCATGTTCAACCACGGCACCCTGCTGCTGGACTGCGACCTGAGCCAGGTTAGCCAGGCGCTTGACGTGAAGATGACCAAGATCAAGTCAAAAGGGCACAAGTCCGCCCGGGCGCGGGTGGCCAACATCGCCGAATTTCTCGACGCGCCACTCTCCACCGAGGCGTTCAAGGAGAAAATACTCGCCGGCATGTTCCCCGACGGCGCCGCACGCAAAACCTATCGTCTGACCGAGCAGGACTGGGCAAGCATTAACGCGCTGGTGGAAGAAAAATACGGCCAATGGGAATGGAACTACGGCCGCTCGCCGGATTTTGACATCCAGCGCACCCGCCACTTCAGCGCGGGGATTATTGATTTTCGCCTCAAGGTGAAGCGCGGCGGCACCATCGAGAACGTCAAGATCTACGGCGATTTCTTCGGCCAGCATCCGGTCAGCGATATCGAGAATGCTCTGGTCGGCGTGCGCTACGACAAGGGTGCTGTTGAAGCCGCGCTGGCAGGCTTTGACCTCTACCCCTACTTCGGCGAAGTCGACCGCAGCGAGTTTATCGACCTGATCTACGGGCCGGATGAGCAATAGCCAACCGGCTGGACTATCCACAAGAAAGCGCCCGCGTTTGCGGGCGCTTTTGCGTACATCAGCTATCAGGGCGAATTATCCCGGCCGCTTATCCCAGCCACACTCGGGCGTTGCGGAACATGCGCAGCCAGGCGCCGTCTTCACGCCATTCAGGCGGGCGCCAGGAGTTGGTCACCGCGCGGGCGACACGCTCGGGGTGCGGCATCATGATGGTGGCGCGCCCGTCCGGGGTGGTAAGGCCCGTCACGCCGGAGGCGGAGCCGTTGGGGTTGGCCGGATAGCGCGTGGTGGCCTGACCGTAGTGGTCGACGTAGCGCAGCGCAATCTGCCCACCGGACTGCATCTGGCGCAGGTGGGCGGCGTCGGCGAACTGCGCGCGGCCTTCGCCGTGAGCCACAGCAATGGGCAAAAGCGAGCCCTCCATACCCTTGAGCATGATCGACGGCGTCTCTTCTACCCGCACCATGGCGACGCGTGCCTCAAACTGCTCGGACTCGTTGCGCACAAAGCCCGGCCAGTTTTCCGCGCCGGGAATCAACTCCTGGAGCTGCGAGAGCATCTGGCAACCGTTGCACACCCCCAGCGAGAAGCTGTCGTCGCGCTGGAAGAAACCGGCAAATTGCTCGCGTGCGCGGGGGTTGAACAGGATCGACTTGGCCCAGCCGCCGCCGGCGCCCAGCACGTCGCCATAGGAGAAACCGCCGCAGGCCGCCAGCCCCTTGAACTGGTCAAGGGTGACCCGGCCTTCAAGAATATCGCTCATATGAACGTCAATCGCGTCAAAACCGGCCTTGTCAAAAGCCCAGGCCATTTCTGTCTGACCGTTGACGCCTTGCTCGCGCAGGATGGCCACGGCGGGTTTGGCTACGTTGATGTACGGTGCGGCGATGTCTTCGTCCACATCAAACGAAGGCGCGGCGGACAGCCCCGGATCCCGGGCATCAAGCAGGTTATCGAACTCGTTCTTGGCGCATTCGGGGTTATCGCGCAGCGCCTGCATGCGATAGCTGGTTTCACTCCAGGTGCGCTGGGCCAGCTGGCGAGTGGTTTCCAGAAGCGGCTCTTCAAACAGCGTGACCCGGACCTGATCATCGTAGCGCGGGCGGGCGATGACGCCGCAGGTTTCAATGCCGGCCATGGCGAACTGGGTCAGCACCTCGGCGGTATGCTCGCGGCTGACCTGAATCACCGCGCCGAGCTCTTCGGTAAACAGCGCGTTCACGGCGTCCACCGGGTGGTCAATGAGCCAGTCGAGCTTGATCTCGAGCCCGGCATGGGCGGCAAAGGCCATTTCCAGCAGCGTGACGATCAGCCCGCCGTCGCTGCGGTCGTGGTAGGCCAGCAGTTTGCCGTCGCGGTTGAGCCCCTGGATGACTTCAAAAAACGCCTTGATGTCTTCGGCATCGTCCACGTCGGGGCATTCGTTGCCCAGCTGGCCATACACCTGCGCCAGCGCCGAACCGCCGAGGCGGTTCTGACCGTCGCCCAAATCGATAAGAATCAGGTCGGATTCGTCCTGCTCCAGGTTGATCTGGGGCGTCAACGTGGCCAGCGCGTCAGTGACCGGGGCAAAGCCGGTGATCGCCAGCGACAGCGGCGAAGTCACGCTTTTATCCCGGGTCTCGCCGTTGTCATCGGTTTCCTGCCAGGCAGTGCGCATGGACATGGAGTCCTTGCCCACGGGAATCGCGATACCCAGCGCCGGGCACAGGTCCATGCCCACGGCGTGAACGGCATCGTAAAGCGCCTGATTCTCGCCCGGATGGTCGGCAGCACTCATCCAGTTGGCCGACAGCTTGATGTCCGAGAGTTTGGCAATCGGTGCGCAGGCCAGGTTGGTGATCACTTCGGCCACTGCCAGCCGCGCGCTGGCCGCCGGATCAATCAGCGCCACTGGCGGGCGCTCGCCCATGGCCATGGCTTCGCCGGCATGGGTGTCAAAGCTTGCGGTGGTCACGGCAGCGTCGGCCACCGGCACCTGCCACGGGCCAACCATCTGATCCCGCGCTACCTGGCCGGTGATGGAACGGTCGCCAATGGTGATCAAAAAGCTCTTGGACGCCACCGCCGGCAGGCGCAGCACACGGTCGAGTGCTTCGCGCAGGTCAAGGTTGTCCAGCATCATGCCGGAAAGCGACGGCGTGTGGCGGTTGAATTCGCGCAGCATCTTCGGTGTCTTGCCGAACAGTACGCTCATGGGCAGGTCAATCGGACGACTGTCAAAATGACCGTCATGCACTTCCAGGTGGTGATCTTCCAGCGCCTCGCCCACCACCGCGTAGGGGCAGCGCTCCCGGCGGCACAGGGCATCAAAGGTGTCGAGATCTTCCGGCGCTACCGCCAGCACGTAGCGTTCCTGGGCTTCATTGCACCAGATTTCCAGCGGACTCATGCCCGGTTCGGCATTGGGCACGTCGCGCAGCGAGAAACGCCCGCCGCGCCCGGCGTCTTTCACCAGCTCGGGCAGCGCGTTGGACAACCCGCCGGCCCCCACGTCATGAATAAAGCGCAGCGGGTTGGTGTCACCCAGTGCCCAGCAGCGGTCGATCACTTCCTGGGCGCGGCGTTCGATTTCGGGGTTTTCCCGCTGCACCGAGGCAAAGTCCAGATCAGCGCTTGAGAGCCCCGAAGCCATGCTGGAGGCCGCACCGCCGCCAAGGCCAATGAGCATGGCCGGCCCGCCCATGACGATCAGCTTGCCGCCCACGGGAATTTCACCTTTCTGCACGTGGTGCGCACGAATGTTGCCGTAGCCGCCGGCAAGCATGATCGGCTTGTGAAAGCCGCGCCGCTCGATGCCGTCGTCGCTGAGCACGTCCTGCTCGTAGGTGCGGAAATAGCCGGTCAGGTTGGGACGGCCAAACTCGTTATTGAACGCCGCGCCGCCGATGGGGCCATCGAGCATGATTGAAAGGGCCGACTGCATACGCTCGGGCTTGCCGTAGTCGAAGGTTTCCCAGGGCTGAACAAACTCGGGGATGCGCAGATTGGACACGCTGAAACCCGAAAGCCCCGCCTTGGGCTTGCCGCCAATGCCGGTGGCGCCTTCGTCGCGGATCTCGCCGCCGGCACCGGTGGCCGCGCCGGGAAACGGCGCAATCGCCGTGGGGTGGTTATGAGTTTCCACCTTCATCAGGATGTGGATGGGTTCCTGATGCGCAGCATAGCGGGCCGTTTCATCGGCCTGGCCTGTGAGCGGCGCGGGAAAGAAGCGCCCGCCCTGGGAGCCCTTGATCACCGCGGCGTTATCGCTGTAGGCCGAGAGCACGTTGTCCGGCGAGCTGGCGAAGGTGTTCTTGATCATCTTGAACAGCGACTGAAACTGATCTTCGCCGTCGATAATCCAGTCGGCGTTGAAGATCTTGTGCCGGCAGTGCTCGGAGTTGGCCTGAGCAAACATCATCAGCTCGACGTCGGTGGGGTTGCGCTCCAGCTCACCAAACGCTGCCACCAGATAGTCCACTTCGTCGTCGGCAAGCGCCAGCCCCAGCTCGCGGTTGGCCGTGGCCAGCGCCTCGCGGCCGCCGCCCAGCACGTCCACGCTTGCAAGCGGTGCGGGCTCGCGACGGGTAAACAGCCGAGCCGCGTCCGAGGCGTCAAACAGCACGGTTTCCACCATGCGATCGTGCAGCAGCGCAGTCAGCGTATTGAACGCGGCTTCGTCGGGCGGTGTGGCAAACGTCACCCGGTAGTCGATACCGCGTTCGATACGCGCCACGTTGCCAAGCCCACAGCTGTGAGCAATATCGGTGGCCTTGGACGACCACGGCGACTGGGTGCCAAGCCTTGGCACCACCAGAAAGCGCTGGGCACCTGCCGGCACCTCAATTCTCTCTGCGGTTCGATCGCCGTAGTCCAAAAGCTCTTCCAGGCGCTCGCGATCCGCGGGCGCAAGCGCCTCGTGCTGATCATTAACGTGCACGTCGATAAAATGAACGTAATCGGCGGTCAGCGTTTCGACTTCGCCGACACGTTCACGCAGCACCTCTAACAGGCGTGCATGACGGAAGGCAGAAAGGGCGGGAGCGCCTCGCAGTTCGAGCATATCCAGAAGCCTCTAGAGCAGGGAAATTCGAGCAGGAAAAACACCAGGCCGCAGCGCGGCAATTCCGCCCATGATACTGGAAAGCGCCGGCCACACGAAATCAGCCGGGTGACAGTCCGGCTGCAGCTTAGTATCGTTGCGCCATGATGAATGCCGACAACACGCCATGGTGACGCTGATTCGCCGACATTTTTCCGCCCGCGCCGGTGGCTTTTTTGCCTGTATTGCTATCGCTCTGCTGGTGATGCTGCCCACGTTTTCTCTGGTGCCCGCAGGAGAACAGCTCAGCGCCATCCAGCAGCGGGGCTTCATTACCGTGCATACCCGCTCCTCACCGACGATTTATTATCAGGGCCGGCGCGGCCCCACCGGATTTGAATACGAACTGCTGCGCCGCTTTGCCGACTACCTCAACGTCAGCCTAAACCTGGAGGCCGATCATCATCTGGATAGCGTGCTGCCCGCCGTGCGTGAGCGTGGCGATCTGGGCGCGGCGGGGCTGGTGCTGACGCCGGCCACACCCGGCATCAGTTTTACTCGCCCGATCCTTGAGATGCAGCCGCTGCTGGTCTATCGCCGCGGGCTTCACGGCATCAACGGCCCGGAGGATCTGGCCGGGCTGGAAATAGGCACTCTGCGCGGTAGCGAAGGCGCCGGCACGTCGGCCAGTCTGCGCGAGCTGCAAAAGACTTACCCCGGGCTTGGCTGGAAGGAATCCGGCGAACTCGAAGTGGCTGACCTGCTGGCTCAGGTGGAAAACGACAGCCTGGATGCCGCCGTCATCTTCGCGCACCAGTTTCGCGTCAACCGGCTGTTTTTCAAAAACGTCGAGCGCGGCTTTCTGCTGGGCAAACCCAGCTCCATGGCATGGGCAGTTCCCGCCGGACACAGCCTGGGCTTTTTGCAGCAGGCCAACCGTTTTCTGGACGGCCTTCAGGCAAGCGGCGAGCTGGCCCGGCTGGTGGAACGCTATTTCGGTCACGATGATTATCTGGAATACGTCGGCACGCGCACCTTCCTGACGCACCTGGATGCCCGGCTACCGCGCTATACACCCCTGTTTCAGGACGCCGCACGCCAGACCGGCTTTGACTGGCAGCTGCTGGCCGCGGTGAGCTACCAGGAATCCCACTGGGACCCGGACGCCGTCTCCCCCACCGGCGTACGCGGGCTGATGATGCTGACCACCCCCACCGCTCGGGAAGTGGGTGTCACCAATCGTCGCAATCCAGCGCAAAGTATCGACGGCGGTGCCCGCTATCTGCGCAGCATCGAGGAGCGCCTGCCCGACAGCCTTACTGGCAGTGACCGCCTGTTCATGGCACTGGCCGCCTATAACGTGGGCCTTGGGCACCTGTATGATGCGCGAGATATTGCCCGGATGCGCGGCGGCGACCCCGACAGCTGGCGCGACGTGCGCCGTGCCCTGCCGCTGTTGCAGCAGCGGGAATGGCACGAAAAAACCCGCTACGGTTACGCCCGAGGTGGCGAGCCGGTGATCTATGTGCGCAACATCCGTCGTTATTATGAGATGCTCAAGTATGTAGAGCGCAGTCGCCAGCAGTTTTTTCAGCTGGACAAAAGCGAACCACCGGGAGATTCGCTGCTGCCGTTTGATCTTGTCCCGCCGCTTAACTGATGAGGGAACATCATGTCGACACGGCTTGCCGGTATTGTCTGGGCGCTTTGTCTGGCCCTCTGCGTCGCCATTATCGGCCTGACGCCGGGAGCCGACCTGACCACCGCGGCACTGGCAGGTATCGCGCTGGCCCAGTGGGCCATGCGCGGCGAGGCCACCAGAACGGCACGCGCAGTGGCCGGGCTGACACTTGGGATACTGCTCCCCGGCTTTTTCAGCTACATCATTCCGGAAACCCTGGTGTCTACCCGCCAGTGGCTGGCTGGCGCACAGGCACTGGCACCCGGTTCATCCCTGACACACTGGCGGCCGCCCTTGCTGGCCACGCTTGCACTGATGCTGCTGGCAATTATTATTCTGCTGCGCCAGCGCGCCTACCTGGGGGCACCGGTGCTGCTCTCCGGCGCCGCCATGCTGACCGCGGCACAACTGCTGACGGCCTTGCTGCCCGCGTCGCGTACCCCGCTACTGGTGCCCCATCTTGACGGATTTGCGCTGCTCGCCCTTGGCGCGCTGGTGCTTGCCCAGCTGCTGCTCGTCCGCCCCTGGTGGCAAAGCAAAACCCGGCTTAAACGCTCACTATTGCCCGCCAGCACCCTGATACTGGCGACGCTGGCGCTATGGCAGTATCAGCACCGCCACAACGTCACCGCCCTGTATAACACCACGCAGCAGGACGGTGCTCGCCTCACAGCCCGGCTGTCGGACAATATTCAGGATCACCTTGAAGCCATGCGCCGGTTTGCGCATGCCTGGCAGCTGCTCACGACCCCGCCGACGGAACAGCAATGGCGCAGCCAGGCCGCGCGCCTGCACGACAAGGACTTTCTTTACCTGCTTAATATCGCCTTTGTTCGGCCGGACAGCCTGATCGACTATGTTTATCCACGGAATCCGCTGAACCGTGATGTCCAGGGGCAGCGTCTGTTCGAAGTACAAACACAAAGCACCCACGCGCTCGACCTGGCGCTGGCCGGCAAACGTCAGACCAGCACCGATATCATCGAGCTGCTGCAGGGCGGGCCAGGCATCATTTACTATCTGCCTGTCTATAACGCGTCACAAACACCCGTCGGCGCCGCCGCCATGGCCATCAGCCTGCCGCTGCTTGCCGATACGCTGTTTAACGCCCTTGATCCCGACACCGCACTATTAAGTTGGCAGACTCACGGCCGCGTGCTGGCAAGCTTCGGCAACCCACGCCGGCAAGGGCCCTGGGCACACCAATACCGGCTGGACCTGTCCGGCCAGACGCTTGACGTGGTGCAAAGACCGCGCCGTGATTACCTGTTGGCAAGGCTATCCCGCCTGCCGGCCCTCAGCCTGACCATTGGGCTGATGCTGGCCTACCTGCTGTACATGGTGCTCTACACGTTCAAGCGGCTGGACGAACAGAATATCGCCTTTCGTCGCAGCAATGCCCGGTTACAGGAAGAAATCAACGAACGCCAACGTCTGCAGGAAGAAGTGGAATGGCTGGCCCGTCACGACGAGCTCACCGGCATTGCCAACCGGCGCTATTTCATGGAGCTGGTGGAAGAGCAGCGCAACACGCACCCGTTGAGCCTGGTCCTCTGCGATATCGACTACTTCAAGCGCGTCAATGACCAGCTCGGGCACCTGGTGGGCGATCATTATCTGGAGGTCATCGCCGGCATCGGCCAGGCGGTCATGGCAGAACATGGCGGCTTTTTTGCCCGTTACGGCGGCGAAGAGTTTATTGGCTGTTTGCCCGGTGCTGACCAGCAACATGCGCGGCACGTGGCGGAAACCCTGCGCCAGCGCGTATATCAGCGTGCCCTGCTACATGCCGACGGCCACAACGTCAGTCTAAGCGCCGGGCTGGTCACCCACACCACCGGCACGCCGAACATGCCGCGCCTGATGCAGGCAGCCGATGACGCCCTTTATCGCGCCAAACAGCGGGGCAGAAACCGCATCGAGAACGCGGATAACGCCAGCGTATCAGACGCCTGACGCATCGCGGCGCGCAGCAAAAAACGCTTTCAGCAGACGCCCGGAAAGCGGTGCCAGCACGCCGCCGCTGACCGCCACCTGATGGTTAAACCATGGCTGGGCCAGTAGATTAGCCTTCGACTCCAGCATGCCGGTGCGCGGCTCGGCGGCGCCATACACCACGCGTGCAAGGCGCGCATTCACCGCGGCTCCCAGGCACATCATGCAGGGCTCCAGAGTGACGTACAGCGTACAGCCCTCAAGCCGGTAGTTCTTCCGCGCCTGCCCTGCCGCCCGCAGCGCCTGCACTTCCGCATGGGCACAGGGATCATGTCCCGCCATCGGCGCATTATGACCCGCGCCGATCATCTCGCCCTCCGCATCCACTACCACCGCCCCTACCGGCACTTCACCCGCGTCACATGCCAGATGCGCCTGATCCAGAGCACGGTGCATGTAATACTCATCGCTGCGCATATCGCAAAAACTCCGTTACAGTGGATCTTGACGGATGATACCCCAGGAAATAGCCCCAGGGTGGTAGACCACTGCCCGGCCCCTGGCGCCGCCGAACCGATAGAGACAATGCGATGCTGCCATTATCTACCCACCTGATCCGACTGATGTGCCTGACGCTCAGCGGCGTCACGGTCGTCGTGGTGCCGTGGTCAGATATCACCTCCGCCGCGCTCACGGGGATTGCCGTGGCCCAGCTGGCCAAAAGTACCGGGCAAAAAACTGCCGCCCTGGCGCTGGCCGCCCTCATTCTTGCCGCTCTGCTGCCTGGCTTTGCCAGCTACGTCATTCCCGAGCCACTGATCAGCACCGATCAGTGGCTGGCCGCCATACAGGCGCTCGCTCCCGGGGCCTCGCTTGCCAGCTTTCGACCACCGCTTCTCACCACTCTGGCGCTGATGTTGCTGGCACTGACATTGCTGCTGCGCCAACGTGCCCAGCTGGGGGCACCGTTGCTACTATCCGGCGCCGGCTTACTGGTGTTTGCCCAGCTGGCATACCGGCTAATACCCGCCCCCATCATGCCGCTGCTTGAACACCGCCTGACCGGCGCCATGCTGGCAGTGCTGGCCGCGTTGACGTTGGCCCAACTGCTGCTGGCCAAGCCCCGTTGGCAGGGGCAGCCCCGTCTCAACCGCTCACTACTGCCCTCTGCTTCACTGATTCTGGCCGTGCTGACCTTCTGGCACTACCAGAATCGTCACGCCGAGGACGAACTGCACGAGGCCGTCCGCGAGGAAGGCGCGACCTTCATCGCACGCCTGTCCAACGATGTGCACAACCGCCTTGACGCCATGAACCGCTTTTCCCATTCCTGGCGCCTGATCCAGGGCTCTCCTACTGCAGAGCAATGGCGTAGCCAGGCGGCACATCTTCAAACTCAAGAGTTTCGTTACCTGATCAATATTTCGTTTGTCAGCCCCGACAGCCGGATTATTCACGTTTACCCCGATACGCCGACCAACGTATCCATCCAGGGGAAAGCCACTCGCCAGGCAGAAATCCAGGCACTCAACGCCGCATTAAACGGTGCCAACCGCACCAGCACCGCTATTATCGACTTACTGCAGAACGAACCCGGTCTTGTTTACTACCTTCCTGTGCGCAACGCCAGCACCACCACCGTGGGCGCCGCCTGCATGGTGATCAGCCTTCCACTGCTGGCGGATACGCTGTTTGCTGCCTCGAACCCCGAGCACGCGCTATGGAGCTGGAATATTCAAGACCGCATGCTCACCCACTTTGGCTCTCTCGAATATCCCGGCCCCTGGCAATATCACTACCGGTTGTCGCTGCCCGGTCATTCGGTGGACGTGGTGCAGCGCCCGCGCCGCGACTATTTGCTGTCCCGGTATCCGCGTCTGCCGGCCATCAGCCTGACCACCGGCCTGCTGCTGGCTTACCTGCTGTACATGGTGCTTTACACCTTTCAGCGCCTGGGCGAGCAGAACGTGGCGTTTCGGCGCAACAACGCCCGCCTGCAAGAAGAAATCGACGAGCGCCAGCGCCTGCAGGAAGAGGTCGAATGGCTGGCGCGCCACGATGAACTGACCGGCCTGGCCAACCGGCGCTATTTTCTGGAGCGTATTGATACCCAACGAGACACGCCGCCGTTGAGCCTGATTCTGTGCGATATCGACCACTTCAAGCGCATCAACGACCGGCTCGGGCACCTGGTAGGCGACAAGTATCTGGAGGCCATCGCCGGCATCGGCCAAACCGTCATGGCAGAAAATGGCGGCTTCTTCGCCCGCTATGGCGGCGAAGAGTTTATCGGCTGTCTGCCCGGCGTCGACCACGCCCAGGCGATGGCTATCGCGGAAACGCTGCGCCATCGCACGTATCAACGCTCGCTGCCACATGACGACGGCAGTCGCGTCAGCCTGAGCGCCGGGGTGGCCACCTATGCCGGCGGCCGTTTCGATCTGCCACAACTGATGCAGACCGCCGACGAAGCACTTTACCGCGCCAAGGCCCGGGGGCGTAATCGGATAGAAAGCACCGCCGATACCTGAGCGTGATGAACACGGGGCACACAACGCTAAAGCGCTGGTCCACCCCATAGCCATAAACTCCGCTAAAATAAGCCCACGTTCCCCTGCCACCTCAAGGAGTTGCCGCATGAACCACACACCAGGGCCTGTTGCCCTTGAACAACTGGTCACGCTGCTTGACCTCGAGCCGCTGGAAGACACGCTGTTTCGCGGCCAAAGCCAGGACCTGGGCCTGCCCCAGCTTTACGGCGGCCAAGTACTCGGTCAAGCGCTTGCCGCGGCCACCAGCACCGTTCCCGAGGATCGCCGGCCGCACTCCCAGCACGGTTACTTTCTACGCCCGGGCGACCCACACCGCCCGGTCGTCTATCAGGTTGACAAGGTGCGCGACGGCGGCAGTTTTACCACCCGGCGGGTGACGGCCATTCAGAAAGGTCGGCCGATTTTTTTCTGCAGCGCATCGTTTCAGGTGCCCGAGGAAAGTCCGCTGACCCATCAGGCCCCCATGCCCAGGGTGCCGACGCCTGAAGCCCTGCTGGAAAACAACAACGCAGCGCGGCATTCACACACCAAAGGCCACCCCAGCAAGTTCCTGCTCGTCCCCCGGCAGCCGGGCGACGACCGGCTCGCCAGACGCTGCCTGTGGTTTCGCTTTGACGGCACCCTGCCTGATACGCCGGCGCTGCATCGCCACCTTTTATCGTACGCCTCGGACTTCAACCTGCTGACCACCGCGCTGGTGCCCCACGGCGTGTCCTTTACCGACCCCCGGCTGCAGATCGCAAGTCTGGATCATGCCATCTGGCTGCACGCCGATGCCCGCCTGGACGACTGGCTTTTGTACGTCATCGAATCGCCGTGGGCAGGCAACGCCCGCGGGCTGTCCCAGGGCTCTATCTATCGCCGTGACGGCCGGCTGGTGGCATCCACGACTCAGGAAGGGCTGACGCGCCTGCACGATACGCCAAAGGGCTGAAGCGCACCGCATGGCCGTTAACCATAAAAAAACGCCAGCGCCCGTTTATTACAGGCGCTGGCGTCAGGCAGCTACGTCGCGTTCGGCGTTGATTTATTCGCCGTAAACATCACCGATGGACGTCAGCGGATAGTGCGCGGGATATGGCTTACGCGCCACGCCGCTGTCGACCGCCGCCTGGGCCACTGCCGCAGACACGCGATCCAGCAGGCGAATATCCACCGGCGTGGGAATGATGTACTCGCGGCCGAAGCTCATTTCTTCACGCTCGTAGGCATCAAGCACTTCCTGCGGCACCGGCTCCCGAGCCAGATCGGCAATGGCATGAACCGCTGCCACCTTCATTTCCTCATTGATCGACGTGGCGCGCACGTCCAGCGCCCCGCGGAAGATGAACGGGAAACCCAGCACGTTGTTGACCTGGTTGGGGTAGTCGGAACGCCCCGTCGCCATGATCACGTCTGAACGCGCCTCGCGTGCATCGTGCGGGTGAATTTCCGGGTCAGGGTTGGAACAGGCAAATACCACCGGATCAGCGGCCATCTTGCCGAGCTGCTCCTTGGAGAGCAGATTGGGGCCGGACAGGCCAACAAACACATCAGCCCCTTCAATCACGTCATCCAGGGTGCGCTTGTCGGTCTTGTTGGCAAACAGCGCCTTGTATTCGTTGAGATTGTCGCGCTCGGTATGAATCACGCCCTTGCTGTCGAGCATGAAGATGTTTTCCCGGCGCATGCCGCAGGAAATCAGCAGGTTCATGCAGGCAATCGCCGCAGAGCCCGCGCCCAGGCACACAACCCGTGCATCCTCAAGCGGCTTGCCGGCAATATGCAGCGCGTTGATCATGCCCGCCGCCGTGACAATCGCGGTGCCGTGCTGATCATCATGAAAGACCGGAATGTTGCAGCGCTTTTTCAGCTCACGCTCGATCTCGAAGCATTCCGGCGCCTTGATGTCTTCAAGGTTGATGCCGCCCCAGCTGTCGGCGATGTTGGCTACGGTCTCGATGAACGTCTGCGCGTCTTCGGTATCCACCTCGACATCGACCGAGTTGACGCCGGCAAAGCGCTTGAACAGCACGCCCTTGCCTTCCATGACCGGCTTGCTCGCCAGTGCGCCGAGATTACCCAGTCCAAGAATCGCGGTGCCGTTGGAAATCACCGCCACAAGGTTGCCCTTGCCGGTATAGCGGTAGGCGTTTTCGACATCCTTGGCAATTTCACGTACAGGTTCTGCCACGCCCGGGCTGTAAGCCAGCGCCAGATCGCGCGCGGTAGCGGTCGGCTTGGTCAGCTCTACCGAAAGTTTGCCGGGGATCGGTTTGGCGTGATAATCCAAAGCAGCCTGCTTAAATGCATCCGTCATGGTCAGAGTCCAGTTCAGCGTTGAAAAATGGGAAGGCTTTCCAGAATATAGAAAAACCCGAGACGCCTCAAGCGTCTTTCCGGCTCTCTGAAGAAAAGCCCTTTTCCTTCATTTTCATCATCCTTTCGAGCTTTTTAGCCGCAAAATTGCTTTCTTTCAGCCTTTTAAACGAAGTAAAAGCCACATTTTCGACGTTCGCACAGGATTTTTGTGGAAAATAATTCCATAAAAAATGGGCGGCGTCTGTCCCACCATCGCCCGAAGATGGATTTCCAGCCGGCGTCATGGGCAGAGACCCCACATCTGAAGTGTTCCAGGCATAAAAAAACCCACGCCGTGGCGTGGGTTTTAGCGCGCCGGCCAATGCCGGGCGTGGCGTTTAGCTGCGCTTCATTGCAGCGCCGAAACGCTTGTTGAAGCGCTCTACGCGGCCGCCGGTGGTCGCTTGCTTCTGCTTGCCGGTGTAGAACGGGTGGCAGTTGGAGCATACGTCCAGCGAGAAGTCGTGGCCGGACGTGCTACCCACGGCAAAGCTCTCGCCGCAGGAGCAAGTGGCGGTGACCGTGTTGTAATTCGGGTGGATACCTTGTTTCATCTTGAACCTCACAAAGCTGTATGCCGCCACCTGATCACCTTGCCAGGCACCGCATACGGGTTGAAAAACGTGCTGAACCGGTTAGCCGTTAACGCCCGCACGCCCCAAAAGGCGGTGGCGTGGCGCAAAGCGGTCGCGCATTCTACCAAACCTGACGCCGGAGGCCAATTGCCCACCCGCGAATTTTCGTCGCCCATCCTGCGCGTGGCGCTGCCTTCGCCGCTGCGCCGGCTGTTTGACTACCTGCCCGCCGCCCGAGCACCCGCGTGCGGCTGGCAGCCGGGGTTACGCGTGTACGTGCCGTTTGGCCACCGCGACGTGGTAGGCGTCGTCATCGAGGTGGCCGGCCAGAGCGAGCTGCCCCGGCACAAATTGCGCGCGGTGAGCGAGCCGCTTGACGACGCGCCGCTGCCGGCAGACTGGCTGTGGCTGTGCCGCTTTACTGCACGCTACTACCAGCACAGCCTGGGCGATACGCTGCACCATGCCCTGCCCGCGCGGCTGCGCCAGGGCCACCCCATGGCCGGGCGCACCCACACCCTGTGGCGCCAGCTCCCTGACGCCCCCGATGCGCCGGACTTCGGCCGCGCCACGCGTCAGGCCGAGCTGTGGGCGCTTTTGGGCCAGCATCCGCACGGATTGGCCACCCGAGCGATTACCGCTCACGGCTTCACCCACGATGTGCTTAACCGGCTGCTGCACAAACAACTGATTGAGCGCCGCGAGGTCGAAACCGCTGCCGCCGAGCTCACCGGCGGATCGCTTCTGGCCGCACCGGCGCTGCCGCTCAATCGCGAGCAATCCGAAGTGCTGGCCGCGTTGCATGAAAAACTCACGCACTTTCACCCCTGCCTGCTGGAAGGCGTGACCGGCAGTGGCAAAACCGAGGTTTATCTGCAGCTGATCGAGGCCGTGGTCGCCAAAGGCCAGCAGGCGCTGGTACTGGTGCCCGAGATCGGCCTCACCCCCCAGACGCTGGCGCGCTTTCGCCAACGCTTCAACGCGCCGGTGCTGGCGCTGCACTCGGGGCTCACCGACGCCGAACGCCTCGACGTCTGGGAAGCCGCTGCCAGCGGTCGGGCGCGGATCATCATCGGCACCCGCTCGGCGATTTTCACCCCGCTATCCGATCCCGGCGCGATCATTGTCGACGAAGAGCATGACGGCTCCTACAAACAGCAGGACGGACTGCGCTACCACGCCCGGGACCTGGCCGTGGCACGCGCCCACTATCACGGCATCCCGGTGGTACTGGGCAGCGCCACGCCGTCGCTTGAGAGCCTGCATCAGGCACTGGACGGGCACTATCGCCACCTGCGCCTGACCCAGCGCGCCAGCCGCCATCCGCCGGCCAAGCTGGAGCTTTTGGACCTGCGCCACCGGCGCCGCCAGGGTGGACTGCTGCCCGATGCGATCAAGGCCACCAAAGCCACGCTTGCGGCCGGCAAACAAGTGCTGGTGTTTATCAACCGTCGTGGCTTTGCCCCCACTCTTGCCTGCCATGCCTGCGGCTGGATGGCCGAATGCGGCCAGTGCGACGCCCGCATGACCCTGCACCGCGCGCCACCACTTTTGGCCTGCCACCACTGCGATAGCCGCCGCGCCCTGCCCGACGCCTGCCCCGAGTGTCACAGTGGCGATTTACGCGCGCTTGGCAGCGGCACCGAACGTAGCGAAGAAACCCTGCAAACGCTGTTTCCCGACACCCCGATCCACCGCATCGACCGCGACAGCACGCGCAGAAAAGACAGCTTTGAACAGGCGCTCAAGGAAATCCAGCGCGGCGAGCCGTGCCTGCTGGTGGGCACCCAGATGCTGGCCAAGGGCCACCACCTGCCCCACGTCACGCTGGTAGTCGTGGTCAACGCCGACGGCGGGCTTTACGCCGCGGACTTTCGCGCCCTGGAACATAACGCCCAGCTGCTGGAGCAGGTGGCCGGGCGCGCCGGGCGCGCCGCCGACCCCGGCCGCGTGCTGGTACAAACCCTGCACCCCGATGACCCGCAGCTGGGTCAGCTGGCCGAGCACGGCTACGCGGCCCTGGCGCGTGACCTGCTGGAAGAACGACGCATTGCGCGGCTACCGCCGTTTGGCTTTATGGCGCTGTTGCGCGTGGAAAGCCCGCGAGCGGATGCCGCCACCGCCCTTGCCCAAAGTGCGGCTAGCGCACTGCGCGAATGGCTGGCCCGGACGGCCACTGCCGCCCAGTGCCTGGGGCCGGTGCCGGCACCCATGGAGCGCCGACAGAACCGCTATCATCTGCACGTGATGCTGAGTGCCGACAAGCGCAGCCGCCTGCACGCCGCCGCGAGTTTTCTCGCCCAGTGGCTTGAAGCCAGCTCTGATGCGCGCCGCGTGCGCTGGTCGCTGGATATCGACCCGCAAACGCTATCCTAGATGCCACTTTGAAACTCATCGCTAAAAGCTGATAATGAGCGCCCTGATTTTCCAGCGCTCACCGCAACGCCGCGCCCCTGAGAGGCGCTCGCGCACGCCGCCACCGACGTATCCGGATACTCACATGAAAGACACGATTATTGCTTTGCTCGAAAGTGCCATCAGCGCACTCAAGCACCAGGGCGTGCTGCCCGACGACCTGCAGCCAGCCGTCAAGGTTGACCCCACCAAGGACAAGGCCCACGGCGACTACGCCACCAACCTGGCGCTGATGCTGGCCAAACCCGCTGGCATGAAGCCCCGGGAGCTGGCCGAGGCGATCATTCAGGCGCTGCCGGCAAACGACGCGGTACACAAGACCGAAATTGCCGGCCCCGGCTTTATCAACTTTTTTGCCGCCACCGATGCCGCCGCACAGATTGTCGCGCAGGTGCTCGACGCCGGCGACGCTTTCGGCCGTAGCCTGGCCGGCCAGGGCGAAAAGGTGCAGGTCGAATTTGTCTCTGCCAACCCCACCGGTCCGCTGCACGTCGGCCACGGCCGCGGCGCTGCCATTGGCGACTGCCTGTGCCGGCTGTTGGAAGCCACCGGCTTCGACGTTACCCGCGAGTTCTACTACAACGACGCGGGCGCGCAGATTCAAAACCTTGCCCGCTCGGTGCAGGCGCGCGCCAAAGACCTCGGTCCGGACGACGCCAGCTGGCCCGAAAACGGCTACCGCGGTCACTACATCGTCGACGTCGCCAATGACTATCTCGCCGGCCGCACCGTGGTCGCCGACGACCGCGAAGTCACCGCCAGCGCCGACCCTGATGACCTCAGCGCGATTCAGGACTTCGCCGTGGCGTGGCTGCGCCGCGAGCAGGACCTCGACCTCAAGGCCTTCGGCGTGGCGTTTGATGTCTACTTCCTTGAGTCCTCGCTGTATGAAAAAGGCAAGGTCGAGGCCACGGTCAAAAAGCTGGTCGATAACGGCCATACCTATGAGGAAGACGGCGCCGTATGGCTGCGCACCACGGCCTTCGGCGACGACAAGGACCGCGTCATGCGCAAGCAGGACGGCGGCTATACCTACTTCCTGCCCGACGTCGCCTACCATCTGGACAAGTGGCAGCGCGGCTTTACCACCGTAATCAACGAACAAGGCGCCGATCACCACTCCACCGTCACCCGCGTGCGTGCCGGGCTGCAGGCGCTGGAAACCGGCATCCCCGCAGGCTTCCCCGACTACGTGCTGCACCAGATGGTGATGGTCACGCGCTCCGGCGTTGAAGTGAAGCTCTCCAAGCGCGCCGGCAGCTACGTCACCGTGCGCGACCTGATCGACGAGGTCGGCCGGGATGCAACGCGATTCTTCCTCGCCGCGCGCCGGGCAGATTCCCAGCTCACGTTCGACATCGACCTGGCCCGCTCCCAGTCCAACGACAATCCGGTGTACTACATCCAGTACGCCCACGCCCGGGTGTGCAGCATGCTGCGCCGGGTCGAGGCCGACGGCAAAACCTTCGACCACGCGATGGCGCTGGACAACCTCGCCCTGCTCGATAGCGACCAGGAAAAAGCCGTACTCAACCGCCTGGCACGCTACCCCGAGGCGGTGGAAAATGCCGCCAAAAACCGCGAACCCCAGCAAATCGCCCAGTATTTGCTCGACCTCGCCGGGGATTTCCACACCTGCTACAACGCCGTCAAAGTCATGGTCGACGACGACGCCACGCGCAACGCCCGGCTGGCGCTGGGACTGGCTGCCCGCCAGACCCTGCGCAACGGCCTTGACCTGATGGGCGTCAGCGCACCGGAGGAGATGTAAACCATGGCCACCCAGCGCAAAAAGCCGACCCGCCGCGGCGCCACCAGCCAGCGTAAAAAGCCGGCGAAGGCAGCGGGTGGGTTCCGCCTGCCCGGCTGGCTGTGGGCACTGCTTGGGTTGGTGGCAGGTTTTTTCCTTGCCCAGCACCAGAACGGCACCGCCCCCTGGCAGGACACCGCCCCCCCACAGGCAAACGTCGCGCCCGGTGACAAGCCGAGCACAAGCGGCGCTGCCGATACCTCCGCTGACGACGGATTGCCGACGTTCGAGTTCTACACGCTGCTGCCCGAAACCGAGGTGATTGCGCCCGGCGGCGCGGTGCCGTCAAGCGTAACGCCGCCCAGCCCGTCATCTTCGGGGGAAAGCGACGACAACACCGCCAGCGAAGACCCCATCGCTCAGGTCATCGCTGCCAAAAGCCGCTCCGACGAGGATAAAGCCAGCACCCCGCAAACGCCTACCGAGCCCGGTCGCTACATGCTTCAGGCGGCGTCTTTCCGCGAAATTGCCGACGCCAAAAAGCTGAGTTCACGACTGCAGAACCTGAGCCTGCTGGCCAAAATCAGCGAAGTAAAAGCCAGCGGTGTTACCTGGCACCGGGTACAGGTCGGCCCCTACGAAGATACCCGCGAGCTCAACCGCGCCCAGGACCTGATGAACACCCAGGGCATTGAGCCGCTGCTGATCCAGTTGCAGGACTGACGCTTAACCCGGGCACGCCCGTGAGGCAGCGCTTACGGGCGGGTGGTTGATTTTTCCGCTCCCGCCCGCATTTTGTGGTGACGTGCATTATTCCGGGTGCCGCCTGACGGTACCGACAGTCATCGGGAGCCTGCCTCCCACAAGGAGTTACCTCCATGACCACTATTGTATCCGTGCGTCGCGGTGATCAGGTTGCGCTAGCCGGCGACGGCCAGGTTTCGCTTGGCAACACCGTGATGAAAGGCAACGCCAGCAAGGTGCGCCGCCTTTATCGCGGCAAGGTGCTGGCGGGCTTTGCCGGCGGCACTGCCGATGCCTTCACGCTATTTGAACGCTTTGAGTCCCAGCTGGAGAAGTACCAGGGGCACTTGACCAAGGCCGCCGTGGAGCTGGCCAAGGACTGGCGCACCGAACGCGCCTTGCGCCGCCTTGAAGCGTTGCTGGTGGTGGCCGACCACAGCACCTCGCTGATCATTACCGGCAACGGCGACGTGGTAGAGCCCGAGCACGGCGTGATTGCCGTGGGCTCCGGTGGCAATTTTGCCGAGGCCAGCGCCCGGGCACTTCTGGAAAACACCGACCTTTCCGCGCGTGAGATCACCGAAAAATCCCTCTCTATCGCCGGTGACATCTGCGTGTTCACCAACCACCACGTGACAATGGAAGAGCTTTAAGCCATGACTCAGATGACACCCCGCGAGATCGTCCACGCGCTGGATCAATACATTATCGGGCAAAAAGACGCCAAACGCGCCGTGGCCGTTGCGCTTCGCAACCGCTGGCGCCGCATGCAGCTGGATGACGACCTGCGCCCGGAAGTCACGCCCAAGAATATCCTGATGATCGGCCCTACCGGCGTGGGCAAGACCGAAATTGCCCGCCGTCTGGCCAAACTGGCCCGCGCCCCGTTCATCAAGGTTGAAGCCACCAAGTTTACCGAGGTGGGCTACGTCGGCCGGGACGTGGAGTCGATCATCCGCGATCTGATGGAATCCTCGATCAAGATGGTGCGCGAGCAGGCCAAGGAAGAAGTCGGCAACCGCGCCGAAGACGCCGCGGAAGACCGCATTCTGGATGCGCTGCTGCCACCGCCCCGAGGGCAGGAAGACAAACCCCGGGAAGACAGCGGCACCCGCCAGACCTTCCGCAAGAAGCTGCGCGAAGGCCAGCTCGACGACAAGGAAATCGACATCGAGCTGTCGGCCCAGGGCCAGAACGTCGACATCATGACCCCGCCGGGCATGGAAGAAATGACCAGCCAGCTGCAGAACATGTTCTCCAACATGGGCCAGCAAAAGCGTGAAACCCGCCGCGTCGCGGTGAAGGACGCCTTCGGCCTGCTGCGCGACGAAGAAGCCGGCAAACTGGTCAATGAAGATGACATCAAGTCTCGCGCCATTGAGGCCGTCGAGCAGCACGGCATCGTGTTCCTTGATGAAATCGACAAGGTAGCCAAGGGCAGCGGCCAGTCCAGCGGCGGCGACGTCTCCCGCGAGGGCGTGCAGCGCGACCTGCTGCCGCTGATCGAAGGCTCCACGGTTTCCACCAAGCACGGCATGGTCAAGACCGATCACATTCTGTTCATTGCCTCCGGTGCGTTCCACCTGTCGCGCCCGTCGGACCTGATTCCCGAGCTGCAGGGCCGCCTGCCGATCCGTGTGGAACTCGACGCGCTCACACCCGAGGACTTCAAACGCATCCTTACCGAGCCGTCAGCCTCACTCACGGCTCAGTACAAGGCACTGCTGGCCACTGAAGGGCTGGACGTAGAATTCACGCCGGACGGCATCGAGCGCATCGCCCAGATCTCCTGGCAGGTCAATGAAGGCACCGAGAACATCGGCGCGCGCCGGCTGCACACCGTGATGGAACGCCTGTTGGAAGAAGCTTCGTTCAAGGGCGGCGACATGGACAGCCCGCTGACCATCGACGCCGACTACGTCAACGCCCAGCTTGGCGAATTGGCCGTGGACGAAGACCTGTCGCGCTATATTCTCTAGCGCGTCACTCACGCCACACGGCACCTGCGTGCCACCGGTTGCCCCGCCTCTCTGTGCGGGGCAACCGGTTTTTGGCATCCGCTTAACCCACCGCCCGAGGTGATGACATGACGGCTCCCGTACCCGTAAGCGTTCACTACCATAAAAAAGCCCGCCAGCTTGAGCTGGGTTATTCCAACGGCGACAGCTACCGCATCGCCGTGGAGCTGTTGCGGGTGTGTTCGCCCTCCGCCGAGGTGCGTGGCCACGGCGGCAATGACGCCGTGCTCCAGGTGGGCAAGAAAGACGTCGGCCTCAAGGACATCACCCAGACCGGCAACTACGCCCTCAAGCTGCACTTTGACGACGGCCACGAAAGCGGCCTTTACAGCTGGGAGTATCTCTTCGATCTGGCCACCCGTCAGGATGCCTACTGGGACGACTATCTGTCCCAGCTGCATGAGGCCGGTGCATCCCGCGCCCCTCTTGGCATCGAAATCAAGTCGCTCTAGTCCTTTAATGCGCACAGCGTCTGCCACTTGCCGGCCAGGCGCAGACAAGCCGGGGCGGACAAGGCTACAATGTCGCCAGTTTCTTCTACTGACGGCCACTGTCTGACATACCCGGCCGCCTGTCACCGTCTCGACTTTCGGGAGCCAAGCCCCATGAGCCCCACGGATAAGCGCACCGCCGATGCTGAACATGCCCCAGGCACCGGCGATCAAACCACGGATTTTGGCTATCAGGACGTCCCGCGCCATGAAAAGGCCTCACGGGTCGCCGACGTCTTTCACTCGGTGGCTGCCCGCTACGACGTCATGAACGATTTGATGTCCATGGGAATCCACCGGCTGTGGAAACGCCTGACCATCGAACGCTCAGGCGTGCGCCCCGGCCACCGCGTGCTGGATATCGCCGGCGGCACCGGCGATTTGACGCTGAAATTTTCACGCATGGTCGGCCCCCGCGGGCAGGTCATTCTCGCCGACATCAACGCCTCGATGCTTAACGTCGGCCGCGACAAGCTGATTGACAGCGGCGTCGGCGGCAACGTCGACTACGTCCAGGCCAACGCCGAGTGTCTGCCGTTTCCCGATAACCACTTCGACTGCATCACCATCGCCTTTGGCCTGCGCAACGTCACCGATAAAGACGCCGCGCTGCGTTCCATGCAGCGCGTGCTGAAACCCGGCGGACGCCTGCTGGTGCTGGAGTTCTCCAAGCCCCAAAGCGCGCTTTTGACCAAAGCCTACGACGAATACTCCTTCCGTCTGCTGCCGCGCATGGGCCAGCTGGTGGCCGGCGACGCCGACAGCTATCGCTACCTGGCCGAGTCCATTCGCATGCACCCCGATCAGCCCACGCTCAAGGGTATGATGGAAGCGGCCGGCCTTGAGCGGGTGGAGTACACCAACCTGACCGGCGGCATTGTCGCGCTGCACCGCGGGATCAAACTATGACGCCGCCTGTTGCCAACCAACACGACGCGAGGCCGGCATGCTGGTAACTCCCACCCTGCTGCTCGCCGGCCTGGAGCGCGCCATCAACGCCCTGCTGGCACGCGATCCTGCGTCTCCCGCACGTCTTGAGGCGCTGGCCGGCAGCCGTCTGCTCGTCTGTCTTGAGCAGCCTCGCCTGCCGATCATGCTGCACTTTCATCGCGCCGGCGTAGACCTTTTACACGCCAACGAAGACGCCGAAAGCGACGCCGACGCGGTAGTCGAACTCACTCCCGAGACTCTCTCGCAGTGGGTCAGCGGTGAAAGCCTTGAACGGCTGATGTTCACCGGCAAGCTCTCCCTACGCGGGCGCACCTACCTGCTGGAAGCCACCCGGGAGCTGTTTACCGACCTCGACATCGACTGGGAAAACGAGCTGGCTGCGGTACTCGGCGACATGCCCGCCCATTCGCTCGCCGAAGGGCTGCGCCGGGTAGCGCGCTTTGGCCTGCGTGCCAAGGACGAGCTGCTCGCCGACGTTTCCGAATACGTGTTTGAGGAGGCCAGGCTGCTGCCCGGCCGCCAGCAGCGCGACGTGCTGCGCGATCATCTCACCGAGCTTGAAATCGCCACCGACCGGCTGGAAGCTCGCTTTGCCCGCCTGCACCGGCTGCTCACCGAACGCGAGGCGCAGCCATGAGCCTGAGGCTTGTGCGCATTGGCTGGGTGATTGCCCGCCACCGGCTGGATACGCTGGTACCGCTTGAACGCCTTCCCTGGTGGATGCGCGGCCTGATGTGGTTTTCGCCGCTGCGGCTGTTTCCCGTCGGCTCGCGCAGCCGCGGCGAACGCCTGCGCCTTGCGCTGGAGGCGCTGGGGCCGATTTTCGTCAAGTTCGGCCAGATGCTTTCCACCCGCCGCGACCTGCTGCCCCCGGATCTTGCCGACGAGCTCAAGCGCCTGCAGGATCAGGTGCCGCCCTTTCCCGGCGACGCCGCAGCTGCCCGGGTGGAAAAAGAGCTGGAAATGACGCTCGCCGAAGCTTTCAGAAGCTTTGAACGCGAGCCGCTGGCCTCGGCCTCCATTGCCCAGGTACACGCCGCCCAGCTGCACACCGGTGAACACGTGGTGGTCAAGATCATTCGACCGGGCATCAACCGCGTCATGCGCCAGGATATGGGGCTGATGTATCAGGTTGCCCGGCTGCTGGCCAAAGTGCCCGAAGCCCGCCGGCTGCGTCCGGTCGAGGTCATCCGCGATTACGAAGCGACGCTGTTCGACGAGCTCGACCTGTACAAGGAAGCCGCCAATACTTCCCAGCTCAAGCGTAACTTCAAGGACTCGCCGCTGATGTATGTGCCCGCCATCTACTGGGCGTTTACCCGCCGGCGGGTGATGGTGCAGGAACGCATCCACGGCGTGCCGGTAGCCGACACCGAGACACTTGCCGCCCGGGGCACCAACCTGAAAATACTTGCCGAACGCGGCGTGGAGATCTTCTTTACCCAGGTGTTTCGCGACAACTTCTTTCACGCCGACATGCATCCGGGCAATATTTTCGTCAACTGCAGCGACGGCGACAGCCCACAGTACGTGGCCATCGACTGCGGCATTGTCGGCAGCCTGACCCGGGAAGATCAGGACTATCTGGCGCGCAACCTGCTGGCGTTTTTCCGTCAGGACTATTACGAAGTCGCCGCGTTGCACATCGAGTCCGGCTGGGTCGGAGAAAACACCCGGGCCAACGAGTTTGCCGCCGCCATCCGCACCGTGTGCGAACCGATTCTGGAAAAACCGCTCAAGGATATTTCCTTCGGTCAGGTGCTGCTCGGCCTGTTCCAGACCGCCCGGCGCTTCAATATGGAAGTGCAGCCCCAGCTGGTGCTGCTGCAGAAAACCCTGCTCAACATCGAAGGGTTGGGACGCCAGCTTTACCCCGAACTTGACCTGTGGAGCACGGCCAAGCCTTTTCTCGAACGCTGGATGAAAGAGCGCACCGGCCCGCGCGGCCTGTGGGATTCCATCAAGCGTCAGGCGCCCGAGCTTTCCACCCAGCTGCCCGAGCTGCCGGTACTGGCTCATCAGGCGCTGAGTCGCATGGAATACGGCCACCGTCAGCGTCAGCGACAAATTGACGCCGTCAGCGGCATGCGCCATCACATGAGCCGCCAGAACAAACGCCAGCATCGTCTGCGTCTGGGGCTGATCGTGCTGGCCATTGCCCTTGCCTGGCAGCCGCTTTCCGGCTGGGCCGCGGGGCAGGACTGGCCGGTACTGGTGGCTGCGGCTATCGGCCTTTTGCTGCTCGCATGGTGACCGCGCTGACGACCTGATGACACCATTTATCAACGGCATACACCCTTTATGGACGGATATAACGCCATGACCACGACACCGGCTCCAGCCTCCAACCCCGCTACCGATACCGTGCTTGACGCGCTCGCCGACGTGCTCAAGCAGCGCCGCCACGCCGACGCCGATGATTCCTACGTTGCCGCCTTGCATCACAAGGGGCTGAACAAGATACTCGAGAAAGTGGGCGAGGAAGCCACCGAAACGCTGCTGGCGGCCAAGGATGCCGAACATGGTGCCGACGCCGAGCGTCAGGCGCTTATCGCCGAGACTGCGGATCTATGGTTTCATAGCCTGGTCATGCTTTCGCACCTGGACCTGGATCACCGCCCGGTGCTTGAGGAACTGGCACGCCGGTTTGGCGTATCCGGGCACGCCGAAAAAGCCGCCCGCACGCGCCCATAGCCGGGCACCACGCGCTTGCAACACATGCATTGACAGCACAAACCGAGGAAACGCATATGTTAGGTGGTATCAGTATTTGGCAGCTGCTGATTGTTCTGGGCATCATCATCCTGATTTTCGGCACCAAAAAACTGCGCAACGTAGGCACCGATCTGGGCGGCGCCGTGAAGGGCTTTAAAAAGGCCATGCACGACGAAGAAAAAAACACCGACCATAATGACGACGCCGACAAACCCCAGAGCAAGGTGCGCCATGAAACCGACGACCCAGGCAATACCTACGACGTCGAGGCGCAGGAAAAAAAACCGGAAAACAGCGACGAGCGCAAATAAACCATGCTGGATATCGGCTTTCTTGAACTGTTGATTATCGCCGTGGTGGGGCTTTTGGTCCTCGGCCCCGAACGACTGCCCCGTGCCGCCCGCACCACGGGCATGTGGATCGGCAAAATCAAGCGCACGGTGTCCGGCATGCAGCGTGAAATCAGCGCTCAGCTCGAAGCTGACGACTTGCGCCAGAAGCTCGACGATCAGCAGAAAAAGCTCGATGACAGCCTGAACAAGGCCAAACAGGACGTGGAAAGCCTGGCCGATACGCCCACCCAACAGGCCCGGCAGGTAGAACGCCACGCCGAAGATGCCTCGGCACGCCTCGACGACGCGCTGAACACCCTGCGCGATACACCCCCGGAGGCCGACGCGCCTGCGCCGGACAGTGAATCGAACAAGGACGGAACAGCCCGATGACCAGCGGCGATTCGCACAAACACGACTCAAGCCAGTCAGAAGGGCCCGCTCAAGCACCGCTGATCGAGCATCTGATCGAGCTGCGCTCGCGCCTGATGCGTGCCGTCATCGCCATTCTGGTGATTTTTCTCGGGCTGTACGCCTTTGCCAACGACATCTACGCCTTCGTCGCCGAACCCTTGATGGCACTGCTACCCGAAGGCTCCCAGATGATCGCCACCGAAGTGGCCTCGCCATTTCTGGCGCCCTTCAAGCTGACGCTGGTGGTGGCGGTGTTTATTGCCGTGCCATTTGTGCTGCATCAGGCCTGGGCTTTTGTCGCGCCCGGACTTTACGACAATGAAAAAGCCCTGGCCGTACCGCTGCTGGTGTCAAGCGTCGGGCTTTTCTATGCCGGCGCGGCCTTTGCCTATTACGTGGTATTTCCGCTGCTGTTTGCGTTTTTTACCCAAACGGGCCCCGATAACATCACGGTAATGACCGACATCAATCAGTACCTCAACTTCGTGTTGAAGCTGTTTTTTGCCTTCGGCGTGGCATTTGAAATCCCCATTGCCACCTTTTTGCTGGTGCTTTCGGGTGCCACCACGGTAGAAAGCCTGGGACGCAAGCGCCCGTATATCATACTCGGCTGCTTTGTCGTCGGCATGCTGCTCACCCCGCCCGACGTGGTATCCCAGAGCCTGCTGGCCATCCCCATGTATCTGCTTTACGAAGTGGGGCTACTCTTTGGCCGCCTGGTGCGTAACCGTCGGGCACGGCAACAGCCCGACGGCCAGGACCCCTGAATCCTTCAGACCGAGGTGATCAGGACGCTTTTGCGTCGATCATCTCGCTGATGCGATCCACCAGCTTGAAAATACCCGCAGCGGCCTCGCTCAGCCGCGCGGTTTGCATCAAGGCCGGCGTCGATACTACCTGATGCTCGAAATCCACGACGATGTCGTCCGCTTCGCCGCTGCGGTGCAGCCCGCCCATGGAGCTGATGGCGCCTGACACCCCGGGATGACGCCCCACGGTGACTGAAATGCCATCGCTTAACAGACGCGTTGCCAGCACCGGCGCAATGCCGGAAAGTCCCACGGGTTTGGCTGCCAGACAAAAGCCGGCCAGCGCTTCACCAAGGGAGGCAATCACCTGCATGCTGGCGCCCGCCTGGCTGAAGTCCGAGATATTTTTCACCACGCCTTCGCCACCGGGCAGAATGACCGCGTCAAAATCATCGGCATCAAGGCTCGAAAGCGGGCTGATATCCCCCCGGGCGAGTCGTGCCGACTCATCCAGCACATTGCGCGCCTCATTTTCGGCGACTTCTCCGGTGCGGTGGTTGATCACTTCGTGCTGGGCGATATCCGGGGCAAAAAAGCGATAGCCGATATCCTTCTGGTCCAGACGCAGCAGGGCCAGCGTGGTTTCGTGGATATCGGCACCGTCAAGGGCACCGCAACCGGTCAGAATGATCGCTACCTGTTTGCTCATGTTATTGTCCTTTTTTCCAGCCCCCCGACCATTCGAGAGACCCGCGCGAGTAAGTAAAGTGCCAGTATGAAAGTGACGGTATAAAAGTGAAAGCATGAAAGTGCAGACCTGCAAGGGAAAGACCGAGCAGAGAAAGTCTGAACAGAGCAAGCCTGTAGAGAAAAGCTCCGGGCAAGCGTGCCGAAACCGGCGTTCACTCTAGACAGTCTGGCCAGCCGCCACAAGACGGCTTTTGGCCAAACATCTGCGCCCGCACTCTCTTCTTTCGCCCACCACGCGGCCTGATACAATAGCGCTCAGAAGGCCCATCGTTTCACTGCTGGAGGTTCCCTTGACTACCCCGACCCCGCGCCACTTTCCCGCCACGCGCATGCGGCGCATGCGCAGCAACGACTTTTCCCGCCGGCTGATGCGTGAAAACGTGCTGACACCGGCCGACCTGATCCTGCCGGTATTCGTCATGGAAGGCGA
>NZ_JAKDUR010000044.1 GCF_030457605.1 Halomonas sp.
CGCTGCGAGGATACCAGCAATGGCGGGCGAACAGGGGGCTGGGCTATAACGCCGAGTATTTAATCTGTTCTTGCTCCAGCCGCAGGTGGCAGCCGGGCTTGAGCGTGCCAAGCATGCGGTAGGTCTCGTCTTCGGCGGCGGTCAGGTGGGCAAGCGGGCCGGTGTGGGGCCTGGGCTCGGAGCCCCACAGGTGGCAGTGGGCCTTGAGCGTGGCGGCGTCCATCAGCAGCGAGCGGCTGTGGGGCAGGGCTTCGCGTAGCTGGCTGAGAATGCGAAAGCCGTGGGTGTCGATATCTCCCCAGTAATAGACCTCCTTGTCCTTGAGCCATTGGGCACCGGCGAGCTGCCGGCCGATACCGTAGCCCTGGCCAAAAATCACCATCGCCGCGGGAGTGGAGGGAAAGGCCAGTGCGGTGACGTCGTTTTCCACGATGTATACACGGCTTACGGGTACGTCCAACGCGGCAAACTGCTCGCAGGGCAGTTCGATGTCGTCGAGCCCGGCGATGCGCTGGGCGCTGTCCAACAAGCGCAGCCGCAGCCGCGAGGGCCGGCGGCGAAAGCCGTAACGCTGTTCGAACTGGCGTGCCCCCACGGCACTTGGATCAATGGCGTGGGCGGGCAGCACCGGGTCCAAAAGCTCCGCCAGCAGACCGCGGTTGCCTTCGATGAGTTTGGTATGCACGCCGGGAATCTCAAGCTGGCGGATATACAGCTCCGGCCGGGGGTTGGCCTGCATCCACTCAAGGATGGCGAGCAGAGCCGGCCACTTGTCCTTGAGTTCCAGCACTTTCAGCGGCTTGCGCTGGCACCAGTCGGCAAGCGCCGGGCAATGCCGGGTAATGTCGGCGACAAGTGCTTGATAAGCGCGGGCATCATCACGCCTGTGGAGGTGGCGCAGAGCGGCGTCAAGGCTGGGCACAATAGCGGCGACCGGTACGCTGTTGCGCCCCAGCTGGCGGTGCTGAGTAGTTTGCCATTCAAGCTCAAGGGCGGGGCATTCGGCCTGCTGCCATGCATGGGCCCAGCGACGCGCGGCGTCAAAGTCTTCCAGCAGCTGGGCCGCGGTGGGCTTTTTTAACGCCAGCCGCAGCGGGAAGGTGTCCTCCGGCCGTGCGCAGGCGCGCAGCAAGTCGCCTTTGGCCCAGCGTTTTTCCAGCCGCTGGCGGATGTCTCGGGGGTGCGTCCATTGCAGTTGCGTCATGGCTCCTGGCGTCCTTGTGCGGCGCTGTCTTGCTGCGCCTCCTGTTCCCGGCGGAAGGTTTCGATAGTGAGATTGCGCAGCAGCGACTCGCGTCCTTCGGGATTGGAAACGAAGCTGACGTGGGACACGTAGGGCTCGATGATGTGAATTTTTTGTAGCGGCGTGACGATCAAAAGCTGCAGGTTGAGCTGGCGAAAAAGCTCCAGACCGAAGCGCGCCGATTCATCGGAGCCGCGGCCGAAAGCCTCGTCGATCATCACGAAGCGGAAGCTGCGCGAGCGCACCTCCCCCCACTCCAGCCCGAACTGGTAGACCAGGCTGGCGGCCAGCACGGTGTAGGCGAGCTTTTCTTTCTGGCCGCCGGATTTGCCGCCGGAGTCGGTGTAGTGCTCGTATTCGCTGTGGTCTTCGCGGTAGCGTTCGGAGGCGGCGAAGGTGAACCACTGGCGCACGTCGGTGACCTTGCGCGTCCACCGCTGGTCAAGCTCGGTGGTGCCCTGACGGCCTTGAAAGCGCTCAATGATTTCCCTGACCTGCAGGAACTTGCGCTCGTCGTCGTGCTCGCTTTCCACGCCCGTGATGGTGTCGTCGGTGCAGGCTTTCAGGCTGTTCTGAAACTCGCGGATTTCCACGTCGCTGTTGGGCTGAGCCTCGAGCAGGATATAGCGCCCGGGGTTGTATTCGATATCGGCCAGAGAGCGGTTGATCTGATCGATACGCTCGCGGATCAGCTGGCGCTCCTTGTTGAGCTGCGCGTTGAAGCTGGCGATTTCGTTGATGGTGTTGTCCTTCAGCAGCGCCCGGAAGCGCTGCTCGAAGCGGGGCAGGTCATCGGCGTTCAGCGCTTCGAGCATGGCGCGGTACTCGGGCGTGGCGTCGAGGCTTACATCCACTTCCTGGGTGTCCAGCGGCCAGGCGTTGTGAAAACGACTCATGGCGGTGAGGATTTTTTCTTCCAGGCGCCTTAGCTGCCCGGCCTCGTTGTCGATCTTGCGCTGCAGCCATTCGCGGAAGTCCTGTTCGCGGTTGGCGCAGGACTCGACCGTCAGCTGGTGCTCCCCCAGCGCTTCGGGGCGCAGGGCGTCGAGTTCGTCAAAGTCCGCCTGCCGCTCGGCTTCATGGGCCAGCTGTTCGCGAGCTTCTTCCAGCGCCTGCTGCGCGGTGCGCTGCTTGTCTTCGGTGCTGCCCAGCGCGCGGTTGAGCTGGCGCTCCTGCTCTTCTGCGTCGCGGATGCGCTGTTCCAGGGTGTCGAGCTGCTCGTTCAGCGCCTTGAGCCGGCTGGAGGCGGTCTCCAGCGCGTGCTTTTCCTCGGTCAGCTCGGCGATGGCGGTGGCCGGCGTGTGCCAGTCGATGTCGCTGAAGTGCTGCACCTGAAGCAGGGCCGTGACGGCGTCGCGCTGCTGGGTGAGCGCCCGGCGGCGGGCATCGATGTCGGCCAGCTCCTGCTCGCGCGCGGCAAGGTGGCGCTCAAGTTCGGCCTGGCGGTTTTCCAGGGTGGCAATCTTTTGTTCGTTGCTCCAGCCGAGCACAAAACGGCTGCGGTCGTCGAGGCGGTGGCGGTCGTCTTTCTCGTGGCGCTGGCGGCCGGCCTTGAGCTGCCCGGCGGCGGTGATGGCGCGGGGCTCCCGACGAAACTGCTCCAGGTCGTCGCAGCAGGCGTAATCAAAACGGCGAGCCAGCTCCTGCTCCATCCAGCTATAAAAGGTGGAGTCGGGACGGATGTCGAGCTTGTGCAAAAGCGACTGGGCGTGGCGTTCGAGGCCTGGCTGAGCGTCCGGGCGCTGAACCCGAAAATAAACCAGGCGACCGCGCAGGTTGGTGGATTCGACCCAGCGGGCCACGTCGGCGTAGTGCTCGTCGGCGACCAGCAGCGATAGGGCGAAACCGTGCAGCACACGTTCGGCAGCACCTTCCCAGGCGCTGTCCTCCTCGCGTACGCGCAGCAGCTCGCCGGCGAAGGGCAGGTCGTCGGCGTCAAGCCTGAGCGCTTCGCACAGGGCATCGCGGATGCCTACCTGACGGGCGTGAATATTGGAGCGTCGCCGGCGCAGTGAGACAAGCTCGTCTTCCAGCGTGCGGTGTTCCTGGTGGTATTCCCGACGCGAGACTTCAAGCTCGGTGTGGCCGTTGTCGAGCTCGGCGGTCTGCGTTTGAATCGCGTCGCGGCGGGTGGCCAGAGTGCCCAGCTGGTGGGTGAAGGTGTCCAGATCGGGCGTTGTCGAGAGCTCTAGCCTGGCGGCCAGGCGGGCGTATTCGTCGGATTTTTGCTGGCGCCGCTGGCGTTCGCGCTCGTGGCGGCTGATCTCGGCCTCCAGCTGCTCCAGGCGGTCCCCGCCCTGCTGGGCAATGGCCTGCTTGATACGGTCACGCTGGCCGCGCTGTTCGGTCAGCCCCTCGGCCTGCTGCAGCAGGCGACTCTGCTGGCGCTGGTGGTCGGTCTGCAGGTGGCTCAAGCGCTTTTGCAGCAGGTCGCGGCGGTGGCGCGCAAAGTAGCTTTTCAGCGTATCCCGGCTGTGCTCCAGATGCTGGCGCCGGGCCGCACTTGTCGCGTGCCGGTCGCAGTCGGCGACCAGCGGCTGCAGCGCCTCTATTTGGTGGCGGGCCTTCTGTACCGCGGCGTGAGCGCGGTTGAGGTCGTCAAAGTGGTGCAGCAGGTCGTCGATCCGCGGCTGAACGTCGAACGCTTCGAGCATGTGCTCGCGGACAAAATCGGTCAGGTTACCCACGGATTTCATCGACACGGTCTGATGAAAAAGCTCCAGCGCCTGTTTGTTTTTCAGGCCGAACAGTCGGCGGAAGGCGGCCTCGTAGGGCGGAAAGGTATCAAATAGCTGAACGTGGGGCGTCTCGCGCAGCTGTTTTTTCAGCGCGGTGATGTCGCGAAAATGCGCCAGATGCTCGCGGATGGTCAGGGCGTCTTCGGCCACCAGATAGAACCGATCGGGCTGGCCGTGCCGGTCGCGGTGCCAGAATACCTGCGCCAGTGTGATCTGCTGGTCGTAGCCTTCGTTGCCGAAGACGGCGAGCAGCACCGAGTAGCTGTGGTGGTCGCGCAGGGCCACGGGGCGGGCGCTGTGGCCGGCATCGCTGCGCTCGGACTTGTAGTAGCCCTGCACGTAAGAACGCAGCGAACGCTCCTTGTGCACAGCGCCGGCAGCCTTGTTATAGGCGATGCGCTGGGTGGGCACCAGAAGCGTGGTCATGGCGTCCACCAGAGTGGATTTGCCCGAGCCGATGTCGCCGGTGAGCAGGCCGTTGTCGCCGTTGACCTCTACGCGCCATACGCGGCGATCAAAGGTGCCCCAGTTGAGCACCTCCAGCGACTGCAGCCGAAAGCCGGCGCGAATATCGCTGTCCACAAAGTCCAGCAGCTCTTCCTGCATTAGTTGGCCTCCTGTCCCGTGGCCGGGCGCTCCCCGGCCGGTATGCGGCGTTGCCGGTCATCTTCGTGCTGATAGTACTCTGCCAGGCGCTGGTCAAACTCGTTGAGCCATTGGGCGTCGACGTAGGCCTTGATAATCCGGCGGATTTCGATTTTGTCCTGCTGGCCGCGCAGGCGGCGGATAAACCCCAGCTCGGCAACCTTGTTGAGGTGGCTGTCGATCTGGTCGACCAGGCGTGCCTCGTTGGAGCTGTCGGGTAAAAAGGTGCGCATCAGGCTGACGACTTCCTCTCGGTCGAGAATCACCCGGGCATCGCCGCCGGTGGTGTCGGCTTCGGCCAGCTTGCGGCGCAGCAGGGCAATCAGCAGGCTCACCGGGTACGATAGCCGGCGGCGGCTCATCAGCCGCGGCAGAGCCTCGGCGTCGTCCTCTTCTTCGCGAGTGGCAAGCCAGGCGTAGCCTTCGGCCTCATCCAGGTGCAGCGCCAGCCCAAGTGTCGCCACGTAGTCGCGAATGCGCGGCTGCAGGGTGATGATGTGCTGCCAAAGGCCAGGGTCGCTGTCCTGATAGACCACGCCCTTGAGCAGCTTGATCAGCGCCAGCGAAAGCGAATTATCCGGCGGTTGGGGGTGTGAATCGTTGGGTGTCATGGGCATCCTCGAACGTAAGTGACAGGCTAGCGCGTGAGAATCATGCGCTGAATACGCGCAAGACGGTGGAGGCCGGTATCGTCCACCCAGCGCACCGATTCTTGTCGGCTGTCGTCAACGCTTGCGTGCGGCATGTCGCCGACGAGGCTCAGGTAGGTGACCAGCTCGGCGAGACCCATTTGCAGCGGGTGGCGCTCGATGACGTCGGCAAGCGTGGCCTGGGGGCGGTGGCTTAGCGTCTCGTGAATATGCCTCTGAAGGCGCTGACGATCGACGACGGCCTGATCAAACAGCGCCTGGGTGTCGACGTCGGCCTCGTCACCCGCTTCCACCGCGGACTCCACCACCGGCTTCAATGGTGGGGAAAAAAGCGGACGCTCCATGGCCAGATGTACCTCCGCCTGGGGGGATTCCAGCGTCATCAACGCCGTGTCCGGCGGTGCCTCGCGCAGCGCAAGCGCCCGGGTTTCCAGCGACTGGATCAGCTGCATGATGCGCTTGTTTTCCAGCTGCGTTTGGTCGTCGAGAAAGCGCCGCAGCTGCCGCGACAGTCGGGCCACGGTGCGCTGGGTCTGTTCGCCGGCGTCGAGCCAGTCAAAGTGCAGGCGCTTGAATCGGGCATCGGGCTTCAGGCTTTGCACCGCGTCCAGTTCAAATACCTTTTCCAGCCCGGCAGAGAGATCCTGCTGGCGCGAGGGTGACATCAAGAAGTCCCAGAATGCGCGAAAGGTGCGCCCCTGGTCGGTGTCGGAAATCGCGTCGCGTTCGCCGAATATTTGCTCCAGAAGCTGGCCTTTGCTGCCTTCCCAGGCGGTGATCTTTTCTCGGGCCTCGCGGTCCAGCTGGCGAAAGTTCTGCTCCACCTGACGAAAATCCGCCAGCAGTGCTCGGGCGGTGCCGTCCAGCTGCTGGAAGCGTTCGCGCTGGGCGGTGGCGTCCATGATGGCAATGTCGCCGGTCTCGACCCGGGCGATCTCTCGCTCGATCTCGGCCTTGCGCCGGTGCAGGTCGTCCAGCCGCGTCTGCTTGTTGGTTTCGGTGCCGGCCAGCATTTGCTGGAGCAGGTCAAATACCGTGCGCAGGCGTGATTCGGTACCTACAAACTGGCGCTGGGTCAGGCTCTCCAGCCAGCTGATAGCTTTTTCCGTGGCCGGCGTCAGGTCAAAGTGCGCTTCATCGCTGCCGGAAGGATAGAATTTGCGCAGCCAACCCTTGCTGTTATCTGCCCAGTCGTTGAGGTAGTCGCCGGCGCTGCGGGGAAAGGCGTCATCGCCGTGGCTTTCGCGCAGCTGGAACAGCACGTCCTCCAGCTGGGAGCGCAGCGGTGCCTCGGCAATGGTGCGCTCATTGGGCTGGATAAACGCCGCGTTGAGGAAGTGGATAATCAGCGGAGCGTGGTCAGCCAGCAGTAGCCGCCAGGCCGGATGCAGGCGGCGTAGCTGGCTCAGGGTTGCATAGTCCAATGAGCCTTACCTTTCGAGCAGTCAAATACCGATAGCGAACGGGGATAATGCCAATAGCGAACTGAGATACAGCGCCGAGGATAAAGCAGGCGTGCGCCGGACGAAAGCCGCAGCCACCGGCTAAAACGTCGACAGCCCGGTGGCTTCCATCAGCCGGTAGCGCCAGTGTTTCAGCGCGCCGGGGGCGCTTTCTGCCGAAGGGGGCTCGCTGGTGCGGCGGTCTTTTCGCGAGTGCCACTGGCGCTCGAATAGCGCGGCGGCCTGCGCAAGCGCCGGGGTGTCGGTGCGCCCAACAAGCTCGACGCTGGTTTCCAGGTTGAGGTTATCCAGGTTGCGCCGGGTGTAGTTGGCCGAGCCCAGAATCATCGCCGCCGGGCGGGCAGGCTGGCGGCCGGCCGCCCGGTGCAGCAGCAGCTTGGTGTGGCACTGCTCGCCGTGGGTGACGCAAAAGCGCACGTCGATGCCGGCCCGGGCCAGCTCGTCTGCCACCGGGCGGTTGGGCACGCCGCTTTTGGCCATGCCAAACGCCTGGCGGTTGGGGTCGAGCAGTACACGCACCGCCACGCCCCGGGCGCTTGCCTGCTTGAGTGCCTCTACTAGCGGGCGGTGAGAAAGGTAGAACACGGCAATATCCAGCCGGTCGCCGCGTTTGGCCTGCGCGATGCGGCCCAGCAGGGCGTCGCGAATCGCCGCGTCGGTGAGAATGCGCAGCCGCGGTTCGGCGTCTTCAAGCGCCGTTTTTTCGGCCGATGCCGCTGGGGCAAGCCTGCGCGCCTGCTGGCCGGACGCCTCGGGCCAGCGGCCGGGCGCGCTGTCGCCGCCAGACGACCAGCCGGCCAGCAGGCGCTCCGAGGCCAGCAGGTCCAGCGCGGCATCGCCGTCAAAGCGCAAGGCGATATTGTCGTGGCGGCTGCTGGCGTCGTGGGGATTGGCACTGGTGACAAGCCCGGCCCAGCCGTTGCCGTCATCCACTACCAGTGTCTTGCGATGGTTGGCGCGAAAGTTGGCCATGCTCAGGTAACTGCGCAGGGTGATCTGGCCCTGGCCCAGCGGATTGGGCAGCCAGCCGCCGCCCTGGTCGTTGCCGAGGCGACTGAGCCCCAGATGCCAAAGCCCCGACCACAGCGGGTTGGAGGCGCGAAGCCGGGGCAGGTCGGTGATGATCAGCTCAACGCCGGCAGCTTTCAGCCGCGCCAGATGCTCGGGCATTAGCGCGCCGTAAAGGGTGTTGATCGGGTCGGTGATGACTCGCACCACCATGTCGGGGAGCCGGTGTTTTTGTTTAATCAGCGCGTCGCTCAGCTCGCTTGAGAGGGCGCGCATGCCTTCGTTATCGGCCTTGCCGGCGAAGTCGTTGAACAGGAACATATCCACCACGATGAGGCGTTTCGCCTGGGCGATCATGCCCAGCGCTTCATCAAATATGGCCTGACGCTGGTGCGCCTGCCCGGCAGCGTCATACCAGTTCTCGTCGACCAGCAGCCGGACGTCATTGGCCTCACGCACGGGCCAGGCCACGCCGACTCCCTCGGGCAGCGGCTTGTAGCGCTGCCAGACGCCCATGGCAAGCCAGGTCGCCATCAGTAGTAACAGCGCCAGTGTCGTAATGCGCTTTATTCGTTGGCGTCTGTGATGCCGGTTCCCTGGCGTCGGCACTGGGCTTTCTCCTGATGGTGCTGGTGATGAGCGTGGCGGTGCTACAGCGTGGCGGGGAAGTGCGCCAGTCCATCCACAAAGCGCTGCTTGTAGTCGTCGAACAGCCTGCGGTCCTGCTTGAGGCTTTGTGCCACGGCGGCATCATCCACGCTTAACGCCGGCGACAGGTCATCGGGGCCGCTGGCCGGATGCTGATCGTTCAGGCCGGTACGAATGCCCGAGGCCCTCTCGAACCAGCGGGAGATGCCGGCGTGCTCGAAACGTGTCTGCTCGGCGGCATCCCTGGCATCGACGCGTAGCGGGGCGCGCTGTGCCAGCTCGTGGATCAGCACCATAGCCGGCGAGTTACCCGCGGCGGTGTCCAGTTCTATCATCAGCATGGGCGTCATGCCCTGATTGGCTTTATCCAGCACCAGCAGTGCAAGAGCCAGGGGGCGCGACTCATCGTCCACTAGCGCCAGCACCCGTGCCGCCTGCTGTTCGAACAACACGCCGGTAACGCCGGCAAAACGCAGCAGCGGTGTCAGGCCGGCATTATCGCCGAAGGTATCGGCACACAGGCGGGCCAGGCAGGCTTCACGCTGGCCTGGATCGTTGACCTGAATCACTCGCATGGAACTATCTCCTGAGCGTGCCCTGCACGCGCCTGAATATCGGTAGGGTCGCGAAGCGACGTCGAAAAAACAGGCCAAAGCCTAGCACAGACATGCGCTGTGTGAGGGGGTAGGATAGCTATCTGATCATCACCGCTGAGGTGAGCTTTTCCCGGCGGTTGTCTCTGAACTCATCAAGGAGCGTGTCATGCGCACCGTCAAGGATCGTATCCGTCATGCGATCTCGTTTGAAATCCTCGGTATCCTGCTGGTTATTCCGTTGGGGGCCTGGCTGTTTGATAAACCCATGCACGATATCGGTGTGGTGGCGGTCGTTAGCGCGACCATCGCTACCTGCTGGAACTATCTCTATAACCTGGGGTTTGACCACGCGATGCAGCGCCTTCGGGGCGACGTGCGTAAAACCATTCCCATGCGGGTGTTTCATGCTCTGCTGTTCGAGACCGGGCTGCTGATTGTACTGCTGCCCTTTATTGCCTGGTATCTTGGCGTCTCCATGATCCATGCCTTCCAGATGGACATCTCGTTTGCGCTCTTTTACGTGGTTTACGCCTTTGTATTCAACTGGGCGTACGACGTTATTTTCCCCGTTGGGGCAAAGCCTCTGCCGGTTGACCCAGAGACCGGATGACGGGTGGAGGCCAGGCACCAAGTGCCAAGTGCTCCATACCCAGGTACCCAGTACAGCGTGATGGCAAGGGGAATGGATGCCGCACGGGTATTTGCTTTCTCTCCTGCCATTGACTAATTTTTAACAATGTGCTTTAGCACGCTGTACGCCACGTTACGCATCACGCTGACTAGACTCTGAAAAAGCTCTTGGACATAGTGGCATACAACCCGGTGTTCCTGGCATCAGGATTGATAGGGGAGTGATGATCATGCGCTTTTCGTTCGGTAATCGATTGATAGTAACGTCATTAGGGGTGGTATTGGGCACGGTATTGACCACCGGTGTCGCCTCGGCTCAGTCCACTACGTTTCTCACCATCGGTTCGGGCTCCACGTCCGGGCTCTACTACCCGACGGCGGTGGGTATCGCCAAAATACTTAGCGAGGCGGACGTTGGCCTGCGGGCGAACGCGCGCTCAACTGGGGCCTCGGTCTTTAACGCCAACGCCATCGGCGAGGGCTCGCTGCAGATGGGCATGATGCAGAATAACATCGCTTATTATGCGTATAACGGCACCGGGGTGGAGGCCTTCAAGAACAACAAGATCGACAACTTACGTGGCCTGATCGGCCTGTATCCGGAGGCCATTCATATTCTGGCCCGGGAAGATGCGAATATCGAGAGCGTCGCGGATCTGGCCGGCAAGCGTGTCTATGTCGGTGATGTGGGCTCCGGTACCGAGCAGGACGCCATGAATATCATGGCCGCCTTCGATGTGACCTTCGATGATCTGAAGGCCGATGTGCGCGGCAGTTCCGGTGACGCCGTAGGGCTACTGCGCGACGACAAGATCGCTGCCATGTTCTACACCGTGGGCCTTGGTTCCTCGGCCATTGTCGAGGCGGCACAGACGGCGCCTATTACCGTCATATCCATCGCTCAGGAGCCTCTTGACCAACTCCAGGACGACTACGACTTTTACACGCCTTTCACTATTCCCGGCGATACGTATCCGGGGGTCGATGAAGACGTGCAGACGGTCACGCTCAAGGCCATGCTCGGTGCATCAGCCGATCTATCCGAGGAGGACGTTTATACCTTCATGAACACGGTGTTCAATGAAAAGCTGGATACCTTCTATAGCGACATCCAGAACCCGAACCTGAAAAAGTTCTTTACCGTCGATGCAGGACTGGACGGCATGTCCATTCCCTTGCACCCCGGTGCGGTCAAGTTCTTTGAAGAGCAGGGTGTTGAAATGTCGGATGAGCTGAAGCCTTCCATGTAACCAGCAGCGTATCGGGCGCTGGGCTAACCGGGGCCCGGTCTGATAGCGGACACCCAAGGCTGACCAAACAGCCGCCATTACAGTGAGCGGGAAGCCATGGCCCATCGAACGACGGATGAGGAGGCGAGTGATAGCGCCGAGGCACAGCGTATCGTTGAGAGCGAATATGGCGCGCGTAAGCCGCACAGGCGCTGGCAGCGCTGGCTGCTAATCCTGATCGCGGTGAGTTGGAGCCTGTTCCAGCTCTACGCCACGTATTTTGGTGCGCTAAGCCCTCAAAAACTCGGCGCTATACACCTGGCCTTCGGCTTTGCTCTGGCGTTTTTGTCCTACCCCGGCAAGCACGGCGCCAGCGAACGCGTTCCCTGGTATGACTGGCTGCTGGCAATTGCCGGTGTAGTTACGGCGCTGTATATCGTCGTCAACTACTACAATCTGGTCGCGATTCAGGGCGGCCTGCCGATTACCCGTGACGTGTGGATGGGTTCACTGTTGCTGATAACGCTGGGGCTGGCGGCCTCACGCATTGTGGGTATTGCGCTGCCTATTATCGCCAGCGTGGTCATCCTTTACGGCATTACCGGCCCCGCCGGCATTATCCCGCTGACCCCGCCGGATGTACTCTTCCTGCACAACGGCTATGACTGGCGCCAGATCATTCAGCAGCTGTATATCACCACGGAAGGGATCTGGGGAACACCGATTCAGGTATCGGCCTCTTTCGTATTCCTGTTTGTCCTGTTCGGCGCGCTTCTTGATCGGGCCGGCGCTGGGCAGTATTTCGTTGATCTGGCGTACAGTGGCCTGGGGACTTACCGTGGCGGCCCCGCCAAGGCGGCGGTAGTGGCGAGCCTGTTGACCGGTATCGTCTCGGGGTCTTCTACCGCCAATACGGTAACGACGGGCACTTTCACGATCCCGTTGATGACAAAAATCGGCTATCCGCCACTCAAGGCCGGGGCCATCGAGTGCGCGGCCTCGACCAACGGCCAGCTGATGCCGCCGATTATGGGCGCCGCCGCCTTCATCATGGCGACGTTTCTGAACATTCCCTATTCGGAGCTGATTCTCTACGCCCTGGTGCCGGCGCTGCTGTCCTATATGGGCCTGGTATTCACCGTGCACCTGGAAGCGCTCAAGCTGAACCTGACGGGAATGCCGCGTGCGGAGCTGCCCCCGTTTTGGCCGACGTTCTTGAAAGGTATGCACTATCTGGTGCCGGTGGCATTTTTGCTTTACGAGTTGATGTGGGTGCAGCTCACACCGGAGCGCAGCGCCCTGAACGCGCTGGTGCTGCTCATTATCGTGATGCTTATACAGGAAGCCTGGCTTGGTTTGCGCCATGCAGGGGGCGCGAGCGGTGTTGTCATGGGGCTCTGGCAGGGTGTCAGGCTGGTGTTCGAGGGGCTTGAAAAGGGCGCCCGCAACATGACGACCATTGCGATTGCCACGGCAGCGGCGGGTATCATTGTCGGCATGGTCACCATGACCAACCTGGGGTACGGGCTGACCCAGATCATCGGCGTGCTCTCCATGGGCAATATCTGGTTGGTGCTGATCCTCGCAGCGCTCACCTCGCTGATTCTGGGGATCGGTTTGCCGACCACCGCCAATTATATCGTGATGGCGGCGCTGGTGGCGCCGGTAATTGCCAATCTGGCAGGAGATGTGGGGCTCGACGTGCCGCTGGTGGCCATTCACCTGTTCGTTTTCTATTTTGGCATTCTCGCCGACGATACGCCGCCGGTAGGGCTGGCGGCCTATGCCGCCTCGGCGATTTCCCGGGCTGACCCGGTACGCACCGGCGTGCAGGGGTTCATCTATGACCTGCGCACTGTGATTCTGCCGTTCATGTTCTTCTTCAATCCTGAGCTGATCCTGCATGTGGATAGCTGGCTACGCGGCGGCTGGGTGATCTTCACGGCGGTTATCGGCATGCTGGCTTTTGTTGCGGCGACTCAAGGCTATCTGGTTACCCGAATGCGCTGGTATGAGCGCCTGCTGGTATTGGGCTGTGCCTTGGCAATGATCAAACCGGGGCTGGTGACTGACCTTGTCGGCCTGCCGCTGCTGGCACTGGTGTTTTTTTATCACCGTCATCATTCAATGGCTGAGGGCGGGCCGTCGTCACTATTCGGCCGGGGAAGCTATCCCGCCGAGCAGCGAGCGGCTAGCCGGAAAGCTCCTTAAACCGCGTGGGTAATAGCGACCAAACGACAGCGGGGCCGGCACGCAGGCTCTAGGGCCTGTTGACGTTTGATGAGGAGGAGGTTTGGCAGGATAGGGGCAAGCTCG
>NZ_JAKDUR010000002.1 GCF_030457605.1 Halomonas sp.
AGCATCTGCGGCCTCGGCCCAAGGCACCATTCCAACGGTTGACCCACGGGATGGATGGGCCGTTCACAACAGCGACAAGCCCTATCAGGAGCTGGTTGATGATGTGAAGGCAGCCGCCGGTAGCCGCCAGCTCGGCGTCGTCACGGAAGCCGGCCCGACCGGGGCAGCGGCAGATCGTGGTATCGATATACCCGGCAACCGGGTCCTGGGCCTGTTCAACAACGATTATGCCGTTCGAATCCTCAGGGCATCCACTGCTGCAATGATCGAAGCTCCGATTCGCATGTACGTCACCGAGGCACCAGACGGCACCGCAACCCTGTCGTACAAACTGCCCACCTACGTCTATGAGCCCTATATGGAAGAAGGTGGCGAAGACCTGGCCACCGCTGCCGAAGCACTCGAAACCGACTTTGCCGCAGTGGCAGCGGCCGCGCTTAAGTAAGTCGTCACGTATTCGTTCATCATGCCGGCAAACACCACGAAAAAAGCCGCCTGACAGGCCAACGTTCATCAAGCGAGAGGTTGCGCTGCACATGCGCGATCTTGCCAAACGCGCCATCGTCCCTATGTTTGCGGCCTTGTTGCTGCTGGCCGGTTTGATTTTTCTGCCCTGGGGCTGGCCGCTCGGTCTGCTTATGCTGGTGACACGCGCGATTATCCGGCCAGGGGTTCACGACTGGTTCCAAACGCGCTGGACAATCGCCCGCAATTATCCGGTGGCCGGATAGATGCGCTGGCTCTTCTACGTCCTGCGGCCCTATCTACGGGCCTATATCGTGGAAGATGATTTGGAAGGCACGCCCTACAACTACGAGGCCCGCTCGCTGATCCACGCCCGGCCACGGTGGGTTCTTCCGGCCGCCAAGGTGACCGAGGAAATCACCCAGACCCGCCAGATTCCCGCTCATCAGGACTGCCTGTCGCCGCGTGGCCATTCGGCATTCTCAACGCCCATCGAAATGCTCGAATTCGCCGCCAAAATGCGCGAACTGTCGGGCGGCAAGCCCATCGGGCTCAAGCTTTGTGTCGGCCCGCCGCACGAGGTTTTCGCCATCATGAAGACCGGTATTTATCCGGCTTTTATCGTCGTCGATGGCGTCGGGTGTTAACCTCCGCCCGGGTTGTTCTCCAGTATTTTCTGAAGAAAGTCACGGGTGCGTGGGTCCTTGGGATTCTGAAATATTTGCTTCGGCGGCCCCTGCTCCACAATACGCCCGCCATCAATAAAGATCACTCGATCGGCCACATCACGGGCGAAGGTCATTTCATGGGTAACAACCAGCATGGTCTGACGCTCGGCGGCGAGCTGCTTCATCAGCCCCAGCACCTCATCTACCCATTCCGGATCGAGTGACGAAGTGGGCTCATCGAACAGAATCACGTCTGCACCAGTCGCCATGGCACGGCCAATACCCACCCGCTGTTGCTGGCCGCCAGACATCGAGGCCGGATAGGCGTGTGCCTGGTCTTTCAGGCCAATCCGCTCAAGAATTTCCATAGCTTTACGGTGAGCTTTTTCTTTCGGCCAGCCATCGACGATCTGCCAGCGCTCGGCAATATTTTGCAAAGCCGTTTTGTTCGAGAACAGGGCATAATTCTGAAATACGAACGCAGTGCGCCGCCGCAAAGCAAGAATGTCGTCCTTCGAGGCGCGGGTTACGTCTACGGACAGATCGCCCACGGCAATATGACCAGAGGTCGGTTGTTCAAGGAAATTGATACAACGTAGCAGGGTCGATTTACCCGTTCCGGAGGGCCCGATAATTACCACTATTTCGCCCTGTTCAATGGCTAGATCCATACCATTCAGAACCACTGTGGAACCGTACTGCTTACGTAACGAATCGAGTTTAATCATCGGTTATAAGCCCTGTTTAGGCGTGCTTCAAGGTGATGCTGCAGCCAGGACAATAGCTCAACTACAATCCAGTACATAATGGCAGCCACCAAAAATGCCTCGAAATACAGAAAACTGCCAGCGGCCTCCTTTTGTGTCGCTCCCATCAATTCCGTGACCCCAAGCGTGAAGGCAAGTGAGGTCGCCTTGATCATATCAATGAAATAATTCATCAACGTAGGCAGTGCCACCCGGGTGGCCTGGGGCAGCACGATACGCCGCATTAGCTGGCTATTGGTCATGCCAATGGACAGCGCCGCTTCCGTCTGGCTGCGGTCTACGCCAACAATGGCCGCCCGTATGGATTCAGCCATGTACGCCGAGAAGTGCAGAGTCAAACCCATAATGGTGGCAGTTATGCCGTTAATGGCGGTAAGAGCACTGAACAGTTGGGGCAGACCGTAATAGAATAGAAAAAGCTGTACCAGTAATGGCGTGCCCCGGAAAAACGAAACAAACACGATGGCGAACTGATTCAATACCGGTGTTTTCAGCACCCGGATAACCGCAAGCAGGCACGCCAGTATCAGTGCCAGAACCATACCGGCCGCCGCCATTTCGAGAGTCAGGGGCAGGTATTTCAGTAAAACAGGCACCAGTCCCAGCATGTAGTCGACGTTCAGTGTGGTCATAGCAATGAATCCGGTTTAAATCCCTCAGGGAGCAGTAATATCGCTGCCAAACCATTGTTCGGAAATGGCCTTCAGCCGACCTTTGTCGCGCAGGGTGTCCATGGCTTTATTCACCTTGTCACGCAGCGCACGGCCAGCGTCGGTATCCTGAAAGGCGTAGGCATTGGTGAGTGTGGAAAAAGTGGGGCCGGCCAGTTTCAGCGGCAAAGGTTTATCCTGGATAATCTGGCTGGCGCTGACCCGGTCCATCACAAAAGCATCAACCCGGCCTAGTGCCGTGTCCCGCTCTATATTGCTCTCGTAAGTTTTGATGTTGATCTGGTCAGCATAGGGAAGTTCACGAAGCAGGGATTCGAAATTCGAGCCCAGGTTTACAGCCACAGTTTTCCCTTTCAGATCTTCAACACCCTTAATCGTGTCGTTATCTTTTCTCGTCACTACCTGAGCACCATCGTAAACATAAGGCTCGCTGAATACGTAAACGGCTTTGCGTTCATCGGTAATGGTGATCTGATTTGCCACCGTATCAATACGACCAGAACCCAGCAGGCCGAACAGGCCGGAAAAATTGGCGGTTACATACTCGACACTTACTCCCATTTCCTGGGCGATGGCGTTCATTATGTCAACTTCAAAGCCTTTTAGAGCGTCCTGCTCAACAAAGGTAAAGGGGAAGTACTGGCCAGACATGCCGACTTTCAGCGGTTTTTCCTGCGCCATGAGCGGGGCGCTTACCAACAGGGCAACCGCTAAAAACATATACGAGAGAAAAAATTTCATGGTGTCTTCCTCTGGGTGATTGTCAGGTAGGATGCTTCGTATGTCGATGGAGGAGCTGATAATGCTCGTTATCAGGAATGGGCTTCTATGATACGGAAATAAGACGAGTCATCCAAATTCCGTTTTGTTATAAATTCCTGACCGCAGAAACTGAGTGCACGCCTAAAAATTTAGCTAAAGAGCCACGTGAATATCAATGACATCATGCTGCACCTGGAACCTGCATGCGCCGGGGGTACGTGCGAAACGAAGGGCCAAAATAACGAAGAATCTGAAAAGAAGGGGCAAAACGGAGAGGGCTGAAATGGAGGCGGCCCCAAAAGCCACATCCCGGCACACGCATCCACCACTACCGTTGCTCCCTTCCGGGCCTGGCGGGGTTCGCAGTTTAGCGTTGCGGGAGGACCTAAGGGGCCACCATCGCGGCAAGCGTATATTGCTGCTTGCGAGTCTTGCATTGTGTGCTGTGGTGGCTACGCCCTGATTCGAACAGGGGACCCCATCATTATGAGTGATGTGCTCTAACCAGCTGAGCTACGTAGCCTTTTCGCCATCAGCGGAGCAGAATTATGCCTGCATTCGAGGGTAAAGGCAAGCCCCTGGCCTGCCTTTACCTGAATCGCTTGAATCGGTGTCGCAGTCTGATTTAGTTCAGCGCGGCACGTACCGCCGGTGCGCCCGGCTCGCCGTCACGGGTGGTCACGCCGTCAAGCCATTCGTCCAAAATGCCGTCGTGCGCCTGAAGATAGGCACGAGCGGCGTCCCGAGGCTTCTCGCCGTCATCCATGATGTCGGCCATCAGCTCGTTTTCCATTTCCAGGGTAAACGACAGGTTGTTCAGCAGCTGACCCACGTTGGGGCACTCTTCAACGTAGCCGCCGCGAGTATTGGTATATACCGTGGCGCCGCCCAGATTCGGGCCGAAGTATTCATCGGCACCTGACAGATAGGCCATATCGAAGTGGCTGTTCATCGGGTGCGGTTCCCAGCCGAGAAACACCATCCATTTCTCATTGGGTGTGCGTGCTTTCAGCTCGGAGAGCATGCCCGCTTCGCTGGAATCCACCAGATTCCAGCCATCAAGGCCGTAGGCACCGTCATCGATCATGCCCTGAATCATCTGGTTGCCGTCGTTACCGGCTTCGATGCCATGAATGTTGGACTCGAACTTTTCCGCATGCTCGGCCAGATCGGTCACCGACGTCACGCCGGCGTCGTACACGTACTGCGGCACGGCCAGTGTGTACTTGGCGCCTTCAAGGTTGGCGTTCAGGCGATCTACCCCGCCGCCTTCAACGTACTTGTCGCTGATGGAGGCCATGGTCGGCATCCAGTTGCCCAGAAACACGTCAAAATCGTTGTTCTTCATGCCCGAATAGGCAATCGGCACGGAAACGGTATCTACCCGGGTCTCATAACCAAGGCCTTCCAGCACTTCGGTGGTAAGCGCGGTTGTCGCGGTAATATCGGTCCAGCCCACTTCGGCAAAATGCACGGTATCGCATTGCTGAGCCATTGCGGTGGCAGGCACGCCGGCAGCAAGCATGACAGCAGCAAGCCAGCGCGAATGTGACGGGGTCGACAAGCTCATGGCGGAATCCTCTTGTGGTTTTTAAAACGTCATCGTGAAGAGTAGCAGGCCAAACGATACCGGCTTTTCTTGCCACTTTTATTGATTGAACGTTCAATAAAAAAATATTACGATGCACAGGTAATCACGCTTGAACGCTGGTTTCAAGAGAAACCGCCACACAAAGGGGAACGTTGTGCCAAAAGTCGGAATGGAGCCAATACGTCGCCAGCAGCTGATCAACGCCACCATGAATGCGATTGACGAAGCCGGGCTGGCCGACGCAACGATCGCGCGCATTGCACGCCGGGCCGGCGTTTCCGCAGGCATTATCAGCCATTATTTTGGCGGCAAGGACGGCCTGCTGGAAGCCACGATGCGCCAGATTCTGACCGACCTTGGCAACGCCGTGGGCTCGCGCCGGCAAACGCTTGACGACGACTCGCCCCGGGCTTTTATCGGCGCGGTGATTGAAGGCAACTTTGATCGCACCCAGGTCACCGGCCCCGCCGCCAAGACCTGGCTGGCCTTCTGGACGAGCAGCATGCACAAACCCGCGCTGGCACGGCTGCAAAACGTCAACGACCGCCGCCTGTACGACAACTTGTGCTACCACTTCTCCCGCGTGATGCCCCGTGCCGAGGCGCGTAATGCCGCGCGCGGCCTGGCCGCGATGATCGACGGCCTGTGGCTGCGCGGCGCCCTGACGCCAGACGGTCTGGACGCCGACGGCGCCCGGCGCCTGGCCTTTGCCTATCTTGACCAGCTGCTGGCCCACCACTGCGGCACCCCCACTCCCTGATCAGCCGCCGAAGGAGATCCTCATGGCTAACGACATTCAACCACTTTATCTTGACGGCCACACGGTTCCCGCTACTTCGGGTGAAACCTTCAGCGTCACCAACCCGTTTGATGCCAGCCTGCTGGCCACCATCGGTCAGGCAAGCAAGGCCGACGTGGATACGGCCGTTGCCAGTGCCGCACGCGGCCAGAAAATCTGGGCGGCAATGACGGGCATGGAGCGCGCGCGAATACTGCACCGCGCTGTCGCGCTGCTGCGCGAACAAAACGACACCCTGGCCGAGCTGGAAACCCGCAACACCGGCAAGCCACTGAGCGAAACCACCGCGGTGGATATTCAAACCGGCGCCGACGTCCTTGAGTATTACGCTGGCCTGGCGCCTGCCCTTGAAGGCAGCCAGATTCCGCTGCGCGAAAGCTCGTTTGTTTACACTCGCCGCGAGCCGCTGGGCGTGATTGGCGCCATTGGCGCGTGGAATTACCCGCTGCAAATCGCCTGCTGGAAAGCCGCGCCGGCGCTCGCCGCAGGCAACGCCGTGGTGTTCAAGCCAAGCGAAGTCACTCCGCTTACGGTCATGAAGCTGGCCGAGATTTTCACCCGGGCCGGCCTGCCCGACGGCGTATTCAACGTGGTACACGGCGACGGCCGCGTGGGCGAAATGCTCACGCAGCATCCGGATATCGCCAAGATTTCCTTTACCGGCGAAGTGGGCACCGGCAAGAAAGTCATGGCCGCCGCTGCCAGCACCACCTTGAAAGACGCCACCATGGAACTGGGCGGCAAGTCGCCCATGCTGGTGTTTGCCGATGCCGACCTGGACCGCGCCGCCGACGCGGCGATGATGGCCAACTTCTACTCCAGCGGGCAGGTGTGTACCAACGGCACCCGCGTGTTTGTCGAGCGCTCGATCAAAGACGCCTTTGAAGCCAAACTGCTTGAGCGCGTGGCGCGCATTCATCCCGGCGACCCGCTCGACCCCGCCGTCAACTTCGGCCCGCTGGTGAGCTTTGAGCACCAGCAAAAAGTGCTGGGCTACATCGCGCTGGGCCGCGAAGAAGGCGCCCGAGTGCTGGCCTGCGACGATGCGGCTTTTACCCGGGGCATATTTGCCAACGGTGCCTGGGCAGCGCCCACCATCTTCACCGACTGCCACGACAACATGCGCATCGTGCACGAAGAAATCTTCGGCCCGGTGATGTCGCTGCTCGCGTTTGACGACGAAGACGAAGCGATCCGCCGCGCCAACGCCACCGAGTACGGCCTGGCCGCCGGCGTGTTCAGCGAAAGCCTCAGCCGCGCGCACCGCGTGATTCACCAGCTGGAAGCCGGCATCTGCTGGATCAACACCTGGGGCGACTCCCCCGCCGAAATGCCGGTAGGCGGCTACAAGCAGTCGGGCATCGGACGCGAAAACGGCGTTGAAACCCTTGGCCACTACACCCAGACCAAATCGGTACAGGTGGAAATGGGCCCGTTCGAGTCGGCGTTTTAAGACGCTTCAAGGAGACTGCCATGTCCCAACCTCGCGAATTTGACTATGTGATTATCGGCGCCGGCTCGGCGGGTAACGTGCTCGCCACGCGCCTGAGCGAAGACAGTGACGTTAGCGTACTGCTGCTGGAAGCCGGCGGCCCCGACTACCGCCTGGATTTTCGCACCCAGATGCCCGCCGCGCTGGCCTACCCACTGCAGGGCACGCGCAACAACTGGGCCTTTGAAACCGACCCCGAGCCGCACATGGGCGGCCGGCGCATGGAGTGCGGGCGGGGCAAGGGGCTGGGCGGCTCCTCATTGATCAACGGCATGTGCTACATCCGCGGCAACGCGCTGGACTACGACGGCTGGGCCAAACGCCCGGGGCTTGAAGACTGGGATTACCTGAGCTGTTTGCCCTACTTCAAGAAAGCCGAACGCCGCGACATCGGCGCCAACGACTACCACGGCGGCGACGGCCCGATTGACGTGGCCACGCCCAGCCCCGACAACAACCCGCTGTATCGCACCTTTATCGATGCCGGCGTGCAGGCCGGCTACGCCGAAACCGACGACGTCAACGGCTACCGTCAGGAAGGCTTCGGCCCCATGGACCGCTTTGTTACGCCAAAAGGCCGCCGCGCCTCTACCGCCCGTGGCTATCTGGATACTGCGAAAAAACGCGCCAACGTCACCATCGAAACCCACGCCCTGACCGACGTGATCGAGTTTGACGGCAAGCGCGCCACCGGTGTGCGTTATTCGCGCAAGGGCCAGCCGGTGCAGGCCCATGCCCGCCGCGAGGTACTGCTGTGCGCCGGCGCGATTGCCTCGCCGCAGATACTCCAGCGCTCGGGTATCGGCGCAGCATCGCTGCTGGAAGCGCTGGATATCACGCCGGTGCATGCGCTGCCCGGCGTGGGCGAAAACCTGCAGGATCACCTGGAAATGTACCTGCAGTACGAGTGCAAGGAGCCGATTTCGCTCTACCCCGCGCTCAAGTGGTACAACCAGCCCAAAATCGGCGCGCAGTGGCTGTTTGCCGGCACCGGCATTGGCGCCAGCAATCAGTTTGAAGCCTGCGCCTTTATCCGCAGCGATGAAGCCGAAGCCTGGCCCAACCTGCAGTATCACTTTTTGCCCATCGCCATCAGCTACAACGGCAAAAGCGCGGTGCAGGCCCACGGCTTTCAGGCCCACGTCGGCTCAATGCGCTCGGCAAGCCGTGGCCGTGTGCACCTGACTTCGAAAGACCCCGGCGCTGCGCCCAGCATTCTGTTCAACTATATGGAGACAGAGAAAGACTGGCAGGAGTTTCGCGACGGTATCCGCCTGACCCGTGAAATCATCGGCCAGCCGGCGTTTGACGCCTACCGCGGGCGCGAAATTGCCCCAGGCGACGCCGCACAGACCGACGCCGAACTGGACGCCTTCATCCAGCAAAAGGCCGAAACCGCCTACCACCCGTGCGGCACCTGCCGCATGGGCGACGACGAAATGGCGGTCACCGACGGCCAGGGCCGGGTTCGCGGCGTCGAAAGTCTGCGCGTGGTGGATGCGTCGCTGTTCCCGCTGATTCCTACCGGCAACCTCAACGCGCCGACCATCATGCTGGCGGAAAAAATTGCCGACCGGATTCGCGGTCGCGAACCGCTGCCCCGCCGCGACGTGCCGTACTATGTGAGGTAAGGCAGTCAAACTCGGAGGCCAGCAGTCAGCGTAAAGCGCCGTGATTATCCACGGCGCTTTTTTGTGCTTTACGGCATTAGCCGATAGTTTTACAGGTAGAACGTAATAGAACGCTTGCGCGGCAAGGCAGGAGTCTGCCACTATTCAAACGAGTGTTCGAATACCCGTCTGACGCTATCGTCCTGACGTTACCTGGAGGAAGTCTATGCTCACCTTACTCTTGATCGTGCTGGCTGTGGCTGGCCTGCTGGTGGTGATGCGGCGCGAAGCCGGCGCCGGCGCCGCGCTGCTGGTGCTCGGCGTACTGGGCCTTGTCGGCCTTGGGCTGGGCGCGCCGGTGATTGGCGTTTTGTTGTTGATCGGCGCGGTGGTTACCGCCGTTGCCGGCCTGCCGGCGCTGCGTCGGATGTGGCTGACCCCGCGGCTGTTTGCCATGTTCAAAAAAGTGGCGCCCAAGGTGTCCGACACCGAGCGCACCGCGCTTGAAGCCGGCACCGTTTCCTGGGACGGCGAGCTTTTCTCCGGCAAACCCCAATGGAACACGCTGCTCGACTATGCCGACAGCGGACTGACCGACGACGAACAGGCGTTTATTGACGTGCAGTGCGCCAAAGCGGCGGGGATGTGCAACGCCTGGGACATTGCCCGGGAGCGCGCCGACCTGCCCCAGGAGCTTTGGGACTATCTGAAAAAAGAAGGTTTTTTCGGGATGATCATCCCGAAAGAATACGGCGGGCTGGGCTTTTCCGCCAAGGCACAGTCGATGGTGCTGCAAAAGCTGGCCGCCAACGAGACCCTGATGGTCACGGTCGGCGTGCCCAACTCGTTGGGCCCGGGCGAACTGCTGCTGAAATACGGCACCGAAGAACAGAAAAACCACTACCTGCCGCGCCTCTCCGATGGCCGCGAAATCCCCTGCTTTGGCCTGACCGGCCCGCGCGCGGGGTCTGACGCCACGTCGCTGCCGGATACCGGCGTTGTCTGCAAGCAAATGGTAGACGGCGAAGAAGTGTTGGGCGTGCGCCTGAACTTTGAAAAACGCTGGATTACGTTGGCGCCCATTGCCACGGTCGTCGGCCTGGCCTTCCGTCTGTTTGACCCCGACAACCTGCTCGGCGAGGAAGAAGACCGCGGCATTACCCTGGCGCTGATCCCCCGGGATACTGACGGCATGGAAATCGGCCGGCGCCACGCACCCATCGGCAGTCCGTTTTTGAACGGCCCGATCAAGGGCAAGGATATGTTCGTGCCGCTTTCCACCATTATCGGCGGCGAGCCGATGATCGGCGAAGGCTGGCGCATGCTGGTCGAGTGTCTGTCTATCGGGCGCTGCATCACCCTGCCCTCCGGCGCGACCGGTACCGCGCGCTACGCGCTGGGCTGGAGCGGCGGCTTCACCCGCATTCGTCGCCAGTTCAACGTGCCGGTGGCTGAAATGGAAGGCGTGCAGGAACCGCTGGCGCGCATGGCATCGCTGGCCTACATCACCCAGGCCACCGTGTACCAAACGGCGAATCTGATCGACCACGGCGAAAAACCCGCCGTGCCTTCGGCGATCCTGAAAAGCCAGCTGACCGAGTTCCAGCGCGTGCTGCTGAGCGACGCCATGGACGTTCACGGCGGCAAGGCCGTTACGCTTGGCCCGCGCAACTACCTCGGCATCGGCTATAGCGCCAACCCGGTGGCCATCACCGTGGAAGGCGCCAACATCATGACCCGTAACCTGATGATCTTCGGTCAGGGCGCGATCCGCTGCCATCCTTACGTGCTGGACGAGCTGGCGGCAAAAGATGAAAACGATGCCAAAGCGTTCGACAAGGCGTTCTTCGGTCATATCGGGCTGATTTTCGGCAACGCCGCCCGCGCCTTTACCCTCGGATTCGGGCTGGGCAAGCCTGCCGTACCGTTCAGTGCGCCGGCCGACGTTTACGCCCAGGATATCGCGCGACTTTCCGCAGGTTTTGGCCTGTGCGCTGACGCCGCCATGGCAAGCCTTGGCTCGGCGCTGAAAAAGCGCGAGATGCTCTCTGCCCGTTTGGGCGACGTGCTTTCCAACCTGTATCTGGCCTCGATGGTGCTCAAGCAGTGGGAAGCCGGCGACAAGGTAGAAGGCGAAGCAACGCTGCTGCACTTCAGTTGCCGCTTCTTGCTCCAGCGCGTTGAACAGGCGTTTGTCGAAATCTTCGATAACCTTCCCAACCGCGCACTGGGCAAAACCCTGAAGCTGATCGTGATGCCCACAGGGCGGCGCTGGAACAAACCCCACGACGACCTGGCACGCGATATCGCCAAGCGCGTTTCCACCCACTCGGCGTTGCGCACCCACCTGCTGGCCAACACCTGGGATCAGGACGATGGTGCCCAGCCCAATCCGCTGGCCACGTATAACGCCCTGCTGGCCGAGTACGACCGCGCCGAGGCGCTCTACCGCACGCTCAACAAGGCCTACGCCAAGGGTGAACTGCCCAAAACGGCGTTGCATCCCGAGCAGCGGGTAGCGGCCGGCCTTGAGAAAGGCCTGATCAGCGAAGAAGATGCCGGATTCATGCGCGACTTCGAAGCCCGAGTGTTGGAACTGCTCACCGTGGATGACTTCGCCTACGATGAGCTGGCAAGCGATAAAGACAAGGTGATTTATCACAACGCCCCGCTAGCCGGCCACAAGGCACCGGCGGATCAGGAGCAGGCCACCCACTAGACCACGTATCATTAACATCGCTGGCATGACGTCATGCCAGCCTACCTTGACCCCGGCCTTGCGCCGGGGTTTTCTTTGCCCACGCCGCTGCCAATCGCTCCTCGCTATTGCTATTGCCATCACCCGTATTGCACTCGTCCCGGCATGGCAACTCACAAAAAATGTTCGTTTTCGAAAAATTTATACTGCTTTGTTTGCCTTAACGAAAATCAGGGGCTAGCCTTTTGCTGTACGCGTTAACATCATGCACCGCCGCCATCACTCGCCACCGTGACCACTCGTCGCTATACACCGCATTACGCCACATACAGGAAGCGCTCTGCCATGCTCAACGCCAGCACACTTCGCCAGCGCAACCGCGACCGGCTCGAACAGGAATCGTTTGATGTTCTGATCATTGGCGGGGGTATCAACGGCGCAGCGGCGGCCGCCGCGCTGGCGGGCAAAGGGGCAAAAGTGGCGCTGATCGACCGCGGCGACTTTGCCGGCAGTACCAGCATGCATTCCTCCAACCTGGTGTGGGGCGGCATCAAATACCTGGAAAGCAACGACTTTTCACTGGTGCGCAAGCTGTGCAAAAGCCGCAACCACCTGATCAAAAGTTATCCGTCAACGGTGGAGGAAATCCGCTTTCTGACCACCATCGGCAAGCGTTTTCGCTACCGGCCGAGCTATCTTTATGCCGGTACCTGGCTTTACTGGTTGATGGGCAACGGTTTTACCCGCCTGCCGCAGCTTTTTTCGTCGCGCAAAATAAAGCGACTGGAGCCGATCATCAACGTCGAGGGGGCGGCCGGCGGCTTCGAGTATTCCGACGCCTACCTGCACGATAACGATGCCCGCTTTGTGTTCGGCTTTATCCGCTGCGCGCTGGATCACGGCGCGGCGGTGGCCAATTACATAACATCGGAAGGTGCTGAATATACAAGACAAGGCTGGGTCACACGGGCGCGCGATATAACTGATGACACCACGTTCAGCCTGCGCGCCAGAGTGATGATCAACGCCGCCGGCCCCTGGGTTGACCAGCACAATACCCTGACCAGCCAGCAAACCGATTACCATCATCTGTATTCCAAGGGCATTCACCTGATCGTGCCACAGCTGACCGCTGCCCGGCGCGTACTGGCTTTCTTCGCCGACGATGGCCGGCTGTTTTTCGTGATTCCCATGGGCAATCGCACCTGTATCGGCACCACCGATACCCACACGCCGGCCCCCGAGGTCGGGATCACCGGCGACGATGTCGACTTTGTGCTGGACAATATTAACAAACGCCTGAGTCTTGCCGCTCCGCTAACCCGCGCCGATATCATCTCGACCCGCTGTGGCGTCAGGCCGCTGGCCGTCAAGGCGGAACAAGGCGAGCAGCGCGATTTTCTACAGCTGTCGCGCAAGCACGTAGTGGAAACCAACGCGGAACAGGCACACCTGAGCATTTTTGGCGGCAAACTGACCGACTGCCTCAACGTGGGCGAAGAAGTCACCCGGGAAGTACAGGCGCTGGGCGTGACCCTGCCCAATGCCACAGCTCGCTGGTATGGCGAACCCGCCAACGTGGTAAAACAGACGTTCATGCGCAAGGCCAAACGCATGGGGCTGGATGCCATGACGCCCGCCGGCTTTACCGAGCCGTTATCCCAACGCCTGTGGCGGCGTTATGCCGGTCAGGCGCTGGCACTGCTGGCCCGCATTGAACAGGATCCGCGTGAAGCCGAAGCGCTGATTGACGGCGCCGAATACATCCGTGGCGAACTGGACTTTGCCTGCCGGGATGAAATGATTACCCGGCTGGAAGATTTTCTACGCCGGCGCACCAAAATTTCACTGGTGGTGCCCCACGCTACGCTGCGCCATTCACCGGGACTATGGGAGGCCTGCCAGCAGCTCTTCGGCGAACGGGCACAGGTACGCTTTGACGAATATTTTGCTCACCCGCCGGAGGCAACGGCCGGCACCTTGAGCATTGATCAGTACGAGCGTACCCGCCCCACGGCGTCCAGCCAGCCCTGATAGAGCGCTTCCCGCTGGGTGTCGGGCATGGTCGGCTTGAAGCTGGTTTCGCAGCGCCAGAGGTCAGATACGTCCTCCAGGCTCGCGTACCAGCCAAGCCGCAGGCCGGCCAGAAACGCCGCGCCCAGCGCGGTGGTTTCGAGAATTTCCGGGCGATCTACCTGAACGCCGAGCATGTCGGCCAGGAATTGCATGACCCAGCTGTTCCTGACCATGCCGCCATCAACTCGCAGCTTGCCGGGCGGCGCCTGCATGTCATCGTGCATGCAGCGCTGCAAATCCCGGGTCTGGTAGCACACCGCCTGAAGCCCGGCGGCGACGATTTCCGCGATGCCGGTATCCCGGGTCAGGCCGAAAATCGCACCGCGCGCCCTGGGGTCCCAGTATGGCGCGCCCAGCCCGGTAAACGCCGGGACCAGATACACGCTGTGGCCGCTACGGGTCTTGCGCGCCAGCGCTTCGCTTTCAGCGGCACTTTCAAACAGCTTGAGCCCGTCGCGCAGCCACTGCATGGTGGCACCGGCAACAAAAATGCTGCCTTCCATGGCATAGGTGGGCTTGCCGTTCAGCCGGTAGGCCACGGTGGTCAGCAAGCGGTTGTGCGAGCGCGCCGGCTCCTCGCCGGTATTTACCACCATGAAGCAGCCGGTACCGTAGGTGCTTTTGGCCATGCCCGGGGTAAAGCAGGCCTGCCCCACCAGCGCGGCCTGCTGGTCGCCGGCTACACCGGCAATCGGCAGCTCCTCGCCCAGCCAGCCGGCCTCCACGCAGCCAAAATCGTCGCTTGAGTCTTTTACCTCGGGCAGCAAGTCTGGGGGAATATCAAACAGCGCCAGCAGGTCATCGTCCCATTGCTGGGAATGAATGTTGAACAGCGCAGTACGCGAGGCGTTGGTGGCATCGGTGACGTGGCGCTTTCCGCCGGTCAGCCGCCAGATCAGGAAGGTATCCACGGTGCCAAAAGCGAGTTCGCCGCGTTCGGCACGCTCCCGGGCACCGTCCACGTGTTCCAGCAGCCAGGCAAGCTTGGTCGCGGCAAAATATGGGTCAATCAGCAGCCCGGTGCGTTCCTGCACCATTTCGCCATGTCCGTCGTCTCGCAGCCGCTGGCAGTGTTCGGCGGTGCGCCGATCCTGCCACACAATGGCGTTGTACAGCGGCTCGCCGGTGACGCGATCCCACAGCAGCGTGGTCTCGCGCTGGTTGGTGATCCCAAGCCCCAGCGCGGCGTCACCTTGCGGCATGCCGGCAAGCACTTCACGGCAGGTCGCCAGCACACTTTGCCAAAGTTCTTCCGGGTCGTGCTCAACCCAGCCATCATTGGGGTAATGCTGAGTAAACTCCTGCTGGGCGCTACCGGCCACTTGGCCATGGCGGTCAAACAGCATGGCCCGTGAGCTGGTAGTCCCTTGATCAACGGCGAGAATATACGACGACATGGCGGCTTCGCTTTATTCAGTTGGCTTATTCCCAGAGGCTACGCCAGCGCTCTCCATGGCTCAAGATGCAGCCCGCTAGGCGATATGCAGCGCCACGTCATGGCGGCTTAATAACTCACACACGGCCTCGGGCGGCAACTGATCGGTAAACAGCGCATCCAGCTGGGCAAGATTGCCCTGGCGCACCACCGGATTGCGGTGAAACTTGGACGCATCGGCGGCCAGATATACCCGCCGCGAGTTGGCGATAATCGCCTGCGCCACGCGCACTTCCTGATAGTCGAACTCCAGCAGCGAGCCGTCTTCATCGATGCCGCTGATGCCGATAATGCCGTAATCCACCTTGAACTGGTTAATAAAATCGATAGTGGCTTCGCCGATCAGCCCGCCGTCCCGCGGGCGTACCTGCCCGCCCGCGACGATCACGGTAAAATCTTCCTTGTGCTGCAAAATGGCGGCGACGTTAAGGTTATTGGTAATCACCTCAAGCCCGTGATGGTGCAACAGCGCCTGGGCGATCACCTCGTTGCTGGTGCCGATATTGATAAACAGCGAAGCGTGATCGGGAATCTGCCCGGCCAGGCAACGGGCAATGCGCGCCTTTTCGTCCCGGTACAGCGTTTTGCGCGTGCTGTAGGCGGTGTTGACGGTGCTCGACTCAAGCCCGGCACCGCCGTGTACCCGGCGCACCTGCCCGCCGCGCGCCAGCCGGTTGAGATCACGCCGCACGGTTTGCGGCGTCACGGCAAAATGTTCGGTCAGCTGCTCGATGCTCATGTAACCGTGCTCGCGCACCAGTTCGGTAATGGCCTCTTGGCGGTCGCTTTGTTTCATGGGCACCTGCCTGATGTGCGATGTGTTGAGGTAGCACGTCGTTTAGAGAAATATATTCAAAGGATTATAACGGCCAGCGCCACAAGATCATGGGGATTGCCACGGCCATGACCGTCAGCGAAAGCGGCAGGCCAAGTTTCCAGTAATCGCCAAACCGATAGCCGCCCGGCCCCAGCACCAGCGTGTTGGACTGATGCCCGATGGGCGTGAGAAACGCGCAGGATGCACTGACCGCAATCACCATCAGAAACGGGTCCAGCGACACGCCAAACCCCTGCGCCAGACTGGCACCGATGGGGGCCATCAAAAGCGCCGCAGCGGCATTGTTGACCACGTTGGACAGTACCATCGAGAGCACGAAAAGCCCGCTCAGCGTCACTACCACCGGCCACTGGCTGCCGGCCTGCATCATGGCGTCGGCAATCAGCTGTGCGCCGCCGCTGGTTTCCAGCGCCTTGCCCACCGGCAACATGGCGCCCAGCAGCACAATCACCGGCCCGTCGATGGCCTGATAGCCATCACGCAGCGGCAATACGCCAATCAGCAGCGTGATCACAGCGGCTCCGGTCAGCGCCACGGCGGCCGGCAACAGATCAAACAGCATGCTGACAATGGCCAGCGCAAAAATACCCAGCGCGAACGCCATTTTACGCGGCTGCCCGAACGTCAGCTCGCGATTGGCCAGCGGCAGGCAGCCAAGGGTTGCCAGGCTTTCGTGCATCTCTTTTTCGCTGCCCTGCAACAACAGCACATCGCCGGCCTGAAAGCGGATATCACGCAGTCGCTGTTTAAGCCTTGACCCGTCCCGCGCCACAGCCACCAGATGCAGACCGAACTGGTGGTGCAACCGCAGCTGACGAACGCTGCGATTGGTCATCATGGAGTCCGTCCGCACGACCGCTTCCACCAGCTGCAACCCTTCGGTATCCACATTGTGAGCCGCCTTCTTTTCACCCGCGTGCTCGCCAGCGTCACCACCCGTCATGACGTTTTCCCGTGCCTGGCTTGCCCCCTGCTCTTCTTCGGCGTCTTCGTGCTCACCCACCAGACTCAGGCCGGCCTTGTCTTCCAGCAGCTTGAGCTCCTCGGGGTCGGCTTCCAGCAGCAGGATATCGCCGGCCTTCAGCGTATTGTAAAACGCATAGCCGGCACGGCGTTTATCGTCACGAACCACGGCCAGCACGGGAATCGCGTCATCGATTTCTTCGCGCAGCTGCTGCAAGGTCAGGCCATTGGCCCGGGCGTCTTCACCCACCTTGAGTTCAACCAGATAGCTTGCCGTATCAAACATGTCCGCACTGGCCGCCTGCCCCGTGCGCCGGGGAGTCAAACGCCAGCCTACCAGCACGATAAACGCCAGGCCGGCCAACGCCACGCTGGCTCCCACCGGAAAGAAGCTGAACAGGCTGAAATTTTCGCCGGTAATATTGCCCCGGTAGCTGGAAATGATGATATTCGGCGGGGTGCCAATCAGCGTCGTCAACCCGCCCAGCAGCGAGCCAAATGCCAGCGGCATCAATAATAGCGACGGTGAGGTATTGTGTTCACGCGCCAGACGCAAGGCCACCGGCAATAACAGCGCCAGCGCGCCGACGTTGTTCATCACCCCGGACAGCACGACCACTGTGCCCACCAGTACCATCAGCTGTAACAGCAATCGGTCGCCGGCCTTCAACACCTGTTCGGCGATCAAATCCACCACGCCGGCACGTTCAAAACCGCGGCTCAGCACCAGCACCGCCGCCACGGTAATCACCGCCGGGTGACCAAATCCTGAAAACGCCTCGTCGGCCGGCACCAGCCCCAGCACCACGGACACCAAAAGCGCACACAGCGCTACCAAATCATAGCGAAAGCGCCCCCACATGAAGGCGACAAGTGTGGCTCCCAGCACCAGAAAAACCAGCGTGCTGGGGGCAACCCCGGACGCGATACTGTCGATCATCCTCAACTCCCTGGAATAATGACGAGCAAGCATGAAAGCAGCTCATGACGCCTGCCAGCAACAAAAAGCGGGTATCTGTATTTAACAGATACCCGCTTTCATCAGTGTTTAACGCATGATGGCAACGCTATCTCAGGCGTTTTTATCCTGCGCATCATCAGCAGGCCCGGCAGCATCGTTGTCGGATGTCTGGCTATCGCTCTGCTCATCTTTTTTCTGCTGGCCGGCTTTAGCCTCGCCGGATGCATCCTGATCTGAGGTGTCGGCATTGCCGCTGGCTTCAAACTGGACACTTTTGGCCTGGTTGTCCTGCTCTTGCTTGCCTGACGCTTGCGAGTCCTGTGTGCCAGAGTTGTCCTGTTCATCGCCAGATGCGGCTTGCTCGCTGCCCTTGTCGGTCAGGCGGCTTTCCAGCGAGCCAAGCTCGCTGCGCCACTGATCAAGCTGCGTCTGGAGGTTTTCAAGCTGACTCTGGCGCTGGCCAATGCCGCTATTGACCTTGTCCAGCTCGTCGCGCCCGGAGCCCAGCATCGAGGTAAGCTCATCCAGTTTGGTGCCTGCCTGGTCAAGCTCCTGCGCCCGGGCTTCGCGCTTTTCATTCAGCGCGTCCACTTTCGCCTGTAACGCGTCCCGTTCGGCCTGCACATCATCGCGTGCCTGCATCAGTGTGTCGCGCTTTTGCTCGACGCTGGTCACTTTTTCCTGAGCTGATTGCAGGCGTTTCTCGGCGCTGTCGATATCCTGCTCAAGCGTCTTCAGCCTGTCTTCTGCCTGCTGACGTTCCTTGACCGCCTGCTGGCGCTGATTTTCGGCTTTCTGGCGATCAGCTTCGGCCTTCTGCCGCGCTTTCTCGGCGCTCTGACGCGCATCTTCGGCTTCCTGACGCGCGGCAACAGCTTCTTTTTGAGCGGTCTCGAGCTGCTCTTCATTATCGCGCAGGGTGGTCAGCTGCTGCTCGGTCTCGTCTACTTTCTGGTTAAGCTCATCAAGCTGTTGCTGTTGTGCTTCGCGTTCGCTTTGGCGTTGTTGCAGGGCCGCTTCCGCATTTTTGATCTCGCCCTGGGTCTCCTCCAGCGTGCTCTCGGCGTTTTTCTGCTGCTCTTTCAACGAGGCAATACGGTTTTGCAGCTCGGCAATGTTTTTCTCCGCATCCTGCTGCTCGGAAAGCTCGGCGTTGAGTTTCTGGCTTTGCTGCTGGGCATCAGCCAGCTGGCCTTCGAGATTCTCTACCCGCTCTGCCCGCGAGCCGGCGCTTGACTGGGCAATGATGGCCCATACCACGGCGATGGCGGCAATACCGGCAATCGCCTTGACGCGGTTATCCTTGAGCAAGGTGCCCATCGGCGGCTTGTTGGCCGTATCGCCCTCTGCCTGCCCATGTGCGTTGTGATGACGGGATGCATGGTGGCCGGTTTCCGGCGCGTTGTCGTTGTCCTGACCGTTGTCCGGCGTGTGGTTGTCGCCCGGTTTCTGGTCTTCTGGACGATTATCGTCTGCCATGGGTGAAGCCCTCTCGCGTTGAGTACCGAAAACAGTGACACCTTAACAGCATACACGGCGATTCGCGTCTGACCACCCGGAGGTTTCGTCATGGCGTTGATCACCTGTTCATGACGACTGTACGCAGCGTAACGGCGTTGGATGACCCCCCTCGATAAAGCCGCCGGCAAGCCCGGCGGGCGCGTCAAACCAGGCAAGCGTTTGGTGTAACGCCACCACCTCGCCAATGATCAAAAGCGTTGGCGGCTTGATCCCGCCGTTGATAAACCCGGCCGGCAGCGCCTCAAGCCGGCCAGTGTGTACGGCCTGCTTCCGGGTGGTGCCCTGGGCAACCAGCGCCAGCGGCGTTTCCGGTGCCAGGCCGTGCTCGATCAGTGCGCTACAGATCAGTTCCAGGCTGCCAAGCCCCATGTAAAACACCAGCGTTTGCCCCGGGCGAGCGAGAGAGGCCCAGTCCAGCTCGCAGCGGCCACTTTTCAGGTGACCGGTCACCAGCCGCACCGACTGGGCGTAGTCGCGGTGGGTCAGCGGAATGCCGGCGTAGCTCGCGCACCCCGAGGCTGCCGTAATACCGGGAATCACCTCCACCGGAATCTGCTGTGCCACCAGCGTTTCCAGCTCTTCTCCGCCGCGTCCGAAAATAAACGGATCACCGCCTTTCAGGCGTACTACGGCGTGGCCGGCCAGCGCCCAGTCGGCCAGCGCCTGATTGATACCGTCCTGGGGAACGCTATGATTGGAACGCGCCTTGCCCACATATAGCCGGCGCGCGTCGGGGGGAATAATGTCCAGCACTTCCTGGCTCACCAGGCGATCGTACAGCACGATATCGGCATGCAGCAGGCGCTTGTATGCCTTCAGCGTCAGCAGTTCAGGGTCGCCGGGGCCGGCGCCGACCAGACTGACGCTGCCCGGCGGTTGCAGGGAAATACGGTCTAACAAAGCCACGCGGCACCTCGGTAAAAATACAGCTAACGGATCAAGCACATCACAAGCGCTTTTGCGCAACATAACGGACTTTTAACAGCATAAAAAGTAATAAATAATAAGAATATAATTCCAAAAAAGAATATAAAAGCCAATTAGCTTCTTCTCGCCTACCACCGCCCGGCCTGCCGGCGGGGAGGCCCGGCGCCAAGATCACCACAAAAACCGCACAGGCCAGCCTGATAGAGGCAGTGGCAGATGTCGCCTTGCAATGGCATGATGAGGGGACACGAGGTTTGCGTTTTGGCGTAACCGGCAACGCACTGACGTTTCATCCACGAGCGTTTCGTCTACGCCAAAGCCACTTCATATCCATACCGCCAGACAACAAGGTAGCCTAATCAATGTTCGAGCGTATTGAGCGAGTTCCCGGAGATGCCATTCTCGGGCTGATCGAAGCTTTCAAAAAGGACACCAACCCGCAAAAAGTCGACCTGGGTGTGGGTGTATACCGCGATGATAAAGGCAACACGCCGGTCATGCGGGCAGTAAAGGAAGCCGAAGCTCGCCTGCTCAAGAATGAAACCACCAAGACCTACATCGGCTCTCACGGTGCGCCTTCCTACGGCGACGCCGTGCTGCCGCTGGTGTTGGGTGCCAACTCCCCGGTACTTGAAGCCGACCGCGCAAGCGCCACCCAATCGCCTGGCGGCACCGGCGCACTACGCCTGGCAGCGGACTTCATCGCCAAACAGCTGCCCGGCAAGGGTATCTGGGTAAGCGACCCGACCTGGCCCAACCACCACGGTATCTTCACGGCGGCGGGCATCGAGCTGCACAAATATCCCTACGTTGACGCCGACAACCGGCTGGATTTTGATGGCATGCTGGCCGCCATCAAGAAAATCCCCGACGGTGATGTCGTCGTACTGCACGCCTGCTGCCACAACCCCACCGGTTTTGACCTGTCGGCCGACCAGTGGCAAACCGTGCTTGAGGTGGTTCGCGAGCGCAACCTGCTGCCGCTGATCGACTTTGCCTATCAGGGTTTTGGCCAGGGCCTCAACGAAGACGCCTACGGCGTGCGCCTGTTTGCCGAACAGCTGGACGAAGTCATCATCACCAGCTCCTGCTCGAAAAACTTCGGCATCTACTGCGAACGTACCGGCTGTTTGATTGCGGTGGCCAGGGACGCCGAGCAAAAAGACAACATCCGCTCGCAGTTTGCCATCGTCGCCCGGGAAAACTATTCCAACCCGCCGGCTCACGGCAGCGCGATTGTCAGCGAGATTCTGCACGACGCCGAGCTTTCCGCCATGTGGCGCGACGAGCTAACCGAAATGCGCGACCGCGTGAACACCCTGCGCCGCGAATTCGTCGAAGCGCTCAAGCCCTACGGCCTGGCAGACAAGTACGCCTGCGTCGGCGAGCAGCGCGGCATGTTCTCCTACACCGGCCTCACCCCGGATCAGGTTGACCGCCTGCGCGAAGAGTTCGGCATTTACATGGTGCGCTCCGGCCGCGCCAACGTCGCCGGGTTCTCCCAGCAGAACCTGCCCTACCTGGCGCGTGCCATCGCCGTGGTCAACGACGTCAAGGTTGATTGATACCGCTTGCTGCGTCCTCGGGCGCCGCTGAGAACGCCCGGTCGTGCCCTGCACGGCCGGGCGTTTTGCTGCGATGGTCAACATACTACAACAACAGTAGGTGGATATAACGGGGGGGGTTGTAGGAGGCCGGCTCTGCCGGGCGAAGCAGGCCAGGGGCCTGCCGAGGTTGGTAGGGATGCCATCGCCCGATGCCGGCAGCAGGAAACCCAAGGCGCCTGACGGCGCCGTCGCGCACTGAAGTGCCCTCCTGCACGGCTCCTGCAGCGGCTTTAAGACTATGCTCTCAGCATACGCCCAAGCAGCCGCCATGCAGCCAGGCCGGCCAGCACGTTACCCACGGCCGCGCCCAGCGCCAGCCCCATCCAGCCGCCCAGCTGCATCCCTGCCCACAGGCAGGGTAAATAGCAGACAAACAGCCGTACCCCGGACAGCACCATCGCCCACAGCGGAAAACCCAGCGCGTTGCCCGCTGATACCACCAACATGCATACCCCCAGCGCGGCGTAGCTTGGCAGCAGAAAGCGGATCAGCAGCGCAAGTTCTTCCTGCACCGCCGGTTGGCCGGCCAGTGCCAGCGCTATCCAGTGGGCAGCCAACGCCATCACCAATCCCAGAGCCAGCTGCCACAGCAGCGCTACCTTGAGTGCCAGCCGCATCAGGCATTTGATTTGCGCCCAATCTCCCGCCCCATAACAACGCCCCAGCCACGGCGGCAGCGACATGGTCATCGCCAGAATAGCCATCAGTGACAGCGTTTCAAGCCGGCTGGCAAGCCCCCAGGCCGCCACGTGCGTTTCACCAATGGCGGCCACCACCGCAATGGCCAACATCGCTGATAGCGGCGGCATCAGCTGGCTGACCATGGCTGGGCCGGCAATACCCATAAACGGCCGCAGCGAACAGCGAGCTTCCTCACCCAGCCCACGGTGGGTCAGCCAGCGTTGGCGCCAAAGCCGGGCACCGGTCACCCACAGCCCCGTACCAAAGGCGATCACGCTGGCCCAGGCAGCGCCCGGTAGCCCCAACCCTTCCCAGGGGCCGAAACCGAAAATCAGCAGCGGGTCCAGTGCCAGGTTGATCAGACTCGTCAGCAGCATCATGTTGCCGGGCAGTTTCGTATTGCCGTGGGCACGGAAAACGCTGTAAGAAAAATACGCCAGCGCGCCAAACCAGCCTGCCAGCAGCTGCACCGGCCAGTAGCCACGGATGTAGCCCAGTGCTGCCTCGTCAGCGCCCAGCGCGGTAAAAATCGGCCGCTGCCCCAGCCACAGCCCCACGGCCAGCACACCAATCAACATGCTGCCGACCATCAGCACCAGCGCGCTTAAGCGCCGAGCGCGCTGGGACTCACCACCGCCCAGTGCCCGGGAGATCAGCGCGGCAATGGCAATACCGATGCCTACCTGAATCCCGATAATCAGAAACGACAGCGGGAAGGTAAACGCCTGTGCCGCCAGCGGTGCGGTACCCAGCCGGGCAATAAAGGCGCTGTCGACCAGCTGAAAGCCCAGCAGTGCAAACACACCGATGGCCATCGGCCAGGTTTGCTGCCATAGCTGCTTACCCAGAGGGCTCGCGGATGTTGCCTGCTGCGCGTGTGCCACGGATCAATCACTCCTCATGCTTACCAATATGTGGAGATAAAAAAGAAGGCCAGAATGCGAAAAAAAGCATTCCAAACGTAAAGCGCCACCGCCTCGGACAAGACGGTGGCGCTTTTGCTGCCGGCTCGCTGTTACTGGCGAATGCCTTCCAGCGTCACGTAAAGCTCAAGCTCGCGCATGGACTCGGGGAATTTCTGCATGTCGATGCCAAACTCGGAGAGTACCAGCGTGGTGCTGCCTTCAAAGCCGGCGCGGTAGCCGCCCCAGGGGTCATCGCCCTCGCCCAGCAGCGTTACCGGCATTTCGATGGTCTGTGTTTCACCGTGCAGCGTCAGCTCGCCGGTCACGATACCTTCGTCGTCGCCGGTGGATTCAAAGCCGGTGGATTCAAAGGTTGCCGTGGGAAATTCATCGGCGTTCAGAAAATCGTCGCTGAGGATATGCCGGTCACGCTCGGCATGGTTGGAGTCAAGGCTCGCTACCTGGACGTCGAAGTCGACTGACGCCTCGTCGAGGTTGTCGGGATCGTAGGTAAACTCGCCGCTGAAATCATCGAAGCGGCCGAGAATATACGAAAAACCCAAGTGGCTGATCTTGAACTGCACAAACGCGTGCTGGCCCTCGGTATCCACCTTGTAGGTATCCGCCTGTGCCTGGCTGAACGGCAGCATTACTGCGGTGATGGCCGCTGCGGCGGCGGTCTTCTTGAGCGTATTTGCTGTCAACATCCTGTTTCTCCTTGCAGGGGTTTCGCCGTCATGGATTACGCCGGGCGTACCGTGCGCTAAGCATGCGTAAAAGCGTCAGTCGCTTGTCAAACCAGTGGTGCTTGAACGACACCAGCGCATGCCCCGCCGCCAGCACCAGTAACGTAAGAGCGCTATACCAGTGAACAGTTCCCGCCATGTCGGCCTGATTGGCAAAGCCGTAGACGGTTGCCGGAAGCTCAAACCAGCCAAACACGCTGATATCGCCGCCTTTGGCCGTTGAGATAAGGTAGCCACTGACCAGCACCACCAGCAATAGCGCGTAAAGAGCCAGATGCCCCAGGTGCGCCGCTAAGGCTTCCAGCCGACTGCCCTCGGCGTGGGGCGTGGGCTGAAAAAGCCGCCAGACCAGCCGGCCGACGGTTGCCAACAGCAGCAGCACGCCTACCGAACGGTGAATCCACGGCCCCTGATTATACCAGCCGCTATAGTAGTCAAGCCCGGTCATCCACCAGCCCAGCGCAAACAGGCCGATGATGGCAAGCGCGCTTAGCCAGTGAAGCACGATGCTTATCCACCCCCAGCCGCTATGCGTATTTCGCCACATGGTTCCCTTCCCTTTGTCGGCCTTTGCGATAATGACGCTATCATAGTGAAGACCGTGCGTCCCTTCTGTTGAAAAAAGCCCAACGCCACGTTGGAAAAAAACGTTTTGAACCGCTGTGACCGGCTGATTCAGATCAGGGCATCAAGCCCCCGTGCCAGGTCGCGACGGATATCGTCAAGGCTTTCAAGGCCGACCGACACACGCAGCAGCCCCGGCGTAATGCCCGCTGCCTGCTTTTGCTCATCCGACAGCCGCCCGTGGGTGGTGCTCGATGGATGGGTAATGGTGGACTTCACATCGCCCAGATTGCCGGTAATCGAGATCAGCCGTGTGGCATCAATGACCTGCCACGCTCCGCTTTGGCCGCCTTTGATCTCAAAGCCCAGTACCGCACCGAACCCCGTCTGCTGACGCGATGCCAGCGCATGCTGCGGATGGCTTTCAAGACCGCTGTAATGCACCTGCTCTACCGCCGGATGCTGTTCCAGCCACTGCGCCAGCTGCAGAGCATTCTCGCAGTGAGCGCGCATGCGCAAACCAAGAGTCTCAAGCCCCTTGGTGAAGATCCAGGCGTTGAACGGGCTCATGCAGGGGCCTGCCGTACGCACCGCACCAAACACGCCCTCAAGCAGGTCATGGCCACCGACGACCGCACCGCCAATTGCCCGCCCCTGGCCATCAAGATACTTGGTGGCCGAGTGGATAATCAGGTCAGCACCCAGCGCCAGCGGACGCTGCAATGCCGGCGTCAGAAAACAGTTGTCGATAGCCAGCAGCGCCTCATGGCGGTGGGCAATTTCGGCCAGAGCACTAATATCGCCCACTTCCGACAGCGGATTCGACGGCGTTTCGGCAAACAGAAGCTTTGTGGCCGGCGTTATCGCCGCTTCCCAGGCGTTCAGGTCGGAAAGCTCGACATAGCGGGTCACGATGCCAAATTTGCCCAGATATTTATCCAGCAGGCTGACCGTGGAGCCGAACAACGAACGCGAAGCGACAATTTCATCACCGGCGGACAACAGCGCAAGCGCCGTACACAGGATAGCCGACATGCCCGAACTGGTGGCAACACAGCGCTCGCCGCCTTCCATCGCCGCCAGGCGCTTTTCAAAGGTATGCACCGTGGGATTGGTAAAACGCGAATAGATATTGCCCGGCTCTTCGCCCTTGAACTTGCGTGCCGCCTCGGCCGCGCTTTCATAAACAAAGCTCGAGGTCGGAAAAATCGGCTCGGCGTGCTCCTGCTCGGCGGTGCGGTTGTGGCCGGCGCGAATGGCCAGCGTTTCCAGCGACCACGGTACGTCTTGCGAATCATCGTGCATATCGGGTTCCCGGTGGTGTTCGGTTAATCGTCCAGATCGTCATCGTGGTTATGCATGCCCACCAGCGCGTGATCGCCGGCGCTTTCGTCCCTGGCGGCGTCATTGCGGCTGGCTTCAAGCTCGGCCAGATACGCCGCGTCGATATCGCCGGTGACGTAGTTGCCGTCAAACACCGAGCAGTCGAAGCCCTCGAACGCAGGATTGACTTCGCAACAGGCGGCTTTCAGGTCGTCCAGATCCTGATAGAAGATCCGGTCAGCGCCGATCAGCTCGCCCACTTCGGCTTCGGTACGCCCGTGAGCAATAAGTTCGTCAGCGGCGGGCATGTCAATGCCATACACGTTGGGGTAGCGCACCGGCGGCGCGGCCGAGGCAAAATACACGTTACGCGCGCCGGCATCCCGGGCCATCTGGATGATCTGCTGGCAGGTGGTGCCGCGCACGATGGAGTCATCCACCAGCAGCACGTTTTTATCCTTGAACTCGATATCGATGGCGTTGAGCTTCTGGCGCACGGATTTCTTGCGCTGAGTCTGGCCCGGCATGATGAAGGTGCGGCCGATATAGCGGTTTTTCATGAAGCCTTCGCGGTACGTCACGTTCAGGTGCTGGGCCATTTCCAGCGCTGACGTACGCGAGGTGTCGGGAATCGGGATGACCACGTCGATGTCGTGATCGGGCCACTCATTGAGCACCCGGTCGCCGAGCTTGCGCCCCATGTGCATGCGCGTGCCGTAAACATAAGCGCCGTCCAGAATCGAATCCGGGCGTGCCAGGTACACATGCTCAAAAATGCACGAACGCAGCTGCGGGCGATCGGCGCATACCTGGGTATGCACGCGCCCCTGCATATCCACGAAAATTGCCTCGCCCGGCGACAGGTCGCGCTCCAGCTCGAAACCGCCGACGTCCAGCGCCACGGATTCCGAGGCCACCATGACTTCCTGCTGGCCGTCGACCGTGCGCGTACCGAAGACCACCGGACGAATGCCGTGGGGGTCACGAAACGCCACCATGCCCACGCCGTTGATCACCGACACCGCAGCGTAACCGCCCTTGCAGCGGCGATGCACGCGGCGCACGGCATCAAACACGTCTTCCGGCTCAAGGTGCAGCCCCTGCTTGCCCAGTTCATGGGCGAACACGTTGAGCAACACTTCCGAATCCGAGCTGGTGTTGATGTGACGCAGGTCGCTTGAGAACAGCTCCTGCTTGATCCGGTCCGAGTTGGTCAGGTTGCCGTTATGCGCCAGCGCAATGCCGTAGGGCGAGTTGACGTAGAACGGCTGGGATTCCGCCTCGCTTGACGACCCCGCCGTTGGATAACGCACGTGGCCGATGCCCAGATTGCCCTTCAGTCGCGCCATATGGCGAGTGTGAAACACGTCGCGCACAAGGCCGTTGCTCTTGCGCAGAAAAAAGCGTCCTTCGCTCCAGGTCATCATCCCGGCCGCGTCCTGGCCCCGATGCTGAAGAACGGTCAAGGCGTCGTAAATGGCCTGATTAACCGCCTGCGTGGCCATAAGGCCGACGATACCGCACATGCTGTTTACCTCGCTTTTTCGCGACTTACCGGGGCGTAAGCCAATAATTCATGAACGCACCCTGACACGCGCGCAACTGCCCGGGCATCAGTCCGGGGTCGCGCCGCCGTACGGTTCAGGACGCGTCACGCAGGTTAAAGTCCGGCAACCGGATTTCTTTCAGCGATTCCGGCGCCGTCGGGAAATCGTGTTCCCATTGATCAAGCCGGTTAAGCGCCCAGCCGCGCAGCTGTTCAAAGGTCGGCCGCAACGACGCCTGCTGCCAGGCCTGGAGCTCTTCCAGCGGCGTCAGCGTCAGCAGCACCGTGGCCACCAGCAGAATGGCGGTGCCACGCGCCAGTCCGAAGGCGGCGCCGGCCAGGCGGTTCAAAAACCCCATACCGACCCACACAACGGCGGCGTGCACCGCGCGGATGATGATGCCGCAGAGCAGAATCACGGCAAAGATTACCAGCACAAACGCCAATACCAGCCGCGCATCAAAGCTTGAAATCCAGTTTTCCAGCAGTTCGGCCACGGGCTCGGCCAGTACCCGCGCCACCATCAGCGCCACAATCCAGGCCGCGAGGCCCAGCGCTTCACGCACCAGCCCGCGCATAAAACCCGCCAGCATGGACAGCGCCAACACCGCCAGAAACAGCGTATCAATCCAGGTCAGTGCCATGATCTTGTCCTTGGCATGTCACACGCTTCAGTTCTTGACACGAATCAGCAGCCCCTGCTGATTGGCACGCTCCTTGACCAGAGAACGCGCGCGCTCACCGTCTTCAGAGCTGGCGAAAGGCCCTACCAGCACGGTGGTCAGGTCATTATCCCGGGCGCGGGTATACACGCGAAAACCTTTGCTTTCGAGCTCTTTTTGCAGCCGTTTGGCGTTATCCGCCTGGCCGAAACTGCCGACCTGAACGGCCCACTCGCCATCGGGCGCTGCCTTGGGCGCACTGCCGCCCTGCTGCATCATCTCGGCAATCGGGTCACTTTTTTTCTCGGCCGCGTCGTCTTCTGACGGCTGGGCCGCTGATGATTCTGACGTTGATTCGGACGCCTGCATCTCGTCATCCGCCGCCTCCGGCGAATCCAGGGCTCTTTCCATAGGCGGCGTATCAATCATGACCGCATCGTCATTATCCGGCGACGCACTCTGGCCGATCGTGTCCGGCTTTTCCGGTGCCGGCACCTCGTGACGCGGTACGTCAATGGGTTGCTCGATAGTAAACGAGGGCTGGGGCTCTTCTTCGCGCGGTGCCGGGTCGCTCATCAGCCACGGCACCAGAATGGCGGCCAGTGCCAGCAGAATGACAATGCCGCTGATGCGCTCTGTTTTGCCGTATTTCATATGTCTGTCCTCTACCCGGTCAGCCTCTTACCGGAGTCCGGTATCTATGCACCGCTGGCGAAGCGGGGAGTCGCCAACAGCGCACCCACGGTGAAAAACGAGCCGGCCACCAATACGATATCGTCGTTGTTCAGCTGGCTACCCAGCCACTCGGCACCGGCCTCCGGTGAGGCCGCGCAGTGATGAACCCACCCGCCCTGCGCCACCACGTCTTGCGCCAGCGCGTCGGCGCAGCGCGCCCGCGGACCATCAAGGCTCACGCACACCCAGTCACTGATGACCGGCCTGAGCGCGGCAATCACGCCGGCGGCGTCTTTATCATCCAGCATGCCCAGCAAACACCAGCGCCGCCCACCTTCCGGCAGCCCCTTGAAGCGCTCGGCCACATACGCGGCCGCATGGGGATTATGCCCGACATCCAGGCACCACTGGCCGTGCCACTGCATGCGCCCGGGCAGGCTCACCTGTTCCAGTGCAGCCACAACGGCCTGAGGTTTTAGCTCAACACCGGCCAGCACCAATGCCTGGAGCGCGGTGGCGGCGTTATCCAGCGGCAAACCGGGGTCAGGTAGTGCGGTTAGCGCAGGCGCTGACTCACACTGAAACGCCCACTTGCCACGTTCAGCCGGCGTGCGGGAAAACGCCTCGTCCAATGCATACACCGGTGCCTGCACGGCCTTTGCGGTCTCGGCAACGCTTGACGGCAGCGCCTGGCTGCCCAGCACGGCCGGGCGCTCGGCACGGAAGATACCCGCTTTTTCACGCCCGATTTGTGCAATATCGTTGCCCAGAAAACCGGCGTGATCCTGGGCGATGGTGGTCACGATCGCTACATCGGCGTCGATGATATTGACCGCATCCAGACGTCCGCCCAGCCCCACTTCCAGCACGACCACGTCAAGCGCAGACTGTGCCAGACACCACAGCGCACAAAGCGTGCCGGCTTCAAAGTAGGTCAGGCTGATGTCGGGCGCAGCACGGCGTGCCTTTTCCACCCGGGCGAAGCCGGCTACCAGAAGCGCGTCGCTTGCCGGCTCACCGTCAATGGTGACCCGCTCGTTATAGCGCACCAGATGCGGCGAGGTATAACAGCCCACACGCTTGCCGTGGGCACGCGCCAGGCTTGCCAGCAGTGCCACGGTCGAGCCTTTGCCGTTGGTGCCCGCCACGGTGATGACCTGCGGCGGTGAATGCGCTCCCTGTAGGCCACCTTCATGCACCAGCTCCATGCGCTCGGCCACCGCGCGAACGCGCTCAAGCCCCATATCAATGCCTACCGGATGCAGCCGCTCCCAGTAATCAAGCCAGGCGGACAGCGTATCCGGCAGATGATCGGCAGTCACTTCAGGCATCGCGGGGCTTTTCGTCACGTTGCGTACGGTTCGACGCTTCCTCGTCAGTGGCCTGCTCATCCGGCAGTGCCTCATCGGCATCATGACGCGGTGCAGGCGCTTCCTCGTTGTGGCTGTCTGCCGTCTCGGCGTCCGGCGCGCTTTCAGAAGCAGCCGTATCGGTCGGCTGTTTCGAGGTGGCCTGACGCTCTTCGGCACCGTTTTCGGCCGGGAGAACGGCGTCCGGTTCGACCTCTTCTGCGGCCTCTTCTACCGGCCGCTGATGGGTGAGCTTGCGCAGCACGCCGCCCAGACGCGCGCGCATGTCATGGCGGTGCACAATCATGTCGACTGCACCGTGTTCCAGTAGGAACTCGCTGCGCTGGAAGCCTTCAGGCAGGGTTTCACGCACGGTCTGCTCGATCACCCGCGGGCCGGCAAAGCCGATCAGCGCGTTGGGCTCAGCCACGTTCAGGTCGCCCAGCATGGCAAGAGAGGCCGACACACCGCCAAAGACCGGATCAGTCAGCACTGAAACGTACGGCACGCCGGCTTCCTTCAGGCGTTCAAGGGCGGCCGAGGTCTTGGCCATTTGCATCAGTGAGAACAGCGCCTCCTGCATCCGCGCCCCGCCTGAGGCCGCAAAGCAGATCAGCGGCAGCCCCTCTTCCCGGGCAAGCGTGGCTGCACGCACAAACTTCTCGCCGACAACCGCCCCCATGGAGCCGCCCATGAAGGTGAACTCGAACGCCACTGTGACCACCGGCAGGCCGTCGAGCTGGCCGCGCATGGCAATCAGCGCGTCTTTTTCGCCGGTGCTTTTTTGTGCTGCCACCAGGCGATCCTTGTACTTTTTGGAGTCGCGGAACTTCAACCGGTCAACGGGCTCCACTTCGGCCGCGATTTCTTCGCGTCCGTCCTTGTCCAGAAACCATTCCAGCCGCTTGCGTGCGGCCAACCGCAGGTGATGGTCGCACTTGGGGCAGACGCTGTTCAGCTTTTCAAGCTCGGGCAGGTACAGCACGGCCTCGCATTTGGGACATTTGCGCCAAAGACCGTCGGGCACGCTGGCACGGCGGTCCTTACGCTGGATTCGCCCCATGGAGGGCACAATTTTATCTAGCCAGCTCATATCACAAAGCTTCCGTTATCAAAGACTTCCGTTATACATTAACGCCCGGCGGTACCGGGCCCGGATGAGTATGGGGCAGCGCGTCCACTCTGCCGTTTGTGGCGACAAACCTGCGTCGCTCAGTTTCCGGCGTCGGCATCCATGGCGCGACGCATGTCGCCCAGCACCTGCTTGAGTTCACCAGGAATCGCATCGGGCGTTGCCGTGTTGTCGGCAATACGATTGACCAGCGCACTGCCCACAATCACGCCGTCCGCGACTTTGGCCACTTCTGCAGCGGTCGCGCCGTCGCGTATGCCGAAGCCGACGCACAGCGGCAGATCGGTCAACTCGCGTAGCGGGGCCAGATGCTCGGCCACGTCGTCGGCGTTAAGCGTGGCCGAGCCAGTCACGCCCTTGATGGAAACGTAGTACAGGTAGCCTTCGCCGTGGGCACAAATCGTCGCGGCACGCTCTTTTGATGTCGTCGGCGCCACCAGAAAAATGGCCGCAATGCCGTGTGTCTTCAGCAGCGGCGCCAGCTCGTCGGCTTCTTCCGGCGGCATGTCCACCATCAGCACGCCGTCCACGCCGGCGCTGGCAGCCTGCTCGGCAAAAGCGGCATAGCCGATACGTTCCACCGGGTTGAGATAGCCCATCAACACCACCGGCGTCTGGCTATCGGTCTGGCGAAATTCGGCCACCATATCGAACAGGTCGATCAGCCGCGTGCCTTCTTTCAGCGCCCGCTCGCAGGCCTTCTGGATCACCGGGCCGTCGGCCATCGGGTCAGAGAACGGCACGCCCAGCTCGAGCACATCAGCGCCGGCTTGTACCAGCGCATGCATGAAGCCCACGGTGTAGCGCGGCGCCGGATCACCCGCGGTAATGAAAGGGATCAGCGCGCGGCGCCCCTGCTGCTTGAGTTCGCTAAATCGTTGGTCAATGCGGTTCATGGTGTTCTCTTAAAAAACGGGCTCTTTAACTATCTCTAAATAACTGTCTCTGAATAACTATCTATAAATAACTATCTCTGGATAACCATCTCTGAAAAACCGGCCGTTAAAATTCTATGCCGTCGAGTTTGGCCACCGTCATGATGTCTTTGTCGCCACGCCCGGAGAGGTTGACCACGATATGCTGATCGGGCCGCATGGTGGGTGCCAGCACCTTGGCATGGGCCAGAGCATGGGCAGATTCAAGCGCCGGCATGATGCCTTCCATGTGGGTCAGCTCGCGAAAGGCCTCAAGCACCGCATCATCGTTGGCAGCGACGTAGTTAACGCGCCCCACGTCTTTCCACAGCGCGTGCTCTGGCCCCACGCCCGGGTAGTCGAGCCCAGCGGAAATCGAGTGGGTATCGGCCACCTGACCGGCTTCGTCGGACATCAGATAAGTGCGGTTGCCGTGGAGTACGCCACGGGGTGCGCCAGACGACAGCGGTGCTGCGTGGCGGCCGGTTTCCACGCCGTCGCCGCCGGCTTCCACGCCGTACATGGCGACCTGTTCATCTTCCACAAACGGATAAAACAGGCCCAGCGCGTTGGAGCCGCCGCCCACGCAGGCAATCAGCGCATCCGGCAGCCGCCCGATCTGTTCAAGCGATTGCACCCGTGCTTCGCGTCCAACAACCGAGTTGAAGTCGCGCACCAGCAGCGGATACGGATGCGGGCCAGCTACGGTGCCGATAATGTAGAAGGTGTTATCAACGTTGGTCACCCAGTCGCGCAGCGCCTCGTTCATGGCGTCTTTCAGCGTTTTGGTGCCGGACTCTACCGGAATCACCCGCGCGCCCAGCAAACGCATACGATAGACGTTGAGTTTCTGGCGCTCGACGTCGGTCGCCCCCATGTATACGTCGCATTCAAGCCCCAGACGCGCAGCAACCGTGGCGGTAGCAACGCCGTGCTGGCCGGCACCGGTTTCAGCAATGACCCGGGGCTTGCCGGTCTTTTTCGCCAGCAGCGCCTGGCCGATGGTGTTATTCACCTTGTGCGCGCCGGTGTGATTGAGGTCTTCGCGCTTGAGCCAGATCTGGGCGCCGCCCAGCGCCTCGGACCAGCGTTCGGCATGATAAAGCGGCGACGGGCGACCGACGTAATGTGCGAGGTCGCGATCAAACTCCGCCTGGAAGGCCGGGTCGTTACGCAGGCTGGCGTAGGTCTTTTCCAGGTCTTCCAGGGCAAAGCTCAAGGTTTCCGAGACAAAGCGGCCACCGTAAGGGCCGAAATGGCCGCGGGCATCCGGCATTCGGGTCAGCTCGCTGTACCGGGCCGTGCCGGGCTGAGTGGTGCTGGGTTGGGTCATACTGGACTCGGTATCAGAGACGGTCACGGGAATACCTCACAAAAACGCCGGGAATTAAGCAGCAAACAAGCAGTATGGGGCTACCCCACCAGCGTTTACGGCGATGCCATACCGCGCGGGCGCTTTATATGGGGCAGTTTTTCTCATGATCGGTTCGCCGCGGCGACCTGTTGCACAAACGCCGCCATTTTTGCGACGTCCTTGCCGCCGGGAAATGCCTCTACGCCGCCGGAAACATCCACGGCATGAGGCGCCACCTGATTGACCGCATGGCCAACATTATCAGGCGTCAAGCCACCGGCGAGGATAACAGGTTTTGTAAGCGAAGCGGGAATTCTTGACCAGTCAAAGGTTTCGCCTGTCCCTCCCGGCACGCCAGGGCGATAGGCATCCAGCAGCAGTGCCGAAGCACCCCGGTAGCGCTCGGCTTCGTGGTGCAGATCAACGCCGTCACGCATGCGCAGCGCCTTGATCCAGGCCGTGCCATGGCGTGCGCAGTCCGCCGGCGCTTCATTGCCGTGAAACTGCAGCAGGTCCAGATACGGAGCACACTGTTCGATCAACGCCGGATCGGCGTCAACAAAAAGCCCCACCCGGGTAACAAACGCCGGCACCTCGGCGGCAAGTGTCGCCAGCGCCTCCACGCTGATCGCGCGCTTGCTTGACGGCCACATGACAAAACCCAGCGCATCAACACCCAGCGCTACGGCGTGGGCTATATCGGCTCGGCGGGTCAGGCCACAAAACTTGATCCGTGTACGGTGAGGCCAGGAAGTCATGAAACATCCTCCTGCGCCGCCCGACGCGGGCGGCCCCGGCGCAGGCGTACCATGCGCGAGTCGGGGATGGATCGCTCGCCGGTCCACTCGCCGGTGGACAACAAAAGCCCCGGGCCCAGCGGTTCTTCGGGCAGCGCAAACGCTTCATCGTAGCGCGAATCCACAAAATGCAGACCACAGGCGGGTGCAGTGACATCGCCCTGCTTGCGATCCTGCAGCGCCAGCAGCCGCTCGACCCAGGCTTCATCTCGCGTGCCACGGCCTACGCTGACCAGTGCCCCGACAATATTGCGAATCATGTGATGCAAAAATGCGTTGCCCTGAATATCCACCACCACCAGCGACCCGTGGCGCTTCACTTCGAGAAAGTGCATATGGCGAAACGGCGATTTCGAGCGGCAGCCAGCGGCACGGAAGCTGGAAAAGTCGTGCTCGCCCACCAGCGCCTGAGCTGCCCGGTGCATGGCATCGGCATCCAGCGGATCGCGACACCAGGTGACGTTGGCACGCTCAAGCACCGGGCGGTTGAGCTGGTTGATCAACAGGTAACGGTAGCGCCGCGCCAGCGCGCTCAGGCGCGAATGGAAATCGTCGGGCACCGGCTTGACCCAGCGCACCGCGATATCCCTGGGCAAATGCGTATTAGCACCAAAAATCCAGCTTTTCTCGCTGCGCGGGACGGGGGCGTCAAAGTGGATGACCTGGCGGGTGGCGTGAACACCGGAGTCGGTGCGGCCGCTGGCGTGAATACGCACTGGCGTGTTGGCCACCCGCGCCAGGGCTTTTTCCAGCGCGCCCTGCACCGAAGCGGCGTGGCTCAGGCGTTGAAATCCGCAGTAGTGGGTACCGTCGTATTCGATACCCATGGCCAGCCGGCCGGTCAGCGGCGTTTTCTCATCAAAGCGGTCGAACAGCGTCATCAACTTACGTCAATCAGAAGGAGGAGCGCGTATTATCCTGACTCGATGGCCTGAATGCCACCTCTGCGGTGCCCGAGGCGCTTTCTGACGGCGCGTCTTGCTGCTCTCCACCCTGGGCAGAAGCCAGTCCTGCTGCCTGGCTTCTGCCCAGCATGGCGTCGTCATCGTCATCCGGCGTGTCGTTCAAGGCAGGTGACGACCGGCGCCGATAACGTCCCAGAATCCACACTGCCAGCAACACCAGCGTCGCGCCGCCCAGCAGCCAGCGGTACTCACTCACGATCGCTACCATTCCGCGGCGCGCAATCGCCAGCTCGCTTGCAGGTGGCGGCACGGCAGCATTTTCTACCGGGGCCTCCGGCGCGGCGCCCCCCCCTTCTGCCGGCGACTCGGGCGTCGTGCTGCGTACTTCCTGACGTGCCAGCTCCACTTCCTGCAGCGCCAGTTCGTCGGTGAGCTGTGACATCTCTGCCTTGAGCCGGGAAACCTCTTCACGCAGCCGGTCGCGCTGCAGGGTAATACGCTCAAGTCTCGCTTCGGCCTGCTCAAGCTCGCTTGCCCCAACACTCTGGCCCAGCGCTCTGGCCGCCTCAAGGGCATCGCTATTCAGCGCCGGCGACGCTACGCCTGGCTCAGCCTGCGTGTCGTCTGGAGCGCTTTCTTCCGCTTCAGCCCGGGCGGCGCCAGATGGCCCCAGCGGCACGTGAACCGGCCCGTTGGGGCCACGGATACGCCACGCGGTGTTCATGTAGTCAATGGTTTGGGCTGCCTGCGCCTTACTGCGCAACAGCATTTGCGCGGTGGTGGGTACCTTGAGCTCGGCGCCGGCGTTCATGCCGTTGATATTGCCGCTGGGAAACGCGCCGGGATTAACCGCCACCAGTGCAAGCATCACCTGCTCGATACTTGCCGAGGCGGGTTGTAAGCGTTCGGCCACATTCCACAGGGTATCTCCGCTTTTCACATAGGCCGCCTGGCTTTCAGCGACCGTTTGGGTTTCACCCTGGTCCTCCACGCCTGACGCCGATTCATCCGGAGACGCGCCTCCTCCCCGACCGGCCGCTTTATACACATAGCCCGGGGGATCAAACAGCAACGTCACATCCCGGGTGACATCGCCATCAGGCGAACTCAGCGTCAACAGCAGGTCAAGCCAGGGGGTATTGGCCGGTGCGGTAGAGGTCAGGCGCACTTCCGGCGCGTCGCTACCGGCATGAATTTCCGCCCGGACGCTGCCCACAAGCGCATTCCAGTCAAGCCCCACAGCCTGAAAGGCAGAGCGCTCAGCGACGCTGACACGCAACTTGTCGGGCTCGTACTGGCCGGCATCAATGAGCGGGATAGAAACATTAAGCGGCGCATGAAGATACGAGTGAACCGCGGGCTGTCCAAGCCCTAGTGCGTAAGCGATGGGGCTGGCTAACGTCAACGTGACTAGCGTTGCCAGCGCAAGTGATTGTTTCATGAACGTCTCTAATTCCCTGGACCTGGCGCGATGAGGCGTCCAAAACCGCTGACAACTCAACCGCATCACCACTGTTTATCATGAGCCCGTTATTATGTCTTATAACAACGCCGCACAAAATGCGGGATACAAAAATGCGACATAAATCATCGGTCAGCACAGATGATAGCAACGCACAAAAAGCGGGCGCTTGAATCAGCGCCCGCTTTTTGTGTTCCCCACTCGTGTGAGGTTATTGCTCGCGCAAAATCCTGAGCATGCGCTTGAGCGGTTCCGCCGCGCCCCAGAGAAGCTGGTCGCCGACGCTGAACGCCGAGAGGTATTCACCGCCCATGGCGAGCTTGCGCAGCCGGCCTACCGGCACCTGAAGCGTACCGGTGATGGCCGACGGTGTAAGCTGTTCGATGGTGGCGTCTTTTTCGTTGGGGACAACGCTTACCCACTCGTTGTGCTTCGCCAGACGGTCTTCAATTTCATCCAGCGGCACGTCTTTCCTGAGCTTGATGGTAAACGCCTGGCTGTGGGAGCGCATGGCGCCGATACGCACGCACAAGCCGTCGATGGGCACGGGGTTGTCCTCGAGACCCAGGATCTTGTTGGTCTCGGCGCTACCCTTCCACTCTTCGCGGCTCTGGCCGTTCTCAAGCTTGCTGTCGATCCACGGCAGCAGGCTGCCGGCCAGCGGCGCGCCGAAGTTGTCCGTGGGGAAGTTGCCGCTACGCATGGCCGCAGTGACCTTGCGGTCAATATCCAGAATCGCGCTGGACGTATCCTTCAGCTCTTCGCCGACGCTGTCGCGCAACCCGCCCATCTGATTGAGCAGCTCGCGCATGTGCTTGGCACCGGAGCCGGACGCCGCCTGATACGTCATCGACGTCATCCACTCGATCATGTCGGCTTCAAACAGGCCACCCAGCCCCATCAGCATCAGGCTGACGGTGCAGTTACCACCGACGAACGTTTTGGCACCGCTGGCCAGCTGAGCATCAATGACGCTGCGGTTGACCGGGTCGAGCACGATGGTGGCGTCGTCGGCCATGCGCAGGCTGCTGGCGGCGTCGATCCAGTAGCCTTTCCAGCCGCCGTTGCGCAGGTCAGCGTACACGGCCCTGGTGTAGTCACCGCCCTGGCAGGTGATGATCACGTCGAGCGCTTTCAGGTCTTCAAGTGCGAAGGCGTCCTTGAGTGCCGGGACATCCACGCCGATATCGGGGCCGGGCTGGCCGACCTGCGAAGTAGTGAAAAACACCGGTTCAATACCGTTGAAATCACCATCTTCGAGCATCCGCTGCATCAGCACGGAGCCCACCATACCGCGCCATCCGACAAAACCGACTTTCAACATGAAAAAGTCCTCCTGAAAAATGTGCCGGCCATTATACACGATTTGACCGGCACGTTTTTTTATCCGGCACGTTTACACGGCGGCAAACGCCTCGAGCACGGCGTCGCCCATGGCGCGGGTGCCGATGGCGCGGTCGCCGTGGTCGGCCAGATCGGCGGTACGCAGGCCGTCGTCCAGCACACTGCCCACGGCACGCTCAATGCGTTCTGCCATGGCGTTTTCGTCCAGCGAGTAGCGCAGCATCATGGCAACCGAGAGCATCATCGCCAGCGGGTTGGCCAGGTTCTTTCCGGCGATATCCGGCGCGCTACCGTGGCAAGGCTCGTACATGCCCTGTCCGGACGCGTTGAGCGAAGCCGACGGCAGCATGCCAATGGAGCCGGTGAGCATGGCAGCGGCGTCCGAGAGAATATCGCCGAACATGTTGCCGGTCACCACCACGTCGAACTGCTTGGGCGCACGCACCAGCTGCATGGCGGCGTTATCCACGTACATGTGGGAAAGCTCGACGTCGGGGTATTCCGGCGACAATCGCTCCATCACTTCGCGCCACAGAATGGTGACTTCGAGCACGTTGGCTTTATCCACCGAGCACAGCTTTTTGCCGCGCTTTTGCGCCATTTCAAAGGCCACACGACCGATGCGCTCGATTTCCGACTCGCTGTAAACGTAGGTGTTGTAACCCACACGCTCGCCGCCTCGCTCTTCAATGCCCCGGGGCTGGCCAAAGTAAATGCCACCGGTGAGCTCGCGCACGATCATGATATCGAGCCCCGAGACCAGCTCGGGCTTGAGACTTGAGGCGTCCGCCAGCTGCGGGTACAAAAGCGCCGGGCGCAGGTTGCCGAACAGGCCGAGATTCTTGCGCAGGCCCAAAAGCCCCTTCTCAGGACGTTTGGACAAGTCTTCGATGGCGTCCCACCTGGGCCCGCCAACCGCGCCCAACAGTATCGCATCGGCCGCCTTGGCTTTTTCGAGCGTGGCGATCGGTAGCGGCTCGCCGTGGGCGTCATAGGCCGACCCGCCCACCAGCGCTTCTTCCACCTCGATATCCAGCCCGGCCTTTTGGCAGGCTTCCAGCAGACGCGCCGCCTGGGCGGCAATTTCCGGGCCAATGCCGTCACCCGGGAGTAAAAGTACCTTGCGTGTCATGCGAATTCCTTGTGTCGTCTTGGGTTGTTCCAGAACGCCGGGTATCAAGCACTATCCCGGAACAGCCATGGGCGCCTGACGCGATGGCCGGCCTCGAACTCGCGGATGGCCGCTTCATCGGTCAGGGTAATGCCGATGTCGTCCAGCCCTTCGAGCAGGCAATGTTTGCGAAACGCATCAACGTCAAAGCTGAGCTGCTCGCCATTGGGCGTGGTGATCTGCTGGTTTGCCAAATCCACATCCAGCGCGTAGCCCTCTTTGACCTCAACGGCCTTGAACAGGCGGTCCACTGTATCTTCGTCAAGCTGGATCAACAGCAGGCCGTTCTTGAACGCGTTGTTGTAGAAAATATCGGCAAAGCTCGGCGCGATCACCACGCGAAAGCCGAAGTCTTCAAGCGCCCAGGGCGCGTGCTCGCGCGAGCTACCGCAACCGAAGTTGCGCCGCGCGAGCAGCACTTCAGCATTTTGGTAGCGCGGCTTGTTGAGCACGAAATCCGGATTGATCGGACGATGGGTGCAGTCCTGACCAGGCTGGCCTTCATCCAGGTAACGCAGCTCGTCAAACAGGTTGACGCCAAAGCCGGTGCGCTTGATCGACTTCAAGAACTGCTTGGGGATAATCAGATCGGTATCGACGTTGGCTCGGTCAAGCGGCGCGACCGCGCCTTCAAAACGGGTAAACTTTTTCATGGCTCAGGCCTTTTTCGCGTGGCTTGCATCGTTGGCGGGCAGGCGGCGCACATCAACAAAGTGGCCGGCAATCGCGGCGGCGGCAGCCATGGCCGGGCTGACCAGATGGGTGCGGCCACCATAGCCCTGACGCCCCTCGAAGTTGCGGTTGGAGGTGGACGCGCAGTGCTCGCCGGCGCCGAGCTTGTCGGCGTTCATCGCCAGACACATCGAGCAGCCCGGCTCGCGCCATTCAAAGCCCGCGTCGATGAAGATTTTATCCAGCCCTTCTTCTTCGGCCTGGCGCTTCACCAGCCCCGAGCCCGGCACCACCATGGCAAGCATGATCGTATCAGCGACCTTTTGGCCCTTGGCCACGGCGGCAGCTTCGCGCAGGTCTTCAATGCGCGAGTTGGTGCACGAACCGATGAATACCTTATCCAGGCGGATATCGGTGATTTTCTGGTTGGCGGAAAGCCCCATGTACTCAAGCGCGCGGGTGTGGCTGGTGGCGATGGTATCGTCCGCTGCGGCTTTGGGATCAGGCACCTGGCCGGAAATGCCGGTGACCATCTCGGGGCTGGTGCCCCAGCTGACCTGCGGCTCGATGTCGGTGGCGTCAAGGGTGACAACCTTGTCAAACGCCGCACCGGCGTCAGAGACCAGCTTGCGCCAGTCAGCCACGGCGGCATCCCACTGCTCGCCGGTGGGCGAGTACGGACGGTTGCCGATGTAGTCGATGGTGGTGTCGTCAACGGCGATCATGCCTACCCGGGCGCCCGCTTCGATGGCCATGTTGCACACCGTCATGCGCCCTTCCATGGAAAGCCCTTCAATCGCACTGCCGGCAAACTCGATGGCATGGCCGGTGCCGCCGGCCGTGCCGATCTTGCCGATAATCGCCAGCACTACGTCCTTGGCGGTAACACCCAGGCCCAACTCGCCTTCCACGCGCACCTGCATGTTCTTCATCTTTTGCGTGAGCAGGCACTGGGTAGCCAGCACATGCTCCACTTCCGAGGTGCCGATGCCGTGGGCCAGCGCGCCAAACGCACCGTGGGTGGCTGTGTGGGAGTCGCCGCAAACCACCGTCATGCCGGGAAGCGTTGCGCCCTGCTCGGGGCCTACCACGTGAACGATGCCCTGGCGCGGATCATTGATACCGAATTCGACGATGTCGTATTCGCGGCAGTTGTCGTCCAGCGTCTCGACCTGAATCAATGACACCGGGTCCTTGATGCCCTTGTTGCCCTGGGCGCGCTCGACGGTGGTCGTGGGCACGTTATGGTCGGCGGTGGCAAGGTTGGCATCCAACCGCCACGGTTTGCGCCCAGCCAGGCGAAGACCTTCAAAAGCCTGGGGTGAAGTGACTTCATGGAGCATGTGGCGGTCGATATAAATCAGCGCGGTGCCGTCGTCGCGCTGCTTGACCAGATGCTGCTCCCAGAGTTTGTCGTAAAGCGTTTGAGCTGCCATGTTCTCTCCCGGGCGGATGCCCTGTGCCAATCGTTGGGCGCTAACACCCAAGGATTAAAATACGATCTTTTGCCGCTATTATTGTGCGTTACCGTTGCAGCATATGGCTGCTAGTGTTGCTCGCCGTGCAGATAAATGCAATTCATGTTATTTATGTATCGCATTCCCAAAAGGAATAGAAATGGATACCCAGAGCCTGCAGGCTTTTCTGGCCGTGGCCGACTGCCAGAGCTTCTCTCGGGCAGCGGAGCAACTGCACCTGACCCAGCCGGCCATCAGCAAGCGCATTGCGGTGCTGGAAAGCCAGGTCAACACCCGGCTGTTCGACCGCATTGGGCGGCGTATTTCGCTCACCGAGGCCGGGCAGCTGTTAATGCCTCAGGCCCGGCGTATCCTCATGGCAGTAGACGATAGCCGCCGGGCGCTGGCCAACTTATCCGGCCAGGTGGGTGGGCAGCTGAGCCTTGCCACCAGTCACCATATCGGCCTGCACCGTTTGCCGCCGCTGCTGAAGCGCTATACCCAGAACCATCCTGATGTACACATGGCGCTGCGTTTTCTGGATTCCGAACAGGCCTATCAGGGCGTGCTCGACGGCACGCTGGAAATCGCCATTGTCACACTCGCGCCCGAACCCCACGATCAGCTTGAGGTAGTGCCAATCTGGGTAGACCGCATGCGCTTTGTCTGTGCGGCGGATCATCCGCTGCGCCATGCATCTGCGTTGACGCTTGCAAAACTGTGCCAACACGACTGCGTGCTGCCCGGCGCCCAGACGTTCACCCGTGCGCTGCTGCGCCGGCGGCTGGAGCGCTGCGGGCTTGAACTTGAGGCCAGCATGTCGACCAACTATCTGGAAACCTTGAAAATGATGTGTAGCGTAGGACTCGGGTGGAGCCTTTTACCCGAGCGCATGATCGACCACGAGCTGGTAGCGCTTGAGGTTGACACCCCGCCGCTTTATCGCCCGCTGGGCTATCTGGTGCATAAAAACCGCACGCTATCCAACGCCGCCCGCCGCCTGATCGAAGAGCTTGAACAGGCACAGGAAAGCGGCGCCAGACACTGGACTACATTTACCGGTCAGGAAACCACACCATGACGTTATGGATGCAGAGATCATGGAAAACCTATCGCGATACGCCGCTGGTGCTGAAAATGGCGGTCGGGTTTTTATTGGGCATTGCCGTTGCGCTGATTTTTCGTGAGCAGGCCGCCCTGCTCAAACCCTTGGGCACCCTGCTGATTCACCTGCTGAGTCTAATTGCCATTCCGGTGATTTTTCTTACCGTGGTGCTGGCCGTCAGCCAGATGAACCTCTCCCAGCTGGGCAAAGTGGGCGGCAAGCTGCTGCTTTACTATCTGACCAGCACGGCCCTTGCGGTGCTGATTGGCGTGTCGCTGGCACTGCTCTTCAGCCCCGGCGAAGGCATCACGCTGCCTGGCGCCTCGGTCGATAAGCCGGATATCCCGCATTTTTCCGATATTCTGCTGCACATCGTCCCGCGCAATATCTTCGCCGCGTTTACCGCCGGTAACCTGATGGCCATCCTGTTCGTCGCGATTATCATCGGCATGGCGGTGTCTACCATGCTGTTTTCCAGCGATGACACAATGCGCGACCACGGCGCGACACTCGACCGCTTCTTTACCGCGATGAACGAAATGTTCTACCGCCTGCTGAACGGTATCTTGCTGTATGCGCCTATCGGCGTCTTCGCCATCAGCGCTTCCACGTTTGGCAGCCAGGGCTGGGCGACGCTGAAATCATTGCTGTATTTTACCGGGGTGTTCTACCTGGGGCTGATCATTCTCTGGGGCGTGGTTTATACCGCCTTTATCAGTGTGTCCCGGCACTCGGTGGGCGCGTTTTACAAAAACATTCGTGAAGCCTTCACCACGGCATTTTTTACCTCCAGCAGCATTGCGACCCTGCCCATTGCGATAAAAGCGGCAAAAAAAGCCGGCGTGTCGGAAAAAACCGCGAATTTCTCCCTGCCCCTCGGCGCCATCTTCAACTCCGACGGCGGCGCCCTGCGCATGGGTGTATCGCTGGTGTTTGCCGCCAACATTACCGGGCTGGACCTGTCGTTCAGCGGCTTTGTGATTATCGTGGTGATCGGCACGCTGCTCTCGGTGGGCACCGCCGGCGTACCCGCGGCGGGGCTGGTCACGCTGTCCGCCGTGCTCAGCATGTTCGGACTGCCGCTTGAAGTGGTCGCGCTGATCGCCGGCGTCGATGCGCTGATCGGCATGGGCGGCACCGCGCTCAACGTCACCGGCGATATCGTCGGCGCCGCCGTGGTCGACGACGAGAAGCCGGCGACGCATGAAAAGAACGTGCCGGAACCGCTGACGGACTAACGGCTACTTGCCCTGGTCCCTGCCTGCAAGAGGCCTGACCGGCGACGCGGGACATCACGCGCTGGCTTTTGTTCCGCGTTGCCGTTAGCCTGCCGATGGTTTTTCTCAGGAAGGCGGCCATGCACGAAAGCACTCCTCGGCAGCGCATCGCGGGCGGTTTGATTCTGCTCGCGCTGCTCTTGCAAATTGCCGGATTCAGCGGCGTTATCAGCACGACCTACGCGGTGAGTTACGGCCTGTGGCTTGCCGTGGCACTGCTGTGGCGCGACATTCCGCTACGCTCGCGCCGCCAGGCTGGCGTGCTCATTGCGCTGGGCATTGGCATGCTGCTCATCGCGCGATTCGGCTACGGCGCCCGGGTCAACTGGCCAGGCATGTTCACCCACAACGCCTTTGTGGTGGCGATGCTGGTGGGGGTGAGCTTTATCGCGCTGATTGGCACCCGAGGCAATCGCCAAACCGAAGGGCATCGCCTGGCCGGCACCGGCGGCGTGCTGCGCACCTGGCTGGGGGTGCATTTTCTCGGCACGATTCTGAATCTTTCCGCGGTGTTCATGGTGGGCGATCGGCTTTCCCGAGACACGCCGCTTTCCACACCGCAGCTGCTGGCACTCAATCGCGGGCTTTCAAGCGCGGCGCTGTGGTCGCCTTTTTTCGCCTCCATGGGCGTGGTGATCGCGCTGGTGCCCGACATGCAGTATGGCTACGTGGCGCTGGCCGGGTTTCCGCTGGCCATGTGCGCAGGGCTATTCACGACCCTTGAGCTTCGCCGGCGCTTCGACCTGACCGAGGTTGAAGGCTTTTCACTGGCGCCTCAAAGCCTGCTGATGCCGCTGTGCATGGCCGCGCTGGTCATGCTGTTTCACTTCTGGCTGACGCCAGAGCTTTCCATTGTCAGCATCATCACGTTTTTGCTGCCCTCGGTGGCGCTTGCTTTCAACCTGCCCCACGGCCCCGTTTATGCGCTGCGCCGGGTGCACCAGCACAGCATGACTCGGCTACCGGCCATGCGCGGGGAAATTTCGCTGTTTCTCGCCGCCGGGCTTTTCACCCTGGGGCTTTCCACACTGGTAGATGCCGTGACGCAGGAGCAATGGACGCTGTTTGCCCGGTTCGGCACGCTCGAAGCCATGGCCAGTTTTGTGGTGATCGTGCTGAGCGCCATACTCGGGTTGCATCCGATTATCGGTGTGTCAACGCTGGCGTCGATTCTTGCCCTTGAAGGCAGTGCGCAAACGCTGTTTGCTTTTGTCGCATTGGCGGCCTGGGCGGTGGGCACCGCCGTAGGGCCACTTTCGGGGATCAATCTGTCGTTGCAGGGGCGCTACGGCATCAGCGGGTATTACCTGATGAAACACAACCTCGGTTATGCCGGAGTCATGGGCGCATTGGCGTTGATTGCCATTGCCGTGCTGGCCGCATTACTCGGCCAGCACTGAGTCACCGGATCAGGGACTAGCCCAGCCGTGTGGCAGTCAAGCGCGCAAAGTAGCGGTGGCCGCACTGATGGCAGGGTTCCAGCAGCTGCACCCGGTCCAGAGTGACCTCGGCATCGCAATGCACACAGGCCATCTTGCCGGGCGCGGCCATTTCCCCTTCGCAGTAGTCGGCGCGAGCGGCTTCGAGGTCTTCGTTGAACTGTTCGCGCTCGACCACGCTGCGATCGGCGATGGACAGCAGCGACTCGCTCACCCGACGCGATAAATGCTCCAGGTCAATACCCAGCCATTCGGCCACCTGCCGGCCGGTGCCGCCAAGATAGCCGCGCATATCGCGCAAATCGCGCTCAACCCAGGCGCGCAGCAGCGCGAGCTCGTCTCGGGTGTATTCGGCAAGCTCGCTTTCAAACTCGACCGCATCATCCAGATCTTTCTGCAGGTTATCCCAGGTCAGCTCGTTGGCGCCGCTTTTCAAACGCTCCAGCAGACGCTCGTAGCCTTCGCGCAGACGGCTTTCGTTATGCTTTTCCATGACACTCTCCTTTTCCGCATGTACGGGTACGATGCTATCTTCGGCTCGTCTTCGCATTCCAGACGCTGGCGCGGATAAACCCCGCTTACCGTTCAAGGTTACACCTTCATAGGATACAATCGAGTCAACGCTCTGACATTCGACTTTTATCATTCACTCTCTGCCCGGTTATATCGGGCGAGCAGCCCAAGGCATGACATAAACCGATGGACGCACATTACAGCCCTTGTGAGATTGAACGCGACGCCCAGCAGTACTGGAACAAGCATCAGTGCTTTAAAGCCGTAGAGGATGCCAACCGCGAAAAGTTCTACTGCCTTTCGATGTTCCCCTACCCCAGCGGCAAGCTGCACATGGGCCACGTGCGTAACTACACCATCGGCGACGTGGTCTCGCGGTTTCAGCGCATGCAGGGCAAAAACGTCATGCAGCCCATGGGCTGGGACGCCTTCGGTATGCCGGCGGAAAACGCCGCCATCCAGAACCGGGTCCCCCCGGCCCAGTGGACCTACGACAACATCGACTACATGCGCCGCCAGCTGAAAGCGCTGGGTTTTGCCTACGACTGGGACCGGGAGTTTGCCACCTGCGACACCGGCTATTACCGCTGGGAGCAATGGTTTTTCACCAAGCTGGTGGAAAACGGCATGGTTTACAAGAAGATGTCCACGGTCAACTGGGACCCGGTCGATCAGACAGTGCTCGCCAACGAGCAGGTCATCGACGGTTGCGGCTGGCGCTCCGGTGCGCCGGTTGAGCGCAAGGAAATTCCGCTGTGGTTTTTGAAAATCACCGACTACGCCGACGAGCTGCTGGCGGAGCTGGATAACGTCGAATGGCCCGAGCAGGTCAAGACCATGCAGCGCAACTGGATCGGCAAATCCCGCGGTGTCGAGCTATCCTTTGCCATCAATGATGCTGACGGCGGCGAATGCGAGCCGCTGGCGGTCTACACCACGCGCCCGGACACGCTGATGGGCGTGACCTATGTGGCCGTGGCCGCTGACCACCCGCTGGCCAAAAGTGCCGCCGAAGGCAACGCCGAACTTGCCGCCTTCCGCGAGGAGTGCGCCAAGGGCGGCACCTCGGAAGCAGAAATGGCCACCAAAGAGAAAAAGGGCCTGCCCACCGGACATTCCGCCATTCATCCGCTCACCGGCAAGAAAGTGCCCGTCTATGCGGCCAACTTCGTGCTGATGGAGTTCGGCACCGGCGCGGTCATGGCCGTTCCCGGCCACGACCAGCGCGACTGGGAGTTTGCCACCGGATATGACCTGCCCATCACCCCGGTGATCGCCAATGCCGAAGGCAATGCGCCGGACCTTTCCGAGGGTGCCTACGTCGAACACGGCAAGCTGATCAACTCCGGCGAGTTTGACGGGCTGGACTTCGACGCCGCCTTTGACGCCGTGGCCCAAACCCTGGCTGAACAAGGCCGCGGCGAGGTAAAAACCAACTACCGCCTGCGCGACTGGGGCATTGCCCGCCAGCGCTACTGGGGCGCGCCGATTCCGGTGAAATACGGCCCCGAAGGCCAGACCGTACCGCTCACCGACGACGAACTGCCCGTCGCGCTGCCCATGGACGTCACCGTGGACGCCTCAGGCTCGCCGCTGAAGAAAATGCCCGCCTTCTCTGATCTGGGCGACGGCTGGAGCCGGGAAACCGATACTTTCGATACTTTCATGGAGTCGTCCTGGTACTACGCGCGTTTCTGCTGTGCCGATAACGTCGATGCCATGCTCGACGAGCGCGCCAATTACTGGCTGCCGGTCGACCTGTACATCGGCGGTATCGAACATGCCATTCTGCACCTGCTCTATGCGCGCTTCTTCCACAAGCTGATGCGCGATTTCGGCATGGTGGACGCCGACGAGCCGTTCCAGCAGCTGCTCACCCAGGGCATGGTCATCGCCGAAACCTACTACCGCCCTACCGCAAACGGTGGCAAGCAGTGGTTCAACCCCGCAGACGTCGAGGTCAAGCGCGACGACAAGGGCCGGGCGATCAGCGCCATTCTGCCAGGCGACGGCCAGCCGGTAGTCGCTGGCGGCATCGAGAAGATGTCCAAGTCGAAAAACAACGGCGTTGACCCGCAGTCGATGATCGACAGGTTCGGCGCCGACACCGTGCGCCTGTTCATGATGTTCGCCGCGCCGCCCGAGCAGTCGCTGGAATGGTCGGACTCCGGCGTTGAAGGCGCACACCGCTTCCTGAAGCGCCTCTGGCGCCAGGTTCACGAGCACGTTGAAGCAGGCACACCGGCGGCGCTGGACAGCGTCACGTTGACGGAGGCGCACAAGACACTGCGGCGTAAAACCCACGAAACCATCAGGAAAGCCAGCGACGACATCGGCCGGCGTACCACTTTCAATACCGCCATTGCCGCCGTCATGGAACTTTCCAATACGCTGGGACGCTTTACTCACGAAGCCGACGCCGCCGATCCGGACAATCTGGCCGTGGCCCGGGAAGCCATGGAAACCTGTGTGCTGCTGCTCGCGCCCATCACGCCTCACCTGTGCCATGCCCTGTGGCAGCATCTGGGCCACAACGAACCGGCCATTGATGCCCCCTGGCCAGCACTGGATGAAAGCGCGCTGACCCGCGACAGCATCGAGCTTGTGGTGCAGGTCAACGGCAAACTGCGCGCCCGCCTTCAGGCACCGGCGGAAGCGGACAAGGCCGCCGTCGAACGGCTGGCCATGGCCGATGACAACGTCAAACGCCACATTGATGGCAAAACCGTACGCAAGGTCATCGTGGTGCCCGGTAAACTCGTCAACATCGTGGTGAGCTCATGAATCCCCAACGCTCGGACCGCCGCGCTTTTCTCGGCGTGGCACTGACGGCATCCGCAGCGGCACTGTTAAGCGGCTGCGGCTTTCAACTGCGCGGGCGCGACAGCCTGCCGACCCTACCGGCCTTTGCGCTTGAGGGCGACACCCAGGGCGAGCTGGGGCAGGCCCTGACCCGGTTGCTGCATACCCGCGGCAGCGACATCCGTGACGATGCGCCCTGGCGGCTGACGCTCAGTTCGGTCGAGATGCATAACCGGCGCCTGGGCGGTGACGGCCGTGGCAGCCGCGAGCACGAGTTCACCCTTGAAGCCCGGGTCTCGCTGCAACAGCGTGCTGATCAGGCATACGTGTGGAATCGCAAGTCCATCAGTACCACGACGCGGCTGCGCGTCAACGATGACGATCTGCTCAACCGTGACGTGTTGATTGAAGAAGCCCGCCAGCAACTGGCGAGAGAACTGGCCACTCGCATTATCGAGCACCTGGCAAGCGTTGAGGCGCTGCGGTGAAGGTATTTGCCGACCAGCTGCCCGGCGCGCTCGCCAAGCGGTTGCCCCAGGCAGTCATCGTCGCAGGCGACGAGCCGCTGCAGCACCGCGACGCCTGCGATGCGGTGCGCGCAGCCGCGCGTCAGGCCGGCGTTGAAGAACGCGAAGTCATCGACGTGGAACCCAACTTTGCCTGGGGCAAATTGTTGGAAGTGGCAGGCAATCTTTCGCTGTTCGCCACGCGCAAGCTGGTTGAAGTGCGCCTGGGACGCCAGAAGCTGGGGCAGGACGGCGCGAAGGTGCTGGCGCAGTACGCCGAGCAGCTGTCCCACGGCGATGATGTTTTGCTTATCAGCATGGGCAAGCTCGATGCCAAACAGCAAAAAAGCGCCTGGTTCAAGGCGTTGGATAAACACGGCCTGTTTGTGCCGGTGTGGCCGGTGGACGCCTCGCGGCTGGGCTTCTGGCTACGCGATCGCGCCCAGCGCCACGACCTGCAGCTAAATCTGGACGCCGCCCGCCTGCTGGGTGAGCGCACCGAAGGCAATCTGCTGGCCGCCGACCAGGAACTGCAAAAGCTGGCGCTGACGTTGCCGGCCAATGCCCGTGTCGGCGTGGATAACATTGCCCAGGGCGTGGAAGACAGCACGCGCTTTGACGTCTTCAATCTGGCAGACGCCTGCCTGAAAGGAGAAACCATCCGCGCTTCACGCATTGTCTACGGGCTCAAAAGTGAAGGCGTGGAAGCACCGATCGTGCTCTGGGCGCTCGGGCGGGAAATGCGCACGCTGCTTTCCCTCCACCAGCACCTGGAGCAGGGGCAAAGCTTCGAACATGCCTGCAAGGCGCAAAAGCCCATGATTTTTGACCGCCGCCGTCCAGCGTATCAAAGCGCCGTCAAGCGTTTGCCCATGCGCCGACTGCACAAACTGCTGCTTATGGCGCAGCGGCTGGACCTGTCCGTCAAGGGCGCGTCCCCGGTGCCTCTATGGCCCGGCCTGCACGATCTGGCGCTTACCCTTGCTGGCGGGCGCGGGCTGCTGGCCGAATCTGCATGGACGTATCGGCTGCATTAAAAGCTCCCGCCGCCAATTACGCGGGGATACAAACATGGCGCTTTAATGCACACAATGGTCTTAAATACGCTGCCGTTTCTTCCTATACTAAAGCCGGCTGATCGCAACCTGCGTGTACTGCAGTTTTGCGCAGGCACAGGGCGATAACGTCCTGGGCTCCCCATCACCCCAACGCTTTCAATAATGCTTTATAAACCGCGTTGAGGGTAAGTACCGTTTCAAGAACCCCCGCGGAAACCTGACCAACAAGGGAAAATAACCATGCCTTATCTTCGTCGTTACGTTGCCATGCTGCTGATTGCCGTGCTGATGATCAGCAGCCTGCCCGTGGCCGCCGCACAGACGGCCGGTCTTGTTACAACGCAGTCCGCGTTACAGGCCGATACGGCCAGCAGCGACCGCGAACGCATCAACGATGTTCTGGCCCGTGCCGATGTACAGGACCAGCTGCTGGCTCAGGGCGTAAGCGTTGATCAGGTACAGGAACGTGTAGCCGCGCTCAGCGATGCCGAAGCCAAGCAGATGGCCGATCGGCTCGACGCAATGCCCGCCGGTGCTGGCGTTGTGGGCGCCCTGTTTGCCGTTTTCGTGATCCTGCTGGTCACCGACATTCTGGGTCTGACCAATGTTTTTCCGTTTACCCGCTAAACGTCGGTGGCATAAGTCCATTCAGCAAAACGCCCGCCCTGCGGGCGTTTTGCTGTGCTGCGCACTCCTTGCCGTACTGCTGAGCGGCTGTGCCACAAGCCCTGCCCTGCAACAGAGCACCTATCAGCTGCCCGAGCACGTCGAGCTTGAAAACGTGCCCTTCTATCCGCAGGAAAAATATCAGTGCGGCCCGGCAGCGCTGGCAACGGTGCTTAATTATTCACCGGCTACGATACCTGGCTCCTCTAGCGCATGGACAGCCACTCAGGCTCAGGGCAGTGAAAGAAACACCACCATCACCGCCACAAACCTGGTACCTCAGGTATTCATCCCCGGCCGGGACGGCAGCGTACAGCCGGAAATGCTTGCCACGGCGCGCCGTCATCAACGCATTGCCTATCCCATCCGCCCCACGTTTGATGCACTGCTTGAACACGTCGCCGAAGGTTACCCGGTGGTTGTCATGCAAAACCTCTCACTGCCGGCCTGGCCCATGTGGCACTACGCGGTGGTAATCGGCTATGACCTGCCCGACGAAACACTGGTGCTGCGTAGCGGCGAGACCCGCCGGCAGGCATCGTCGTTCGCCCGCTTTGATTCGACCTGGGCACGTAGCCAGCGCTGGGGCTTCGTGTTGGCAAAGCCGGGGCGTATTCCGGCAGGCATTACGCCCAAACGCGCGGTGGATGCCATCAGTGACTACGAGTCAGTGCATGGAATTCGCGCCACGCTTTCCAGCTGGCAGGCGCTTGTCGCCAAACAGCCGCAAAACGCCATGGCCTACTTCGCGCTGGGGAACGCCTACTACGCACTTGACCGGCCGGAAAAAGCCGAGCAGGCGTTCAAGCTCGCCACAGCGGCCGACAGCACGCTGGGCGTTGCCTGGTTGAATCTGGGGCTTTTGTATCAGGCGCAGGGCAATACCCCAAAGGCGCGACAGGCTCTTGAAAAGGCTGCCGAGCTACCCGGCCAGTGGCAACAAAAGGCACGTACCGCGCTGGATAAACGCTAACGCTTTTGCTGCAAGGCCAGACGCTCCGACATGGCCGCATGAAAAAGCCCGCACCGTTTATCGACGGTGCGGGCTTTTCTTGCATGCAGCTCAAGGGTCAGTGACGAGCGATGTTGTACCCCAGATCCGCTCCGCGGCTTGCATCGCTTTGCCGGCGGGCACTGATACCCTGACGTTTGCGATTTTCTTCTTCGCAAACGTCATCCTTGCCACCGCAAATATCGCAGCCTTCCTTCAGCCCCAGCTGATTCAGTCCACCACAGGAGCCGGCGATGGGCTTGCGCCCCATCAACACGCCGACCGCCATCGCAGTCATCACCAACAGCATGAAGCCCAATGCCAGTAACCAGATTGTCATTGCCAATACCTCCCGGACGCGGATGTAAATGCGCATAGCACAGGCCGTCCATTTCAATGGACAACGGCTCCATCCGTAAGTGCCATTATCGTAAAATCGCGTGTGAAAAACAAACGGGCAAAAAACGGGGCTGACCGTTCAGGCCAGCCCCGCAAGCATTTACACGCGTCAATTGACGCCTGCGTTAGCCGCCGAAATCATCCAGCATGATATTTTCCGGCTCAACCCCGAGGTCAAGCAGCAGTTTGACGACCGAGGCGTTCATCATGGGCGGACCGCACATGTAGAACTCACAGTCTTCCGGTGCCGGATGGTCCTTCAGATAGTTTTCGTACAGCACGTTATGAATGAAGCCGGTGGGGCCTTCCCAGTTGTCTTCATCCTGCGGATCGGACAGTGCCAGGTGCCATTCAAAGTTGTCGTGATCCTCGGCCAGCTTATCGTACTCTTCGTTATAGAAGGTCTCGCGCCAGGAACGCGCGCCGTACCAGAAACTGATCTTGCGTTTGGTATCAAGACGCTTGAGCTGATCGAAAATATGGCTACGCATCGGTGCCATGCCCGCACCGCCGCCGATGAAGATCATTTCGGCATTGGTGTCCTTGGCAAAGAACTCGCCGAACGGCCCCATCACCGTCACCTTGTCGCCGGGCTTCATGTTGAAGACGTAAGTTGACATCAGGCCGGGCGGATGGCCGGTTCCCGGCGGCGGCGTGGCCACACGGATGTTGAACTTGAGGATGCCCTTCTCTTCCGGATAGTTGGCCATGGAGTAGGCGCGAATAACTTCCTCGTTGTTCTTGTGGGAAACGTCGAAGAGATTAAACTTCTTCCAGTCGCCGAGGTAGTCTTCGTCAATATCAAAGTCCGAGAACTTGATATCGTAAGGCGGTGCCACCAGCTGCACGTAGCCGCCGGCGCGGAAGGCCACGTCTTCGCCTTCGGGCAGCTTCAGGTTGAGTTCCTTGATGAAGGTGGCAACGTTGGGGTTTTCAATTACCTCACATTCCCATTTCTTCACCCCGAAGACTTCTTCGGGCACTTCGATCTTCATGTCCTGCTTCACCGGCACCTGGCAGGAAAGGCGCCAGCCCTGCTTTTTCTCGCGCATGGTGAAGTGGGATTCTTCCGTGGGCAGAATCGAGCCGCCGCCCTCTTCCACGCGGCATTTGCACTGGGCGCAGGAACCGCCGCCACCGCAGGCAGACGACAGAAAAATGCCGTTTGCCGCCAGGGTGTTCAATAGCTTGCCGCCGGCCTGGGTGCTCAGCTGGTGCTCGGGATCGCCGTTGACCTCAATGGTCACGTCCCCGCTGCTCACGAGTCTGCTTCGGGCTGCCAGAATGATCGCCGTCAGGCTGATGACGATGATCGTGAACATGACAACACCGAGCAAGATGACAGATGTATCAACCATGTCGGTTTCCTATTGCTGAAGGTTGTTCTGATACCGGCGGCGAAGCATGCCGCGCCGCCGGCAAAACCGTTATGTCAGAGCTGGATACCCGAGAAGGACATGAAACCAAGCGACATCAACCCGACCGTCAGGAAGGTAATGCCCAGCCCCTGAAGACCGGCCGGCACATCGCTGTATTTCAGCTTCTCGCGAATGCCGGCAAGCGCAGCAATCGCCAGCGCCCAACCGACACCTGCACCAAAGCCATACACCACGGACTCACCGAAGTTGTACTGGCGTTCAACCATGAACAGCACACCGCCCAAAATCGCGCAGTTAACGGTAATCAGCGGCAGGAACACGCCCAGCGCGTTGTAAAGTGCGGGCACGTACTTGTCCAGGAACATTTCCATGATCTGAACAAGTGCGGCAATCACGCCGATATAGCTCAGCAAACCCAGAAACGAGAGATCGATATTCTCTGCCCCGGAAATGCCCGTCCATGTCAGCGCGCCTTCCTGCAGCAGGTAGGTATACACCAGGTTATTGACCGGCACCGTAATGGACAGCACCACAATCACGGCAACGCCCAGACCCAGTGCCGACGACACCTTTTTCGACACGGCGAGAAACGTACACATGCCAAGGAAGAACGCCAGTGCCATGTTCTCGACGAAAATCGATTTCGCCAAAAGGCTCAGATAATGTTCCATGTTACACGGCCTCCTTCGGCTGAGTGTTTTCCTTCATCTGGAATTCGTTTTCTTCAACCTGCTCAGGGTTGAGCGAACGCATCACCCAGATCAAAAGGCCGATCACAAAGAACGCCGACGGCGGCAGCAGCAGCAGGCCGTTACCAACGTACCAGCCGCCGTCCTGCACGGTTTGCAATACGGTAAACCCGAATACGCTGCCCGAGCCCAGCAGTTCGCGAACAAAGCCCACGACCATCAGTACAAAGCCGTAACCCAAGCCGTTACCCACGCCGTCGAGGAAGGAAAGCCCCGGCGAGTTGGACATCGCAAAGCCTTCGGCACGCCCCATCACGATGCAGTTGGTGATGATCAGGCCGACAAACACCGACAGCTGCTTGGACATCTCGTAGGCATAAGCCTTGAGAATCTGATCCACCACGATAACCAGCGACGCGATGATGGTCATCTGCACGATGATCCGGATCGACGACGGAATGTGGTTACGAATCAGCGATACAAAGAAATTGGATAGCGAGGTCACGAAGATAACGGCAAAGGCCATTACCATCGATACCCCAAGGCTGGTGGTTACCGCCAGCGCAGAACAGATCCCCAGAATTTGCAGCGCAATGGGGTTGTTTTGAAAGATCGGCGTCGTAAGAACGCTCTTGGGAGTGACGTCCGCCATCATTAGGCTCCTTCGGATTCAAGTTCGACGTCGGCCTGCTGGGCCTCGGCCTGGCTTACGCCGTCGCGGAACCTGGCCAGGTATTCGGCAAACCCTTCAGTGCTCAACCAGAACTTGAGCATGTTGGTCACGCCGTTACTGGTCAGCGTAGCGCCCGAGAGTGCATCGACTTCGTGCTCGCCGCTGGCACTCTTGGACAGGTGAATTTCCGGCGTCAGATCGCCTGACTCGGCGTAGATTTCCTTGCCTTCCCAGAGCGACTGCCAGCGCGGATTGTTGACCTCGGCCCCCAGCCCCGGCGTTTCGCTCAGCTCGTAGTAGGTAATACTGATGATGGTGTTGCCGTCACCCTTGACCGACAGGAAGCCGCTCATCAGCCCCCACAAGCCCTGGCCGCGAATCGGCAGTACAATCTGCTCGGGGCTGTCGGGATCGCCCACCAGGTAGACCGTGGCGTAGTTTTCCGCGCGGGAGATACCAGCAAGATCCTCAGGGCCGGAAAGCGTACGGCCGGTGGCCGGATCGCTTGCCGCCTCGAACTGATTGAAGGTCTCCGGATCGAATTGTTCGGCGTATTCACCGGTTTTCAGATCCACCACGCGCGCGGTGATCTCGTCACCGAACACCTCTTCAACGTCCATGCCCTCTTCGTAGAGCTTGGCCACGTTGAGGATATTGGTCTTGCGGTCCAGCTCCTGGTTGAGCTGCTGCTGAGGACGCAGCGCTACCGCCGCCGTGGAAACAATCACGGAGCAGACGATACATAGCGCAAACGCCACAATCAGCGTCTTTTTGATCGAGTTATTACCCATCAGGCAGTCTCCTCGGCCGGCACGCCCACGCGCTTGGCGCGACGTTTGATGTTGGCCTGGACAAAGAAATGGTCAATCAGCGGCGCAAAGAGGTTGGCAAACAGGATCGCCAACATGATGCCTTCGGGGAACGCCGGGTTGACCACGCGGATCAGCACGGTCATGAAGCCGATGAGCGCGCCGAAAATCCAGCGACCCTGATTGGTCATCGAGGCCGACACCGGGTCGGTCGCCATGAACACCATACCAAAGGCAAAACCACCCACGACAAAGTGCCAATACCAGGGCATGGCAAACATGGGGTTGGTATCGGAACCGATCAGGTTGAACAACGTACTCGTTGCAATCATGCCCAGACACACACCCAGCATGATGCGCCAGGAGGCAATCTTCGTCCATAGCAGAACGATGGCACCCAGCAGAATCGCAAAGGTGGAAACCTCACCCACTGAACCGGGAATAAAGCCCCAGAATGCATCCCACCAGCTAAACGCGGAAGACAGCTGGTTCATGCCGCTTTGATAGGCCATGGAAAGTGCGGTAGCACCGGTATAGCCGTCAGCGGCCACCCAGATGGAATCACCGGAAATCTGTGCGGGGTAGGCAAAATACAGAAAGGCACGGCCGGTAAGCGCCGGGTTGAGGAAGTTCTTGCCGGTACCGCCAAACACTTCCTTGCCGATCACCACGCCGAAGGTAATGCCCAATGCCACCTGCCAGAGCGGAATCGTTGCCGGCAGAATCAGTGCGTAAAGCACCGAGGTGACAAAGAAGCCTTCATTGACCTCATGGCCACGCTTGACGGCAAACAGTACTTCCCAGAAACCGCCCACGACAAAGGTCACAAGATAGATCGGCAGGAAGTAGGTAGCACCAAGTACCAGGTTGGCCCACAGGCTGTCGGCATTATGCCCCGATGCCAGTACCATCATCAGTGCTTCACGCCAGCCGTTCATGGAGGCATAACCGGCTTCAATGGCGGTGTTGGTCTGAAAACCCGCGTTCCACATGCCGAAGAACATGGCCGGGAAGGTACACAGCCAGACGGTGATCATCATGCGCTTGAGATCAATACCGTCGCGCACGTGCGCGGTGGTCTTGGTCACGCTTGGCGGCGTGTAGAAAATCGTGTCTACCGCTTCAAACAGCGGGTAGAACTTTTCGTACTTTCCGCCCTTGTGAAAGTGCGGCTCGATATTTTCGAGCGTTTGTCTAATACCCATCATCAGGCCTCTTTCTCGATCATGGTGAGATTGTCACGCAGGATGGGGCCGTACTCGTACTTGCCGGGACAAGCGTACGTGCACAGTGCCAGATCCTCTTCATCCAGCTCCAGACATCCAAGCTGCATGGCAACCTCAATGTCACCCACGATCAGCGAACGCAGCAGCTGAGTCGGCATGATATCCAGCGGCATTACCTTTTCGTAAGCGCCCACCGGCACCATGGCGCGCTCCGACCCGTTGGTCGACGTCGTTGGCGCGTAGTTGCTCAGCCCTTTAATCTTCGACAGGTAAATACCCAGCACCGAGTGGCGATCACCCCCCGGCGACATCCAACCCATGAAGGTGCGCTTGTTGCCCTCTTCAAGCAGACTGAACTGGTTATGAAAGCGGCCGGCATAGCTCAGGTTACCTTCAGCAGCAAAGCCGGAGAATACCGAGCCGGAAATCACGCGTGTGTCATCGGGTTTGACGACCTCACCGGCAAGGAGTTCATCCGTGCTGGCGCCTATGCGAGTACGCACCAGGCGCGGATTTTCGGCCCGCGGGCCGGCCACGGCCATGACCCGCGTGACATCAAGCTTGCCCTCGGCAAACAGCTTGCCCACGGCAATCACGTCCTGATAACCGATGTGCCAAACGTGCTTGTGCAGGGCGACAGGCGACAGAAAATGAATGTGCGTTCCCACCAGCCCGGCCGGATGCGGCCCGGCAAAGGCTTCGCTGGTCACGCCATTCACCTCACCGCCCGGGATCGAAGCGTCCTTGCCGGTACACAGGTACACCTTGCCTTCGGTCAGCCGGGAAAGCACCTTGAGGCCGTCTTCAAACGCCTCGGGCGCTTCATTAATGATCACGGCGGGATCCGGGCTCAGCGGATGAGTATCCACGGCGGTCACGAAAATATCGGCGGGTTTGCTGTCGAGTGCCGGCGTACGCGAGAACGGCCGCGTGCGCAGTGCTGTCCAGAGACCGGCATCCACCAGCTGGTCCACGACCGTCTGGCGTTCCAGACTCTCGATGGCACTGCGCCCGTGCGCCGTGAAGGACACGGCCTCCTCGTTCTCATCGACCTTGATCACAACAGACAGCAAACGACGCTTTTCGCCACGGTTAATAGCGGCAACCTCACCAGCCGCGGGTGCCGTGAAACGAACCCCCGCAATTTTCTTGTCGGTGAAGAGCAATTGGCCCAGTTTGACCTTATCCCCAACCTGTACTTCCATGGTCGGCTTCATGCCGACATAGTCAGTGCCCAGAATGGCCACGTGGCGCACTGGCTGCGCATCAGCAATGCGCAGCTCTGGCGCCCCCGCGATGGGGAGATCCAGGCCTTTTTTGACTTCGATCATAGTCTCGCCCAGTTGATGGATCGGATATACGAAGATAAGGGGTTCGAAAGGATTCGAATTCTTATTTTCCGCTTTGATTGTTACCAGTCGGGCCCGAGGCGAGCTCGAACCACCCCAAAAATCCACCATATTATAAAGATAACCGCGGCCAATGACCACATGCATCCTGCTTCCCACAGGTGGTATATACCCACACCGCATGGCGCAGAATGGAACAGTCTCCCACGCAAAACGCCACCCGAAGGTGGCGTTTAAAGCACGTCAAAACCGCGCAACGGTGCCGCTTTGCCGGCTTTCCCTTAGGCTTTTTCGTGGGGCAGCTTGAGGAAGTTAACGTGGGAAATATGCTGCAGCAGACGAATCACCTGGCAGCTGTAGCCGAATTCGTTGTCGTACCAAAGATATACCACCGCATGATTATCGCTGGCGATAGTCGCCTTGGCATCCACAATACCCGCCTTGCGGTTGCCGACGAAGTCCGATGACACCACCTCGGCGGAATCGACGAAATCGATCTGTTTCTGGTAGGCCGAGTGAATCGACATGTTACGCAGATAATCGTTGAGCGATTCGGCATCGGTGCTTTTCTCAAGGGTCAGGTTGAGAATCGCCATGGAGACGTTAGGCGTGGGCACCCGGATGGCGTTCCCCGTCAGCTTGCCTTCAAGCTCCGGCAGCGCCTTGGCCACGGCCTTGGCCGCACCGGTTTCGGTCAGCACCATGTTGAGTGCGGCGCTGCGCCCGCGACGATCGCCCTTGTGGTAGTTGTCGATCAGGTTCTGATCGTTGGTATAGGCATGCACGGTTTCCACATGCCCGGTGGCCACGCCGTACTCGTCGTTGATCACCTTGAGTACCGGCACGATGGCGTTGGTGGTGCACGACGCCGCCGAGAGAATGCGGTCTTGCTCACCGATATCACCGTGGTTGACACCGTAGACGATGTTCTTGATGTCGCCCTTGCCCGGCGCGGTCAGCAGTGCTCTGGCTGCGCCCTTGCACTCGAGGTGCTGGCCAAGGCCGGCCTCATCACGCCAGATACCGGTGTTATCCACAATGACGGCATTATCGATACCGTAGTCGGTGTAGTCGATATCACTCGGCGAGTCAGCGTAGATCACCTGAATGACGTTGCCGTTGACCGTCAGCGTACGCGCCTCGGCATCAACGTCGATGGTACCCTCGAACGGGCCGTGCACGGAGTCACGACGCAGCAGGCTGGCGCGTTTTTCCAGATCCTTCGCCACATCGCCACGACCACGTACCACAATCGCCCTCAGGCGCAGCAGATTACCGCCGCCGGCCTTTTCGATCATTACCCGTGCCAACAGCCGGCCGATGCGACCAAACCCGTACAGCACCACGTCCTGAGGCTCGCCGGTGCTGGCCCCGGGCTGGTAGGCATCAACAATTTCGTGCAGCTCCTTACGCAAAAACGTCTCTACGTCACCGCTACCCTGACGCTTGAACAACACCGCCAGTTTGCCTACGTCCACGTGAGCCGATCCCAGGTTGAGCTCGGCCATGACCTTGACGATAGGAAACGTGTCTTCCACGGTCAGCTCGGTGCCCTCAATCTTGCGCACGAAGCGGAGGTCTTTCAGGATCCGGATCACCGACTGCTTGATCAGCGAACGACCGAACATGGTGGCCACAACGTTGTTTTGACGGTACAACCGCCCTACCAGCGGAATCATCTGCTCGGCCAGGGCTTCATTGCTCTGCCATTCCTGGAAAACATTATCAAGCGTGGGCTGACTCACGTGCGACCTCTTTGGGTAATGAAGAAGGAAGTTGGTGCGCCGCATTATCCTGACCTGATGCCTGCATCGCAATCACTGGATGGTCGCAGCCGCTGTAGGCGGATTACAGCAGGCCCGATTTGACTACAAGCGGAAAAATCGATAGGCCACGAAGGATCTGCCTGCACAATGCTTGAACAGTCAATGGTGTATGATCAAAACTTTCGCTTCTTCTCCACCCAGCCCAGCGCAAACCGATATCGACGATGCCATCGACTATGCCGACTTTTTCACTGCTTGAACCACCCACGCCTCAAGGCACTCGCGAGACACTTTTCTGGACCTCGCCGCCGGGCAGTGCCGACGCGCTGGCACTGGCTCGCGCCGCCCGGCATGCCCCACTACTGGTGATTACACCCAGCACCGCAAGTGCCCAGCGCCTTGAGCAAACGCTGGCCTTTTACAGCGATGTTCCGGTACTGCCGTTCCCCGACTGGGAAACACTGCCCTACGACAGCTTTTCTCCGCACCAGGATATTGTCTCGGCCCGGCTGCGCACTTTGCGCAAGCTCCAGGGCGGCGTGCACGGCATTGTGCTTGTCCCCATCAATACGCTGATGCAGCGCTTGCCGCCGGTAGACTACATCGCCGGGCGCGTTCTCACCCTTGCTGCCGGCGACACCCTGGATCGCGAATCCCTGCGTGAATCACTGACCCGTGCCGGCTATCGTGCGGTGGAGACCGTCTTCGAGCCCGGTGAATACGCCATGCGCGGTGCGCTGATTGATCTGTATGCCATGGGCATGGAGCAGCCCATCCGCATTGATTTGTTCGACGATGAAATCGACACCCTGCGTTACTTTGATCCCGGCTCTCAGCGCTCCAGCGAGAAGGTCGACCGCGTGGAGCTGCTGCCCGCCCACGAGTACTCATTGTCGCGCAGCGCCATCGCCTGCTTTCGCGAACAGTTCGAGACGCTGTTTGACGTCGATCCGCGCCAGTGCCCGCTGTATAACGACGCGCTCAAGGCCATCCCCTCGCCCGGGCTTGAGCAATATCTGCCGCTGTTTTTTGAACACACCGCCTCGCTTTTCGAACACCTGACCGACGCCACACACGTCGCCCTGCTGCCCGGCGTGTTCAGCGCCGCCGAGCAGCACTGGAGCGCCATCGAAGGGCGTTACGCCAACCTCGGCGTTGACCCCACACGCCCGCTACTGCCGCCCCACCGCGCCTTCTGGCCGGTCAGCGACATCTTTGCCGCCATCAAACAGCGCCCGCGCATCGAGCTCACCGACGACGCCGACCATCGCCACGCCCAGGTGCCGGACGCCGTGACGCCGCCGGATGTGGCCATCAACGCCCGCAGCCACACGCCGCTGGCCGCGCTTGAGCACTTCATCAACCAGCAGCCGAATACCCGCCTCCTGTTTGTTGCCGAATCCCGTGGGCGGCGCGAAGCGCTGGAAGATTTGCTTGCCCCGCTGTCGCTCAAGCTTGCCCACGTTGAGCGGTTTACCGACTTTATCGGTGGCAGCGAGCGCTTTGCACTGACCGAAGGCCAGGTCGACGCCGGCCTCTGGCTGGAGACGCAAAACGTCGTCGTCATTACTGAAACCGAATTGTTCGGCAATGTGGTACGCCAAAGCCGGCGGCGCGAAAAAGCCACCGACGACAACGAATTTGCCGTGCGACACCTGTCCGAACTCAAGCCCGGCGCACCGGTAGTGCATCAGGCCCACGGCGTGGGCCGCTACCTGGGGCTTGAAGCGCTGGAAGCCGGCGGCCAGGCCAGCGAGTTTCTGGCGCTGGAGTACGCCAACGGCGCCAGGCTCTATGTGCCGGTGGATAGCCTGCACCTGATTTCGCGTTATAGCGGTGCCGATGATGAACACGCACCGCTGCACAAGCTGGGGTCGGACCAGTGGGAAAAAGCACGCAAGAAAGCCGCCGAAAAAATTCGCGACACCGCCGCCGAGCTGCTCGACATTTACGCCCGCCGCGAAGCCCAACAAGGCGTGGTGTACGACACGCCGGGTGACGACTACCAGCGCTTCTCGGCCAGCTTCCCGTTCGAGGAAACCCCCGACCAGGAAGCCGCCATCCACGCCGTGGTCAACGACCTGACCGCGCCTCAGCCGATGGATCGCGTGATTTGCGGCGACGTCGGCTTCGGCAAGACCGAAGTCGCCATGCGCGCGGCGTTTCTCGCCGTCCAGTCCGGGCGTCAGGTAGTAGTATTGGTACCGACCACCCTGCTCGCCCGCCAGCACTTTGAAAACTTTCGCGACCGTTTTGCCGACACCGCGGTCAATGTCGGCCTGCTGTCTCGCTTTACCGGCGGCAAGGGCGCCAATGATGCACTGGAAAAAATCAAGAACGGGCACACCGACATCGTGATCGGCACTCACAAACTGCTGTCCAAAAGCGTCGAGCTGCCCAGAATGGGGCTCCTGATCATCGATGAAGAACACCGCTTTGGCGTCGCGCAGAAAGAAAAGCTCAAGACCCTGCGCGCCGAGATCGACATTCTCACGCTGACTGCCACGCCGATCCCGCGGACGCTCAACATGGCCATGAGCGGCATCCGCGACCTGTCGATCATCGCCACACCGCCGGCCCGCCGCCTATCGGTCAAGACCTTTGTCCAGCAGCGCAACGACGGCGTGATCAAGGAAGCCCTGCTGCGCGAAATCCTGCGCGGCGGCCAGGTGTATTTCCTGCACAATGAAGTCAAGACCATCGAAAATACCGCGGAAAAAATCCGCGAACTGGTACCCGATGCCCGCGTGGCCGTGGCCCATGGCCAGCTGCCCGAGCGCAGCCTGGAGCGGGTGATGTCGGACTTCTACCACCGCCGCTTCAACGTACTGGTGTGCTCAACGATTATCGAGACCGGCATTGACGTGCCCAGCGCCAACACCATTCTGATCGAGCGCGCCGACAAGTTCGGGCTCGCCCAGCTGCATCAGCTACGCGGGCGCGTGGGCCGCAGCCACCATCAGGCCTACGCCTACCTGCTGACGCCGCCGCCCAAGGCCATGACCCGGGATGCCGTCAAGCGTCTGGAAGCCATCAGCGCCTCGGATGACCTGGGCGCGGGCTTTACGCTTGCCAGCCACGACATGGAAATCCGCGGCGCCGGCGAACTTCTGGGCGATGAACAGAGCGGGCAGATGGAAACCATCGGCTACACGCTGTACATGGAAATGCTCGACCGCGCAGTGAAAGCCATCCGCGCCGGCAAAACGCCCAACATCGACGCCCCCTTCTCCAGCGGTGTGGAAATCAGCTTGAACCTGCCGGCGCTGATTCCCGACGACTACATTCACGACGTACAGCAGCGGCTGGTGATGTACAAACGGATTGCCAATACCGCTGACGAAAGCGAGCTCAAGGAACTGCAGGTAGAACTGATCGATCGTTTCGGGCTGCTGCCAGTACCGCTCAAGCATCTGATTCGCCAGACCCGGCTGCGCCAGCGCGCCGAACAGCTGGGTATCAAGCGTCTGGAAGCCGGTGCCGAGCGCGGTCGAATCATCTTTGATGCCAAAACCCGGGTTGACCCCATGACGCTTGTCGGCCTGATTCAGGGCGCACCGGCCGAATACCGCCTGGACGGCTCCGACACCCTGCGCTTTACGCTACCCATGGAAAACGTTGACGCACGCTTTGAGCAGGTTGAAGCGCTACTCCATACTCTCAACCAGAAAACTGCTGCTGCCTGATACCGCCAAGGAACCGCCATGATGTCAAAGACAACTGATCACCGCCTGCGCAAGGCACCCGCCGTCACGCTGCTGGCCGCCGCTATCGGTGCGGTTTGGCTCACCCTGCCGGCCGCCGCCAGCGCGGTATCGCTTAAAGACGCAACTGCCACCCATGAAGCCAGTTCGGCTGAAGAAACGGGCAAGATCTCTGCGGCTGCCCTGAGCAGCGTGCAGACGCTGATGTCGGCACAACAGAGACAGGCGGCGTCCAGCAAACAGCAGTCCACAGCACCGGCCGCGACTCCCAACGACCTGCCGCGCGGGCAATTCCACCTACCCGAGGAAGGCGATGTAATCGGCAGGAACTATACGATTGTCGTGCAGGATCAGGAGCAGACGCTGGTGGATATCGCGCGCCAGCACAATATCGGCTACGAAGAAATCCGCATGGCGAACCCTGGCGTTAGCCTCTGGGTACCCGGCAAGGGCACCGAAGTGACCATTCCCAGCCGCTACATCCTGCCCAACGTCAAGCGTGAAGGTATCGTGATCAACCTTTCCGAGCTGCGGCTTTATTATTATCCGGCCGACAAGCCGGGCATTGTCGAAACCTATCCGGTCAGCGTCGGGCGTGACGAGTTCGCCACTCCGGTAGGCGTCACGCACACCACCGTCAAGGTCAAGGACCCCGCCTGGGCGCCGCCTGCTTCCATGCGCCGTGAAGCGGCCGAGCGCGGCGATCCGCCTCCGGAAATCGTGCCGGCCGGGCCCGACAACCCGCTGGGGCGGCACGCGATACTGCTGGATCTACCGAGCTACCTGATTCACGGTACCAACCGCCCCGAAGGGGTGGGCATGCGCGTCAGCCGTGGCTGTATCCGCATGTACCCCGAAGACATCAAGTCGCTTTACGAACGCTTGCCGGGCAACACCCGGGTCAACCTGATCGATGCGCCTTTCAAGGCGGGCCGGGATGCCGACGGCAGCCTGCTGGTACAAGCCTTTCCCCAGCTGGAAGAAAACAGTGGCAACGTCGATCCGGTAGTGAATGCCCTGGAAATCATTCACTCACAGACTGAAAAGGAAGGCACCGAGGTTGACTACGCAAGCGTCAAGCAGGCCATTGAGAAACCTGATGGCAGCATCATCGCCCTTCATGGCCCCCAGGCCTCGCCGGCGCCGGACGCCACCACATCACACAACACGGCGGATTTGCTCGAGGAGATCCAGCTGAAAACCCGCTCGGCAGAAGACTAAAACCAGGCCTGCCTGATATACAGGTGCCGGATAAACGAAAAACCCTGCCTCGGCAGGGTTTTTCGTGCTATGTACAAGCAACCGCATCAGGTAGGAACCCGCGCGGCTTCCATGCGGTCTTACTTCTGCATGGAACGCTCGAACATGCGGTTCATCTCTTCACGGTTCTTTTCAGACATCTGCAGGGCGGCACGTGCGTCACGCTGCGCCTGGTTTGCAGTGTTCAGCGCCTGAGAAGCGGTGCTGCGTGCTTCAGCGGCATCTGCCTGAGCAGATTCTGCAGTTGTACGAACTTCTTCCAGCGCGCTGGTAGAAGCACAGCCAGCGAGGATTGCCAGAGAAGCGGCAGCGGCAGACATTTTCAGGGTAGTCTTCAGAGTCATAATGTTCTCCTTGAGTCTTCCTTGGTGCTACGTTGATGGAACGACAAGTGTAAGGCTAGAGACCTTATACAACATTGTCTACCTGCAAAAGCAGGTTCACTGCAGCGACATGTGCCGCAAAGCACAGACGCGAAACGCTGTTGTATTACAGCACACAACGTTTGTCTAGCGTCGCATGTTCAAATGCTAAAACTTTGAACAATCTTCGACAACAACACCTTAGCGAATAACAATGCGTGTGCCAATGCCCACCAGCTCGTTCAAACGCTCGATCTGCGGGTCTGTCATGGCCACACAGCCCTGAGTCCAGTTAAAGCGCCTGTGGACCTCAGGGTCGGCCTCACCCAGCCCGTGCAGGCCGATAGCGCCACCCAGCACGGTGTTTTGTGGCGGCGTGCCATGGCGGCGATAATACTCGAAATAGGCGTCGTATTCCTGCGGGGAATAAACCCCCGATTTCAGCGCCATGCGCGCATGGGCCGGCGTGGGATAATCAACTCCCATGAAAATATGCCAGCGGCTTTCATAGTTGAAGCGATTGACACGAAACTCGCCCAGCGGCGTTACGCTGCCACCACGAATACGCTGGGTTTCTGCCCCACCGCGGCCAAGCGATACGGGCGTAAAGTGCTCAATTCGCTCGTGACCACGGTAAACGTCAAGGGTTGAGGCCTGATCATCCACCAGCACCCACAGCTCGCCCGGATAACGGGGTTCAACAGCGTTTTCCAGCTGCTTTTTGACCAGGTCGACAAACGCGACCTCCGCCAGAAAGCCGGCGCTCGCCGGCGCCGCATAAGTGGCCATACAGGCCAACGCGCCAACGAGAAAGCGGCGACGATATACAAACATGGGCGTACTCTTTATAGGCGTACTGTGTATATGCGTGCTGATTGGACGACATCCGGATGGACCAACGCGGACGGCTTTTGCCGGCCGGAAAACCACCCTGTACTGCAGCGTCGGGGGACGACGCTAGATATCGTTGAACTCTTCAAACTGCGACACAATACGACGCACTTCGGCCTCATGGCCGTCAGCCAGCGCTTCAAAAAACTCAGCCTCGGCGGGAATCGCCGCTTTTTCGGCACGGTAGGCATACAGGCCCTGTAAAGCCTTGTGCGCACGGGTTGATGCCTGCATGGCCGCATCAATGCTGTCATAGGTGGCGTACTGGGCCAGGCGTTCCAGTTCAGGGGGCTGAGGAAAATCAGCCGCATCATCAAACCAGGTATTCAGCACTTCCTGATGCTCGGAATCATCGGCCAGCGTATCTTCCAGCCCGGTTTTCATGCGCAGCTCTTCGCTGGCCAGATAATCCAGCGCCATTTGTAAACGCTCGCTTTCGGCCTCTTTGGCGGTATCGCTGAATTGCCGAGCCATACGCCCGTGAAAATCAGCTGCCCAGGCCACCAGGTCGCGTACTTGGTTATAGCGCATATCCCCTCTCCTTTTATGTTCGTGACACGCCACGGATATGACACGGCACCATGCCGCAGGTTCAAGGTTCGCGAGACTGACAAAACACCCGTGCATCACAGGGGAGCTCCCCGCGGGAACCAGAGCCGTCATTTCCGGGCTCACTTTTTACGTTTATCTTCTATTGTCCACCGGCCATTTTCAAAATTGGCCTTCCACCCCGTGGCCTTGCCGTTTTCATCAGTCATCACGAACTGCGCCTTGTTCTTGCGCGAAAAACGAATCTGCGCCGGCCGGCCGTCAGGATCTTCGCTGGGCGCATCGAGAATGAAGTGATACTTCTCGGGCAGCTCATCGGCGTGCGCCTTCAGCTCCTTGACCAACGGCGGGCGAGTTTCGCGATTCTTGGGAAACTTACTTGCCGCCAGAAACAGCCCACTGGCCCCATCGCGCAGTACGTAGTGGTCTTCCACCTTCTGGCAGGCAAGTTCGGGCATGGGAATCGGATCCATTTTGGGCGGCGCTACTTCCCCGCTGCGCAGCAGCTTGCGGGTGTTCTTGCACTCATCGTTGGTACAGCCGAAATACTTGCCGAAACGCCCGGATTTCAACTGCATCTCGCTGCCGCATTTATCGCACTCGATCACCGGCCCTTCGTAGCCCTTGATCTTGAACTGGCCGGCTTCTATTTCGTAGCCACGGCAGTCCGGGCTGTTGCCGCAAATATGCAGCTTGCGCGTCTCGTCGATCAGATAGCTGTCCATGGCGGTTTCGCAGCGCGGGCAACGGCGCTTGGCACGCAGCGCGTCGGTTTCGGCATCCGCACCGGCATCGGCGGCCACAGCTTCTTCACCAGGGATCAGGTCCATGGTGGTTTTACAGCGCTCCCTGGGCGGCAGGTTATAGCCGCTACAGCCCAGAAAGACCCCGGTAGAAGCGGTACGAATCTGCATGTGACGGCCGCATTTGGGGCACTCGATGTCGGTGGGCACCGGCTGGTTGGGACGCATGCCGTCTTCGCTTTCCGCCCGGGCAAGCTCTTCGCGGAACTCGTGGTAGAACGCATCCAACAGTGCGCGCCAGTTGCGCTCGCCTTCGGCCACATCATCGAGCCCACCTTCCATACGCGCGGTAAACGAATAGTCCATCAGGTCAGGAAATGATTCCTTGAGCCGCTCGGTGACGATATCACCAAGTTTCTCGGCATAGAAACGCCGGCTTTCGAGCCTGACGTAGCCGCGGTCCTGAATCGTGGAAATGATTGCGGCATAGGTCGATGGTCGGCCAATGCCCTGCTTTTCCAGCTCCTTGACCAGTGCGGCTTCGGTGTAGCGCGCCGGTGGCTTGGTGAAGTGCTGTTGCGGATCCAGCGCATCCAGCGTCATCGGCGTGCCTTCGGGCAGATCGGGCAGGTGCTGGTCTTCGTTCTTGCCGGAAGGCTTCATCACCCGAGTATAGCCGTCAAACTTCAGCACCCGGCCCTTGGCGCGCAGCTCGTAGCCGTTGACGTCAATGCTCAGAGTGCTGGAAAGGTATTCTGCCGGAGTCATCTGACAGGCCACGAACTGCCGCCAGATCAGCTCATAAAGGCGCTCGGCGTCGCGCTCCATGCCGGCCAGATCGGTGGCCTTGCGCTCAACGTTTGACGGGCGAATCGCCTCGTGGGCTTCCTGGGCACTTTCCTTGCTGGTATAGCGGTTGGGCGCCTCAGGCAGATAGCGATCGCCGTATTCCTCACCGATAAAGCTGCGCGCACTTTCCACCGCGTCGTTGGACAGATTGGTGGAGTCGGTACGCATATAAGTAATGTAGCCCGCCTCGTAAAGGCGCTGGGCCATGGTCATGGTCTTTTTGACTGAGAAACCCAGACGGCCGCTGGCGGCCTGCTGCAGCGTCGAGGTAATAAAGGGCGCACCGGGTTTGGAGCGCGTGGGCTTGTCTTCCCGTGCGGTAATCGAAAGTGCGGCACTTTTCAGCCCGGCAATGCGCTCAAGCGTGTCACTTTCAGAGGTGGGACGAAACGCCTTGCCGTTCTGGCGTGCCAGAGCAAAACGCACGCCTTCCCCCTCGGGCGTTACCAGATCGGCGTGCACATCCCAGAACTCTTCTGGTATAAACGCACGGATCTCACGCTCGCGCTCGACGATCAACCGCACGGCCACGGATTGCACCCGTCCGGCCGACAGTCCACGTGCCACTTTTGCCCACAAAAGCGGCGAAAGCATGAAGCCTACCACCCGGTCGAGAAAACGCCGCGCCTGCTGTGCCTCTACCCGGGGGATATTCAGTGCACCCGGGGCCTTGAAGGCGTCCTGAATGGCGTTTTTGGTAATCTCGTTGAAGACCACACGCTTGTAGCGATCTTCGTCGCCGCCGATGGTCTCGCGCAGGTGCCAGGCAATGGCCTCCCCTTCGCGGTCCAGATCCGTGGCCAGATAAACGGCGTCGGCATTGGCGGCCAGCTTTTTAAGCTCCGCCACCACCTTCTCTTTACCCGGCAGCGTTTCATAGTGGGCTTCCCAGCCGTTATCCGGATCGATCCCCATACGACGAATAAGCTGGGTGTGCGCCTTGCGCTTTTTATGCACCGCTTTTTCTTCTGCCGACATCTTGCGGGTCGCCGCCGCCTGACGCGCACGCTCCCTGGGGTCGACAGCGGTTTTACTCGAGCCGCTGGTCGGCAGATCACGTATGTGGCCCACGCTCGACTTGACGATAAAATCGCTGCCGAGATACTTATTGATCGTTTTCGCCTTGGCCGGCGACTCAACGATGACCAGTGACTTGCCCATAGTGCTCCACTTGAATGATGTGCCGACGATAAAAACGGCAGTTAACAGGCCATATCGCGCGCTGTGTGGCGCTTTTGCACGAGTGAAAAAATGCGCCTACCCTAACCTACGCCTTGACGAAGCGCTAGCCCGGCAGCGCCATTTTGCAACCCCGCCGGGCGCTCGCCCCGGGTACGCTACGCTGGCGAGAATATCCCGGGGCCGGGCAATCGTGTTACATTGAACGTAATTTTCCGACGTATCCATTGACGAGCGATGCCCCCGGTTTCTGGCGGCCTGGCCCGTCATCGCACAGTAGAGGCTCCTGGATTTATGAGCAACGATACCTCACAGCGCGTGCAAAGCGGCGAAAAGTTCCGCAACGAGCGCGGTATGTCCGTGATCAAGGACGGCATCAAGCAGCGCAAATCTGCCGTACAGATTGAGCCGGCCACGCCCGCCAAACCGGTAGAACGCAAGCCCAAATGGCTGCGCGCTCGGGTGGCCGGCGGGGAACGCTATGAGGCGGTCAAGAAAAACGTCGCCAAACACAACCTGAGCACCGTATGCGCCGAATCCCACTGCCCCAACATGGGCGAATGCTGGAGCAACGGTACTGCTACCATCATGCTGATGGGATCGGTTTGTACCCGTGCCTGCCGCTTCTGCGCGGTAGATACCGGCAACCCCAAAGGCTGGCTTGATGCGGACGAGCCGGAAAACACCGCCAAGTCGGTCGAGCTGATGGGGCTACGTTACATTGTTCTGACCTCGGTTGACCGGGACGATCTTGACGATGGCGGCGCCGGCCACTACGCCAGCTGCATCCGTGCGATCAAGGCGCGCACACCCGACGTGGTAGTAGAAGCGCTGACCCCCGATTTTGACGCCGCACCGACTGCCATCGAGCGGGTCGCAGATTCCGGTCTGGAAGTGTTTGCGCAAAACGTCGAAACCGTTGAGCGCCTAACAGGCCGCGTGCGCGATCCCCGCGCGGGCTACCGCAAAACCCTTGATGTGCTGGCTCACGCCAAACGCTACCGTCCGGATATCATCACCAAAACCAGCATCATGCTGGGACTAGGCGAGACCGACGAGGAAATCATGCAGACATTTGACGACCTGCGCGAAATCGGCGTCGATATTGTCACCCTTGGCCAGTACCTGCAGCCAACCAAAAACCACCTTTCGGTTGAACGCTGGGTCACCCCGGAAGAGTTCGAGAACTACCGCCAGCTGGGGCTCGCCAAGGGTTTCATGGAAGTACCTTCCGGCCCGCTGGTGCGCTCAAGCTATCGCGCCGACCGCGTGTTCGAGAAAAACAACCTGGGGCTCGCCTCTCCGGCTGCAGTGCCCGGCCAGGAAAAAACCGACAGCGCCAACCTGATTCCGGTGCAAAGCGTCGGCTAATCGGCCTGCCAATCACACAACGGCCCACCTGTCGCTAACGCGGCAAGTGGGCCGTTGTGTTTATGGGCGATTTCTTTACTGCGTGAGTAAACGGCGCCTGATCCTCGTGGCCAGCGCATCAGCCAGCTGTTCACCAACATCTGCCACGCTCACCGGCCGATCAGTCAGCGACGCAAGTCGTGCCATCGGCATGCCCGCATAACCGCAGGGATTGATGCGCGAAAACGGTTCAAGATCACAGTCAACGTTCAGCGCAACACCGTGAAAGCTCGCCCCGCGGCGGATGCGCAGCCCCAGCGAGGCTATCTTCGCTTCACTCTCGGCACCGCCCCCGCTTGTTGTGACATAAACGCCCGGAGCATCGGGCCGGGCACGAGCAGCAATGCCGTAATCGGCCAGCACGTCGATCACGGCATTTTCCATGGCAGTCACCAGCTCGCGCACGCCCATCCGCGCCCGGCGCACGTCCAGCAGCGGATATAACACCACCTGCCCGGGGCCATGATAGGTTACCTGCCCGCCGCGATCGGTCTGCACCACGGGAATATCACCGGGCATGAGCACATGTTCGGGTTTACCCGCCTGCCCCTGAGTAAAGACCGGCTCGTGTTCCACCAGCCAGAACTGGTCCGGCGTTTGCGCATTTCGCGTGTCGGTAAGCTCGCGCATGGCTTCCCACACGGGCAGGTACGTGCGTCGCCCCAGACGATGCAGCGCGATCGCAGTGGACTCACTCACGCTACACCACCATATGAACGCGACCGGTGGCCTTCAGGTTCGCAAACAGCGCCTTGAGCTGAGCCTCACCGGTGGCGTGAATGGTTAGGCGCACCGACTGAAAGCGACCGTTACGGCTATCGATCACCTGAATGGCAGCGGCATCGAAACCGGGCGAGTGACGCTCGACCACCTCACACACCGCGGCGGGAAAGTCGGCCGCCGCGTCCCCCACTACCTTGATGGGATAGTCACACGGGAAGGTGATTCTGGGGGACGCCTTGCCCCCGGTCTGACGTAAATCACGAAATGTTTTTTTGCCGCTTGGCTGCATAATTCTTTCCACGCGGTTGGTCATATTCAGTCGGTGAAGCGGCTAAAGAGGCCGCTGAAAAAACGTTGGATCTGATCTATCAGCTGCTTGAAAAAGCCGCCTTCTTCCACATCTTCAAGCGCCACCAGCGTCCGCGTACCGACCACCTTGTCGCCCAGCATCACTTCAAGCGTGCCGACGTCATCACCTACCGAGATGGGGGCGTTCATGTCGCTTTTCAAATCCAGCCGGGCACGCAGCTCTTTGTCACGATTGCGCGGCAGCGTCATGTAGACTTCCTTGTCAACGCCAACGCGCACTTCGTTGATGTCGCCACCCCAGATCCGCGGCGTCGCCAGCACTGCACCGCGCTCGTAAAGATGCCGGGTTTCATAAAAGCGAAAGCCGTAGCTAAGCAGCTTTTGCGATTCCTGAACCCGGGCCTCTTCTGATTTTGTGCCCATGACCACTGAAATCAGCCGCATGTCTTCGCGCTTGGCCGAGGATACCAGGCAATAACCCGCCGCTTCGGTCCAGCCGGTTTTCAGCCCGTCAGCCGAGGGATCGCGCCACAGCAGCCGGTTACGATTGGACTGCTCAATACCGCCATAGGAAAAATCCCGCTCGGAGTACATTTTATAATGTTCGGGATAGTCGTTGATAATATGTTGGGCCAGCCGCGCCAGATCGTGTGCGCTGGAATAGTGCCCTTCCACCGGGAGGCCGGTAGCATTTTCAAAGTGGGTATTTTCCATGCCCAGGCGGGCCGCATGCTGGTTCATCAGGTCGGCAAACTGCGCCTCACCGCCGGCAATATGCTCGGCCATGGCGACACTTGCATCGTTGCCCGAAACAATAACGATGCCGTGCAGCAGTTTTTCCACGGGTACCTGAGTCCCCACTTCAATGAACATCTTCGAGCCGCCGGTGCGCCAGGCTTTCTCGCTGACACTGACCTTGTCATCCGGGCTGATCGAGCCACGATCCAGCTCGCGCTCGGCAAGATACGCGGTCATCAGCTTGGTAAGACTCGCCGGCGGCAGGCGCTCATCAGCGTTGTGCTGCGCCAGAATATGGCCGCTGTTGGCGTCCATGAGAATCCATGAACTGGCTGCCAGCTGTGGCGCTGCAGGCACAATCGTCTGCGGTTGCGGTATCCCCTGCGCGCTTGCCGGCATGGATGTCATCGCGCTCACGGAAACCAACACGGCTGAACACAGTGCGGCACCGAAAAAAGTACGCAAGGAAAAAAGCCGCAACGCCTCTCCCGCTGGCGCCGCCAGGCGAAAGATCGAGCGTTTTCCCGACAAATTCGTTAACCCTGTTTTTAGCTGTTTTTGTAACGGTATCTTTAACAACGCTTTCATTACATGGTTCTCGCTTATCCAGCATTTGGTGACTGTCAACCGCAGCGTACCCGCTGCCGCTTATTGAAAAGGACGCGCATTATCGCACGATAAACGCTCGGGGAAAGCCTGCACTGCGCAAAGTCTCGCGGAGCTCGGCTTCGCCGGATGCCGGCGCGACCGGCCCGACCTGCACCCGGTACATGCCGTCAGCTTCGGTAATTCGCACGGCCTGCTCAAGCTCGCCTTCCAGCCGCCGCTGCAGTTTCTGTGCACCCTGCCGGTTTTCCAGAGCAGCTACCTGCCAATAGATACCGCTCTCTGCGGCGGCCGACGGCGACTGTTCTGCCGGTGCTTCAGGGACGGGCGCGGGTGATGCGCTGTCAGAGGCGGCGCTGCTGGGAGCATCCTTGCGCGCGATGGCGCGGGGCGGCCTCTCATCCGGTGAAGCGTTGCCATGCCGGGCCAACCACTGTTCGGGATCAATGGCTTCTACCTTGACACGCCCCGTACCGTGGTCGGTCAACCCAAGCCTTGAAGCCGCCGCATAGGACAGGTCAATCACCCGTTCACTATGAAAAGGGCCGCGGTCATTTACTCGGACAATAACCGATTTGTCGGTACCGACCCGCGTCACCCGGGCAAAAGTGGGCAACGGCAGCGAACGGTGCGCGGCGCTCATTTCGTACATGTCATAAATTTCACCACTGGATGTCGCGTAGCCGTGAAACTTTTTGCCATACCAGGATGCCGTGCCGGTTTCACTGTAGCCCTTGGCATCAGGCAGTACCCGGTAGCTTTTCCCCCATACCGTGTAGGTGGAACGATTGCCCGCCCGGGACAACGGTTCCTTGCGCGGGATGGCGTCGGGCACGTCAGACACGTCAGGGGGGTCAAGCGGGTAGGCGTCGGCGCTCATGGCATAGCGCCCGCCTCCGGAAGCCTCGTCGCTGTCCGTTGCTGTTTTTCCTGCCGGCGCTGTGGCCGCGTTTTCAGGAGATTGGGCACTCTGACTGGCACAGCCGGCAAGCGCCAGCAGCGTGCAGGCCACGCCGGCACACAAAAGCGTGCGGGAAGTCGCGGCGGGCCGTGTCATGCCTCGGCGGTGTCTCATGCCTGCTCCTTATCCTGGTGGGGTGTCGCGTTGTCCTGGGTCATGGCGTGGGCAATGGCTTCAGCCAGTTCGGTCACTGCCATGGCATAAAGGTGGCTGTGGTTATAGCGGGTAATCACGTAAAAATTGTATCCGCCCAGCCGATATTCGGGCGCCCCCTCCGGCATGGCCAGACGCAGCGGTACCACCAGCCGCGAAGGATCCTGAAAAGGCGTACCTCGGGAAAAGGCCCCGCCACTTTTACCCGCCGGCTTGATGCCGGCCTGGACTGCCTCGCCAAGCGTTGTCGACGGCTTTGAGGTCTGGTTCAGCGCGATCGTGTCGGGCGAGGTTTCCGGCCCCTGTGCCATCTGATAAACGGCCTCGCCGGCACGCCAATCGTGCTCGGCAAAATAGTTGGCTACGCTGCCAATGGCATCGACCGGGTTGTGCCACAGGTCACGCTTGCCGTCGCCATCAAAGTCAACGGCATAGGCGTCGTAGCTGGTAGGAATAAATTGCGGATAGCCCATGGCGCCGGCGTAGGAGCCAAGCAGCGTGGTCGGATCCTCATCCTGCGCAAAGGTAATGCGTAAAAACGCCGCCAGCTCACCACGGAAGAAATCACCGCGCTGCGGGTGTTCAAAAGCCAGCGTGGCAAGCGAATCCAGCACCCGATGCTTTCCTGTATAGCGCCCGTAATAGGTTTCCACACCGATAATCGCCGTGATCACTTCGGGCGCCACGCCATATTCGGCCTGCGCTCTCTCAAGCGCCTCACGGTGTCGACGCATGAAATCAGCACCTTCTTCAATGCGCTGATCGTTCAGGAAAATCGTCCGATACTCAGGCCATTCCAGGTGATGTTCTGCCGCGCCGGACATGGCGTCCAGCACTTCCTGACTGGCGTTTGCCTGACTCAGGGTTTCGACCAGAAAATCCCGGGGCACTCCCTGCCCGCTCAGTTCATCGACCAGGGCTGCCGCATCAGAGCCGTTTTGCCGGGGATCAAAATCAGGCGCGGCAACCGCGCCGCCGGCAACGCCCAGTGCAGCCAGCATCATGACCGCCTGCAATGGAACGCGTCGCTGAGAGGCTTTATACATTAGGATTGACTCCTGAAAGTTAGCGCGGCAACAGCCGGCGATGGGCATAAACCGACATGAGAATACCGAACCCCGCCAGCAGGGTCACGCTTGAGGTGCCCCCAAAGCTGATCAGCGGCAGTGGTACGCCCACCACGGGCAAAATGCCGCTGACCATGCCCACATTGACGAACACATAAATGAAAAACGTCAGGATGATACTGCCGGCCACCAGCCGACCGAAGGTATCCTGCGCACCGGCTGCCAGCCATAGCCCCCGGCATACAATAATCACGTACAGCGCCAGCAACACCGTCATGCCCACCAGGCCAAACTCTTCGCCCAGCACGGCGATAATGAAATCGGTGTGGCGCTCGGGCAGAAACTCGAGCTGCGACTGAGTGCCTTCGAACCAGCCCTTGCCCCAGACGCCGCCGCTGCCAATGGCGGTAGTTGACTGAATAATGTTCCAGCCGGCGCCCAGCGGGTCGCTTTCGGGGTTTAAAAACGTGAGTACACGCTGACGCTGGTAATTCTGCAGATTTATCCACAACAGTGGCAGCGCCGCCCCCAACATCAGCAAAAAAACGCCGATCAGCCGCCAGGAAAGCCCGGCCAGCAGCACCACAATCAACGCGGCACTCGCCACCAGGATCGATGTTCCCAGATCCGGCTGCATGGCAATCAGCACCACCGGCGCGCCGATGATCACAGCGGACACCACCAGATGACGCAAGCGTGGCGGCATGCCCGCACGGCTGAGATAGGCTGCCACCATCAGCGGCGTGGCCAGCTTCATCATTTCCGACGGCTGAAACCGGATAACACCGGGAATCTCCAGCCAACGTTGAGCGCCCATGCCGATATCACCCACCAGCTCAACCGCCAGCAGCATGGCCACACCCGCCCCATACGCCAACGGCGCCCAGCGCAGAAAAGTCCCGGGCGGAAACTGGGCCAGTACCACCATGACGGCCAGTGCCACGCCCAAGCGCAGCGCCTGCCCGACCACCATGTCGACATGCCGGCCTGAAGCGCTATACAGCACCAGCAGCCCCGAACTCATCAACAGCAGCAAAAGTCCCAGCAGCCAAGGGTCAAGGTGTACGTTTTCCCACAGGCTTTTACGCCGCGACATGCCGCTATCCGGCGGACGTACGGGGTAGCGATTAAGCAGGCGCGAAAATGTGGTCCAGGGCATGGTTTATTCTTCCTCTCCGCGGCGCTCATCATTGTCGGGAAGGTGGCCTTCGTCCAGCAGCCAGGCATCGGTCATTGCACGTGCCAGCGGCGATGCGTGGCTACTGCCACCCCCGGCGTTTTCCACAATGATCGCCAGCGCAATTTGCGGATCTTCCACCGGCGCAAAGGCAATAAACAGCGCATGATCGTGTAAACGCTCGGCAAGCTCTTCGGCGTTGTAACGTTCGTCCTGTCCCAGTGAAAAGACCTGTGCCGTACCGGATTTTCCCGCCATGCGATACTCAAGTCCTTTGCCCGCACGCCGAGCCGTACCTTCGCGGCCACTCATGACCTTTTCCATGCCGTTGAACACGGTCTGCCAACCGTCCGGGTTATCCAGCTCGATGTCGTCGGGGGTATCAGGCAAATCCCGGGGCAGCGGTTCTCCATCAATTTTTCGTGCCAGTCGCGGCTTGACCCAATCCCCCTTGTTGGCAAGGGTTGCCGTTGCTGTGGCCAGCTGCAGCGGGGTAATTTGCAGGTAGCCCTGGCCGATGCCCACCGACAGCGTCTCCCCCGGGTACCAGGACTCGTTATAACGCTGGCGTTTCCACTCACGGGACGGCAAAAGGCCCCGGCTTTCGCCCTGCACATCGTGGGCCACACGCTGACCGAAACCAAAGTCGCTGAGTTGATGCTGCAGCCTGTCGATGCCCAGATCATGAGCCAGCGAGTAGTAATAGGTATTGTTGGAGACCGCCAGCGAACGTTCCATATCGACGCGCCCGTGCCCCCAGCGCAGCCAATTGCGGTAGCGGCGGGAATCGTTGGGCAGCTGATAATAGCCCGGGTCGTAAATGGTCTTTTCCGGCGTAATCACGCCTTCGCGCAACCCGCCGATGGCCACGAACGGCTTGATTGTTGAACCCGAGGGGTAGTGGCCACGAATCGCGCGGTTAAACAGCGGCAGGTCAATATCCTGCTGCAACGCCTGGTAGGAGGCCACGTCAATGCCGGTGACAAACTGGTTGCTGTCAAACCCCGGCGCCGAGGCCATGGCGAGTATTTCACCGCTTTGCGGCTCAATCGCCACGATGGAGCCGCGGCGGCCATCCAGCAGGTCAAACGCCAGCTGCTGAAGCCCGGTATCCAGCGTCAGCGTCAGGTTCTTGCCGGGCATCGGGTCCTGCCGACCCAGCTCGCGCAGCACCCGCCCTCGGGCGTTGGTCTCCACCTTGCGCAGCCCCGCCTCGCCGTGCAGCGCCTCTTCATAAAAGCGCTCGACGCCGGTCTTGCCGATAAAGTGGGTGCCCGCATAGCGTCCGGTATCCAGATTTTTCAATTCGTCGGCGTTAATCCGCCCGACATAGCCCAGCGCGTGGGACATGATGTGAGCCTCGGGGTAGTAGCGTAAAAGCTGCGCCTCCACCTCCACCCCGGGCAATCGATGGCGATTGACTGCCAGCCGGGCGATTTGCTCCTGGTTCAGGTCGCTCATCAAAAGCGCCGGCTGAAAGGGACGCTGACGCTGGCGGGAGCGGCGCTTGAATGCCTCGATATCGTCGTCGGGGAGCTCAAGGAGCGTGACCAGACGTTCGAGGGTCTGATCCAGGTCATCCACCCGTTCACGCACCAGCGTCAGGTTATAGGTAGGACGGTTTTCCGCCAGCAGTACACCGTTACGGTCATAAATCAGCCCCCGGGTAGGCGGTAACGGCTCCACGCGCACGCGGTTGTTTTCCGAACGCGTGCTGTATTTGTCATGTTCCACCACCTGCAGATACACCAGTCGGCTGACCAGCAGCGAAGTCAGCACGATGACCACTACAAGCGCCAACAGCGCTCGGGCGCGGAATATCCGCAGCTCCTGCTCGGTATTTTTTAACGTATCAAGACGCGGCGGCATGGTGACAGCCAACGGTTACACAGGGACAAAACAATCGTGGGGTCTCCGAATTCTGCTGCCTGAAAACGACGCAGAAACGCCGTATAAAACACGGCGTCAACGGTGGTAAGGGTGGCCGACAAGCAGCGTCCAGGCGCGATACAGCTGTTCGGCCAAAAGAACGCGCACCAGCGGATGGGGCAGCGTCAGCGGCGACAACGACCAGGCGCTATGCGCCGCCGCCGAAAGCTCGGGCGCCAGACCATCCGGGCCACCCACCAGAAGCACCACATCGCGCCCCTGCATGCGCCAGTCGTCGGCTTTTCGCGCCAGCTTTTGCGTGGTCCAGGGCTGGCCTTTCACTTCCAGCGCGACCAGGTGCTCATCGCCTTTGAGGCGCTCGCGTATGCGCCGGGCCTCCTGCTCGCGGGCTTTGGCGGCGGGCGTATTCTTGCCACGCTGGCCCAGCGCAATTTCTTCAATTTCCAGCGAGAAATCCCGCGGCAGCCGCTTGCGATAGGTGTCGATACCCTCTTCCACCCAGCCGGGCATACGCGTGCCTACGGCCAGCAGCCGTATTTTCATAGCGAGCCAGCCTGCTCTTCCATGCGTTCGCGCAGCTGGCTGATACTGCCATCCGCAGGCAGGTCTGCCCACAGGCGTTCCAGATCATAAAGTTCGCGGGCCTCGGGCAGCATGACGTGGACAATTACGTCGCCCAGATCCACCAGCATCCAGTCAGCGTTACCTCCGCCTTCCACGCCGCGCGGGCGCAGCCCCTGCTCCTTGGCCTTTTCCACCACGTTTTGCGCCAGCGCCGATACGTGGCGCGTCGAGGTGGCGCTGGCAATCAGCATCACATCGGCAACATCGGTGAGTTTAGCCACGTCAAGCGCGGTAATGTCGCGGCCTTTCAGTTCTTCCAGCGCGTCAGTCGCCAGATTTTTCAACGTATCAATATGCATGAGCGGTAATTGCCAACTCCGTAGGAAAGCGTGTAAAGCCGGCCATTGTAACGGCTTTATAAATGACTGCCAGCGCTATTCGTCTGCCTGACATTGCTCTGGGGGATGACCGTGCGTTTGATACAGCTGCCGGGCAACCGCCACTTGCTCTACGGCGGCGGGCAGTAAATAGCGCACACTTTCACCCTGCTGCAAACGGCGACGTATATCCGTGGCGGAAATCGCCATGCGCGACGACAACGTCACACGCAAAAGCCTGCCGTGGGGCCTTTGCATCAAGGCCGACGCGTCTGCGACCTCGCGCTCGCCAATCAGTTCCTGAAGTGGTGCAGAATGCCCGGCACAATACCCCGGCCGCGCAATCACCACGATATGCGCAAGCTCAAACAGGCGTTCGGGCGCATGCCAGTCCGCCAGCCGTGAAAAGGCATCTTCGCCCAGCACCATGACAAGGCGTGCATCAGCGCCATATTCATCGCGCAGTTCGGCAAGCGTATCGGCACTGTAGGAAGGCCCCGCACGCTTGAGCTCGCGGCCGTCGGCGACAAGCCCGGGAGTATCGCCGATGCCGGCTTCAAGCAGCGCCAGACGCTCGTGAGCCGCGACCTGAGGGCACCCGCGCAGCGGCGGCTGGGGGGCTGGAATCATGTGCAGCCGGTCAAGGGCCAGGTGCTCGTGAAGCTCCACAGCACTACGCAAATGCCCCAGGTGCACCGGATCGAACGTGCCGCCCAGCATGCCGATGCGCGGCGCCGTAGCGCCACCTTCCGAGGGGCTCATGCCATGTGTCATTGGCGGATATGGCCTTCGCCGAGCACCACGTACTTGCGCGTGGTCAGCCCTTCAAGGCCCACCGGCCCCCGAGCGTGCAGCTTATCGGTGGAAATACCGATTTCCGCGCCCAGTCCGTACTCAAAGCCGTCGGCAAAGCGCGTGGAGGCGTTGACCATCACCGAGCTTGAGTCCACCTCGGCCATAAAGCGCCGCGCCAGCGTGTAGTCCTGGGTGATGATGGCATCGGTATGCTGCGAGCCGTAACGCTCGATATGAGCCATGGCCTCGTCTACGCCGTCAACCACCTTGATGGCCAGCACCGGCGCCAGATATTCTTCACCCCAGTCGCTGTCATCGGCTGCAACCACCTGGGGCAACAATGCCCGGGTGCGCTCGCAGCCGCGCAGCTCGACCTCATGTTCGGCAAAGCGGCTGGCAAGCTCGGGCAGCAACGCTTCGGCCACCGGTGCATCCAGCAGCAGCGTTTCCAGCGTATTGCAGGTGCCGTAACGCTGGGTCTTGGCATTGACCGCAATGGCCAGCGCTTTTTCCTGATCGGCCGTGGCATCCACGTAAACGTGGCACACGCCGTCAAGGTGCTTGATCACCGGCACTTTGGCTTCCCGCGAGATGCGTTCGATAAGTGACTTGCCGCCGCGCGGAATAATCACGTCGACAAACTCGGGGCTGGTGATCAGCTCGCCCACGGCAGCGCGGTCGGTCGTGGCCACCACCTGTACGCTGCCCGCCGGCAGCCCGGCATCTTCAAGGCCGGCCTTGAGGCATTCACTCAACGCAGCGTTGGAGGCGCTCGCTTCAGAGCCGCCGCGCAAAATGCAGGCATTGCCGGATTTCAGACACAGGCTGGCGGCTTCAACGGTGACGTTGGGGCGCGACTCGAAAATGATCCCGATCACGCCCAGCGGCACGCGCATCTGCCCCACCTGAATGCCGCTGGGGCGCGCACGCAGACCGTCGATCTCTCCCACCGGGTCGGGCAGTGCCGCGACCTGATGCAGCCCCTCGATCATGGCGTTGATACGCGCCTGGTCAAGTGCCAGGCGGTCGAGCAGCGCGGCATCCAGCCCCGCGTCACGGCCGCGCTTCATGTCTTCGGCGTTGGCTGCCAGTATTGCCTCACGCGAAGCGTCAATCCGTTCGGCCATGGCCAGCAGCGCACGGTTCTTGCGACCGCTGTCGGCACGGCGCAAGCCACGCGCAGCGTCCCGGGCGGCACTACCCAGTGCCTGCATATAAGCGGGAATATCCGTTGTATCAGCTAGCGGGGTTGAAACGCTCATGCCTTACTCCATGCAATAGTCTGTCGTTACGGGCTCACCAGCACGGCAACACGGCGCGCACCGCACTGGCGCGTTATACTCGTGGCAACATGACAGGGACTGTTTTTATTAACGAGATTTATTTACGCGTTGTATTCGGGAGACTTGACCAGCAACGCCTGACGGGCAACGTTTCTGCCATCGGCGGAATATGCCGGTGTTTGCCATTGATCAACAGATAATAAGGCACCATGCAAAGCAAATACAAAGTCCGCCTGCTCCGCGCCAATCTGCTGGCAGCCGCCGTCGTGCTGGCACTATGGACACCTGCTGCTCCACCGGCTGCCGCGCTGGTGCTCTGGGTGTCGGTCAGCTGGCTGTTTATCACCGCTTTGTTGCTGGAATTCAGCCACCGGCGAGCTCGTGGGCTACCGTGGCAGCTGTTGCCGGGTATCCTGCTGATCAGCCTGATTGCCGCAGCCCCGCAACGCCACGCCCTGTTGATCTGGGCATGGTGTGCCCTTTTCATGTTGCCCCAGGTGCACTGGGTCGCGGCCTTCAACATCAGCGGGGCGTTACTCAGCTGGGTGCTGCTCGCCCCCCAGCTGAATACGCCCGCCTGGGCGCTGATGCTGATAACACTGTGCCTGCTGTGTCTGTTGGCCGTCTCCCGGGCTCGCCAGTTCATCCATATTAACGGAGCCATTCTGCAGCGCCTGCGTCTCATTCCGGGCGTTAACCTCTGGGCCCAGGAACAGCTTTTGCACGATATCACCCGCGAGCGGCTACGCTGCGAGCGCGACGGCCTCCATGGCGAGCTGGTCGTCTTACACGTCAAGCGCCGCCAGCTCTGGCCACTGGCGCAAACACTCTGCCGGCTGACCTACCGCTTTGAAAACGCCTACCGGCTGGATGCCTCCACGCTGGCAACGCTGCTGCTGTCACGCTCGCCGCAGGAAGCCGGCCAACGACGCAAACGCCTGCTTGATGCGCTGCCCGACGACATCAATAGCCAGCACACGCCTCTGGCGTCCATTGAGCACACGCTGTCCGACGTGGAGAGCCTGAAACAGCGTCCTGAAAAACGCACGGCCCAGGAGGAGCCATCTTGAGCGAGCCTCAGTTTTCGCGCCATTTGATGACGCTGGTCTATAGTGCCGCCTCTCTCCTGATGGCCGGCTATGCCGCTTGGCGCTACGCCACGGGCGACTATGTCACTCTGTTTACTCCGTTGTTCATGGTGCTGGTGCTAGTCGCCGCTCTGCTGCTGCATCTATTTCGCTCCCCCTCGCCATACCTTCCACGCATGATCCTGCTGGTGGCCACCTACCTGACGATGCTGGCTGCCATCTGGCAGCCACCGGAGGTTTCACTGGTGTGGCTGGGCCTGCCGCTAGCGGCTACCTTTCTGCTCCTTCCCTTGTGGAGCGCGTTGATCATTAACGTTCTGCTGGCGCCGCTATGGTGGATCACGCCCTTGCACAGCGCACCGCCCAGCTGGGTAATGGGTTTTTTCGCCACCGCGCTGCTGCTCGCACTGCCGCGCTGGGAGCAGGCGCGACGTCAGGCGTTACTGCGCGCGACCGACTCCCACGACAGTGAGTGCAGCGCCTGTCACATTGATGCCCTGCATGAGCGCCTGCAAAGCGAGTACCAGCGTGCCACCGTGCTCAATCGTCAGCTGGCCGTGCTGGTTATCCACCTGCCACAGCTGGACATGGCCGGCGAGCAGTTCGGTCATCGCGCCCAGCTCGCCCTGCTGGACGCCCTGTGCCAGGAGGTCGGGCAGCAATGCCGGGATTACGATGTCCTGGGGCGAGCCACGGCCGCCACGTTCTGGCTGGTGCTGCCCACCACCAGCGAAAGCGGCGCGCTGCTGGTGCGCGAGCGCCTGACACGCGCGTTATCCCGCCATGTTCTGGTCGAAACCGGGCAGATAGAAGCGCGTATTGCCGCGTCCCTACCGCGACAAGGCGAAGATATCGAGGCCTTTATTGATCGCCTTGAAGCACGCGCCAAAGCGCTTGCCGCTCCGCAGGAGGCAGCCTGAGCCTTGCAAGCGGCTTACCCCAGCGCCAGCCACAGTCCCACGCCCACCATCAACGTGCCGGAAATACGGTTCATTAACCGCACCCCGGCTCCCCGGGCCAGCAGCCGGCGCAATGTCTTCCCGCCGGTGGTATAGATCATCAGGCTGGTAAATTCGATAACGACAATCACCGCCACCAGACTTCCCAGTTGGGGGGCCAGCGCACGGGCATCATCCAGAAACGGCGGCAGCAACACCATGAAAAATGCCCAGCCCTTGGGGTTGGCAATGGCGGTTACAAACCCTTGCATGAACAGTTGGCCGCGCGAAGCCGATTCGCCCTGCTCGACGCCCTCGGGGATGGCCATGCGACCACGCGAACGCCACATCATCACGCCCAGATACACCAGGTACGCCCCGCCCAGCCATTTGAACAACACAAACACTTCGGGACTTTTCAGCATCAGTGCGGCAACACCGGCTCCGGCTGCCACAGCCACCAGTCCCACACCCAGCAGTTCGCCCGCCATCATCCATAGCGTACGCTTCACGCCCTGGGTCATGCCCAGCACCATGGCAAGGGTCATGCACATGCCCGGCGTCAGCGATACCAGTAGAAACATGGGCGCAAACACCGAAAGCGTCGCGACAGAAAGCATGGTGCGCTCCTTTATATGGCTGAGAGGGTCATGAATAAGGTGATCATGAATGAGATGGCGACGCCCCCCCTTCGCCCCAGCGCGGCATCAGTGTGTGCTCAATACCCAGCTGGTTGAGAATCCGCGCGACGATAAAGTCGATCAGGTCGTCGATCGACGCGGGGCGGTGATAAAACCCCGGTGCGGCCGGAAGGATCACCACGCCCAGGCGGCTGAGTGTGAGCATGTGTTCCAGATGAATAGGCGAAAACGGGCTTTCCCGTGGCACCATGACAAGCCGACGACGCTCCTTGATGGCGACATCCGCCGCGCGCTCGATCAGGTTGTTGCTGGCACCGGTCGCCACTGCCGACAGCGTGCCGGTGGAACACGGGCAGATCACCATGGCTGACGGCGCGCCGGAGCCCGAGGCCACCGGCGCCATCCAGTCCTCCCGGCCGAAGCAGCGGATCTGGCCGTCAACCGCACCGCTGCGTGCCGTGAGCGCATCGCGCAACCGCCCGGGGGCGGCGGGCAGCGTTTCATCGGTTTCAGTGGCGATGACCATGTGCGCGGCCTTGGATACCATCACCCAGACCTCATGGCCGGCATCCACCAGCACGTCGATCAGGCGCAGCGCGTACTGCGCGCCGGACGCTCCTGTCAGTGCCACGGTGACCGGCGGTTTGAACGTCGTCATGGTCGATTACTCCTGATGCGCCGTTTCAAGCGCTGCCAGCAGGCGCTCATGAATACCGCCAAAGCCACCGTTGGACATCACCACAATACGGTCTGCAGGTGACGCTTTGTTGACCACGGCCGCTACCAGCGCATCGATATCGTGATGCAGACTGGCGCGTTCGCCCTGAGGGGCAATCAGCTCGCCCAGCGACCAGTCCAGACCCGGCGGCTGATACCAGAAGGCGTGGTCGGCATCGGTCACGCTGTCGTTCAGCCGGGCCTTGAGCGCGCCCTGGCGCATGGTATTGGAGCGCGGCTCGATCACCGCCAACAGCCGACCGCTGGCCGTTGAGGCGCGCAGGCCGGCAAGGGTCGCGGCAATCGCCGTGGGGTGGTGGGCAAAGTCGTCGATCACTTGAATGCCGGCCACCTCGCCGCGCACCTCCTGACGCCTTCGGGGGCTTTCAAAGCGCGCCAGCGCCGCGCAGCCCCGGGCCAGATCCACTCCACAGGCATGCGCCGCCGCCAGTGCCGCCACGGCGTTACAGGCGTTGTATTCGCCGGTCAGCGACCATTCCACCACGGCGTCGTCGCCGCCCTCCACCGCGTGAACCACGCCAAAGCGGCTGGCATCGGCATGTTCAAGAGTCAGCTGCCACTCACCGCTACCGCTGCCGAACCGCGCCACCGGCGTCCAGGCGCCCTGCTCAAGCACGCGTTCAAGAGCGGGCTGATTAGCAGCCACCAGCAGTTGCCCTTTACTCGGCACCGTTCGCACCAGATGATGAAACTGGCGCTCAATCGCCGCCAGATCGGGGAAAATATCCGCGTGGTCAAACTCCAGGTTGCCCAGCACGGCAATCTGCGGGCGATAGTGAACGAACTTCGAGCGCTTGTCGAAAAACGCCGTGTCGTATTCATCAGCCTCCACCACAAAGGGCGCATCTTCTCCGCCCAGCCGCGCCGAGACGCCGAAATTACGCGGCACGCCGCCAATCAAAAACCCGGGATTCTGCCCCGCGCTTTCCAGAAGCCAGGCAAGCATGCTGGCCGTAGTGGTCTTGCCGTGGGTGCCGGCTATGGCAATCACCTTTCTGCCCGTCAGCACATACTCGCACAGCCACTGGGCGCCGGAGGTATACGACAAGCCGCTGTTCAGCAGTGCCTCGACTTCCGGATTCCCCCGGGAGAGCGCGTTACCCACCACCACCAGGTCCGGTGCCGCACCGGAGGCATCGTGCAGGTTTTCAGCGCCAAAACCTTCCTGCAGGGCAATGCCGGCGTCCGCCAGCTGGGTACTCATCGGCGGGTAAACATTGGCATCCGAACCACTGACCCGGTGGCCAAGCTCGCGCGCCAGCAGCGCCAGGCTGCCCATAAAAGTGCCGCAAATCCCGATAATATGCAGATGCATGGCCGTAACGCCCCTTAACGATGCTCTCGGCAACGAATTTATTGAAAAAACACATGCCTCAAGAATACATACCTCGAGAACAGATCCATTGAGAACCAATCGATTGAGCACAATGCTCAATACGTGCGTTCCAAGACACACACGAAAAACGACCGGAAAGCCTAGCACGCCGCCCGGCATAGCTCACGGCCGATGTGACAAACGTCGTAGCTTGCTGCACGATGGCCGGCAATTATATAACCCCCGCTATCAAGGAAGCTTCATGCGCGTACTTATTCGCTATTTTTTCCGCGGCGTACGTCTCGTACTCACGCCGGTCATGATTATTTCCGAAAAACTCTCTACGCCCAACGCCGTGGAGCGCTCTGACGCCGAGCAGGCCGACGTTGACAAGGCCTGTGAAAAACTCGCGCTGTACCAGTTTCGTACCTGCCCGTTCTGCATCAAGGTACGCAAGGAAATCGCCCGGCTGGGCCTGAAGGTCGAGCGCCGCGACGCCCAGCTTGACCCCGTTCACAAAAAAGCCCTGCAGGAAGGCGGCGGACGGGTCAAAGTGCCATGCCTGCGGATTGAAAACGACACCGGCAACGTCGAGTGGCTGTATGAATCCGACGATATCAACGCCTATTTACACCGTCGTTTCGGTACCGCCTGAGCCTCGGCATCACGGCAAGCAGGCCCGCGTGCGGCGTTTCGGCCGCACGGTCATTCAGTGGATGAATATCCCCAGTCATTATTTCGATTGTGTAGCACAACGTTAACTCACTATGTTGTGAGTAAGCCGTTTTTTGTCAGCCAGACCATGTTGGCGATAAACCGTGGCTACCAACAAACAATAATCATCGGGATATAGACCACCATGACTGCGACTCGCACGCCTACCCTTAAAAAAACGCTACTCGCTTCTGCCATTGCCGCCACGCTTGCCGGCGGTGCGCTGGTTTCAACCGCCGCACAGGCCGAAAACACCCTGCGCATGGCCTACGACGCCGACCCGGTATCGCTGGATATTCACGAACAGCTTTCCGGCGGCATCATGCAGTTGTCGCACCTGATCTATGATCCGCTGGTGCGCTGGGATCAGTCGCTGAACTTCGAGCCGCGCCTGGCCACCGACTGGGAGCAGGTCGACGACACCACCATGCGCATGACGCTGCGCGACGGCGTAACGTTCACCAGCGGCAACGCGTTCACCGCCAAGGACGTGGTCTGGACCATCGAGCGCTTGAAGCGCAGCCCCGACTTCAAGGCGATTTTCGCGCCGATTGAAAGCGCCACCGCGGTAGACGAGCACACCGTCGAGATCAACACCGTCAAGCCCTACCCGCTGCTGCTGAACCTGGCCACCTACATCTTCCCGATGGACAGCGAGTTCTACTCGGGTGAAGCCCCCGACGGCGACCCGAAAGACGAAATCGTCAAAAACGGCAACTCCTACGCCTCGACCCACGTATCCGGCACCGGCCCGTTCACCGTGGTCGAGCGCCAGCAGGGCGTGCGCACCGAGTTTGCCCGCAACCCCGACTACTGGGATGAAGACTCCCCGGGCAACGTCGACACTCTGGTGCTGACGCCGATCAGCGAAAACGCCACCCGGGTTGCCGCCCTGCTCTCGGGCGACGTGGACTTCATCGCCCCGGTGCCGCCCAACGATCTGGAACGCGTGCGTGAAAGCGACGATGCCAAGCTGGTCACCATGTCCGGCACCCGCATCATCATGCTGCACATGAACCAGAAGCGCGTCGAAGCCTTTGAAGACCCCCGTGTGCGCAAGGCCTTTGCCTACGCGGTGAATCAGGAAGGCATCGCCGATCGCCTGATGAAAGGTTTCGCCACGCCGGCCGCACAGATGTCACCGGAAGGTTATGTGGGTCACGTGGACTCGCTCACGCCGCGCTACGACGTTGAAAAAGCCAAACAGCTGATGGAAGAAGCGGGCTACGCCGACGGCTTTGACATCACCATGATGGCGCCCAACAACCGCTACGTGAACGACGCCAAGATTGCCCAGGCCGTGGCGGCCATGCTCGCGCGGATCAACGTCGACGTGGATTTGAAGACCCTGCCCAAGGCCCAGTACTGGGGCGAGTTTGACGACCGCGCGGCGGACATGATGCTGATTGGCTGGCATGCCGACACCGAAGACAGCGCCAACTTCCACGAATACCTCACCGCCTGCCCGGACGCTGACACCGGTGCCGGCCAGTACAACGCCGGCAACTACTGCAACCCCGAGCTCGACAAGCTGGTGATGGAAGCCAACCAGGAAATCGATCTGGAGAAGCGCGCCGAGATGCTTCAGCAGGTTGAGCAAACGCTTTATGACGATGCTGCCTTCGTACCGCTGCACTGGCAGGATCTGGCGTGGGCATCGGCTACCAACGCCGAAATCGAGCCGGTGGTCAACGTAATGAACTTCCCGTATCTGGGCGATTTGGTTATCGACGCTGACAACGCCGAATAACCTCTGATCCACGCGCGATAATCGCTTTACTTGCCGTTTAACGACGCGCCCCACGGGCGCGTCGCTTCCCTGTTGCTGCCACAGGATACTTCCCCATGATCGCTTTTTTGATCAAGCGTCTGTTTCACGCGCTGCTGGTGATGTTTGTCATCAGCGTGATCGCCTTCGCCATACAGGATAATCTCGGCGACCCGATTCAGCAGATGGTGGGTCAGTCGGTGCCGGAAAGCGAACGCGCCGAACTGCGCGAAGAGCTGGGGCTGAATGATCCGATGCTGACCCAGTATCTGCGCTTTGCCCGCAACGCCATGCGCTTTGATTTCGGCTACTCCTATGTGTTCAACCAGCCCACCACCTCGGTCATCGCGCGCCACCTGCCGGCCACGCTCGAGCTGGTCGCGGCCTCCACGTTCCTGATCATCGCGCTGTCGATTCCCATCGGCGTGTACAGCGCCATCAAGCCACGCGCCTGGCTGACGCGCTTCTTCATGAGCGTGTCCATCGTCGGCATCTCGATCCCGGTGTTTCTTACTGCCATCGTGCTGATCCAGCTGTTTGCCATCGGCGTTAGCTTCTCACCCTTCCCCGCAGAAACCGGCTGGGGCGCGTGGCTCAATGACGTACTCTCAACCGAAGGCGGCATGCCGGCCTATGGCCGCGGCGACCCGGTTCACTTATTCGGCACCTGGGACACCAACTTCGCAAGCCTTGAAGGGCTGACGTATCTGGTGCTGCCGGCGATCTCGCTGGCGTCGATCATGCTGCCGCTGTTTATCCGCCTGATCCGCGCGGAAATGCTTGAGGTATTGCAGTCCGAATACGTCAAGTTTGCTCGCGCCAAGGGCATTTCCATGCGCCGCGTGTATTTTCTGCATGCGTTGAAAAACACCATGCTGCCGGTGATCACCGTCGGCGGGGTGCAGATCGGTACGCTGGTGGCCTACACCATTCTCACCGAGACAGTGTTTCAGTGGCCCGGCATGGGGCTGATGTTCCTCAACGCCATCGAGCGCTCCGACATTCCTCTGATCGTCACCTATCTGATGATCGTGGGGCTGATCTTTGTGATCACCAACACTCTGGTAGACCTGATCTACGGTCTGGTTAACCCCACCGTCAAACTGACAGGAAAACCCGCATGACTGATTCGACACAAACAAGCGCCACGGCAACGGCCCCTCCGCTGCCCAGCCGTTGGGAGCGCTTTCGCGACTCTTACCTACTGTACAGCTTCAAGCGCGACATTATCGCCCAGCTGAGCCTGCTTACGTTTATCGCGCTGGTGGCCATTGCCGTACTCGCACCATGGCTTTCACCCATGAACCCTTACGACCTGGCGCAGATCAATATTCTCGCCTCGGAACTGCCGCCCTTCTGGGTGGACGGCAGCGACCCGGCCTACCTGCTGGGCACCGATGCCCAGGGCCGGGATATGCTCTCGACCATCCTTTATGGCGCACGCGTTTCGCTGATTATCGGCTTTGGTGCCGTGGCGCTGCAGGCCATTATCGGGGTCAGTTTCGGCCTTTTGGCCGGCTATCTGGGCGGGCGCGTTGATGCCTTCCTCATGCGCCTGGCGGATATCCAGCTGTCGTTTTCCACGCTGATGGTGGCGATTATCGTCGGCGCACTGGTCAAGGCCATTTTCGGCGGTGCGATGTTCAGTACCTACGCCGTACCGCTGCTGGTAGTGATTATCGGCCTGGCCGAATGGCCCCAGTACGCGCGTACCGTGCGTGCCTCGGTACTGGCTGAGCGCGGCAAGGAATACGTCGATGCCGCCCGCGTCATGGGGCTGCGCAGCAAACGCATCATGTTCCGCCACGTGCTGCCCAATACGCTCTCGCCGATTTTTGTTATCTCGACGGTGCAGATCGCCAACGCGATCATTTCCGAAGCCGCGCTTTCATTTCTGGGGCTGGGCATGCCGGAAACTCACCCGTCGCTTGGCTCGTTGATCAAGGCCGGCTTTGACTATATCCAGTCCGGTTCCTGGTGGATCACGCTGATCCCCGGCGCGGTGCTGGTGGTACTGGTGCTGTCGATCAACCTGCTGGGCGATTGGCTGCGCGATGTCATGAACCCCCGGCTGTACAAGGGATAACAACAACAAAGCTGAAAAAGGCTGAGGTCACCATGGCACTGCTGGAAGTCAACCAACTCGATGTTCGTTTCGCCCTGCGCAAGGGCGAAGTACGCGCCCTGCGCGATATCAACTTCACCCTGGAACGCGGCGAGCGTCTGGGCATTGTCGGCGAATCCGGTGCGGGTAAGTCCGTTGCCGCGTTCGCGCTGCTGAACCTGATTGCCAAACCCGGCTTCATTGCTGGTGGCGAGGTCAATTTCGAGGGCCAAACGCTCAACACCATGAGCGAACGCCGCCTGCGCAAGGTGCGTGGCAACCGTATCTCGATGATCTTTCAGGATCCGATGATGACGCTCAACCCGGTGCTCTCCATCGGCGAGCAAATGGTCGAGTCGCTCAAGGCGCATCGCCGCATCAGCACCAAACGAGCCCGGGCCATTGCCCTGGACAAGCTGCAACAGGTGCAGATTCCCTCGCCGGAAACCCGGCTGGATCAGTACCCTCACGAGCTGTCCGGCGGCATGCGCCAGCGCATCATCATCGCCATCGCCCTGCTGCTCGACCCCGACATCATTATTGCCGACGAGCCCACTACCGCGCTTGACGTCACCATTCAGGCCGAAATCATGGCGCTTTTGCTCAACCTCTGCGAGCAGCACAACGTCGGGCTGATTCTGATCACCCATGACCTGGGCGTAGTCAGCCAGGTCACCCAGCGCATGCTGGTGATGTACGCCGGCCGGGTGATCGAACAGGGCCCTACCCGGGAAATTATCAACGATCCCCAGCACCCTTACACCCAGGGACTGATCAACGCCCTGCCACAAATGGCCACACCGGGCGAACAGCTCAACCAGATTCGCGGCAGCATGCCCTCGCTTTCCAACTTGCCAGGCGGCTGTGCGTTTCACCCGCGCTGTGATTTCATCAAGCGTGCCGATGGCCAGACGCGCCCGGCCTGTGTGGAACAGGTGCCCGGATTTGTCACGTCTGGCAACTGCCAGGTCGCCTGTCACATGGTCGCCGAAATGCAGGAAGACCGCCGTTTGAAGGAGGAAGGCCAATGAGCGCCACCGCCACCCGCATCCCCGTCACCGAAACCCGGGGCGATCAGACAGACGCGGCCGACAAGGCACAAGACGCAGAGACGCTGCTGGAAATTCACGATCTGGAAAAGCGTTTCTCGCTGTCCGGTGACTTTCTCGACCAGCTGCGCTTCAAGGGCGGCAAACTGGTCCGCAAGCAGGAACACGTCCACGCCATTAACGGCGTTAATCTTAACATCAACCGCAGCGAAGCGCTGTGCGTGGTGGGTGAATCCGGCTGCGGCAAATCCACCGTGGCGCGCACGGTCATGGGACTTCTTTCGCCCTCGGCGGGTGAAATTCATTACGACGGTACGCGTATCGACAACCTCAGCAGCCGTCAGCTGCTGCCGTTTCGCAAACGCATGCAGATGATTTTTCAAAACCCCTATGCGTCGCTCAACCCGCGCATGACCATTCAGCAAACGCTGGAAGAACCGCTGCGCCTGCACCATCCGGACTGGAACCGCCAACAGGTCGTCGAGCAGGTCGAACAGGTGATGGCCTCGGTGGGCATCGACCCTGACTGGGGCAAACGCTTTGGCCACGAGTTTTCCGGCGGCCAGCGCCAGCGTATCGCCATTGCCCGGGCACTGGCGGTAGACCCCGAGTTCATCGTCGCTGACGAGCCGATCTCGGCGCTTGACGTCTCAATCCAGGCGCAGGTACTCAACCTGCTGATGGATGCCCGGCGTGAACGTAATCTGACCTATCTGTTCATCACTCACGACCTGGCCGTGGTGGAGCATTTCGGCACCCGGGTGGCGGTCATGTATCTGGGCACGGTGTGCGAAATCGCCGATACCGCGACGCTGTTTGCCAAACCGCGCCATCCTTATACCCAGGCGCTGCTCTCGGCCATTCCGCGCCTTGAGGACGACGGCCCTCAGCATATCCGTCTGGAAGGCGAGGTGCCCACGCCGGTCAACCTGCCCAGCGGCTGCGTGTTTCACGGCCGCTGCCCGTACGCCAATGCCCGCTGCAAGCAGGAAGTCCCGGTGCTGCAAACCCAGGATGACGGCGTGCGCGTGGCGTGTCACGCTGTTGAAGAAGGTCGCCTTTAATGGCGCCTTCCGGTATCTCTCGGGCAGCCATTACGCGGGTAGGATAAGCTATGGAAATTCGTTGGCTGGAAGACTTTATCGCCCTGGCCAGAACGCGGCACTTCTCGCGCGCAGCCGACGAGCAACACGTCACCCAGCCCACTTTTTCCCGGCGCATCAAGCTGCTCGAAGAAGAAATGAGCGTTACGCTGATCAACCGGCAAACGTTGCCGCTGTCGCTGACGCCCGAGGGCGAGGAGTTTCTCGCGCTGTGCGAGACCATTACCGAAGGGGTGCGCCTGACCCGGGAGCGCATGCGCGACATCAGCGCCGGCCACAAGCGGCGCATCAGCGTTGCCGCGCCGCAAAGCCTGCTGGCACACTTTCTTCCCGAGTGGCTTGGCGACATGGGCTTTGAAGGACGCATGCAGCCTTACCTGCGCGCCACCGGCTGGGTCGCGGCGGACTATTTCAAGGCGCTCAATCGCGGCGAATGCGATCTGGCTCTGTGCTACTGGCCGCTGGAACGCTGCGACCTGGAACTGGATACCAGCGCCTGCAGCTACCGCACCGTAGGTCACGAACGGCTGATCCCCGTCACCGCCACCACGGGCCAGGGCACGCCGCTGACCACGCTGCCCGCCAGCCGGCAGTCGCCGGCACCGTGGCTTGCCTATCCCCGGCTCGGCCTGCTCGGCGCTGCTCTTGAAACCCATCTGGCGCGCATGTCGCATAATGCCTGCCTCGCGGTAAAAAGCGAGAACCTCTACGCGGCCAGCATCAAGGAGCTGATACTCCTCGGCTACGGCATGAGCTGGCTGCCCGAACGCACCGTGCGCCACGAGCTGGAAAGCGGCGTGCTGACCCGCGCCGGTGACTCGCACTGGGACGTACCTCTGGCGTTGCGCCTTTACCGCCACCAACAACATCATCACGCCGAGCTTGACGCGCTATGGAGCGAGCTGTCCTCGCTACGCAGCCCGCCCTAGCAGCGCCCCGCCATATCGACGGTTTTTACACCGCTTTTCATACAGGGAGACACCCGGCATGTCCGAGACACTTCACCGCCTGCAGCAGGCCCACATCCACCAGCTACTCGGTGCCTACCGCACGCTGATGCAGCAGCACGGCCTTGACGCCATCGCCCTTTACAGCGGCCATGCGCTACCCCACTACGGCGACGACCAGTACCCCGAGTTTCAGGCCGCAGGGCACTTCGTTCACTTGGTGCCGCTGTCTGAAGCCCAGCACAGCTGGTTGATCATTACCCCCGCTGAACGCCCCCGCCTGATGCTTTACGCGCCCACGGATTTCTGGCACCTCTCGCCCGAGCTACCCGACGAACCCTGGGTCAGCGAGTTCAACATTGAGCTTGTCAATGAGGCCGCCACCCCGTCGCTTTCCGGCAGGATTGCCCTGATCGGCGACGTTGAGGGCCTGCAGGAAAGCCCCGTTGCCCCCCCCCACGGCGATGCCAACTCGCCAACACTGGTGGGCGCGCTTGACGAGCTTCGCATGTACAAGAGTGCCTATGAAATCAGCTGCCTGCGCGAAGCCAACCGGCTGGCCAAGGCCGGCCACGAAGCCGCTCAAGCTGCCTTTGCCGGCGCCAGCTCCGAGCTGGATATCCAGCTGGCCTATCTCGGCGCCAGCCGTCAGCGCGAATCCCACGTGCCCTACGACAACATTATCGGGCTAAACCAGCACGCCGGTGTGCTGCATTACCAGCATTACGACATTCATACACCCGGCGAACGCCACAGCCTGCTGGTCGACGCCGGACGGCGTTTTCGCGGCTACTGCGCCGATATTACGCGCACCTGGGCGGGCCCTGATGCGCCGGCCCCGTTCAGCGAACTGATCGACGCCATGCACGCGCTCAAGGACCACCTGATTGACGACATGGCTCCGGGCGTTGACTACCTCGACCTGCACCTGGCCATGCACCGTCGGCTGGGCGCCATTCTGGTCGAACACGACCTTTACCACGGCACCGTTGATGCCTGCGTGGAAAGCGGCGTCACCCGCGCATTTTGCCCCCACGGCGTGGGTCATTCACTGGGGATTCAGGTACACGACGTGGCCGGGCTAAAAGCACCTGACGGCACGCCCGCGCCGGCTCCCGCAGACCATCCGGCGCTACGCCTTACCCGCAAGCTGACGCCGGGCATGGTGGTTACCATCGAACCGGGGCTGTATTTCATTCCCATGCTGCTCGACCCGTTGCGTGATACCGATGCCCCCATCAACTGGGCGCTGGTCGACCAGCTTATGCCCTGCGGCGGCATCCGCATTGAAGACAACGTCGCCGTCACCGAGCAGGGCTTTGACAACCTTACGCCCTGACTCCCAGGGTAAAACCGGCGCGGGTGACACAGCCTGCTACCCGCGGATATGAACTTTGGTTGCATAAGCGAGTCACACAGGTACGCGCAGCACAAGGACGCGACCAATGCCAGATGCGGCACGCTGCCTTGTGTGGCCTGAAGAAGGCACCACTTGACAGCAGAACGTCGCAAGCACAAAAATGGAATGCGTATTACTATTAGCAGAATACTGAACGCTGGCAGCAGTACATCACCAACTGCTTGATCAAAAGATTCTGCTAACTCATCTCTGATAATCACAAGGATCTTCACATGAAAACTTCCTGGATGCTGATTCCCGCCGCTGCCTTTGCCGCCATGGCCTTTGCTTCTCCGACAATGGCCGCTGACGACGGCGCCTGCGAGCTGACCATCGAAGGCAACGATCAGATGCAGTTCAACAAGGACGAAATGAGCGTTCCGGCAAGCTGCGACGAAGTCACGGTTACACTTGAGCACACCGGCGAAATGGCCGCCAGCGCCATGGGTCACAACTGGGTACTGGCAGGCTCTGATGAATACGAAGAGATCGCCAAGGCCGGCATGAGCGAAGGGCTGGACAACGACTACCTGCCCCAGGACGATGACCGCATCATCGCCCATACCGACGTGATCGGCGGTGGCGAGAGCACCAGCGTCACCTTCTCCACCGAAGGCCTTGAAGACCGCGACCTGACCTTCTTCTGCTCCTTCCCGGGTCACTACGCTGCCATGAACGGCACGTTTACTGTGACCAAGGAAGAGGAATAAGGCCAACTGCCTGACCTTCAAGACACGCACTAAACGTGTTGGTTAAAAAAAGTGCGCCGCATTCAATTGTGGCGCACTTTTTAATGGCTGCTCACTATAACCCCTGGCTCTGCTTCATGGCCTCGGGATAGCGTCCGGGATTAAAGCGCAGCGTTACCAGCAACATGGCGACAATACCCACGGCCAGCACCGCCCAGGCGGTGATAAAACTGCCGGTCATTTCGCGCAGGGTACCGCTGACCCACGGCGACATGGCGTTAAGCATAAAGCCAAAGCCCTGCATGAAGGCGGCAAGGCGCCCTGCCGCCCGAGCATCGGGCAGGTGGTCAAGCGCCAGAATCAGCCCCAGCGAGAAACTCGCCCCCAGCCCGAAGCCGCCAATGGCGTTCCACAGAAGCGCCAACGACTTCGGCATGAAAATAAAGCCCAGGTACCCCACCAGCTGCGCAGTCAGGCTGGCGCCCAAAAGCCAACGGCGGTCAATGTTTTTCTGACGCTGGGCCAATGCCGGCATAATCAGCGCGGCAAGCACCTGAAAGATGGTCATCCACGCCAACAACCGCCCGCCGGCCACAGCACTCCAGCCCAGCTCCTGATAATACACCGGCAGCCACGTCACCACGCTTGAATAACCCGAGTTGATCACGCCAAAAAACAGCGCCAAAAGCCAGGCGCGCTTTAAAAACCAGGGGCGCACGCCGTCAATCGCCGTGGTGTCCGCCGATGGTGCGGCACGGCGGCGAAAAATCAAAAACCAGCCGGCCAGCGTAATAAGCGCCGGCACCCACCAGATACCCACGCCCAGCTGCCAACCACCCGCTTCGGCCAGTTGCGGACTGATCCACGCGGACAGACCGCCACCAGACATCAACGAAGCCGAATAAAGCCCCATGACCAGCGGCATACGCGCACCAAAGCGGCGCTTGACCAACCCCGGCACCAACGCCTGAATCAGGGCAATCCCGGCACCGCCCAGCAGCGCAGTCGATAAAAGCGTCATGCCGGTACCGCTTACCTGGCGCAGCGCACAAGCCGTCCCGATGGCCGCCAATGACAGCATAATACCGTAGCTTTCACCCAGCAGACGCTGCAGACGGCCGCTGGCAAGCGCCACCACGCCCATGCACAGAAAAGGCAACGTGGTCAGCCACGCCAGCACGCCGTAACCAAGCCCCGTAGCCATGCGGATATCTTCCATCAAGGGGCTTGCCGAGGCCAACAGCGGGCGCAGGTTCAGCCCCAGCGCCATGATGAGCAAAAGCCCGCCTACAAACCGTAGCGTTTCGGAGTGTGTCGATGTATCGCTGACCGCGCCGCCCTGTATTGTCATCGTCGCCTCATGGTGATTATTCAGGGGGGATCCCCGAAGGAAAGACCCACACTTTTAACACGCTAACGAACGGTTTTGTATACAAGGAAGGCTCATCACACCAAACAAGCGCCTGGCTGACACTTGTCGAACAACATTTATGAGAGTTTCAACAACGCCAGCACGGCATCCATATCCAGCTGCTGCTCCAGGGTGTCCGCCAGGCGCTTTAGCTCGCATTCTCGGTGGGCGTCGAAGTCAACGTGCTCGGCGTGCTCAAGGCCCAGCTGCGACAGTACGGAAGCACTGATATCCGGGTACTCGAAAAGACCGTGCAGGGCGGTGCCCAGCACCTGACCGTCATTGCTGATAGTGCCTTCTGTTGCAAAGGCTGTATCACCGGCACGAATGAAGCCAAACGGCTCTGTAGTCAACCGGCTGGTAATCGGCAGTAGCCCAAGGCCCGGCACGCGGGTCGCGGTATTTTCTGCCTCGCCGGAGTCGTCAATCCACTCGCCCAGCATCTGCTGGCCTCCGCCAATCCCCAGCACCCTGCCGCCGTAACGCAGGTGGCGCTGAATCGACGCTGCAAAGCCCTGCTGTTCAAGCCAGCGAAGATCACTGATGACGCTCTGGCTGCTCGGTAGAATGATCGCATCAACGGGCGGTATCGACCGGCCGGGGCCAACGAAGGTGACGTTAACCTGCGGATGGGCGCGCAACGGGTCAAAATCGGTATGGTTGCTGATGCGTGGCAGCGCGATGACGGCGACGCTCAGAGTCTGTTCGCGTTTGTCGCTCTGGCCTTCAACAATGCCGTCTTCAGCGTCCAACAGCAGGCCCTGAATATACGGCAGCGTGCCCATCACCGGTTTATCAGTGCGGGCTTCAAGCCAGTCGAGCCCCGGGGTCAGCAGTGCGATATCGCCGCGAAAGCGGTTGATGATAAAACCCCGCGTGCGCGCCTGTTCGGATTCGCTCAGCAATGCAAGCGTGCCCACCAGCTGGGCAAACACGCCGCCGCGGTCAATATCGCCCACCAGCAGCACGGGGCAATCGGCGGCTTCGGCAAAGCCCATGTTGGCAATATCGCCTGCGCGCAGGTTGATTTCCGCGGGGCTGCCAGCGCCTTCGGCGATAATCACGTCGTGTCGCCGGCAAAGTGTCTGCCACGCAGCCATCACGCTGCGCTGCGCCGTGCGCTTGAAAGCATGGTAATCAAGCGCATCCATGTAGCCGTAGGGCCGTCCGCGCAGGATGACCTGAGCGCCTCGGTCGGTTGAAGGCTTTAACAGCACCGGGTTCATGTCGCTGTGAGGTTCAACGCCGGCGGCCTGTGCCTGTAGCGCGGTGGAACGGCCGATTTCACCACCCTCTGCCGTCATGGCACTGTTCAGCGCCATGTTCTGCGGTTTGAACGGCGCCACCGATATGCCGCGCCGCTTGAGCACGCGGCACAGCCCGGCCACCACGGTGCTCTTGCCGGCATCCGAGGTGGTACCCTGGATCATCAACGTGGCCATACCGCTCTCCTTGAGGTGAAGCCACGTAGCTTAACGGTTCAGCAGCTCGCGTAAAATCAGGTTGATCACCGCGTCTTCGGGGTTGTCGTAGCCGCGGGGGGCATCGTTGTCATAGCGACGGTATTCCTGGCGATAGCGCGAGTCGCCGAGAATATCGCGCAGCCGCGCTTCGTGCTGCCGATCAAGATCCCGGTAAGCGCGTTCGCGTGCCCAATCGGAGCGAAAGCGACGCTGGCCCAGCTCACGGTAGTCCCGCGAGCGCTGGCGGTTAAAGCGCTCAAGCGCACGGCGCTGCTCGCGATCCAGCTGGCGATCATGGCGATTCCAGTCGTCGTTTTTGCGCGTGGCACCGCTGTAACCGTCGGTAGCCCCCGAGTAGCTGTCCGTAGCACCGCTGTAACCATCGTGACGGCGGTCGGCCTGGGCGCTGCCCGCGCTCAGCAACACGGCAAGCGCCACGGCGCTCGCTATCCCCTGGCTGGTATGCACTAACGTTTTGCATAAACCTCGCATGTTAAGGCTCCATTTATTCTGATGAACACATCGGCACTATTTTAAGCGATAACGCATGTGTCTGACCGCGCCACCGGCGAAATCCTTATTGCCTGCCAGGTGTTCACAAACATGGCAAAAGCGCCTGATACGTTGTCGAACCAACTGGCATGAAAAAAGCGCCCCGCAGTTCAAATGCGGGGCGCTTTTTTACGTGACGCAAGCCAAAACGGCTTAAGCCATGATCAGGCCTTGAGCACGTAGCGCAGGATCTCTACCACCTGGTCGGTAGTGGTGCACCAGGCCTGGGCTTCGGCGTCGACTTCCTTCAGCGGGTGAACGATGTCTTCGCTGTGCAGGGTGACGTAGGGCTTGGCCAGCGCGGCGCAGTAGCCGGCGTCAAAGGCGGCGTTCCACTGCTTGTACTTGTCGCCAAAGCGGACAACGACCAGGTCGCTCTGCTCGATCAGCGTGCGGGTGCGGATGGAGTTGACCTTGGACGACTGGTGGTCGCGCCAGAACTGCTTGTCCTGTGCGCTGATGTGGTCACCGGCGGCATCGCTGGCGTCGTGGTCGGTCACCGGTGCGGTGAATACCACGTCCAGGCCGGCGGCTTCGGCGCCGCGCTGGATGTCATCGCGCCAGTCGGTGTGGATCTCGCCGGAAAGGTAAACGTAAAAGCTCATGGAAATCTCCTGCTATTGATCATGAACGGTGAGTCACGGAGGGCGTCATGATAGCCCATATCGCGTTTATGGAAAATCCTTCCATAAATATGCCCCCGGGCAGAGGCGTCGTCAGCCGTTTACCGGCACAAACACCGGCGCGCCGTCGACGTCCACCACGCGCAGCCGCTGGCGATAAAGCTGCTCCAGCGCGCAGGGCTCAAGCATTGTCTGCGCCTCGCCCCAGCAGGCCTCGCCGTCGGGGTACAGCAGCAATACGTGGCTGCACCAGCGAGCGGCCAGGTTCAAGTCGTGCAGGCACAGTACCAGCGCACGGCCGGCGGCGGCCTGCTCGGCCATCAGCGCCATGACCGCGCTCTGGTGGTGCAGGTCCAGGTGGTTGGTGGGCTCATCCACCAGCCACACGCCGGGGTCCTGGGTCAGCAGCGTGGCAACGGCCACCCGCTGGCGCTCGCCGCCGGAGAGCGTGCCCACCTGCCGGTGGCACAAATGCGCTACGTCAAGCCGCTCAAGGGCCGCCTGCACGCGCCGGGCGTCCTCGGCGCTTTCCCGCTGCCAGTACGACAGATAGGGATGCCGGCCGAGCATCGCGGTTTCTTCAACCGTCGCCGGGAAGCCGTCGCCGCGTTCCTGAAACAGGATGCCCAGCTTTTGCGCCACGCCGCGGCGGCGCATGCGAGAAAGCGCGGTATCGTCAAGCATCACCTGCCCGGCCCGGGGTGCTATCAGACCGGCGAGGGTGTGCAAAAGCGTGGTCTTGCCCGCGCCGTTGGGGCCAAGCACGCCCCATACCTGCCCCGGTTGTACGGCGAGATTCAGCGCTCGGCCACCGGGCCTGCCGGGCACGTCGATAATCAGATCCTGCGCGGTGAGTACGCTCGTCGTGGGCGTGGTCATCAGCGGCTCCGGTGGAGCAGAAACAGAAACGTCGGCACGCCCAACAGCGCGGTAATCACGCCGACCGGCAGCTGCTCCGGGGCGATCACCGTGCGCGCCAGCGTATCCGCCAGCAGCAAAAGCGTGCCGCCGGCCAGCGCGCAGGCGGGCAGCGCAATACGCTGGTCGTTGCCCAGCAGCAGGCGCAGCATGTGCGGCACGATAAGCCCCACAAAGCCGATGCTGCCCGCCGTAGCCACGGCCACCGCAGTAAGCAGGCTGGCCACGGCATAGATGCCCCACTCGAGCGGGCGGGTCTCGACCCCCAGCGCCGCCGCCTGCTGCGGCCCCCGGGCCAGCACGTTAAGGCTGCGCCCCAGCGGCAAAAGCACCGCGCAGGTCAGCGCCAGCAGCACAAGGGCAAGCGCCGGCGTGCGGGCGTAGGACAGATCGCCCATCAGCCAGTAGAGCATCCCCGGCAGGCGCTCGGCGGGCGTCATGGAAAGCATCAGGGTAATCAGCGCGCCCCAGCCCGAGGCCACCACAATGCCGGTCAGCAGTAGCCGCGAGGCCGCCCAGCCGCCGCGCCCGTGGGCCAGGCCAAACACCAGAAGCGTGGAAAAAAGCGCGCCGCCGAAGGCCGAGGTGGAGGCCAGCAGGCCGCCCAGCCCCAGCAGCATGGCGCCAAGCGCCCCCACCGCCGCACCGCCGGAGATACCCAGCACGTAGGGGTCGGCCAGCGGGTTGCGCAGCAGCACCTGCATCAGCGCCCCGGCCACGGCCAGAAGCCCGCCCACGGCAAAGGCGGACAGCGCCCGGGGCAGGCGCAGCTCCAGCACCATGGTCCGCGCCAGGCCGTCGCCCTCACCCCGGGCAATGGCCCACAGCTGGTCCAGCGAGATCGACGCGCTGCCCACGCCAAGCGATGCGCCAAGGGCCAACAGCGCCCCCAGCGCCAGCAGCACGAGCGGCAGCGCCGCTGGGTAACGCACCTGACGCATTACTCGGCGCTGGCCTGCGTTTGACGTGCCTGGTCGATGCGCTCGCAGAGGCTGGTCGCGCCCTGCAAAAAGCGCGGGGTGGGCCGCACCAGCGGGTCTGCGGGCACGGTATAGAGATTGCCTCGGGCCACGGCGGCCAGGCCCGAATACTGCCGCCAGTGCTCAAGCCAGGCGTTATCCACCGAGTCGTCGTCGCTGCCGGTGATGATCACCTCGGGGTTGGCGTCCAGCACCGCTTCGTCGCTCAGCCGCGGCACCAGCCGGGGGCGCTCGCCAAACACGTTGACCCCGCCGCAATCACGAATCGCCCGGCCGATCAGGTGCTCGTCGTTGAGGCTCATCAGCGGTGAGTCCCACACCTGATAAAACACCCGCACCGGTTCGTGCTCGCTATAGCGGGCTTTCAGCTCGGCCATGCCCGCAACAAACGCCTCCGCTTCTTGTTCAGCGGTGGCTTCGCTGCCGGCAAGGCGGCCCAGTCGCTCAAGCGTATCGGCCACGCCATCGACCGTGCGCGGCTCGATGTAAAACACCCGGATGCCCAGCGATTCAAGCGTTTCCAGCTGCTTTTCCGGGTTGCCGGTGACCCAGCCGACGACCAGATCCGGCTCAAGCCCCACCAGCGCTTCGAGGTCGATTCGGTTGTAATCGCCAACGATGGGCAGCTTGCGGGCGGGCGGCGGGTAGTCGCTGTGGGCGACCACGGCCACCACCTTCTCCCCCGCGCCGGCGGCAAAGGCTAGCTCGGTAGCCCCGGGGGACAGCGCGACAATGCGCCGGGCCGGGGCTTCAAGGCAGACCTTGCGTTCCAGATCATCCACGGCGCAGGGAGCATCCTCCGTGCCGGCGGATGCCCCCTGGGTGACGAGCGCAAGCGCGAGGGCCGCTGCTGCCAGCGGCCCTGCTGTGCGCATTGGCCGCTTACTGCGCACCGAAGCTCACGCTCAGGTAGGCGGCGCGGCCGGCATTCAGGTAGTCGTCGCCGTTGAAAAAGCGCGTGGTGACGTAGTCGTTGTCAAAGGCGTTATCCACCGTCACCCGGGCCTGCCACAGGGGGGCGAATGCCCAGCCCGCGCGCAGGTTGACGATGCCGTAGCCGGCCAGGCGGTCGTCGTTGGCCGCATCGCCGTAGCGGTGGTTTTGCGCAACCCACGAACCACCCACGGACCACTCGCCAAGCTCGCGGTCCAGATCCAGACGCAGGCTCTCGCTGGCGCGACCGGCCAGGCGGTTACCGGTGTCACGGTCTTCCGGCTCCAGGTAGGTCAGCGCCGCCTGGGCGGTCCAGCCGTCGATTTCCACGCCGCTTGCAAGCTCTACGCCGCGAACGCGCGCCTCGGGCGTATTGAACGCCGACGTCTGGCCGGAAATCAGGTTGTCGATCTCGGTCTGGTAAATCGCCGCGTCCCAGAACCAGCTTGTGTACTGGCCGCGCGCGCCCAGCTCAACGGTTTTGGAGGTTTCGGCTTCCAGATCCGGGTTGCCGTAATTCGGATAGTAGAGGTCGTTGAACGTCGGCGCGCGGAAGGCCGTGCCATAGTTGGCGCGGAGTGTGTGATGATCATCCAGCGCGTAGCCCAGCGCCAGCCCGCCGGTGACTTCGTCGCCGTAGGCTTCGTTGTCGTCAAAGCGCAGGCTGCCCTGTACGGTCAACGGGGAAAAGTCCAGCAGCGCCTGGGTGAAGGCCGCCGCGTTGTCGCGACTTTCCACTTCATAAGGGCCAGTGCCGGTGTCGCTGTCTTCCACGCTGTCGTCGCGGTACTCGGCCCCGGCGATGAACTGGTGGGGGCCGACGTCCAGGGTGTTTTCCCAGCGCGCGGTGCGGCTTTGGGTGCTGTACTCGCTGGCGTAATACTCGGTGTCGGTCTCGTCCCGGGCTTCGCTCAGGGTCAGACGGGTACGGAAGTCGTCGCTCAAGGCAAGCTCGCCGTACACGCCGGCCACCTGCTGCACGTAGTCGGTATCGGCGTTGTCGCCGCTGACATCAAACTCGGTGTTGCCCCGGGCCCGCAGCGCCAGCGCGCCGATTTCGGAGCCGTCGTTGAAGGTATGCGATACCCGGGCCAGCGCCGAGGTGTTGTCGTAGCCCATGTCATCGCCGCCCCGGCGTACCGGCTGGCCGTCGGTGGCCATGTGGCTGCCGGCGAAGCTGTAGCGGGTGGTGCCGTTCTGCCCCGCCTCGCTTTTACCGCTGATGCCGGCGCTGACCCGGCGGGTGTCGAACGAGCCGCCGCCGACGGAAATACGCGGCTGAGGGCCGGCCTCTTCGCCCCTGGGGGTAAACAGCTGGATCACCCCGCCCACCGCATCGGCACCGTAAAGGCTGCCGCGCGGGCCGCGGACGATTTCGGCGCGGTTGAACATGCGCGGGTCAAGGTACTGGTAGCTCGGCGAGCCCAGGGTGGCCGAGCGCAGGCGGATGCCGTCGATCATGAATAGCGTCGAGCCGCTTGACGTGCCGCGCAGGTACACGCTGCTGGCCTTGCCGAAGCTGCCGCTGGTTTTCACGTCCACCCCGGGCTGGCCGCGCAGCAGGTCGGTCAGCTCTACCGGGTCCTGGCGGCGCAGCGTCGCTTCGTCCAGCACGGTGACCGAAGAGAGCGTATCACTGGCGGTGCGCGGCGCGCGGGTGGCGGTAACCACTACCGGATTGAGGGTATCAGCGGCGTTTGCGTCGGAGGGCTCGGCGGCGGACAGGGTCTGGGCAGAAACGGCCAGCGGCAGCGCGGCCAAGGCGAAAGGCACCAGCGTTTTGGTGCCCCAAATACGGTCAGACATGGAAGTTCCCTTGCTCATCGTGCTCACCCGCACGGGGTTATCGTTATGTACCGGGCGAATGGATGGCAGGGATAAAAGCAGAGGGAAAGGCGCGTGCGCCGTCACCGCCTGCCAGCGCCCACCGCGCCACGGCCTGTATGCTGCCCACTAGTGCGTGGGTCAGTGTGCTCAGGCCGGTCTCCGGGCTGACGAGCAAAAGGCGTTGCGCTCCTGGCGGGCTCTTGGCCTTTAGGCCGCCACGCCCTTCCCGCGCGTTTTATCCATGGGGGATAAAAGCGGCGCAGTGGCATGCGTAGCGGCTGTCTCGATCACCGTTGCGGGGGCAGCGTCGGAATGGGCACCGACTTCCCGTTTCACCGCCGCGACCGTTGCGCGGCTGGCACCTGAGAGTGCGCGTAAGCTAGCAACTTGCGCGCCGTAACGCAACGCTGCCAGAAGGGGTACATGGGGCATGAGCCGAGAGCAGGTTGGCGAGGGGGTTCTACGCCATGGATGGCGTAGGAAGCGTCCAGGGACGGATTTACAGCGCCCCCTCGCCGGCCTGCTCTCGGCTCTTTGTGGTAAGCAACATTACCCCTTAAGCACCATCACCAGCCCGTGGCGCACCCGCCATACGCGCCGGGCAATGGCGGCCGCGTCCTGGTTGAACCAGCCGTTCATGTCGCGCAGGCGGCGCTCAAGGCGGTCCATGGGCACAATGCCGCAGCCTACCTCGTGGCCGATAATGATCAGCGGCGCGGGGGCGAAGCGCGCATCGAGGGCGACAAGCTCGGCCTGCCACTGCCGGCGCAGGGCGTCGTGGTTTGTCTCGCGCTCAAGCGCGGCCTCAAGCCAGGGCAGCACGCCGTACAGCACCGTGGGCACGCCCTGCCCTTCAAACTGCACGCGGGCGGCCCATTCGGCAAGGGTTTCCCCCGGCGCAAGCGCCTGCCAGCGGGCGGCGGGCCAGCGCTCGGCTACGGCGTCGCGCTTGCCGGCGCGGGCACCGCCGAGGAACAGCTGCACTGCCATGGGTCGCCTCCCTGTGTATTGGGATCATAGGTGAGCTGCCAACGCCGGCCTTCGGCCTGGCGCACGGTGGAGTCCCAGAAAGCGACGTTTTCAAAGCGCCGGCGCAGCTCGCGGATGACCCCGCCGTGGGCCACGGCCAGCACCTTGAGCGGCCGGCCGTCTGGTGCCCCAGTGCCGCTGGCCGCCTGGTGTGCTGCATAAGCCACGTCGCCAAGCCAGGCGTCCAGCCGGGCGCGCAGGTCGGCACCGTTTTCGCCGCCGGGGATGCGCTGCTCGCCGACGCTGTCGATCCAGGCGCGGTAGTCCGGGCGGTCTTTCAGCTCATCGTAGGTCTTGCCCTCGTAGTCGCCGAAGTCGATCTCGCGCAGGCGCGGCTCGAACACCGGCGTCACGCCGCTGTTTTCCACCGCGCCGCTCCACTCGAGGGTCTGGCGGCAGCGGGTCAGGTCGCTTGAGTAGATCAGCGCAAACCGCTCATCGCCAAGCGCCAGGCGCAGCCGCTCCAGGGCGGCCTCGGCCTCGGGAAACGCCAGTTCAATATCGCGCTGGCCCTGGTAGCGTCGCTCCAGGTTCCAGAACGTCATCCCGTGGCGAACTGCCACCAGCTCCACAGACACAGCAGACACCATAGCTCTCCTCCTTCAATCATGGCACCGGCCAGGTCACCGGTGATGCCGCCAAACCAGCGCTTGAGCGCACGGCGTGCGACGAGAAAATAAAACCCCGCTGCGGCAAGCGCCAGCCACAGCCCGGGCCAGAACAATGCCAGCGCAAGCGGCACGGCAAGCGCCCAGGCGGCGTCCACGGGGGTAAGCGACTGCTGCCAGGCATGCGCAAGCCCGGTGGGTTTGGCACCGGGAATCAGGATAAGCCCCGCCGCCCCCAGCAAGCGGCCAAGCGCCGGCACGGCAATCAGCCAGCCGAGCGGAGCGCCGGCGTCCACCAGCGCCCACAGCAGCACGCCCTTCCACGCCAGCAGGAAAAACAGCGAAAGCATGCCGAAGCTGCCGACGTGGGGGTCCTGCATGATGGCGAAGCGGCGCTCCAGAGGCTGGTTGCTACCCAGCGCGTCGGCCATGTCCATCAGGCCGTCCAGGTGCAGCCCGCCGGAAAGCGCGACCCACAGGCTAAGCAGCACCAGGGCTGTTAGCGGCGCAGGCGTGGCGGGAAACACCTCGGTCAGCAGGTACGCCGCCAGCGCCAGCACGCTGCCCAGCAGCGCGCCCACCAGCGGGTAGGCACGCACCGCAAAGCGGCGGGTTTCGGGCGTCCAGGGGCAGGCCAGCGGCACCGGAATGCGGGTCAAGAACTGCAGCGCCAGCACCAGCCCGAAGGCGGCATTTTTCATCGGTGAAAGCCTGTTTTTCATCGACAAAGACCTCCTGCGTGATCGCTCATGCTCGCCGGTTTCCACTCGACGCCTTGACCGGCGATAACCTCCCGCACCGAATCGGCGCGGCCGGCGACCAAACGGTGGGCGCGCTGCAAAAAGGCCACGTAGCGCCACGTTTCGGCGCTTGCCTCATCGGTTGGCAGCAGCGCTTCGTTGAGGTCGTTGGACACCAGCACCAGCGCAATAGCGCGCCGGCGCGCCGCGTCGATACACGCAGCAAGATCACAAAGCGCCTGCTCGGGCGATGGGTGCCGGGCATCATCTGCCTGCGGGTAAAGCACCTGGCTTGCCCACAGCGTCAGGCAGTCGATCAGCGCCGCGCCGCCGTTTGGCACCTGCTCAACGGGCGGCGTCAGCCACAGCGGCGCTTCAAGCGTGGCCCAGCCGGCACCCCGGGAGCGCCGGTGGCGGGCAATGCGCGCGGCCATCTCGCCATCGCTGACATTCGCCGTGGCGATGTAATACGGCGTTTGGGTGCCGGCGGCACGGCGCACCGCCGCCTCGGCCACGGCGCTCTTGCCCGAGCGCGCCCCGCCGCTAACGAAGACGACCACGGCGGTCCTCCTCGCCCTTCAGGGCGTCACCGAGCCCCTTGAGCAGCCGGTCATTGGCATCAGCGTCACGCAGGGCCAGGCGCAGCCAGCGGCCGTCGAGCCCTTTGTAGCCGTGGGTATGGCGGACAAGAATGCCGCCGCACAATAGCCGCTCAAGCAGCGCCTCGGCGGTAATGCCCCGCCGGCGCAGCTCAACCCCCGGGCACAGCAGAAAAAAGCACGTCTCACCGGGGGCTACCTCAAGCCCCAGTGCCTGCAGCGCCCGGTGCATGCGCGGGCGCTCGGCGGCAAGCCAGGCCCGGGTACGCTCGGAGAACGCCGTATCCGCCAGCAGCGGCGCGACAAGCCCGGCGGCCAGCCGGTTGACGCTCCAGGGCGGCTGGCGGCGGGCCATGGCGGCGATCAGCGCCTCACTGGCGAGCGCGTATCCCAGGCGCAGCCCGGGCAGGGTATAAAACTTGGTCATCGAGCGCAGCAGGATCAGATTAGGGTGTGCGGCAAGCCTTGTCGGCAGCGCGGCGGCGTCCGCCGGGCGGGCCGTCATGTCGATGAACGCTTCGTCCACCACCACCCGGCAGCCACAGGCGGCGGCCCGGGCCAGCAGCGCGTCCACGTCTGCCAGCGCCAGCAACCCACCGTCGGGGTTGTTGGGCCGGCAGAGAAATACTGCGTCGAGGTCTTCAAGAGAATCGGCCAGGGAGATCTCGCGCACTTCAGCACCTACGCCGGCAAGCGCTCGGGCGTACTCGTTAAAGGTGGGTGCCAGCACCCCGGCGCGCCCGCCGGCGCACAGCCCGGCGGCGAGAAAGATGGCCTCGCCGCCGCCGTTGGCAAGCAGCACCTGGCCTGGCATAACGCCGTGGTGGGCGGCAATCGCCGCGCGGGGTTCGGCGTAGTTTACGTCCGGGTAGCGGGCAAGCTCGCCCACATGGCGCGCAAGCCAGGCCGGCACCCAGCCGGGCGGGCCCAGCGGGTTGAGGTTGGCGCTGAAATCCTCAAACGGATGATCCGCCGGCAGGCCGAAGCGCTCAAGCAGCGCGCCCGCCTGCCCGCCGTGGCGCGGCCATTCGCTGGCTTGTTCGCAAGGCATAGACGTAAATGCAGACATGGACGTGGATATAGACCTGGGTATAGACGCCATCAACCTGTACCTCCCGCCTTGATTAGCCACGCGCTGGCTATCACCAGCGCCGCCGTCAGCGCGAAAAACCGCGCCCAGCCCTGGTGCATCAAGGCAATCGCGCGATCAATATGCCCGGCGTTAAGCGTCTCTCGCGGCTCGCCAAGCGTCGCGCTGCGGGTCATCACGCCCTGATAGCTGCTCGCCCCGCCAAGCGCCACGCCCAGCCGGTGCGCCATGGCCGCCTCGGGCCAGCCGGCGTTGGGGCTTGCGTGCCTGGGCGCATCCCGGCGGGTGCCCTGCCAGGCAGCCGTGTCGATGCCCTTCCCACTCAGGCAAAAACATAGCGCGGTGAGCCTCGCCGGCAGCCAGTTGGCGGCGTCGTCCAGTTTAGCCGCAGCGCGGCCAAAGTCTGCGTAGCGTGGGGTGCGATAGCCGATCATCGAGTCCAGCGTGTTCACCGCCTTGTAGGCCAGCGCCAGCGGCGCGCCGCCAACAAGCGCAAACAGCAGCGGCGCGGTGATGCCGTCCGAGGTGTTTTCGGCCACGGTTTCCACCGCGCCACGGGCGATGTCGGCCTCATTAAGCGTCTGGGTATCGCGCCCGACCACCATGCTCAGCGCCGCTCGAGCCGCCGGCAAGTCGCCTTGTTTCAGCGGCGCTGCCACCGCGCGGCCGGCATCGCCAAGCCCCTTGATGGCAACGGCGGTAGAGATCAGCCACAGCTCGGCCACAAGCCCAAGCCAAGGGTGAATCGCCCCCAACCCACGGCACACAAGCCAGACGCCGACGAATGTGCCCAACACCGTCACCAGCACCGTTAGCAGCCCGCCCCACCGGCGCGCCCGGGCGGAGCCGTGGTTCAGCCGGGCTTCCAGCGCGCTGATCAGCCGCCCCATCAATACCACCGGGTGGGGAAAACGGCGCGGGTCGCCCACGGCCAGGTCCACCGCTATCGCGGCGGCGGTAAGCGCGATCAGGGCAACTCCCGGCATCATCGTCCGCGCTCCTCATCGCTGCCGGCCCGTAAAGACTCGCGCACCGTCCGGTACACCGTGCGGCCAATAGCACGGCCAAGCTCGGTGCCGGAGCCGGCATAAGGCGTGGGCGCGCCGCGCTGGGTGGCGGCAATGCTTACGCAGTCGGTAGAGGTGCCGGTGGCCGGCGTACGGCTGTGGGCATCGATGACGCGTTCATCGCGCAGCGCCGCAACCTTGGCTTCGGTTGCCGAGAGGCAGGCGTTGACCATGGCACCCGGCGTCAGTTGGGCATCGATAAACACAAAGACGTTGACAGTACCGACCACCAGCCGAGGGTCTTCGCCTTCGGCGGCAATATCCACGGCGTTGCCGCTGCCCGCGGTGGCAAGCGCCAGCACGGCGTTTTGCCGCTGGCCAAGCGGGGTGCTGTGCATGGCGGCGTATTCAAGCTTCACCGCAGTCATCATCGCCACCGCGCAGGACGAATCCACCTCGTGGCCGGCAAGCCAGCGGGCAAGGTCATCGGCCGGGGCGCGGCCGGCGTAGTCCTTGTCCACGTAGAAATTGCAGAAGTCCCGCGCGGTGCCCGGGCCGCCGCCTACCAGCGCCGAGCTGAGCGTGGCCAGCGGCGCATCGGCCCGCAGATGAATACAGCCGCGCGAGAACCGCCCGACAAGCCCGGCGCTGAAGGCCAGGCGCACGGCGCGGGCGTTATCGTCGGCGCTCGGCATCACGAGCGGCTGGCGTCCACGCCGGCATCGGCAAAGGTGGCCATCTCGCGCAGCATGGCGCAGGCGGCGTTCAGCAGCGGAAATGCCAGCGCCGCGCCGCTGCCCTCGCCCAGGCGCATGTCCATGGTCAGTATCGGCTTGGCACGCAGGGCCTGCAGCGCCACGCCGTGGCCGGGCTCCAGCGAGCGGTGGCCAAACACCAGGTAGCCGCGCACGTCCGGGCATATCTCGCAGGCAAGCAAAGCGGCCACGGTAGCGATAAAGCCGTCCACCAGGCAGGGTTTGCCCCGGGCCGCACCGGCCAGGTAGGCCCCCGCCATGGCCCCGATTTCCAGCCCGCCCACGCTTGCCAGCACCTCGACCGGGTCGCTGGTATCCATCCAGCGGGCGTCGATGGCGCGCTCGATCACGCTGATCTTGTGGGTCAGCTTCACGCTGTTGATGCCGGTGCCGGTGCCCACCACCCCGGACACCGGGTGGCCCGTCAGCACGGCAAGCATGGCGCTTGCCGCCGTGGTGTTGGCGATGCCCATCTCACCCACGATCAAGCAGCGACAGCCGGCATCAAAGGCGCGATTGGCGGCCTGAGCGCCGGCGTCCAGAGCCGCTACGGCGTCTTCACGGCCCATGGCCGGCTCGGTGAGCATGTTGCCGGTGCCCCGGCGTATTCTGGCGTTCACCACCGGGTTGTCGGCGCTGCCGGTGTCGGGCAGATCATTGGCCACGCCCACGTCGACCACCTCAAGCCGCGCAGCAATACAGCGGGCAAAAGCGTTGATCGCCGCACCGCCGGCAGCAAAGTTGGCGACCATCTGCGCGGTAACTTCCTGCCCGAAAGCCGACACGCCTTCAACCGCCACGCCGTGGTCGGCGGCAAACACAATGCACGCCGGCGGCATCACGTCGGGTTTGGCCTGGCCGGTGATTGCGCTGAGCTGCACGGCAAGTGCCTCCAGGTCCCCGAGGCTGCCCGGCGGTTTGGTCAGCGTATCCAGGTAGGCGCGGGTGGCGTCTCCGGCAGCGCGGTCAACGGGACGAACGCGCTCCGCCAGCGCCTTGAGCACGGGCGCATCAGATAAAGGGGGCATGCATGGTCTCCGGACAGGCAAAACGGTGCATACCATAGCAAAGCTGACGCCACGGCACCTAACCCTACGCGCCTTGACGTCGCCTACACAATGTCCCAGCTTGATAAGCGACGCACGATACTTGGCTCTGAAAGACAATGACAAGAACGCCCGCAAGCCAAACAGCATCACCAGCCTGCGGGCAATCCAGGAGACCTACCATGACGAAGCGCCACGGTGATTCCGAGACACGCGGCATCCATGAGCTTTACGCTGAAAATCCTGAAACAGCCGACAAGCGGCTCTGGGACCGCGACGTCGATCCCACCAGCCGCCGCGGCTTTCTCAAGCGTTCAAGCCTGCTGGCCATGGCCGCCGCCGTAGGCGGCTCGATTCCTTTTGCCAGCCAAATGCCCGGCGGGCTGATCCCGGCCGCGTTGGCCCAGAGCAACGACGCCTTCAAGCTGAAAAGCAAGGATGGACTGACCGTTCTCAATGATCGGCCGATCAACGCCGAAACGCCGCCTCACCTTCTGGATGACGACATCACCCCCGCCAGGCACATGTTCGTGCGCAACAACGGCATTCCGCCGGCGATAGCGGACATCGATGCAGACACCTGGCAGCTCGAAATCGGCGGGGAATCCTGCAAAAACCCGCAGAGCTTCACCATTGCCGAGCTCAAGGAGAAGTTCAAACACCACACTTACCAGCTACAGGTGGAGTGTGGTGGCAATGGCCGTAGCGAGTTCGTGCCCTCGGCCAGCGGTAACCAATGGACGACCGGCGCAGTGGCCTGCCCGACCTTCACCGGGGTGCGCCTGCGCGATGTGCTTGAGGCCTGCGGCATTGCTGACGACGCCGTCTATACCGGCAACTACGGCGCTGACGCCCATGCCAGCGACAACCCGGATAAAGATGCTATATCACGCGGCGTGCCCATTGAGAAAGCTCTGGAGGATGAATCGCTGATCGCTTGGGCGATGAATGGCGAAGACATACCTTATCTCAACGGCTATCCACTACGCGTCGTGTGCGGCGGCTGGCCGGGGTCGGTCTCGGGCAAGTGGTTAAAACGCATTGTCATCCGCAATCAAAAACACGACGGCACCAAAATGGCCGCGCCCTCCTATAGCGTACCCAAGCACCCCGTGGCTCCGGGCAGTCAGGTACCGCTGGAGGACTTCGTTACCATCCAGTCGATGCCAGTGAAGTCTCTGGTGACATTTCCGCAGTCCGGGATCAACCAGGCTCTTGGCGAAGCGATGACGGTACGCGGCCATGCCTGGGCCGGCGATCTGGCGGTGAAAAAAGTGCAGGTGTCCATCGACTTCGGGGCCACCTGGCACGACGCCGAACTGAAGGCGCCGCCTAACCGCCTGGCCTGGCAGCGTTGGACCACCTCGGTCGAATTCCCCGAGCCCGGCTACTTTGAGGTCTGGGCCAGAGCCACCGACGAAAACGGCCGCTCTCAGCCCATGGTGGTGCCGGGCTGGAACCCCAAGGGCTATCTCAACAACGCCTGCCACCGTATTGCAGTTCAGGTGACCCAGGAGGTTGCATGAATACCTTGTTTCAATGGGGCAAGGCAGCCCTGGTCGTCATGCTGATTGGCCTACCCACCGGCGCACTGGCTCAGGAAACCGACCCCGACACGGGTTTTATCAAGGCTGAAGGCTGGCAAGCGACCAAGGCCAACTGCACCGTCTGCCATTCCGCCAGGCTAGTTACCCAGAACAGTGGCTCGCGCAACCATTGGAAATCGCTGATCCGCTGGATGCAGAATACCCAGGGACTCTGGCAGTTCCAACCCGAGATGGAAGCCACCATCCTCGGCTACCTGGCCAGCAATTATGGACCCAAGGAAGATGCCCGCCGCCCTCCTCTACCCAGAGCGCTAATGCCGGACAACCCTTACCCGACGGTATCCGACACCGATTAACACCGCCAAGGCCCCGCAAGGGGCCTATTTGCAGCAAGGTGGCGGCGACCATTTCGAGCCCATCAGCAAAGCCGGAAGCACGGACGATGAGATTTAGCGCCGTTTAATGATGGAAGCGGTCGGCGGCCTGTTTGGCCAACTCACGGATGCCGTCCCAGTCTTCGGCGTCAATCAGCGCTTTGGGCGTAAGCCAGGTGCCGCCGACGCACATGACGTTATCGAGCGCCAGATAGTCGCCGGCATTGTCGACGTTAATGCCGCCAGTAGGGCAGAAATGTGCCTCGGCAAGCGGTGCGCTAAAGGCCTTGAGCGCGGCCACGCCGCCGCTGGCCTCAGCGGGGAAAAACTTGAAACGGCGGTAGCCGTACTGCCAGCCGGTCATCACTTCGGAGACGCTGGCCACGCCCGGCAACATCGGTACCGGGCTTTCAATACCATAGCGATACAGCGCTTCGGTCGCGCCCGGCGTCACTACAAAATCAGCCCCCGCCTGCTCGGCCTGACGGTACTGTGCCGGCGTGAGCACCGTCCCCACGCCAATGCTCGCTCCCGGCAGCGCTTCGCGAATACGCGCCACGGCATCAAGTGCGCAGGCGGTGCGCAGCGTGATCTCGAGCACCTGCAAGCCGCCTTCCACCAGCGCACGGGCAATGGGCACGGCATCTTCCAGCCGCTCAATGGTAATCACCGGCAACACTTCGGCCTTGAGGCAAATGCTGTCGAGTTCGGCGGTACGCGTTGAGGGCAGCTGTTTATCAATCATTAAACGTCTCCAACGTAGTAGATATTATCATTATTCCAGTGTTCATCATGCCTGATTCAAGGGCATGGCGGCACATCAACAGGGCAACGTTGGCCTCAGGGTGCCCAGTAAATGGCCAGCGGGCAGGCGAGAAATGCGCGGATGGGCAGCTCGCGCGCATCATCCCCGGGCAGCGCTCGGGCCAGCACCTCGCGTTTATTATCGCCGGTAATGTGCAGAAAATGCCGCTGCGCACGGTGCAGACGGTCGGCCGAGAGCGTCATGCGCGGCTGATGCTGGCTGGGCGCGCGCACCGCCACCAGCGGCTCGCGGGTGGCAAGCGCCAGCTCAAGTTCGGGGCTGTCGGCAAATAATGAGGCGGTATGGCCGTCGGTGCCCATGCCCAGCACCACGACACTTGCCGGCCAGCCAAGCGCCCCGATGCGTGCCGCTGCCTCTTCCACACCTTCTTCCGGCGTGCCAACAGTGGTTTTCAGGCCCACAAATCGCGCGACAGCGGCCTCGCTCTGCAGCAGCGTCTCGCGCACCAAACGGGCATTACTCGCGGGATCGCTTTCTTCTACCCAGCGCTCATCGGCCAGGGTGATGTCTACCCGCGCCCAGTCCAGCGGCATTGCCGCCAGCGCACGCAAAAACGCCACCGGCGTGCTGCCGCCGGAGACCACGAGCAACACGCGCGATTGATGGCGCAGGTCTTCTGCCAGGGCACTGGCCACGGCTTCGGCCAGCTGGTGCGCCAGCACTTCTCGGGGATCACTCATGTCAGCACTCTTCATATCAGTAATCCTCGTACCAGCTGCGCCCGTCCTGGGTAATCATGGCGATGGAGGCCACCGGCCCCCAGGAGCCTGCGGGATAACGCCTGGGCGGCGTGCTGCGGGACTGCCAACTTTCACTCAGCTGCTCGCACCAGCGCCAGGCGTGCTCGACTTCATCCCGGCGTACAAACAGGTACTGCCGTCCTTTCATGACTTCCAGCAGCAGACGCTCATAGGCGTCGGGAATGCGCGCCTTGGGAAACGCATTGTTGAAATCCAGATGCAGCGGGCCGGGGCGCAGGCGCATGCCTTTATCCAGCCCGCTGTCCTTGGTCAGCACCTGCAACGCGATGCCTTCGTCCGGCTGCAGGCGGATCACCAGCTTGTTGGCCGCCAGGCTGCGTTGGTCGGGGTCGAAGATATAGTGCGGCTGCTGACGAAAGTGAATCACGATCTGGGAGAGCTTTTCCGGCAGGCGCTTGCCGGTGCGCAGATAAAACGGCACCCCCGCCCAGCGCCAGTTGGCCACTTCGGTTTTCAGCGCGACGAAGGTTTCGGTATGACTTTGTGGATTCGAGCCGTCTTCCTCGAGATAGCCCGGCACCGGCTGGCCATCGCTGGTGCCGGCAATGTACTGGCCGCGCACTACGTCGCGCTCCTGGGCTTCCGGCGTCAATGGCTTGAGCGCCTTGAGCACCTTGACCTTTTCATCGCGGATGGCGTCGGCGTCCAGATTGGAAGGCGGATCCATGGCAATCAGGCAGAGCAGCTGCAACAGGTGGTTCTGCACCATATCGCGCAGCTGGCCGGCGTCGTCAAAATAGCCCCAGCGGCCTTCGATGCCGACTTTTTCAGCGACGGTAATTTCCACGTGGGAAATGTGGTTCTGGTTCCACTGGTTGCCAAACAGCGGGTTGGCAAAGCGCAGCGCAATCAGGTTTTGCACCGTTTCCTTGCCCAAATAGTGGTCGATACGATAAATCTGCTTTTCGGGGAACACCTCGCCAATGGCATCGTTGACCGCGTTGGAGGATGCCAGATCATGCCCCACGGGCTTTTCCACCACCACGCGGTCGTGCTCGCCCAGGCTGCCGCTTTGCTGCAAATAGCCGCAAATATCGCCATAAAGCCGCGCCCCGACAGATAAATACACCACCATCGGCCGCGTGGCCGTGCCCCGCCAATCGCCCACGGCGGCATAGTCCGCCGCCTGGGTAAACTCCAACGGACTGTAATCCAATCGGCGTAAAAAACGCGTGCGGCTCTCGGCATCCTGCTCGTCATCTGTCAGGCGCGCCTCGAGGGCATCGGCTACCAGCTGGCGAAACGACGCCGTATCGTGGGCATGACGCGATAGCCCGAGAATCCGCGTGTCAGCGGCGAGCAGCGCTTCGCGGTCAAGCTGGTAAAGCGCGGGCAACAGCTTGCCCTGGGCAAGGTCGCCCAGCGCGCCAAACAGCGCCAGATCAATAGCATGGCTGGCATCGCCGAACGGTTCGGTTGATGCACTTCGGGGCTGGCTCATGGGCGCTCCTGTTGCCAAAAACAGTGAAAAACCGGGCGTTAAAAAAGCATCGTTACTCGTCGCATGCCTGCATGGCAAGGGCGGTATCCAGCATGCGGTTGGAAAAGCCCCATTCGTTGTCGTACCAGGCCATGACCTTGACCAGGCGACCGTTGACTCGAGTGTGGTTCTGATCAAATACGCAGGAATGGGCATCGTGGTTGAAGTCGATCGAGACCAGCGGCTGCGCGTTGACGGCCATGACGCCTGAGTGCTCCGCCGCCTGCGCCACAATCGCATTGACTTCCGCGACGCTGGTATCTCGCGCCACGGTAAAGGTGACGTCGACAAGCGAGACGTTGATCACCGGCACGCGCACGGCGAGGCCGTCGAGCTTGCCGTCAAGCGCTGGCAGCACCTTGCCTACCGCCGCCGCGGCGCCGGTTTGGGTCGGAATCATCGACTGGGTAGCGCTGCGTGCGCGGTACGGATCCTTGTGCCAGGTGTCCGACAGGTGCTGATCGTTGGTGTAGGCGTGAATGGTGGTCATCAGCCCGCTGTCAATGCCCAGCGCAGCGTCCAGCGTCTGGGCCAGCGGCGCCAGACAGTTGGTGGTGCAGGAGGCATTGGAGACCACCGTATGCGTCGCGCGCAGCATGTCGTCGTTTACCCCGAACACCACGGTGGCATCAGCGTCGGGGCATGGCGCCGAAATCAGCACCCGGCGCGCACCGGCGGCAAGGTGGCCGGCGGCGGCCTCACGGCGGGTAAACAGGCCGGTGCATTCCAGCACGATGTCCACGTTATGCGCCTGCCACGGCAGCGCACAGGGATCGCGTTCGGCCAGCATCGCGATACGATCATCGCCTACGCTAATGCTTTGTTCGTCATGGCTCACCGGCAGGTTAAAGTGGCCGTGCACGCTGTCGTGGCGCAGCAGGTGTGCGTTGAGCTCGGGGCCACCCAGGTCGTTGATTGCCACCACGCGAACGTGCTCGCGGTAGCCGTTCTCATACAGCGCCCGCAAGACGTTTCGTCCGATCCGTCCAAAACCGTTAATGGCGATATTAAGTGTCATATGCTTGTCCTTTCCGTGGCCGACAGTTATTCACTAGGCTCGCACACATTGATCAGGAGAAACATCATGCATAATGCCCGACCTACCCGCCAGGCCACGCGTACTCTACCGGCGTGCAAGCGTATTGCCCTTATCGCCCATGACGGCAAGAAAAGCGAGCTTCTGGACTGGGCGAGTCGCTGGCAGGAAACGCTGCAGCAACATCAGCTGGTGGGTACCGGCACCACTGCCGGCAAGCTGAAAATGCACCTGGGACTGGAGGTTGAGGGGCTGATGAGCGGCCCGCTGGGCGGCGATCAGCAAATCGGCGCGCGGATTGCCGAGCAGGCACTGGACGTGCTGATTTTCTTCTGGGACCCCTTTGCTCCGCAGCCCCACGACCCGGACGTCAAGGCGCTGTTGCGCCTGGCCGCGCTATGGAACGTGCCGGTGGCGTGCAATGCCGCCAGCGCCGACTTCATTCTGTCATCCGGCTATCTGGCCCAAGACTATACGATGTCGATCCCCGATGCCGAATCTTGGGCCAGCGATCGCCGCGATGCATAAACGCAGCCATTGCGCTTATGCCACGCTCACCTGATAACCGGTAAATTTGCGCAGGTTGATCACGCCGGTATCCAGCATCAGATACTGGCCCTTGATGCCCTGCAGCACGCCTTCAACTCGCGGGGTTTTATCCAGATTGTGCGACACCACTCTGGCGGGAAACGTACGTACCGGGTAGCTGAAGGTTTGCGTTCGGGCATCCAGCGGGCGAATGGCATCAACGCCGTGGGTATCGCGCAGCTTTTCCAGCCCCGGTGCGAACTGTGCCAGCAAACGGTCGCGCTCGGCGTGCAGGTCCAGCGTTTCCACCTCACCCTTGAGCATGGCGCGCCAGTTGGTACGATCAGACACGGCTTCTTTCAGCAGCACTTCGACAAATCCGGCCTGCTGGCGGGTGGCTACCTCGAGTATCGGCAACGCCTGAATCGCCCCCTGATCCAGCCAGCGGGTGGGCAGCTGGGTCTTGCGGGTAATCCCGACCTTGAGCCCTGACGAATTAGCCAGGTACACCACATGGGGCGTAAAGCAATGCTGCTCACCCCATTCGGGCTCACGGCAGGTGCCCTGAAAATAGTGGCACAGCTCGGGTTTGACGATGCACATATCACACCGCGCCAGACGCTTGAAGCACGGATAACAATGCCCCTGGCCGTAGCTTTTGCGGGTTTTCCGCCCGCAGTGCGAGCAGTGGATCTCACCAAGCCATTCAAGGCTCAGGAGTGTTCCGATGCGCGCATTCAGCCCGGCCTGTTGCTCGCCGACCCGCAACCGGTACTCCACAGTGCTGGCTGTATCAGGCCAGGCACCGGAAACCAGCGGTAACGTGGCCGCCTCGGCCACTTCAGCGCCAGGCACAGCGGCCATTTTTTGCAGCCCACCCGAGAGGATCTCAGCGGCCACGGGTAGCATCCTGGCCAAGTCCGGCCATCTCCGCAGAAACACCGCTGCCGTCGGCACCGGCACCGCAAGTGCGTTGACGCAAATAACCGACGCGATCTTCTTCGGGCACCCTGTTTTCCACTTCGTAACGCATGACCGCCTCCAGACACAGCTCGGTCTGCTCGGCCGTCAGCAGTTTGCCGTCCGGCCACTTTCTTAACGCGACCGCCTGCTTGAGGCTGGTATAGATTGACGGCGTCATCTGGCCGACCATTTTCTCGAAGGTCATATCGCTCATGGCAAACTCCGGCGAGGTGGTATCCGCTGTCGGCAGCCGTACACAACGGCGCCCGTAAACCCGCCCAGCATACCATTGCGCTATACAAAAAAGTCCCGGGAAAAAAATCCCAACGCCCCCCCCTGACACCGGGGCCAGGGGGAACAGGACAAGACGGCGGGGAGTAGCACGCCCCAAAGACAGGGTTTGCATCCCCTGAATGAGGGCGACACGGATGCTTTGCAGGCGCAATCCTAGGAGCCCGAGCGCAGGTGCCGCATGGAGGCATACCAACCGGTAGCAAGCCCCACCACCAACCCGCCCAGATGCGCTTCATTGGCCACGTTGCCAAAGCCTACCTTGCCGGCCAGCGCCGTCATGGTGAAGACCATCCAGCCGAGCATGAAGACGACCAGCATTGTCGGCACGAAAAATCCGCTCTGCGGTGCGCGGCGCGACATCAGCCACACATGGCCCAGCAGCGCATATACTACCCCTGACATACCGCCGAAAAGCGCCGTGCCCGTGGCGTATTGGGCAATGTTGGCTCCTACGCCGGCCACCAGCAAAAGTACCAGCATCCAGCGGCTGCCCTGCAGCGTTTCGACCTGACGACCGAAATACCAGACCCACATCAGATTGAAAATCAGATGCGTCCAGCCGAAATGCAAAAATGCCGGTGATAAAAGTCGCCATACCTGGCCGCTGGCAAACGTCTGGCTGAGCGAGCCAAACACCAGCTCGTCGCCGGAAATGCCGATCGGCACGATGGTGAGGCTGACAATCAGCCAATCGCCAAACATGCTGATCAGCGCAAACACCGCAATACTCAAGGCAACCATGGCGGCCGTCACCGGCACGCGCTTCAGCAACGGCATTACACTTACACTGCCGCGCCGTGTATGCGGATCAGCGGGAGCGTCCAATGGCTCGCCACGCTGCCAGCGCCCGACCACGCTCTGTAGCGCATCGTGCTGAGCCGGGTTGGCCAGCCACAAAAGCTGACCGTCAGCCTCTTGGGTAATACGGTGGCTGATTCGTTGCTGCCAAAGCGTCTGGCGCAGCGTACGCGTATCGGCATCGTGGGGCAGAAGCATAACGGGCTGCATGGCGCTCTCTTTATGTCCAGACGAAAAAAACCGGCGGTGGAAGCCGCCGGATAAAGCAAGGGATCATTCAAGGGAACACTTACTCTGATGGCCGGCCGCACGCAAAGTTCACCCGTTATCTCAAAAAAATGTCATTTTTTATAAAACCGGCGTTATACCGGGCTACATCAGACCGATAGCAGGCTTTCTTCCCGGGGCACGCGCACCCAGACAAACCGGTCAGCGTTCAGCGTTTGTTCGCCACTCCAACGATAGGCTACCAGACGGCCGTATTTCACCGCGCTATAGTCCAGGCAGGCAATGTTGTGCGTCGGCAGCGACGGCACGCCTTCGCACCAGTAATGCCCGATAAAAAGCGGCGGCTGGTCGCTGCCATAATAACTCAGGCGGCGGCGTTCCCCCGGCTCCAGCGGCCGTGATTCCAGATCGCCCGGCAGATTATCCGGTTGAAATACCACATCGCCCCAGACCGCGGGCGCTTCGCTCCAGAAATGCGCGCGAAAACTGCTGCGAGTAAAGCCGTCACCGGAATGGATCTCCACACCTCGGGGCAGGGGTATATTGGCTCCGCGCGTCAGCCTGTCCAGAATATCGAATGCTTCGGTCGAGGCATCGGTGGACTCTTCCAGAAAGGCGTCGTCCATGCAGGCATTGGGTCGACGCTTTAGCAGCCTGGCGATCAGTGTTTCATCCCAGCAGGCGTGTACCACGCGAATACCGTCGATCTCCAGGCACAGCGGAATGGTCTTGAACCAGGCCAGGGTGTCTTCCCATTCGTTAGTGTAGTCGTAATACTGCTCCAGGGTTTCACGAATCAGGCGATTGTTGCGCGGCGTATGCTCGCGCAGCCAGCGTTTACCGCTACCCGCCGGCCCCGGATAAGAGTACGCCAGCGCGTTGTACTCATGGTTGCCCATGACGATGTACGCTTCGCCCGCTTCCACCATGCGCCGGGCCACGGTGACCGCCAGCCGGATACGCGGACCGCGGTCAATCAGGTCGCCCAAAAAGATGACCTTGCGCCGGGGATGGCGATACACGCCGCCACGCTTTTCATAGCCCATCTTCTCCAGCAGGGTTACCAGCGTTGCGCCGCAGCCGTGAACATCACCGATCAGATCGTAACCTTCAAGCCGTGGCTTGCCCTGCCGGGTGTGTGGCATGAGGGTCCGTTGCATGGTTAATCTCCCAGCCGATGGCTCCAGCCCAGCTTGCTGCGCAGCACTTCATAAAAGTTGTGCCCCAGCGGATGCACCAGCTGCACCCGTTCGGGCTTGCGTTTTATCACCAGCACATCATCGGGCTTGGCGACGGCTCGGGTCTGGCCGTCACAGCTGACGTGCGGATAAACCATGTTGGTTTCGCCGATATGAATGCGGATTTCGCTGGCCGCGTCCAGCACTACCGGCCGGCTGGACAGCGTATGCGGAAACATCGGCACCAGCGTTACCACATCAAGTCGGGGATGCATGATGGGCCCGCCCCCGGAAAGTGCATAGGCCGTTGACCCCGTAGGTGTGGCGATAATCAGGCCGTCGCTGCGCTGGCTGTAAACGAACTGGCCATCCACGAACAGCTCGAACTCGATCATGCGCACTGCCTTTCCCGAATGCACCACGACTTCGTTGAGCGCTTCGCCATGGCCGACCGCGACGCCGTTGCGATAGAGCTCGGCATCCAGCAGGAAACGTTCTTCACGTTCATAATGGCCGGCCAGCACTTCGCCGACGCGGTCTTCCAGCTCGTCGGGCGAGATATCAGTGAGAAAACCCAGACGACCGCGATTCACGCCCAGAATCAACGTGCCGGTTTCACACAGCGTGCGCGCCGCTCCCAGCAGGCTGCCGTCGCCGCCCACGACAATCACCAGGTCACAAAGCTCACCCAGCGCCCGGCGGCTGGTTTCCGGCAGGCCATGGTCGGCAATGACGGTGGCCGTGCGGTCTTCCATCACCACGTGATAGTCACGCTCGGTCAGATAGCGAATCAAGCGCTTGAGAGAATCGACAACCTTGTCACTGCCCAGCCGGCCGATCAGGCCGATGGTCGTAAAAGGCCGCACACCGCTTTGGTCAGATGGTGCGCCGGTAGCAGAAGCTGTGTCAGTCATTAGGGCAACCCGTTAACATCGGCCTGCATTATGTCGGCCCGGAAGACGACGGGCAAATAGGCTTACGTCCTGGTGGGCCTGATTATCTTTCCGGCAGTGGCTCATTCAGGCCTTAGCGGTTTTGCGTCCATTATAAAATCGCTGGTTGAGCCACAGTGAAGCACCAATAATCGCTCCGCCCAGCGCCAGCCGGCCAAGGTCAGCCTCGCGGTTCCAGATCAGCAGGTTCACCAGCAAGCCCGCCGGCACCAGCGCGTTGTTCATGATCGCAAGCGTGCCGGCATTCACTTTTACCGCACCGCGGTTCCAGAGAAAATAGCCGCCGCCCGAGGCAGCCAGCCCCAACCATACAAGTACCAGCCATTGGCGGCCCTCGGTGGGCAACGCCGCCGTATTGCCCAGCAGTAAAAACGCGGGCAGCACCACCGCCAGTGCGCCGAGAAAAAACCAGCCGAACACGTTATGCCAGGGCAACGAGTGCGGCAGCGTGACGGCCAGCCGCCGATAGCCCACCTGCCCCAGGGCAAAGCACAAGCTGGCTCCCTGTACCACGCAGAATCCCAACCAGAAACCGGCATTCACACCGTCGTAACGGATCACCGCTGCGCCCAGCACTGCCAACAGTGCCGTCAGCAGGTACAGCGGCGTAAAGCGGCCAAACAGCAGGTCATCGAGCAAGGCGATATACACCGGCGTCAGGACGGTAAACAACAGCACCTCGGGCACCGACAACAGCAAAAACGACTGATAAAGAAACAGGTACATGATGCCCTGCTGCAACGCCCCGATCACCATGAGCGCCAACCGTTTTTTGCCCTGCAGAAGACGCGGGCGCAAAAACGGCAAAAAGACCAGCGCCGCCAGCGATATCCTTGCCAACACGGCAAAGTAGCTGTCGACCTGGCCGGCCAGGTAGGCGCCAATCAGCGAAAAGGAAAATGCCCACAACGCCGTCACGCCAATAAGGTAGTTCAAGGTAAACCTCTGAGGGGTAAAAAGTTTACCTTAGTATACCCGCTCCTGGGGCTCGGCCCAATTCTATTCGCGGCCACGCAACCAGGCAATTGCATAGATCATGCCGGGAAGCCACAGCAGCATGGTCAAAGCGATACTGATGGCCACACGGCGCCCGCCGCCGCCGCTTAAACCAATGGCCAGCGGTGGCAACAGTACGGCAAGTGCGGCGTAGGCCGCGTTGAGCACCACGGGCTCTTTTTCCGTGGCAGCTGCGGGCATCTGTAGCTCGGGCGCCTGACCGGGTGCCGGCGGCGTAAAATGCCCCACGGCCGCACTGGGTGGTGCTTGCGCCGGCTCAGGGTCGGGGGTGGCGGCGTTCGATTCGGGCTGACTCCCGGGCGCCGCTGCAGGTGGCTGCTCTGCCTGGCGGTGGGCCTGTTTGTCGATTTTTTGCTCCAGCGACGCTGCATCTTCTGCCAGCTCGTCGTGATAACGCTCCCAGTCCTCCCAATCGTGGGGCGTGCCGGTAATAGGCCGGTGGTCTCCGGCACCACGGGCACGTTCCCAGGCTTTTTCTTCCAGGGTATTCGGTCGATCCGGGTCACGATCAAGCCCGACACCTTTGCGGCTCAAATATTCACGTGCATCCATCAGCGCACTCCTGGCGAGTAAAAAACAATGAACTGGACTAATCTAAAGATGATGGTCGCCGTGGCGTTCTTCAACCACGACTCGTTCAAGGAGCACTTATTATGGCTCAGAAAACACCGGATGTTGTTCGCGATATCATGTCCCGGGACTGCTACCGTGTCTCACCCGAGACGTCCATCACCACCCTTGCCCAGGGCCTGACCCTGCATCGCCTGCCCGGTGCGCCGGTGGTCGATGGGGCGGATCGTCTGGTGGGTTTTATTTCCGAGCAGGATGTCATCGGTCAGGTACTGGATAGCGTTTATCATGATGGCGAGGCGCCGCTGGTCAAAGAGCTGATGCGTAGCGATGTGCTCAGCGTAACCCCCAACAAGTCCGTGACGGATCTGGCCCAGGAGATGCTCGGCGCCAAGCCCAAAGTTTATCCGGTGGTGGAACAGTATCGGCTGGTCGGCATTGTCACACGACGCGATATATTGATGGCTTTGCTCAATATCCGGCGCCACTGACAAAAGTCCGGCTGTCGTCCGTTTGTGCCCGGTGCTGACGTCGCAAACATGCTGCCAAAAAAAACGCTGCCCACGGGCAGCGTAAACAAGGGATCGAAAACAATAGCCAGTCCAACAATTATCGCGATGACCTCCTTTTACGATGACCAGTGCAACAGCCTTTGCCACTGCTATCGCTATGCTGCCTGTAACCTTTCAGACACCGTTATCGACAAAAGTTCGCTTACCGGACAAATTTTCTCGCGCTGCGTGTACGCGTATAATGCTCACCGGTTGCGCCACCCAGGTGGCGGGCGCGTTATGTACTTCCTTTTTACACGCAATCCCGGAGCCATTTCATGGCGCTTTATTTGCTGGTGTTTGGCGTTTGCCTGCTGGTTATCGGCACTACGGTCGTGATTCTGCTCTCGACCCACACCCCCCGTTATCGCACGGAAGCACATCACTTGCTGGACGTTTTCGACAAGGCGCTGGCAAGCCAGGTCAGCGAAAGCGAATGGAACGCGCTCATCGGCTATCCAATCCGCCACGATGAATACCTGGAAGGCGTACGCCGCCGGGCGGTTCATCTCATGGAAGAGCACGGCCGCCGCTGGCAACTTGTCCAGGGCAAGCCCCTGCTCAATACCCGCGGGCAGGCGGAACTTCAAGCGCTACGCGACCATCTGGCCGCCCGTATGGCTCTGCGCCGTACGTAACCCCGAGGAGGGCGCCATGCATAGCACCATTCGCGAACTGCCGCTGGAAACCGCCACCCGGCATCACGCTCACGACTTTCACCAGATCGTGATCACGCTGTGCGGTACCGCTCGCTTTGAAATCGACGGCCTCGGTGGGCGGCTGGATGCCTATGCCGGCTGTATCGTGCCGGCCAACTGTGAGCATTATTATTCCGGCAATGCGGAAAACCGCCAGCTCATTCTGGACCTGCCGCCGGAGGCACCGGCATTGTGCGGTGACCACCGTGAACTGGCTGCGCTGTTTGACGCCCCGCGCTTTTTTACTCTGGACAATGCCCTACGCCATTACATGGCCTTTATGGAAAGTGAAATGGCTCTGATGGGGCGCTCGCCCGAACACCCGGTACCGTTAAACAACGATGTCATGCGCCATGATCGGCTGGCAGTGGCCTTTCTCGGGGCGCTGATGTCACGACTGGGGCCATCACGGCAAGCGCCCGGGCGCCTGAACCTGACGCCCATTCAGCGTCATATCGAGTGCCATCTGGCCGAACCGCTATACGTGGCTGATCTGGCGAGTCTGGCTTGCCTGAGCGAAGCACATTTTTCCACGCAGTTTCGCCGCCAGACGGGGCTTTCCCCCTGGCAGTACGTACGCCGTCAGCGCCTCGGGGCAGCGCGACAGCTGATCCTGCAAAGTGCACTGCCACTGGCTGATATCGCACTGCAAACCGGCTTTGCCAGCCAAAGCACCCTTTCTCATGCTTTTCGCCGCTGTTTTGGTGTTTCTCCGCGTGCCTTGCGCCGCCAGGCCCATTCTCGACACGACCCCGCCACCCAACCGCCCACGCCTCCGTTTTCACCGGTCAGAGCCTTGTAGACCAACGCGTTATAGACCAATGTCCCAAGTGCCTTGAGCGGCCTTGCTGGCGATACAATTCAAACTCCACTAAAGTTTAAAAAAGCCTTTGCGTCAGGGCGCTTACCGTGAAAACAACACGTTTTACCCCGAAACGGACATACACGCGACGCTATTGCGCCCTACATTCAAAAGCCGCATAAAGGCGTAACATTTGATTTGATCTGTCTCTTCTCTGGGGGGCTTCAATGCTCAAGGCCAAGACACTGCGTGACCCTGCCACCTGGCAAACCGATCCTGAGACGCTAATGGCACGCCTTAGTGATCATTATATTGTCGATGAAGACCGCTTTGTCCGCGAACTCATCAAGCTGCTGGAAGCCGACCGCGATGAGTACGCTCGCATTGAAGAAGACACGGCAACGCTTGTGCGCGAAGTGCGCAACATGGATACCGCGGTCGATACCATCGACGAACTTTTGCAGCAGTACAGCCTGGATACTCATGAAGGGCTGATGCTGATGTGCCTGGCCGAGGCCATGCTGCGCATTCCCGACAAGGCAACCGCCGATGCACTGATCGAAGACAAGCTCGGCCCTGCCGACTGGAATGCCCATGTCGGCAAAAGCGAATCGTGGATGGTCAACGCCTCGACATGGGGGCTTTTGATGACCGGCCGCGTGCTCAAGCTTGACCACCCCGAAGACGGCCAGCCTGCCGGTTTTATCAACCGCATGGTCAACCGCATGGGCGAGCCGGTCATTCGCCGCGCCATGGTGGAAGCCATGAAGATCATGGGCAAACAATTTGTGCTGGGGCGCAACATCGACGAAGCCCTCAAGCGTTCCAAACCGTTGTTTGACAAGGGTTACACCTACTCCTACGACATGCTGGGCGAAGCCGCTCGCACCCGTGATGACGCCAAGGGCTATTTCGACGACTACAAAAGCGCTATCGAACAGGTCGGCAAGGCGCGCCAGAAACTGCGCGACACCACGCCTGCACCGTCCATCTCCATCAAGCTTTCCGCGCTGCACCCCCGCTATGAATTCGGCCGGCGTGAACAGATTCTGGCCGAGCTGGTTGACACCGTCACGGCACTGGTGCGCACGGCACGCGAGCTGGACGTGGAAATCACCATTGATGCCGAAGAGGTCGATCGTCTGGAGCTCTCGCTGGAGGTCTTTCGCGCGGTATATGAAAGCGAAGCGGCCAAGGGTTGGGGGCACTTCGGGCTGGTGGTTCAGGCCTACGCCAAACGCGCGCTGCCCACGCTTCACTATATCAACCGGCTGGCCGATCAACAGGGCGACGAGATTCCGCTGCGTCTGGTCAAAGGCGCTTACTGGGATACCGAGGTCAAGGAATCCCAGCAGCTGGGCGTTGAGGGCTATCCGGTGTTTACCCGCAAGGCCTGCACCGACGTGGCGTATTTGGCCTGCGTGCAATTCCTGCTATCCGACGCCACCCAGGGGCGCATCTTTCCCCAGTTTGCCACGCACAATGCCCACACGGTCACGGCCATTCTCGCCCATGCCAACCATGCTGACCGGCCGTTCGAGTTTCAGCGTCTGCACGGGATGGGCGAAGCGCTTTACGACGCCGCACTGAAACGCGCGCCAAAAGGAACCTATTGCCGCATTTACGCCCCGGTGGGTGCGCACAAGGACCTTCTCCCCTACCTCGTTCGCCGGCTGCTGGAAAACGGTGCCAACTCGTCGTTCGTCCATCAGATCGTTGACCCCGACGTGCCGGTGGAATCACTCTGCGAGCATCCCGTCGATACGCTGGCCGCGCACGACCACTGCGCCAATCCGCGTATCCCCCTGCCCCAGGACATATACGGCCCACGGCGACGCAACGCCCGCGGCGTTAACCTCAACATTTGCAGCCATTTTTATCCGCTAATGGAGCAAATGGCCGAATTCATGGATAAAACCTACACGGCCAAACCCTTGCTGGCATTCGAGGTGGACGATGATGCGGCAAGTAGTCACAGCGTGACATGCCCCTTCGATCGGCACCAGCAACTGGGCAGCATTCAATGGGTCACCCAGGAACAGACGGCCCGGGCCCTGGATGCCGCCTGGGCGGCGTTCCCCGACTGGGATGCCACACCGGTGGCCGAACGTGCTGCCATACTGCGCCGTTTTGCCGACCTGCTTGAATCGCACATGCCCGAGCTGATGACGCTTTGCTCGCGGGAAGGCGGCAAGCTTCTGACTGACGGCGTGGACGAGATCAAGGAGGCCGTGGATTTCTGCCGCTACTACGCGATGCGCGCAGAAGACATTTTCAGCGAAGCCATCGAACTGCCCGGTCCCACCGGCGAGTCCAACTGCCTGCAAATGGGCGGTAAAGGTGTATTTGCTGCCATCAGCCCGTGGAACTTCCCCGTGGCCATTTTCTGCGGCCAGATGGTAGCCGCCGCTGTGTCGGGCAATACCGTGCTGGCCAAACCCGCCGAACAAACCTCGCTTATTGCCCACCGGGTAGTGGAGCTTCTGTACGCCGCCGGCATGCCCCGCGACGCCGTGCAGCTACTGCCCGGCGACGGCGAAAGCGTGGGTAGCGTGCTGACCGCCGACCCGCGCATTACCGGTGTGACGTTTACCGGCGGCACCGATACCGCGCAGGTGATCAACCGGGCGCTGGCCGCTCGGGAAAACGCGCCGCTACCCACGTTGATTGCCGAAACCGGCGGCATGAACGCAATGATCGTGGACTCTACCGCCCTGCCCGAGCAGGTCGTCGTGGATGTTATTCAATCGGCCTTCCAGAGTGCCGGCCAGCGCTGCTCGGCGCTGCGGGTGCTCTACCTGCAGGAAGACGTAGCCGACCGCACCATCGAGCTCCTGACCGGAGCCATGCAGGAATTGCGCGTGGGCGACCCGCGTGATCTAGGCACCGATGTAGGTCCGGTCATCGACGAAGATGCCCGGGAACAGCTGCAGGCACATATCGACACACTGACCTCAGAAGGCCGCCTGATTGCCCAAACACCGCTGGAAGCAGCGCGGACCCAGGACGGTATCTTTATCGCGCCAACGGCTTTTCTCATAGACAACATCAATGCGCTTAGCCGCGAGCAGTTTGGCCCGATACTCCATATTGTTCGCTATAAAGCCGCAAAGCTGGATCAGGTCATCGACGATATCAACGGTCGCGGCTACGGGCTGACGTTTGGCGTACACAGCCGCAACGCCTCCTTTGCGGCAGGCATCGCACAACGCATCCGTGCCGGGAACGTGTATATCAACCGTAATATCATCGGTGCGGTGGTGGGTGTGCAGCCGTTTGGCGGCCAGGGGCTTTCGGGCACCGGCCCCAAGGCCGGTGGTCCCAATTATCTGTTGCGCTTTGCTTCGGAAAAAACCGTGACCAACAACACCGCAGCCCTTGGCGGCAACGCCTCACTGCTGGCCATGGGTGATAGCTGACCCAGGACGGCGATCGCCCTTGCCCCAACAGGCACCGTACCACTCGGGCACGACACATCCGGGCATTCTCAATGTGTCGTGCCCGGGCACTCATCCGGGGAGGCAGGGAGCTACCCCCTGCCCATTCGCCACTTACCGTCATGACGGGAGGTTTAACACCACAATGGTCCGAGCATAATTAAAACAACGGGAGGCCTTACATGGGAACAACCGCACAATGCGACTCCGTGCGTAAAACATTCAGCGGGATGCCATCTCTGAGCTTGCACCCCCTCTCCGATCGCTATGTCCATCATCGGCGCTCCGGCCCGGATGCGCCACAACAAATCATCGGAACCGCATCCGGCCGAATACAATAAACGGGAGAAATTCTTATGGCTATTGGCGTTTGGATCAGCCTTTTTATCTACTTCGCACTCATGATTGCCATCGGCTTCTATGCGATGCGCAAATCCACGTCTACTTCTGAAGGCTACATACTCGGTGGCCGATCCCTGAGTCCACAAGTGGCAGCCCTCTCGGCGGGTGCTTCGGACATGAGCGGCTGGCTGCTGTTGGGTTTACCCGGGGCCATGTTTATCTCCGGCCTGGGCTCCGCCTGGATTGGTATCGGCCTGTTCGTGGGCGCGCTTTTCAACTGGATTCTGGTCGCACCGCGCCTGCGTGAGCAAACGGTTCACTATGGTAATGCGATCACCATTCCGGCCTTCCTGGCAAACCGTTTTCCCACAAGAGCCATACCACTGAGGACGGTATCCGCTGTCGTCATTGTTGTGTTTTTCGCGGTTTACACGGCGTCGGGCCTGGTCGCCGGCGGTAAACTGTTCGAAAGCGCGTTTTCCGGCGTGATCAATATTGGCGGCATGAGCGACTACTCCGCGGGCATCATCATCACGCTCGGCGTGGTACTGGTCTACTCGGTGATCGGCGGCTTTATGGCCGTGAGCATGACGGACTTCGTGCAAGGCTGTATCATGATGCTGGCACTGGTGATCATGCCCATCGTGGTTCTTTATGGCCAGGGGGGCGGCGGCTTCGATCAGGCGTCACAGACCCTGAATGAAACCGACCCCACGCTTCTCTCCTGGACAGAGGGGCTGACCTTTATCGGCTGGCTGTCTGCGGTGACCTGGGGACTTGGGTATTTCGGGCAGCCACACATCATCGTGCGCTTCATGGCCATTCGTACGCTGAAAGAGGTTCCTGTCGCCCGTAACATCGGCATGAGCTGGATGTTCATCTCGCTGGTCGGCGCCATCTCCATGGGCATATTCGGCCGGGCCTATGCGGTTCGCAATGGCCTGGAGGTCGCCGATCCGGAGACGATCTTTATCATCCTCTCGGAACTGCTGTTCCATCCCCTGATCACCGGCTTCCTCTATGCCGCACTGCTGGCCGCCGTCATGAGCACCATTTCCAGCCAGCTTCTGGTGGCCTCTTCATCACTGACCGAGGACTTCTATCGCCTGTTCCTGCGGAAAGAAGCCACCGAAAAGGAATGTGTCAACGTAGGCCGGATTAGTGTCGTACTGGTTGGCCTGGTAGCCGCCGTCATTGCGTCGGATCCAAACTCTCAGGTTCTGGGGCTGGTCAGTAACGCCTGGGCAGGCTTTGGCGCGGCGTTCGGCCCGCTGATCATTCTCTCGCTGATGTGGCCACGCACCAACGGTGCCGGTGCCATCGCAGGCATGATTGTAGGCGCCCTCACCGTCATCATCTGGATTTCACTGGGCTGGAACGCAGAGTTCATGGGTGGCCCCGGAGTCTACGAAATCATTCCCGGCTTTATCGCTGCCTTCATTGCCATCATGGTGGTAAGCAGCGTGACTGCCGATGCCGGCGAATATCAGCACATTACCCGTTAAAAGCGCGCGCATCACACGCGTGACCAATGACGGCATGAAAGATAGCAGGGCTCCTTCGGGAGCCCTTTTTCATGCCTTTATACTGGAAGGCCTGCCCCCTTGCGCTGGATCAATAGTCCATCCAGATGTGGCACTTACACTGGCTCCATGGATGAACGGCAAGCTCCGGCTGGCCTGTAACGTAAAATCTTCTGGAGTCACTATACGATGCGCAGAACTGCCCTGACCGCCCTGATAGCCGCCGGCGTTGCCGCGGCTGGCGTTACCACCAGCACCCAGGTCTTTGCCTACGGCGCCGGCGATCTTTACACCCGGGTTGGCGTGGCCAAGATAGCGCCGAAAAGCGATAACGGCGACATCAATACGCTGGGCATGACCGGCCTTGGTGTGGATGTTGATGACGAGTCGGGCTTTGCCTTTACCCTCGGCTACCGCTTCCACGACAGGATGGGCCTGGAGTTGCTTGCTGCATGGCCCTTCGAGCACGATATCAGCATCGCTGACGGCGCAGTCAACGGCACAACCAAACACCTGCCACCCACGCTGACGCTGCAGTATTATCCGCTTGGCGGCACTCCCGCACGCGTTCAGCCGTATGTCGGTGCAGGTATCAACTACACGCATTTTTCCGATGAAGAAGTCAACGTTCCCGGCGCGTCACTGGAGCTGGAAGACTCCTGGGGGGCGGCCGGCCAGCTGGGCATCGACGTCCTGATTGACGAACACTGGGCCATGAACGCCGCGGCCTGGTATATCGATATCGACGCTGACACCAACGTCGCAGGCGCTGACGCCGGCACCGTGGAAATCGACCCGATGGTCGTTATGGCAGGCATCAGCTACCGCTTCTAGACGTTTCACCGCGTTCTATCAACAGATTCTCATCAGTATTTTGCGCTGTCCGCGATGCGGGCAACGCTTTTTTAATGCCGGGTAATCATCTCATCGAGACGTTCAACACTCTGAACGACCAACAACCGGTCGCTTGTTCTGGCACGCTGCTGCTGAAGATAGGCCGCCACCGCCGGAGCTACGTCGCATTTTTCCGGCAACGGAGCCTGAGCCTCAATCAGCGCATGCAAGCGTGCCACAAAAACGAAACGCAGCCATTGCGGTAACGACATGGTATCCACGCAAAACGGTTGTCGACTGGCAAACGCTGTCGGTGCCGGCGTTTCCACCTGCCACAGGCTGGCAGCTTTAAGCGTGGCTTCCAGATCTTCCACCGCTCTTTCAAGCTCTTGATGTATTGTCATGGGGCATCCGCAGGAGTAAAACCGCGCATTATCCCAGCGCAGGGGCTATCTTGCCAAGCATCTGCCGGCATTCAAGAGCACCTGCCCGGCCATGAACCGCCGTCCGGACAAGCCCGTATTGCGTGAATAAACGGCTACCGTGTGGATAAACCACCCGGCGGCGTTATGCGTTATTCACCGATTCACAGAAAACCTGAAAGAGACTGTGGATAAACTCTGGAAAGGTCGCGCAAAGCAGGATGTCATGGGGTTGTCATGACATTGCTCATTTTTTAATCAGCGAACCTCTTCACCCGTATTTTTTCCATAACGACGGCTGACACCTACCCAAGGGCAAGGTAGAGTGCAGGCTTGCAATGCGGAAGGATGCCATGCAGCCGATTCACACTCTTGACGACTTTTTTACCCGCAGCGGTGCTGATGTCGCCCTGTATCATATGGGCCGCCGTGTTACGCCCTGCTCGCGGGATACACTCGCCGCTTTTGAAAGTGGTAACGCTCCCTGGCCAGAACCCTGGCAAGGACACGCACGTCTGGCGGCAGTCTTTCGCCTGGGTGACATGCCGGAGCCAGCCATCTGGTTTTTAAGCCTGCCGCTGGATGAACAGGGCTATCTTTCGCCCGCTCAACGGGATGCCTTCCTGCAGCGGCTGCTTGAAACGCTCGGCCACAATGCCAGCCAGGCCGCCAACAGTCACGACAGTCCCATCGAGCATCTCATGCAGGACGACCCGCTGGCGTTTACCCCTGACATGACGTTTCAGGCGGTGCTGAACGCGCGTGCAACGCAGGATGCCAGCCTTCCGCCAAGCCAGTACCTGGCGGCAGTAGAAGCATTTATCGACGGTCGGCATACCGAGTGGGAAACGCTTGGTGTGCAAGGCATTGCCGATTACGCCATGCGCATGGAGGATGCCCGTCAATCGCAGCTCGCCGGCGTGCTGCAACAGCTGCCTACACCCATGCTGCAAATGCTGTGCCACTGTCTGGAACATCGCAGGCTGGCCCCCGTTCTGGTCGGCGAGCTTTGCCAGCGCGGCGAGACCGCTGCCGCCACTGGCGATGTAGAAACGTTTTGTGCCTGCATTCGCGCGGTAGGCAGCAGCGATGACGCCCAGGCAGGCGCCTGGTATGCCACCCTGCTGGCCGATGAAGCCGCCTGCGGCCCCGACACGCTTGCCGCCATTGCCGGGCGGGGCTGGCCACTGCTTGAAGACGGCAAACGCCTGCCGCTTTTTTTAAACCGTCTGGCGCAGGATTCTCGCACAGGCTTTGGCGCCGTGGTGCGCGACCTGGCTTTGATTCCGCGCTTGCGGCTGCCCGTCATCACACTACTGCGCGACGCGCCCGAAGGGTCGCGTCTTCGCGATCGGCTGCTTGAGTTGACCGGCGCGCTATAGCAGGTGTGCCAGAACAAGGAGATGATGGTGAAGGAGACAGCGCTGTGAAAGAACTACCCTATCAGGCAAAAGCCGTGATTGGCCGTCGTGAAATGGTCACGCTGCCCGAACTGAATCTACACTTATGCTGCAAGACAGATACCGGCGCACGCACCTCGGTGCTCCATGCCGAAAAGGTGGAAACCTTTGAAGACTCGTCCGGTCGGCCATGGGTGCGCTTTATCACCCGCAGTGGCGGAACTGATACGCCAGAACATCGCATTACTCAGCCTTTGCATGACCGTCGACGCATTACCAGCTCCAACGGGCACGCCGAGTACCGCCACGTCATTCGCACTATGCTGAACATGGGCGAGCTTTCGTTCCCGGTAGAGCTTACGTTGACCGACCGGCGCAACATGCGCCACCCGATGTTGCTGGGCCGCCGTGCCATGAGCCGCTTTCTGGTCGCCCCCGGCACGGCCTTTTTACACGGCGAGCCATAGCACTTTCACGGCTTCCCCCACTAACGCAGTCACCCGCTTAACCGGATTGGAGCACTGTATATGCACATTGCCCTGCTATCCCGTAACCGTAATCTGTACTCCACCCGGCGTCTGGTTGAAGCAGCCGAGGCTCGCGGCCACAGCGCGCGAGTCGTCGATACCTTGCGCTGTTACATGAGTATCGCCTCGCACCACCCATCGATTCACTACAAGGGGCACAACATCGAGCCGTTTGATGCGGTCATCCCGCGCATTGGCTCGTCGGTCACCTTTTATGGCTGTGCGGTGTTGCGACAATTCGAAATGATGGGCACCTATGTGCTGAATGATTCGGTCGCGATTACCCGCTCCCGGGACAAGCTACGCTCGCTACAGCTGCTGTCACGCAAGGGGTTGGGCTTGCCGATCACCGGTTTTGCCCATTCACCCGACGACATCCCCGACCTGATTACCATGGTCAAGGGCGCACCGCTGGTGATCAAACTGCTCGAAGGCACCCAGGGCATCGGCGTGGTGCTGGCAGAAACCAACCAGGCCGCCGAGTCGGTGATTCAGGCTTTCATGGGCATGAAAGCCAACATCATGGTTCAGGAATACATCAAGGAAGCCAAAGGTGCCGACATTCGTTGCCTTGTCATTGGTGACAAAGTGGTCGCGGCCATGAAGCGCCAGGCCGCTGACGGCGAATTCCGCTCCAACCTGCATCGCGGCGGCAGCGCCAGCGTGATCCGCATCACGCCGGAAGAGCGCTCCACGGCCATTCGGGCGGCCAAGGCCATGGGGCTTCGGGTAGCCGGGGTGGATCTTTTGCGCGCCAACCACGGCCCGGTCATCATGGAGGTCAACTCGTCTCCGGGGCTGCGCGGTATCGAAAGCGCTACGGGCAAGGATATCGCCGGCCTGATCATCGAACATATCGAAAAAAACGCCGCAACACCGCGCAAAACGCCACCTAAGCCCAAGGGCTAGCACAGCGGATAAAAATAATTGGTCAAGGGGTGGCAAAACCGCGCCACCGCCGCCACAATCTGCGTCACCGAAGGAGGTAGACGCTCATGTTTCTCGATAATCGCCAAGTGGCGATGGACAGCGTATTGGAAGCGCTGGCCGACAGCATCGACTATTTTCAGGATAATATCGAACGCCTGCGCCCCTCGCTGCGCGAATGTCTGAAGCCGCTGTATGAAGAGCGTCTTAAACAAATGCACAAGCTTCAGCGGCTGGCACGCAAGCACCTTAAAATGCTGCCCCGGGATGCCGACGTCGAGCGTGATGACTTCCTGTGGCTATGGAGCCGCCTGAAAAGCTTTGTGGGCAACGACAGCCAGGTGCTGATCAGCGAACTGCTCGAGCAGGAACGCGTTCTGATGCAGGCACTGTCTACCCTGTTTACCCACCCGCTGCCGGATCCGGTCGAGCCGGTGGTAGAAGAGTGCATGAAAGGCTGCCGCCAGCTGATTCGTGAGCTTTACGGGCTGCAAAAGCGCAAGACCCGGCGTTAGCGTACCCCGCCGTCATCACTGACTTCGACAGTGCTCTGGAGGAGCGGCGGCCTCACCGTTTCATCGGGCATCAGAATGGGTTCAGGCGGGCCGAGAAAATACGGCTCGCGCCCCCACAGATACAAATCCCCCAACGTCGCCACCCGGGCGAGGCTTTCGCGCAGCCTTAGCCGCCACTCTCCGGCCACAGCACCCTCACTTGCCACACAACCGGTTACCTCCATACCCCGCGCACGGGCAATGTAAATGGCTCGCGGCAGGTGCCAGCGTTGGGTAATCAGTACGGCTTTATCAACCTGAAAGACGTCCTGCGCGCGCGCCAGCGTATCGAAGGTGCTGAAACCGGCAAAATCCATCGTCAGCTGCTCGGGGGCAACGCCTCGTTTGCTCAAATCGCGCCACATTGCCCGCGGTTCGTTATACGCCCGAGTGCGGTTATCGCCTGACAACAGCAAATGCTCGACTCGCCCGCCATGAACGAGCCTCGCCGCGGTATGCATTCGTGCATTGAAATGGGGGTTGCGCACGCCGGTCCGCGTCCAGCTCGACGTGCCGAAAACCACGCCGATACGCTGCGGCCGGCAGCTTGCCACGTCGGATTCAATATACGGCGCGCTGCGGGAAAGAACCCAAAGGTTACCCGCCAACCACAGCAATACGGCCAGCAGCAGCAGTGCGCCCAGCAACATCAGAAACTGCTTCATCCCGCCCAGCAGTCGCTGCATCATGCGTGGCGACACCCAGGCCCGGTGCGGTTAAAACATACCGAGTTCAAGCTTGGCCTCGTCGCTCATCATTTCCCGGCTCCACGACGGGCTGAAGACGATTTCCGTGTGCACCTTGTCGATCTGCGGCGCGCCGAGGATCTTGTTGCGGGCGTCGGCGGCAATCACCTCGCCCATGCCGCAGCCGGGGGCGGTCAGCGTCATGCGAATGGTCACCATCAGCTCGCCGCTGATCAGCCGCTCGAAGCGGCAGCCGTACACCAGCCCCAGGTCCACGATGTTCACCGGAATTTCCGGATCAAAGCAGGTACGCAGCTGATCCCAGACAAACTGCTCGATAGCGTCATCGTCAGCATCTTCAGGCAGCGACGGGCGCGGCAAGGGCTCAAGCCCCAGCGCATCAAGGTTGCTGCCTTCGACCAGATACAGCCGTCCTTCAAAGCCCACACTGACCGAGCTGCCCTTGGCCTGCATTACGCTGACCACACTGTCCTCGTTCAGCGTCACGGTATTGCCGAATGGGATGGCAATGGCGTCAGCATCGCGCTGCAGCGGCAGCTGCTGACCTTTTTTCAGCCCGGCAATCTGCTCGATATCCATAGCGTTCCTTAACGTAGCATGCCAATCACGCGGTTGAGCGCGGCGATAAAGGTATCCACTTCTTCCGGGGTATTATACGCCGCAAAAGAGGCCCGACAGGTAGCATCAACGCCAAAGTGGTTCAGCAGCGGCTGAGCGCAGTGATGCCCCGTGCGGATGGCCACCCCAAGCTGATCAATCAAAAGGCCGATATCCTGGGAATGCGCGCCGTCCACCACAAACGACAGCACCCCGGCCTTGCCCGGCGCGGTGCCCAGAATACGCAACCCCTCGATGGCGCCTACGCCCCGGGTAGCGCGCTCCAAAAGCGCCTGCTCCCACTGACCAATGGCCGCAAGGCCCACGCCCTGCACCCACTCAAGAGCGCGTCCCAGCGCGATCACTTCGGCAATCGCCGGAGTGCCGGCTTCAAATTTGTGCGGAATATCGGCAAACGTGGAGCCATCGAACGAGACGGTGGCGATCATTTCGCCGCCGCCCTGCCAGGGCGGCATGGCCTCCAGCAGCTCGCGCTTGCCGTACAGCACGCCGACGCCCGTAGGACCGTAGACCTTGTGGCCGGAGAATGCGTAAAAGTCGGCGTCGATGGCCTGCACGTCCACCGGCTGATGAGGTGCGGCCTGAGCGCCGTCCACCAGTATCAAAGCGCCGGCCTGATGCGCCGCCGCGGCCATGTCGGCCACCGGATTCACGGTGCCGAAAGCGTTGGAAACATGATTGACCGCTACCAGCCTGGTGCATTCGTTCAATAGTTCACGGTAGGCAGCCAGATCCAGCGCGCCGTCGGCGTCAACCGGAATCACCTTGAGGGTAAAGCCAATTTCAGCGGCCAGCAGCTGCCAGGGCACGATATTGGAATGATGCTCCAGCATCGACACCAGCACCTCATCGCCGGGGGCAAGGTTGGCGCGCCCCCAGCTGTTGGCCACCAGGTTGATCGCCTCGGTAGTGCCCCGGGTGAAAATGATCTGACGCGCATCCGCAGCATTCAGAAAGCCCCGCACCGTTTCCCGAGTTCCTTCAAACGCGGCGGTGGCTTCGTCAGCCAGCGTATGCAGGCCGCGGTGAATATTAGCGTTATAGCGGCCGTAGTAGTCGCGATAGACGTCAATCACCGGCTGCGGCGTTTGACTGGTGGCCGCGTTATCCAGATACACCAGCGCCTTGCCGTGCACCTGACGCTCCAGCACAGGAAAATCCCGGCGCAGCCGTGCGACATCCAGTGGTGCGGCTGCGGCTGATAACGGCTCGGCTGCGATGTGGGACATGCGGCATCCTCTGTAGCGATCAAACTGTGACCGTTCAAGCGCGCCCCCAAGGCGCACTTGAACGGGTATTTCGGTGCTGCTTTATTCAGCGCTTAGTCGTTCAGCGCCGCTGCCGTTTCCACAAGACCGGCAAGGTTGAAGCGCTCGGGCAGCTTGCCGGCCACCGCCAGCTCAACGCGCTCGGAAATGGCATCGAGAGTCACCGCTTCCAGCACCTCGCCGGCAAAGGCCAGGGTCAAAAGCCCGCGAGCGCTCTGCTCGTCCAGCCCCCGGGTGCGCAGAGCGAAGACGGCGTCTTCGTCCAGCTGACCAGTGGTGGTGCCGTGGGTGCATTTGACGTCGTCGGCGTAGATTTCCAGCTCGGGCTTGGTGTCCACCCGCGCGCGGTCGGACAGCAGCAGATTCTGGTTGCTCTGAAAGCCTTCGATCTGCTGGCTGTCGCGCTTGACGTAAACGCGGCCGTTGAACACCCCGTGGGCTCGGTCGTCCAGGATGCCCTTGTAGTTCTCGTTGGAGAAGGTCAGCGGGGCGTTGTGGTTGACCTTGGTGTGATTATCCACATGCTGGCGGCCCTGGCCGAAGAACAGCCCGTTAAAGGTGGCCTCGGCCCCCTTGCCGTTCAGCTCACTGATCAGGTCGTTGCGCACCAGCGCTCCGCCAAGATCCATATTATGCGACACGTAGCGGCTGTCGCGCTCCTGCTCTACGTGAATGCTAGCGATATGAAAATCGCCCAACGGGGCTTCCTGTAGCTTGTAGTGAGTCAGAATCGCGCCGCGCCCCAAAAACATTTCGGTGGCAATATTGGTGAAGTTTGTCGCCTCGGCGTCGCCTGTGTGGTGCTCCACAATGGTGGCTTCGCTGCGGCTTCCTGCTTCGACAAGTATCCGCGGATGGCACATGGTTGGCTTGTCGACGTTCACCCGCGAGAGAAACTGCAGCACGATAGGCTTTTCCACCACGCAGCCGGCGGCCAGACGCACCACGGCCCCCTCTTCCATAAACGCGGTGTTAAGCGCGGAAAAGGCCGGAAAATCAACACCGGTCAGCCGGCCAAGCGTGCCGCCCACGGCTTCGTGGTTGTCCTCAAGCGCCTGAGATAGCGGAACCACCTCAACGCCGTCGGGCATCCCCTGCACATCAGACAGCGCCGGTGCGAAGATGCCGTCGACAAAGCTCAGGCGGTAGCCGTCAAGCGGCAGGGTCAGTGCCGCCGCTGCCGCCGGGGAAAACGTGGCATCGTTGGCCAGAGCAAAGTTGCCCCGGGCGATTTCCAGCACGTTGGTGTACTTCCACTCTTCATCTCGCCGGGTAGGGAACCCCATGGCTTCAAAACGCGCAGCACCCGCCTGGCGGCGCGCAGCGATCCATGTAGGTTCCGGGCCGCGCCCGGCGTCCCGCGCTTTCAGCGTTTCCAGAAAGGTCAGCGTATCGCTCATGCCACAGACTCCTCAATGCCTTCATAGCCGTTGGCTTCCAGCTCGCGGGCAAGCTCGGCGTTGCCGCTTTTGACGATGCGTCCGTCCACCAGCACGTGGACAAAATCCGGCACCACAAAGTCCAGCAGGCGCTGGTAGTGGGTCACCAGCAGAATCGCGCGCTCCTCGCTGCGCAGGCTGTTGACGCCGTCGGAAACGACACGCATGGCGTCGATATCCAACCCCGAGTCAATCTCGTCAAGCATCGCCAGGCGCGGCTGCAGCACCAGCATCTGGAGGATTTCGTTACGCTTTTTCTCGCCGCCGGAGAAGCCTTCGTTCACCGCGCGCTGGAGGAAGCTTGCGTCCATTTTCATGTTGGCGATCTTTTCCTTGATCAGCTTCATGAATTCCGGCGCGGGGATCTCACCCTTGCCCTGGGCCGCGCGCTGGGCGTTCAGCGCCGCCTTGAGCAGGTAGATGTTCTTCACCCCGGGGATTTCTACCGGGTACTGAAAGCCCAGCAGCAGGCCGGCCTGGGCGCGCTCTTCGATCTCCATTTCCAGCACATCGCGGCCGTCATACAGGATGCTGCCCTGGGTGACTTCATAGCCTTCCTTGCCGGCAATCACCGCAGACAGCGTAGACTTGCCCGCGCCGTTGGGGCCCATGATGGCGTGCACTTCGCCGGCGTTGATCGTCAGGGTCAGGCCCTTGAGAATTTCGTTGCCTTCAACCGAGACGTGCAGATCGTTGACTTCAAGCATGCTGATACCTTTTACAGAACAAATAACGTATACGGCGAACCGCCGCCGTGGCGACTCCCTGCCGGCACCGGCAGGAATCGGGCCTGTCAGCCCACCGCGCCTTCCAGGGTGACGTTGAGCAGCGCCTCGGCCTCGACGGCAAACTCCATGGGCAGTTCCTGGAAGACGTCCTTGCAGAAGCCGTTGACGATCATGCTGACCGCGTCTTCCTCGGAGATACCCCGGCTTTGGCAGTAAAACAGCTGGTCTTCGCCGATCTTCGACGTCGTCGCCTCGTGCTCGAGCGTTGACGTGCTGTTACCGATTTCCTGATAGGGGTAGGTGTGCGCACCGCAGGTATCACCAATCAGCAGGGAGTCGCACTCGGTATAGTTGCGCGCACCCTTGGCCCGGGGCCCGATCTTCACCAGCCCGCGGTAGGACTGGTTACTGTTCCCCGAGGAAATCCCCTTGGAGATAATCGTCGAGCGCGTGCCTTCACCGATGTGCACCATCTTGGTGCCGGTGTCGGCCTGCTGGCGGCCGCCGGTGACGGCCACGGAGTAGAACTCACCGATGCTGTCTTTGCCACGCAGCATGCAGGACGGGTATTTCCAGGTAATCGCCGAGCCGGTCTCGACCTGGGTCCAGCTGATGCGCGAGCGCTCGCCGCGGCAATCGCCACGCTTGGTGACAAAGTTGTAAATGCCGCCGACGCCGTTTTCGTCACCCGGGTACCAGTTTTGCACGGTGGAGTACTTGATGTAGGCATCGTCCAGCGCGACAAGCTCGACCACGGCGGCGTGAAGCTGGTTTTCGTCACGCTGGGGTGCCGTGCAGCCTTCCAGATATGAGACCTCCGCCCCGCTTTCACACACGATCAGCGTGCGTTCGAACTGGCCGGTATTTTCCGCGTTGATGCGGAAGTAGGTGGAAAGCTCCATCGGGCACTTCACGCCCTTGGGCACAAACACAAAGGAGCCGTCGGTAAACACCGCCGAGTTGAGCGCGGCAAAGTAGTTGTCGTTCTTGGGAACCACCGTACCCAGATACGCCTTCACCAGCTCGGGATACTCCTGCACCGCCTCGGAAATCGAGCAGAAGATGACCCCTGCCTCACCCAGCTCCTTTTTGAACGTGGTGATCACTGATTCGGAGTCGAACACCGCATCCACGGCAACCCCGGCAAGGGCGGCGCGTTCGTGCAGGGGGATACCCAGCTTTTCGTAGGTTTCCAAAAGCTTGGGGTCTACCTCGTCCAGGCTCTGCGGGCGGTCTTCAGGGCGCTTGGGCGCACTGAAGTAGGAAATTTCCTGATAGTCGATCGGCGGATAATCCAGATGCGCCCAGGAGGGCTCTTTCATTTTGAGCCACTGCTGATAAGCATCCAGACGCCACTCCAGCATCCACTCGGGCTCACCCTTTTTCCGGGAAATAAAGGCGATGGTATCTTCATCCAGTCCCGGTGGAAGCGTGTCGCTTTCAATATCGGTAACAAAACCGTCCTTGTACTCGCGACGAACCAACTGTTCCATTTCTTCAGTTGCCATTGGTGATACCCTCCGGGCAGTTGGGCAGCGAGACCTGCTCGCCTGACGATAAATGAAGGCGGCTCAAGCCGTGGCCGCCGATAAGCTGATACTTTGAATGGGCAGGCGTACCGGCAGTTTTAGCGGCGCGGTATCGGCCAGGTGCGCAAGCGTGACACTTTCCAACAGCGTGCGTATGGCAAGCGACACGCGCTGCCAGTTATCCGCCACACCGCAGGTGTCCACCAGTTCGCAGTCGCCTTCGGCCTGGCTGCACTCGGTCATGGCAACGGGCCCCTCAATGGCCGAAATAATTTCGGCGGCGGTGATCTGCGAGGCTGGGCGCGCCAGCTGGTAGCCCCCCTGGGCACCGCGCAGCGAGGTCAAAAGCCCCGCACGCACCAGCATCTTGAGCGTTTTTTTCACCGTTGGCGTCGGCAGTTTGACCACCTCGGCCAGATCAGCAGCCGCGTGCGGCGTATCCGGGTGGCGCGCAATCTGTGCCATTACCACGGCGGCATAATCGGTCAACCGCGAAAGCTTGAGCATAGCGTCTCCCCGTACGCCAGCGATGGCATCACCACCGCTGGCAACTAATTGGGTACCATTTTAGTCCTGTATGACCGGGTTGTGAAGTCTTGGCACAGAATATGCTGCAATAGTGTCGTGTTAACCGCATGTTCGATGCAATTAACAACACAAACGAAAATCGTTTACATTTGAAGATCCGTCTTTTTCCTTCTGTATTCACATAAAAAAACCCGCTAACACGATGTGTGAGCGGGTTTTGCGTGATAGCGCCACATGGGCGAGCACAGACACTTCTCAGGTGCAGCTTAGGTGCGCTGGTAGGTGCCGGTCAGGCGGCTCATCCCCAGCAGATGCGGCTCGACTTCCTTCAGAAGATCCACAAGCGTCAGCCCGGCGGGCAGTGAGGTGTGGCAATCAAGCGCCAGCACCCAGAAATAGTAATGATGTGTGCCGTGGCCTTCCGGCGGCATGGGGCCGCTGTAACCCACGTTGCCGGTGTCGTTTTGCCCCACGGTGCCCACTGTCGTATTTTCTTCAAGCGACAGCGTGTCGGCCGGCAGATTGTAAAGCGCCCAGTGCACAAAACCGTAAGTACCGTGCTGAATCAGCGGCGCATCCGGATCATGGCAGATAACGGCAAAGCCTTTGGTGCCTTCCGGCGGATTCTTCCAAAAAAGCGCCGGCGACACGTCGTCACCTTCGCCGGAGTATTTTTCAGGAATCGTGTGATGGTGCTCAAACGCGGGGCTTGTTACTTCAAGCGCTGACGGAGCAAATGCCATATCAACCTCCTTGCAGTCGCAAAATACCATTAACGCCGCTTAAAGCGTCAGTGGCGGTTACCGTTTACCGTAACGGCAAGCCCCGCTGGCGGCAAGATGCGCCAGCGGGGCCTGAGTTTTTTACGTTGCCAATAGCATTTGGCATGACGGTTACGCCTGAGGCTATTTCAGTCGTTCAAACACCGTGGCCACGCCCTGCCCCATGCCGATGCACATGGTGGCGAGCCCCAGCGTGGTATCGCGGTTTTGCATCACGTTGAGAAGCGTCGTGGCGATCCGCGCACCGGAGCAACCCAGCGGATGGCCCAGCGCAATGGCACCACCATTCAGGTTGACCTTGTCGTCCATTGCATCGAGGAAACCCAGGTCTTTCAATACCGGCAGCCCCTGGGCGGCAAAGGCCTCGTTAAGCTCGACGGTTTGAATATCGTTGGCGGTAAGCCCCGCCGCCTTGAGCGCTTTCCGGCTCGCAGGCACCGGGCCATAGCCCATGATGGAAGCGTCGCAGCCGGCCACGCCGGTGGATACCACTTTCGCCATCGGCTCCAGCCCGAGCGCCTGGGCGCGCTCATAGCTCATCACCGCCATGGCCGATGCACCCACTGAAAGCGCCGACGAAGTCCCCGCCGTCACGGTACCGCCCCTGGGGTCAAACACGGGCTTGAGTTTGGCCATATCCGCCAGGTTGGCATCGGCGCGAATCACTCCATCATTTTTGATCAGGGCTTTGACGCCTGCGGCATCATGCCCTTCAATACCGATAATTTCGTTATCAAAAAGCCCCTGTTCCATGGCGGCCTGGGCCCGCTGATGGGAACGCACGCCAAATTTGTCCTGATCTTCACGGGAAATGCCGTTCATCTTGCCCAGCAGCTCGGCGGTCAGCCCCATCATCATCGCCGCCTTGGCGGCATACTTGCTCGCACCCGGGTTAACGTCCACGCCGTGGGCCATGGGCACATGCTCCATGTGCTCGACCCCGCCGATCAGGTAGAAATCGCCCATGCCGGCCTTGATATTGGCACTGGCGATATGCAGCGCGGTCATCGACGAGCCGCACAGGCGGTTGACCGTTTGCGCCGGCACGCTGCGTGGAATCCCGGTCATGATGGCGGCATTGCGGGCGATATTCATCGACTGCTCAAGGGTTTGATTCACGCAGCCCCAGATCACGTCATCTACCTCGGCCGGATCAAGATTACGATTGCGGTCGAACAGCGCCTGCATGGTAGCCGCCGACAGGTTTTCTGCACGAACGTGGCGAAACGCGCCGTTCTTGGCCTTGGCCATGGGGGTGCGTACGGCGTCGACCACCACGATGTCTCTCGGATTCAAACTCATCTGTCTCTCCTTTGCGCGGTGGTTTATTCGGCGGCGTAAAAGCGGGCGTTGGTTTGCGCCATCTGGCGCAGCTTTTCGGTCGGCGCGTAAAGCGGCCCCAGCTCGTCCGCCAGAGCATCGGCCAGCTTGACAAACTCGGCCACGCCCAGCGCGTCAATGTAGCGCAGCGCGCCCCCGCGGAACGGCGGAAAGCCGATGCCGTAAATCAGCGCCATGTCGGCTTCTGCCGGCGAATCAACGATGCCATCTTCCAGGCAGCGCACGGTTTCCAGACACAGCGGCACCATCATGCGAGCAATGATATCGTCGTCGGAAAACTCCTGCTTCTCGCCAGCCACGTCCTGCAACAACGTATAGACCGTCTCGTCGATGACCTTCTTCGGCTTGCCTTTCCTGTCCTCCTCGTAGGCGTAAAAGCCCTTGGCGTTTTTCTGCCCGAGGCGGTCATTATCAAACATGACCTGAATGGCGGTTTTGCTGTCCCGCGCCATGCGCTCGGGGAAACCTTCGGCCATCACCTCGTTGGCATGTACGGCGGTATCCATGCCCACCACATCGAGCAGATACGCCGGCCCCATCGGCCAGCCAAATTTTTCCATCACCTTGTCAACACGCTGGAAGTCAGCGCCTTGCTCCACGAGCAAGCTGAAGCCGCCGAAATACGGGAACAGCACGCGGTTGACCAGAAAGCCGGGGCAGTCGTTGACCATAATCGGTGTTTTGCCCATGGCCCGGGCATAAGCGACGGTCGCGGCGACGGCGGCGTCAGAGGTTTTTTCACCACGAATGACTTCTACCAGCGGCATACGATGCACGGGGTTGAAAAAGTGCATACCGCAGAAGTTTTCCGGGCGCTTCAGGTTCTGCGCCAGGCGGCTGATCGAAATCGTCGAGGTGTTGGAGGTTAAAATGGTGCTTTCATCCACCTGCTCTTCCACCTCGGCCAGCACCGCGCTTTTCACCTTGGGGTTTTCCACCACGGCTTCAACGACCAGGTCAACGTGGCCAAAGTCGTCGTAGGACAGCGTCGGGCGGATATTGCTGAGCTTTTCCGCCATCTGCTCAACCGTCAGTTTTTTGCGCTCGATCTGCTTGGCAAACAGCTTGCGCGCTTCTTTCAGGCCAAGCTCGATGGCGTCGCCCTGAATGTCTTTCATGATAATCGGCGTGCCTTTGGAGGCGCTCTGGTAAGCAATACCACCGCCCATGATGCCGGCACCCAGCACTGCCGTCTGCGTAACTTTGTCTGCCTGTTTTTCATAGCGGCCGGCCTTTTTCTTCACTACCTGATCGTTCATGAACAGGCCAACCAGATTGAACGCCACATCGCTGAGCGCCAGTTTGGCAAAGCTTTGCGCTTCGATGCGCTGGGCGCGGGCGCGCTCCTCGCCGGCGCCTTTCTGGATCACGCGGATCGCCTCCACCGGTGCGGGATAGTGCGGCCCGGCCTTGCCGGCAACGTATCCCTTGGCGGTTTCAAAGGCCATCATCTGCTCAATGGCATTAAGCTTGAGCGGGCCTTTTTTCTCGGCACGACGAGAGGCTATGTCCAGCGCGCCAGCATTGGCGCGCTCCAGCAGCGTGCGCGCAGCGACCAATAGCTCATCGTTGGGCACCACGGCGTCAACCGCACCCATTTTCAGCGCGACATCGGCACGGTTTTGCGTGCCGCCGGCAATCCACTCGATGGCGTTGTCGGCACCGATCAGGCGTGGCAGGCGCACACAGCCTCCCCAGCCGGGCACAATGCCCAGCTGGGTCTCTGGCAGCCCGATTTTGGCGCTGTCGGCCATCACACGAAAATCGGCGGTCAACAGCACTTCACAGCCGCCACCCAGCGCCAGCCCGTTAATGGCGGCAACCGTCGGAAACGGCAAGTCTTCGATCGCATTGAAGGTGTCGTGAACCTTGAGGTTCATCTCGACCAGATAGTCTTCGCCTTTATCGAAGAGGCCGTGGAATTCGGTGATATCCGCCCCGACGATAAAAGCCTCTTTGCCGCTGGCAAGAATCAGCCCCTGCAGGCCGCTTTCCGCTTGCAGCGCGGTGACCGCTTCACCCAGCTCGGTTACCGTCGCGCTGGAAAGCGTGTTGACGGACTCGCCCTGCGCGTCAAACGTGAGGGTTGCGATGTCGCCATCGCCGCGCGCCACCGTAATGGCATTACCTTGATAGATCATCCGCGCTGCTCCACAAAGTCATATTCATACGATCGTTTTATCGGGTAAGCTTGGGTGAGATGATGAGTGACGTCAAGCCTCGACCTTTGGCTAATCCATAGCATTGAACAGGTGCCGTTGGAAACATGGCTTGCGCAATACTTCACAGGCTCATCTCCTGTCGCCATCGTATGCTTTTCCCATTCGCCGGGCAGCTTTATCCATGCACGCTTTTCTCACGCCCCAACGCATCGCCAGTCTACAAGCGTTCGCCGAGACGCTGGTAGCACGCCTGAAGCCGTGGAGCTGGCTATGGCCGCCCATTGCGTTTGGTGCCGGGCTCGGCAGCTTTTTTCTGGTGGACCGCCAGCAGTGGCTGGGCGCCGCGCTGGCGCTGGGCCTGTTGCTGGCGTGGGTGCTGCTGCTCTCGGAAAGCCTGATTGGGCGCTTTCTGGCCAAACGCAGCTACCCTACGCTACCCCGAGGCATCAGCACCTTCATCGCCCAGATGATTCACCAGGAAACGCTGTTTTTCACGCTGCCGTTTGTGCTGGCCACCACCGTATGGAACAGCGGGCAGAGTCTTTATGCTCTGCTGGTCATGAGCATGGCGGTGCTGTCGATTGCCGATCCGCTGTATTACGGTATCGCCGGGCGTTTTCGTAGTCTGTATTTTATTTTTCACGCCCACTGCGTGTTTCTCGTGGTGCTGGTCACGCTGCCCATCATGCTTCATCTGACCACTGATGAAAGCCTGCTACTGGCGCTTGGGGCAACGCTTCTGGCGGCCATTCCCAGCTTTCTTCACCTACTGAAGCGACGCTCTCCAGGGCGCTGGTTGGCCTTTTTTGCCATTGCTCTGCTGCTTGCGCTGGGAGGGTTCATGGGGCGAATCTGGGTTCCGCCGGTCAGCCTGTGGATGACCGGTAGCGCCCTTTCTCCGGCGCTGGATATTCAGCGACGCACGCCGCAAGGCTCCATTGCCCTGACACCCGACGCCCTGCAGGCTCAGGGGCTTTACGTGTACACCGCCATTCGTGCACCACGCGGCTTGAGCGAAACCGTCACCCACGTCTGGCACCAGAACGGAGAACGCCTGGACACCATTGAACTGGATATTTCCGGTGGGCGAGAGCAGGGATATCGCGCCTGGAGCCACAAGACCAACTTCCCCGATGACCCCAGTGGCGACTGGCGAGTGGACATCATGACGGCCGGCGGCCAACGGCTTGGCCTGCTGCGTTTTCATGTTGATGATAATCCTGAACACGCTACCCAGGCGGACAGCCAGATTCGCCCGACCGGCATAAGCCGGCTACATCTGCGCGGATTTATTCCCGGCCAGGGCCAGGACTCGCCCTGAATTTATGGCTCAGAGTGAGCTTTACCTTGCATTGCCTCACCCTTCACGATGACAATTCTCATGAACGTTTCTATATCAGGTAGTTTGGCACCCATGGCTACGTCACTTGGTTTTCGCATTGCCCGTCTTCCCCATCTCTGGCGCTCGATTCTGGATCGGCGCCTGGCACCGCTGGGTCTGACCCAGACACGCTGGGTCACGCTGTACCATCTTTGGCGCATGGGAGATGGCCAGCCCCAGTGCGATCTGGCACGTGCCATCGGCGTCGAAGCGCCTTCGCTTGTGCGCACCCTGGGGCAACTTGAAGAGCAAGGGCTTATCGAGCGGCGCGCCTGCGAAAGCGACCGGCGCACCAAGCGCCTATATCTGACCACCGAGGCCATGCCGCTGCTGGAAAAAATCGGCCTCGTCGCCGATGAAGCGCGCCAGGAAATGCTGGCCGGCCTGAGCGACGAAGACATCGAGCAGCTGGATCAATGGCTGTCGATTATCGAAAATAACGGCCTCATGCTGCAGGAACGCGACCAGACGCTGGAAACGTGCGACTAGCGAGGTCGGGAAATCACGTTCGGCACGGCCAGCGGCTGCACGCCGGGGCGGTCGGCATAACCGCTCAAGGTATCGCGCAGCAGCGCAGCGGCTTCAACACACGGCGCGAAATGCTCGGCCGTACCTGACTCCCACCACCATAGCGTTAACGCGACTTCGCTTGACTGCACCATCAATACGTCATCGGGCAACAGCGTTATGAGTTCCTGCAGCTGCCTCTGCGCTGCCTCAGGCAGTGGCCGCAGCGGCGCAACACGAAAGCGCCAGCCCTCGGTGTAGCGGACAAGCGCGGCACTGGCAAAGCCGTCTCGCACCAGTACGAAATCAGGCCCCGGGTGTTCACCGGGGTAGCGCAGCCGGTAAGCCGGCATTTTTTCCTTGATCAGGTGCAACGGCACTTCCTGCCTGAGCACTTCAACGCCTTTGTGGCGCGCCATCGCGCGCAGCTGCGTATGCCTTTGCTGACGCGGGCTGGGTTTGAGCCACACAACCGGCGATATCACCATCAGCACGATAAACCCGATAATCAACCATTCCATGCTCTCGCCTCTGTTTTGTTAAATACGGGCTTTGTTAAATACGGGCCTGCACGCAGGCTTACTTCCGTTCGGGTATCTCATTTCAGGCCGAATACAAGCTCCCGATGCCCGATTGCCAACCACGTCTCTGGCACACAGGGCGGACACACAAGTCGTTGTTAAAGCGTGCGACTCGGTCTACAGTAAGAGCAAGTAGACTACCTTTTATGTATTCACCACGGCGGAGGGATAACATGA
>NZ_JAKDUR010000104.1 GCF_030457605.1 Halomonas sp.
CCCATACGAATCAGCCACCAGTTCATCGGGCAGGCGGTGATAAAGCCGGCAATCATCGCAAACTGCATGGTGAACCAGAAAACGGGGGATGAAGCATCCGGCTCAGTGCCGAACAGCGGGCGATAAATGGCAAACACGGCAATGGCCATGGCTCCATACATCCCCAGCTGCCAGCTGATCAACGATAGCGTATCGGCCTTGACCGCCGCCTTTAGCCCCGCCAGCGGACGCAGATTGCGCATGGGCGCAATGGCAAAATACTGAAAAATGATGCCGATACCGAACGCCAGGATGAAGTCCAGAATCCAGACCGCGAACATTTTTTCCGCAAAGAGGCCCGGCCAACCCAGCGGCACCAGTATGGCCGGCAGCGCAAGCGCCAGCGGCTCACCCAGCATGTCGCCCAGCGTACAGCCCGAACCGCAGTGCAGCGTGCCCTTGGCCACGGCAATCGGCAAAGGCGTATCACCATGGTGATGATGCCCGCCGCTCGCCCGGCCGTGGCGCAGGTAAAACCACAGCAACGGCAACGAGCCAAACAGCGCACACAGCGGCCACACCAGGCCCATGATGGCCATATGCTGCGGGTGGCGCCGGCAGTCCACCGCGATCCACAGCGCGATGGCTACCGCCACCAGCAGTGATACGATCGATAGCGTTAATAGCCAAACGGGCATGATTTACCTCACGATGTTACTTACAGGAAAAGTTGTCTTGCCGAAGGTACGTCTTTTACTCCCCCCTTCAACGCTATCTTCTGCTCAACACCGCGTCGTATCAAAGCTGATCACATCACTCAGGCGCGGTTTGCCCAGCGCCAGCTGAATCAGCCGGTCGAACCCCAGCGCCACGCCGCTGCCTTCGGGCAGGCCGTGCTCAAGGGCCGCGACGAGGCGTGTATCCACGTCAACTTCGTCAAACCCGAGCCTGCGGCGTTCGGCGTTGTCTTCGTCAAAGCGGGCGCGCTGCTCGACGGGGTCAGTCAGCTCGTCGTAGCCGTTGGCAAGCTCTATACCGTTCAGGTAAAGCTCGAAGCGCGAGGCGACCTCGTCGCCGTAGTCGTCTACATGACGACGGGCAAGAGCGGCCTGGCTGGCCGGGTAGTCCACCACCGCCACCAGCTCGCCCAGGCCTTCTCCACTCTGACCAAGCGTAGGCTCGATCACCATGCTCATGAGTAAATCCAGGCAGGTGTCGCGTGGCTCATGATCAAGCGCACCGGCGTGCATGAAGCCGCGCTCGGCAGCAAGCTTGCGCAGGCGCTCAAGCGATACGTTGAAAGGATCGATGTCGAGGTGGGTATGAAACAGCTCGCGATAAGCGTAGCGCTTGAGATTGCCGTAGCGCTTGAGGTTGCCGTGGCGCTTGGGCACGCCTTGCGCTTCGGGCAATACACAGTCAGGCAGAATAGTGCGGATCAGCGCGGCGGTTTCGTCCAGCAGCGCGCTCAGGCCAAAGCCCGGCCGATACCACTCCAGCATGGTAAATTCGATATTGTGGCGGCCGCCGACTTCGCCGTCGCGAAAGCTTTTGGCCAGCTGGAAGATGGGCCCGCTGCCTGCGGCAAGCAGCCGCTTCATGTGAAACTCGGGCGAGGTTTGCAGCCACAGCCGCTGACGCCCCGCGGGCGTACGCGCCTCGGCAGAAAGCGAGGCCAGGTGGACATCGGTACTGCCGCCCTGCCCCAGCATCGGAGTTTCCACCTCCAGCACGTCGCGTTCGGCAAAAAACGCGCGCACGCGGGCTAACAGTTGCGCCCGCGCGCGCAGCGTCTCAATCGAGGCCGAGGGTTCCCAGTCGCTCATCAGGCGCGGGACACATAGTCCCCGGTGCGGGTATCAATTTTCAGCACTTCGCCTTCGTTGATGAACAGCGGCACGCGAACCACCGCGCCGGAAGACAGCGTGGCCGGCTTGGAGCCGCCCTGGGCGGTGTCGCCTTTCAGGCCGGGGTCGGTTTCGGTCACTTCCAGTTCGATGAAGTTGGGCGCCGTGATCTGAATGGCGTTGTCGTTCCACAGCGTTACGGTGTAGGGCACCTGCTCCTTGAGCCATTTTTCGGTATCGCCCAGCGCTTTCTTTTCTACCGCGTACTGCTCGAAGGAGCCGTCGGTCTGCATGAAATACCACATGTCACCGTCGGTGTAGAGGTACTCCATCTCAAGCTCCATGACGTCAGCGCCTTCGAGGGAATCGCCGGACTTGAACGTGCGCTCGCCCACGCGGCCGGTCATCAGGTTGCGCAGTTTGACCCGGTTGAACGCCTGCCCCTTGCCCGGCTTGACCAGCTCGTTCTCGACGATCGAGCACGGATCGCCGTCAAGCATTACCTTTAAACCGCCCTTGAATTCATTGGTAGAATAGTTGGCCATAGTGC
>NZ_JAKDUR010000105.1 GCF_030457605.1 Halomonas sp.
TTTATCTGCACGAGGATCATCTCCATGTCTCAGGACAAGAGTACCGGCACCGTTTATCTCATTACCGAAAAAAGCCCACAAACTCAGCTATTTGCTGATTATCTTACCGAGCATACCGGCTGCGATATTCGTGTTCAGGCGCCCACGGCACCCTTCAGGGCTTCGGCAGAACATCGCGCGCTGCTATTGATTGACAGTGACCACATCGCTGCCGATGCACTGCCCGCATGGCAGGAAGCATTGCCGGAATCACTCGTCAGGGCACCGGTAGCAGCGCTTAATGTAAGCGATCTGGATCATGCACTAAGAGCCCTGACCTGCACGCAGCTAAAGGGCATCTTCTACCGCAACGAAAGTCTGGAAGTGATCTGTAAAGGTATCCACACCCTGCTTGAAGGAGACCTGTGGATGTCGCGAGACCTGATGTCACGGCTGATCCTGTTTTATCGCAAGTACCAGAGCAACGCTTTTCGGCCTGCCTGCGGCCTGACCAACCGGGAAATGGAAATCATCTCGCTGCTAAGTGCCGGCTCGTCCAATCAGCAAATTGCCGAAAAGCTGTTTGTCAGCGAGCACACGGTGAAATCCCACCTTTACAACATCTTTCGCAAAATCAACGTGCATAACCGTATTCAGGCACTCAACTGGATACACCAGAATCTGGGCCCGCTGGTGCCGAACGTCGACACCGTTCGCAACCTCCAGCAGCGCCCTGAAAAGTAAAGGCGCAAAGGATATTGTTATGCGTACTCTCCCTTTCATCCGCGTTTTGCTGCTGGTGCCGCTAAGCCTGCTGGCGCCGGCCGGGCTTGTCACCGCCCATGCCGAAGAAGCCGCTGCCCTGCCCGACGCTGCCCAGCGCCAGCAGGCACAACGGCAGGCCGAAGAAGAGAAAATCGAGGCGATAAACCGCGTGGAAAGCCCTGACGGCCCCGTTGTGCAGCCAGCACCCACGGGCAGTGAGCTGACCGGCGTCATGGTGGATCGTACCGTCACCATGGCGGGTAAAACCTTCTACCGCGCCTTTAGCCAGCAAGCGATGGGCAACCCGATAATTGGCAACGCCACCATTACCATTCGTGAACGCCCGGACGCGCGCTGGGGCAGCCAGCTATGGATCATGGAAGGCAATCGCATGTACTTCCGCACGCAGCTTTCGCCCCGCATTAACGAAGCCGACCGCGCCGCTGAAGACGCCGTGCAGGTCGTGGAACAGGCGCTTTTGCGCCAGCGACTTGAAGCCGCCATCACCTCTGATAAAGACCTGGGAAGCGAGGAGTTATTCTAATGACACCCATGATCCGCAAAAGTCGCTCCCTGAGGGGTGCCAAGTGTTTCACCATTGCCACAATGCTTGTGTGCATGCCGCTTTCAGGCTACGCCGGAGAGCTTGTCTACCAACCCATCAACCCGTCATTTGGCGGCGATCCTTTTAACGGTAGTTACCTGCTGGGCAAGGCACAGGCTCAGGACACCAACAAGGACCCCAACCTGCGGCGCTCAACGCCAACTTCGGCCACGGAACGTCTTCTGCAGAGCCTGGAAAGCCGGCTGATATCGCAGCTGATTGCCGATGTCAGCTCGGGCGACGTCTCCCAGGGCAGCTTTGACAGCGAAGAGTTCGGCGTCGTGGTCAGCGACGAAGGCGGCGAACTGGTCGTGCGCGTTGTCGACAAACTCACGGGCGATGTCACCAATATCAGCGTCGGCGGTCTGTTCAATCCCTGATCAGCCTCGGTTCGTCCCATACAGGTTGTTACCGTCAAGCAGGAGAATAATAACCATGAAAGCAGCAGCTATCCTCGTATTATGCGTCGTTCTCAGCGGCTGTGCCGGTGTCGTCGCGAATTCGGAACACCTTGAAGGTGTTCAAGCCACGCTGACCCCGCGCGGTGCCACCTACCAGGATCTGGTATCGCTACCGCCACCTTCCGGGCGCATCTTTGTCTCGGTGTATGACTTCCGCGATCAGACCGGCCAATATCGCCCGGCGCCGGCCAGTACCTTTTCCACGGCGGTAACCCAGGGCGCTGCCGCCATGCTTACCGGGGCACTGGCAGATTCCGGCTGGTTTATTCCCCTTGAACGGATCGGCCTGCAAAACCTGCTGACCGAGCGCCGCATCATACGCGCAGAATTCGAGCGCTTTGGCCGCCCGGATACCCTGCCGTCCCTGCGTTCGGCCTCGGTCATGCTTGAGGGGGGCATCATCGCCTATGAATCCAACGTACGTACCGGCGGCGCCGGCGCGGAGTATTTCGGCATTGGCGCCTCCGGGGAATATCAGGTCGACCAGGTGACGGTAACCCTGCGCGCAGTCGAAATTTCGACCGGTGAAGTGC
>NZ_JAKDUR010000106.1 GCF_030457605.1 Halomonas sp.
ACCCAGGCGTGTTCGATCACGCTGGCGTAGCCTTCCACCGACCAGTTACGAAAATTGCGCAGCCGCACGTTGCTGCAGGGGTTGATCACCAGATACGGCGCTTCGCCGCTAATCAGGCGCGCCTCGTCGTAGGCCTCCGGCGGCACCGCCAGATTCCATTCCGGCCGATCGTCCTCGACTCCCAGCGCGCGAGCAAAATCCATGAACGACTCAAGCACGTGGGCGCGAGGGTGCGCGGGTAGCTGGTGCTGGGTAAACCAGTTCTGTGCGTCCTTGGCGCGGGCCTTGTCAAAGCCCAGCCGCACGTCGGCCTTGAGCCCCAGCGAGAGCACGCTGGCACGCAGCGCCTGTTGCATGTGCAGCAGGATATCAAAGCGGGTATCCCTCAGTTCGCGCCACAGCGCACGCATGCCGGCCAACCCGCTGGACTTGTCGTAGACCACGAACTCGACGCCGGAAAGCCCCGCCAGTAAACTGTGCTCCCCCTTGCCGATGATCCAGGTAATACGCGCCTGCGGCCAACGGCGCTGCAACGCGCGTATGGTGGGCACGAGATTGCACGCGTCGCCCAGCGCGGACAGGCGTAAAATGGCAATATGGCGAGGATTGGCAGGCAGAGAGGGCTTCATGCGCTTAGCGGCACTCCGGCAGAAAAAGAGTCTGATGTTACACGATGCAGACATTCTATGTGACGCGCCGGAATCACACAAAACCCAGCCTGCGCTGCTCCCTTCGGGCGCTTTTCTTCCGGATCATTTTTCCCCGGACTATTGGCGCGCGCGCGGGCAGGTAACGGGCGAGGCGCCCGGGCGCGGCAGCAGCCTGTTCATCACCCCGTACGCAGGGGCGGCAGAGCAGTGGGTGCTGCGCCCCTACCGGCGCGGCGGGCTGGTCGCCCGGCTGAGCCGTGCGCGCTACCTGTGGACGGGCATTGAACGCACCCGCGCCTTTCGCGAAATACGCCTGACCGCCCGGCTGTTTACACTGGGCCTGCCGGTGCCCCGCCCGGTGGCCGTCTGCGTTACCCGCCATGGGCCGGCCTACGAGGCCGCGCTGATCACCTGGCGCATTGCCGGCGCCGGGGCGCTCGCCGAGCGGCTGGCAAACGCCACGGCCACGCCGTCACTGCTTGAGCGCGTGGGCCGCATGATCCGCCGCTTTCACGACGCGGGGCTTGATCACGTCGATCTCAACGCACGCAATATCCTGATTGATGCCGACGACACGCCGTGGCTGATCGACCTTGACCGCTGCCGGCTGCGCGCGCCGGGCAAATGGCAGCGGGCCAATCTCACTCGGCTGGAACGCTCGCTTAACAAATTTGTCGATCTCGACGCAGCGGCGCACGCCGGCGAGCACATTATCGCCGGCTATCGGGGCTGACAGGGCCGGGTCGCAGCAAAGCGCGGCTTGACCGTTTTGGCTATAAACTTGGTCCATTTGCGCCGGATCTTGCGCCGCCCGAGCCAGGGTACGTAGTCGGGCAGCGGAATAAACTCCGAGGCGCCCAGACCGTCGATCAGCATGACGGTGGTGGCATCCTCCCGCTCGATCACCAGCAGGTTGCTCATCACCAGATCGCAGGGCACCACGTTATAGGCCAGCAGATAGGCTTTTAGCGCGCCCATCCCGGCCCAAAAGCGGCTTGCCTGCTGCGGCGTCAGCGGCGCGGCGAGGTAGTCCGCCACGTTGGGCGGCAATTCGCCCCGATCATCCAGCACCAGCTGCTGCTCGATCCCGATCACGCCCTCGCCTTTGACCACGCCGAAAAATTCGGGAATCAGCGTGAACGGCACGCCGCGGCGGCTCAGAAGGCGGAAATAGCGCAGCTCGCGCCGGGTTTGCTTGGCCTTGTCCCGCCGGCTGAGCTTGACGCAGCGGGCGGGATCGTCGGGATGCTGATAGCAGATCCGCTCATCGCCCCGGCCGATGACCCGCCACGTGGCGACATCGATCATCGGGTCGCCTGCTTGTGCTGATGAACGACGAGCAGTTGCCGGTAGTTCTGCGCCATGATTTCCTCCACGTCGAGCGTCAGCGCCAGCGCGCGACAGCGTCCCTCAAGCGCCGCATCGCCTTTGTGCCCGGCCCAGTGTGCCATCGCCCGGGTGAGTGCCGCCACGTTGTCGGCCGAGTCGATCACCGTTGCCACCTCGGGCGTAACCACCTCTTTGGCACCACAGCGTTGCGTGGTAATCACCGGCGTGCCGCAGGCCAACGCTTCGAGCACGGTAAAGCCGAACGGCTCGTAACGCGCCGGCAGGACATAGCAGTCGGCCAGCGCAAAATAGCGCTCGGGTGAAGACTGCTCGCCCAGAAA
>NZ_JAKDUR010000045.1 GCF_030457605.1 Halomonas sp.
GGCTTTGTTGTGTCTGTGCGGTCACTTTTTTGTACGCTATCCTCTGCCCGTTGGCCCACACAAGGACATTGCCATGATGCTTACCCGTCGTCGCCTGCTGAGTGCCGCACTGATGCTGCCGGCTGTCGCCTTACTGCCTGCCCGCTGGCTGTGGGCGCAATCACCGGCTGCGGGGGGGCGTGCCGTGGCGGTGATACACACGGCCCGGGGGCCGCACCGGCTCAACGTCGAGGTGGCTCAAACGCCGGAGCAGCGTGCCCAGGGGTTGATGGGGCGCACCTCGCTTGGCACCGATAGCGGCATGCTGTTTGTGTATGAGCGGCGCCAGTCAGCGCGCAGCGCGTTCTGGATGTACCGCACACTGATCCCGCTGGATATCGCCTTTATTGATGGTGACGGGCATATTGTCAGCCTGCAAACCATGCCGCCCTGCGAGGCAGGAAAGCCGGCACAGTGCCCCACCTATGCGCCAGGTCGCGCGTATCACGCCGCGCTTGAGGTCAACGCCGGCTACTTTGCCGAGCGGGGCATCAGTGAAGGCGACTGTGTCTCGACAGCGGTACTCTCCGGGCAGTGTCAGCCTGAATAGTCAGGATGTACTTTCGGCGTTGAGGTAAAACGGCATTTTTTAAACGAAAGATAAACGCCCGATTCGGCTAAGCTGTCGTTAACACAGAGTGGCGCCGGTTTTTTGCTCGCAAGTCCTTGAGACGTAAGCGTAAGAGAAAAGCCTAAGCCGATAGTCCAGGAAACAGGCGATGTAATGCATTAAAGCTTGTAATGGGGCGTCTGGCACCCTATTTTGCAGTTTGGCGGAGCCCGATCTGTCGCTGGCCGCCCAGGCTGGAACGTCAGATGGCTGCCTGCGACGAACCCACAGCACGACGATAATTTACAACACCAGAATAAAGGGGAATGTTCATGAAACGTCATGTATTTTCTACTGCCGCCTTCTCCGGCGCACTGCTGGCTGCCGCTACGTTTGCGTCGCCCGCCGTGGCTCAGGAAGAAAGCTACGTTACCATCGGTACCGGTGGTCAGACCGGTGTTTACTACGTGGTAGGGCAGTCGGTCTGCCGGCTGGTCAACAAGAACAGCGAAGAGCAGAACATCCGCTGTAACGCGCCGTCTACCGGCGGCTCGGTGGCCAACATCAACGGCATCAAGTCCGGCGAGCTGGACATGGGTGTGGTGCAGTCCGATGTGCAATACCAGGCCTACAACGGCACGGGCAACTTCGAAGGCGATGCCTATGACGACCTGCGCGCGGTATTCCGCATCCACGGCGAGCCGCTGACGCTTCTGGCCCGGGCCGACTCGGGTATCGAAACCCTGGACGACCTGGAAGGCAAGCGTGTCAATATCGGCAACCCCGGTTCCGGCCAGCGCAACACCATGGAAGTGGTCATGGATGCCAAGGGCTGGGACAAGGACACGTTCTCGCTGGCCTCCCAGCTTGATGCAGCAGAGATGGCCTCGGCGCTGGCGGACAACAACATTGACGCCATGACCTACGTGGTCGGCCATCCCAACGGCGCGATTCAGGAAGCTACCACTACCGTTGATGCCCACCTGATCCCGCTCAACGATGAAGATATTCAGGGCATCGTCGATGAATATCCCTACTACTCCATGTCGGTTATCCCGGGCGGGCTGTACAAGAACAACCCCGATGACGTGGAAACCTTCGGCGTCGCCGCGACCTTCGTGACCACGGCAGATACCGACGATGACGTGGTCTACCAGACCGTCAAGGCGGTATTCGACAACTTTGACCGCTTCAAGCGCCTGCACCCGGCGTTTGAGAACCTCGACCCCGAAGACATGGTCACCAGCGGCCTTTCCGCACCGCTGCATGAAGGTGCTGCCCGCTACTATCGCGAGCAGGGCTGGATCGAGTAAGACAGAAAGCGGAGCAACCTATCGCTTTTTGTACGTGATGCGCGCGGCTCCCGACGGAGCCGCGCGCTGCGTTTCCGGCAACGTATGGCCGAAAAGCGGATAGCTGGTTTTGAGCCACGCGAGGTTTTGTGTCACGCGGGTGTGAGCCGACTATGCTGATTGATACAACAAGGCTGGTGAAGCAATGATTGCAGAGGCGGCCAAAGGCGACGAAAATCGCCGTCCACGCGCTCAGGAGTGCAGTTTGCCTTCTTCTGGTATTGCGCTTTGTTATCCATTTTTGTGCAGGGCTTGCTTATGACAGAGCACAGCAAAAAAGCGCCGAAGTCGAATACGCCATCGGACGAGGCAACAGCGCCTCACACCGATCTTGACGATATGGTCGCATCGACCGATTCCGGCGCGCGTAAACCCAAGGGTGTGCCGGGCAAACTGCTGGTGAGCATTGCCGCAGTCTGGTCGCTTTTTCAGCTTTGGATTGCCTCACCCTTGCCGTTCATTTTCGGCTTCGGGGTGTTCAATGCCACGGAAGCGCGCTCCGTGCATCTGGCGTTTGCCCTGTTTCTGGCCTACATGGCCTATCCGGCGCTGAAGCGCTCGCCGCGGGACTATATTCCCCTGCAGGACTGGATTCTTGCCGGGCTGGCGGCCTTCTGTGGCGCCTATATGTTTTTGTTCTACGAATCCCTTGCCCAACGCCCCGGCGCACCGCTGTTACAGGATGTGGTGGTAGGGGTGATGGGTATTTTGCTGTTGCTGGAAGCCACACGCCGGGCGTTGGGGCCGCCGTTGATGATTGTGGCCACGGTATTTCTGGTGTATTCCCTTGCCGGGCCGTGGATGCCGGGCATTCTCGCCCACGGTGGCGTCAGCCCGTTTGGCCTGATTAATCACCAGTGGCTGACGACTCAGGGCGTATTTGGTATCGCGCTGGGGGTCTCGACCAGTTTTGTTTTCCTGTTTGTGCTGTTTGGTGCGCTGCTGGACAAGGCTGGCGCGGGCAACTATTTCATCAAGGTCGCGTTTTCCCTGCTGGGCCACTACAAGGGGGGGCCCGCCAAGGCCGCGGTAGTGGCCTCGGGCATGACCGGGCTGATCTCGGGCTCGTCCATTGCCAATACCGTCACCACCGGTACCTTCACCATCCCGATGATGAAGCGGGTCGGTTTCCCCGCCGAGAAAGCCGGGGCAGTTGAGGTGGCCTCCTCGGTCAACGGGCAGATCATGCCGCCGGTGATGGGCGCAGCCGCATTTTTGATGGTCGAATACGTGGGCATTTCCTACGTGGAAGTGATCAAGCACGCGTTTCTGCCGGCGCTTATTTCCTACATCGCTTTGATTTATATTGTTCACCTTGAAGCGCTTAAAGCCGGTATGCAGGGGCTTGAAAGCACCAATCCGCCCAGGCCGCTGGTACGCAAAGTGGCAGGGTTTCTGGGTGGGCTGCTGCTGATGATGGCCACCGCGTTGGGCGTGTATTACGGCCTTGGCTGGTTGAAACCCGTGTTGGGCGCCTCGGCTCCCTGGGTGATAGCGGCCGGTCTGGTGGTGATTTACGTGGCGCTGCTGAAAGTGGCGGCAAGCTACCCCGAGCTTGAGCTGGATGACCCGGACAAGCCGATTTTTGAACTGCCGCAGACGCGTCCCACGGTGATGGTCGGGCTGCAGTATATTCTGCCGGTTATCGTGCTGATCTGGTGCTTGATGGTCGAGCGGCTCTCACCGGGGCTGTCGGCATTCTGGGCGACGGTGTTCATGGTGTTCATCATGCTGACCCAGCGCCCGATCATTGCCGCTTTCCGCGGCAAAAGCGACATGCGCGTCGACATGAAAGAGGGCGTCATGGATCTCTGGAGCGGGCTTGTCACCGGGGCGCGCAACATGATCGGCATCGGTATTGCCACCGCCACTGCGGGGATTATCGTGGGGGCCGTGTCACAAACCGGCGTCGGGCTGGTACTGGCCGAGGTGGTGGAAACCATCGCCATGGGCAACCTGCTGCTCATCCTGTTCTTTACCGCTGTGCTCAGCCTGATTCTGGGTATGGGGCTGCCGACCACGGCCAACTACATCGTGGTCTCGGCACTGCTGGCGCCGGTGATCATCCAGCTGGGCCAGCAAAACGGCCTGTTGGTGCCGCTGATTGCCGTGCACCTGTTCGTGTTCTACTTCGGCATCATGGCAGACGTGACCCCGCCCGTGGGGCTGGCCTCGTTTGCGGCGGCGGCGATTTCCGGCGGCGACCCCATCCGCACCGGTTTTCAGGCGTTTTACTACAGCCTGCGTACCGCTGCGCTGCCGTTCCTGTTCATCTTCAACACCGACCTGCTGCTGATCGACGTCAGCCTGCTGCAGGGCGTGCTGATCTTTATCGTGGCGACCATCGCCATGCTGATTTTTGCCGCCGCGACCCAGGGCTTCATGCTCACGCGTAACCGCTGGTATGAGTCGGCACTGCTGTTGCTGGTGGCCTTTACCCTGTTTCGCCCCGGCTTCTGGATGGATCAACTGCACGATCCTTACCGCGACATCCCCCCGACGCAGTTTGTCGAGGCGCTGGGCAACGTGGATGCCGATACCACGCTGCGTCTGCAGATCAGCGGGCTTGATGCCTACGGCGAGCCGATGACCACCTACATGACACTGCCGGTGCCGGATGGCGAGACCGGCCAGGAGCGGCTCGACAACCTGGGTATCGAGCTGTTGGTGGATGACGGCAAAGCCGTGGTGGACATGGTCACCTACGGCAGTCAGGCAGCCGAGATGGGCTTTGATTTCGATCAGGAAATCATTCAGGTGCAGGCGCCGGTCGACCGCTGGACCAAAGAGTGGATGTGGCTACCCGCACTGGGTATTTTCGGGCTTGTGGTGGCGCTGCAACGCGGTCGTCGCCGTCGTGAACAATCGCCCGTGGCTACGGCATAGGGGGAGAGGCGCATGTATCGTAAAATTCTGCTGCCCGTGGATATCAACGAAGAAGCCTCGTGGAAAAAGGCGTTGCCCACGGCAATCACGTTGTGTGAGACGTTTGACGCCTCGCTTCACGTGGTCACCGTGCTGCCGGATGTCAAAATGCCGATGGTGGGGGCCTACTTTCCCAAAAACTTCTCACGGGAAGCCCACGCCGCGGTGGCCGAGGCCCAGCGCGACTTCATCAGCGATAACATTCCCGATGAGATACAGACCCAGAGCGTGATCGTTGACGGCTCGCCGTGGGAGGCGATCATCAAGGTGGGCAACCAGCTGGATATTGACCTGATCGTCATGGCTTCGCACACCAAGCGCAAGTTTGTCGATTATGTGCTCGGGCCAAACGCCGAGCACGTAGTGCATCACGCCAAAATGTCGGTGATGATCGTGCGCTAGGATAAGCGTGAGCTGGTGAGTATCAGGGTTTATGTGGAAGAGCCGGGCAATGTGGCCCGGCTCTTCGACGTTTGGATGATTTTACCTGAGCGCGGATTAGCCAACACTGGTCGGGTAGATAACCAGCGCATCCGGCAACCGTAAGCGCCCAATCATTCTCGGTATCCAATAATAATATGCAGGAGCCACGCCATGATCTATGCCAACCCCGGCGACGCCGATTCCCTGATCACGTTCGACACGCGTTACGGTAACTACATCGGCGGCGAATTTGTGCCGCCGGTCAAAGGTGAGTATTTCGATAACGTGAGCCCCGTCAACGGCGAGGTGTTTTGCGAGATTCCCCGCTCGACCGCCGAAGATATCGACAAGGCGCTGGACGCTGCCCACCGCGCAGCCCCCGAATGGGGCAAGACCTCGCCGCAGGAGCGCGGCAACGTGCTGCTGAGAGTCGCCGACCGCATCGAGCAGCACATTGAAAAGCTCGCCGTGGCGGAAACCTGGGATAACGGCAAGGCCGTGCGCGAGTGTCTCAACGCCGACCTGCCGCTGGCGGTGGATCACTTCCGCTACTTCGCCGGCTGCATTCGCGCGCAGGAAGGGGCGGCCGCAGATATCGACGCCAATACCGTGGCCTACCATTTTCACGAGCCGCTGGGCGTGGTGGGGCAGATCATTCCGTGGAACTTCCCGCTATTGATGGCGACGTGGAAGCTGGCCCCGGCGCTGGCCGCCGGCAATTGCGTGGTGCTCAAGCCTGCTGAACAAACGCCGGCCTCGATTCTGGAGCTGATGAAGCTGATCGGCGACTTGCTGCCGCCCGGCGTGATCAATATCGTCAACGGCTTTGGCGAAGAAGTGGGTCAGGCACTGGCGTCAAGCCCACGCATTGCCAAAATCGCCTTTACCGGTTCCACCCCGGTAGGGTCGCAGATTCTGAAAAGTGCGGCGGAAAACATCATTCCGTCCACTGTGGAGCTGGGCGGCAAGTCGCCCAACGTGTATTTCGCCGACATCATGAACGCCGAGCCCGAGTTCATTGATAAAGCCGTGGAAGGGCTGGTGCTGGCCTTTCTGAACCAGGGCGAAGTCTGTACCTGCCCGTCCCGCGCGCTGGTGCAGGAAAGCATGTACGACGACTTCATGGCAAAGGTGGTCGAGCGCACGCTGTCGATCAAGCGGGGAAACCCGCTGGACACCGACGTGCAGGTGGGCGCTCAGGCTTCCCGCGAGCAGTTCGATAAAATCATGTCGTATATGGATGTTGCCCGGAATGAAGGGGCCGAGTTTCTCACCGGTGGTGACAAGGAATCCCTTGATGAAAGCCTCAATCAGGGCTATTACATTCAGGCGACGCTGCTGAAAGGCTCCAACAGGATGCGTGTCTTTCAGGAGGAAATCTTTGGCCCGGTCGTTGCCGTGACCACGTTCAAGGATGAAGCGGAAGCCCTGGCGATTGCCAACGACACGGAATTCGGTCTGGGCGCCGGCGTATGGAGCCGGGATATCAACGTGGCGTTTCGCATGGGGCGCGGTATTCAGGCCGGTCGCGTGTGGACCAACTGCTATCACCAGTACCCGGCGCACGCGGCGTTTGGCGGCTACAAGAAATCCGGTGTAGGCCGTGAAACCCACAAGATGGCCCTTGAACACTACCAGCAGACCAAAAATCTGTTGGTGAGCTACGACATCAACCCGATGGGGTTTTTCTAGCAGTTGCGGCCAGTGTCATCGGCCCACGCAAAAACGCCCGGCCATGGCCGGGCGTTTTCATGAGCAGCAAGGCAAGCGCGCTTATTCGGCAGCTTTACCTTCTCCGGGAGCGACCTGCTTGCCGTGGTGCTGGCTTTGCATGTCGCGCATTGCCTGGTTGAGCGACTGCTGCTGCTCTTCGGTCAGGATGTCCTGCATGCGCTCGCGATGCTCCTGGCGCAGTTTGTGCATCGCTTCGTAGTGCTCTTTCTGCGCGGCGTTGAGCTCTTTCTGGGTCGCCTTGTCAATGTCGGCTTCTTCATACACGGCCTGGCGGCGCTCTTCCATGCGTGCCTTGAGCGCTGCGGGCATTTTGCTCTGGGTGTGCCCGGCAGCGGCGGTATCGCCCTGTGTGGCGTCCGGAGCCGCATGAGCGGACAAGGCCAGCGGCATCAGCGCGGCGGCGAGCAACAAGGGCGCGAGGCCTTTGCTACGCTGGATCATGGCGGGTTTTTTAAACGGTGTCATCAGCGATTTCATAGCGAACTCCTGCTGGGTTGTGACTTCAAGGATTACGCGTCTCGGTGCAAAACCCTTGCAGTGAGTGTGTAACAATCGTGACCTTCGTGCGCTGCGGCGCGTTATTCATCTGGCTGGTATTTGTACCCCACGCCGTAAACCGAGCGAATGATTTCGCGCTCGGGCAGTATTTCATTGATTTTCTTGCGTAATTTTTTAACGTGGCTGTCCACGGTACGCTCCGAGACAATGCGGTTGTCACGGTACATGTGATCCATCAACTGTTCACGGCTGAAAATGCGCCCCGGTGCGCGCATCATCACACGCAGCAGCTGAAACTCGACGGCGGTCAGCCCCAGATCCTGGCCACCGGCCATGGCCTGCCAGCCATCCTCGTCAAGATGCACGGGAGCGTCGGGGTTGTCGGTGCCGAGCGAGGCACTTTCGGCAGCCTGGCTGCGCCGCAGCACGGCCTTGACGCGTGCCACTACTTCGCGGGGGCTGAATGGCTTGCAGATATAGTCATCGGCACCCAGTTCAAGGCCCAGCAGGCGATCTACCTCTTCGACCTTGGCGGTCACCATGATGATGGCAATTTGCGGGTAGCGCTCGCGAATGCTGCGGCACAGGGTCAGACCATCCTGGCCTGGCAGCATCAGATCCAGAAGCATCAGCGCCGGCTGCTGTTCTTCAAGCCATGGCATGACAGCGTTGCCGTCGCCAAGGGTGGTGACGTCAAATCCATGGGTCTCCAGGTAATCTGACATCAGGCGGGCAATTTTGGGTTCGTCTTCAACAATCAGTAAAGAGGCATCAGTGGTCATGGGGCACTCACGGAAAAATCAGGTTGGCGACAACATCAGACGGGCGATAACAGGGGAAAGCGCAGCGTCCAGCGCAATCCGCCCAGCGGCGAAGCCGAGGCGTCCAGCTGGCCGCCATGGGCTTCCATCAGGGCGCTGACAATGGAAAGCCCCAGACCGCTGCCGCCGCTTGAGCGGTTGCGGGAACCTTCCACACGGTAAAGGCGCTCGGTCAGTCGGGCGAGTTCGTGCTCGGGCACTCCGGGTGCGCTGTCTTCCCAGATCAGTACGGCTTGATCATGCTGGCGGGTGAGCGTGACGTTAAACGTGCCCGGCTCGTTGGTGTAGGCGCAGCTGTTATCCAGCAGATTATGCCATAGCTGGCGCAGACGCTGGGCATCACCGCGTATTTGTAGCCCCGGTGCCAGCTCTTCGGTAAGCGTAAACCCGGTGTCTTCAAGCCAGCGTTTGGCATCGTTCAGGTGGCTTTGCAGGCTGTCACTCAGGTCAAACGGTGCCAGCTGAATATCCAGTGCCCCGGCATCGCTTTGGGACAGCAGGCGCAAATCGGTGACCAGACGTTCGAGCTGGCCGACCTCTTGCGCCAGCGAGCCGAGATTGTCGGTATTGAGCGGGCGGATGCCGTCCTGCATGGCTTCGATCTCACCGCGCAGCACGGCCAGCGGCGTGCGCAGTTCGTGGGCGGTATCCGAGACCCAGCGTGCCCGGGCGTTGCGGTTGGCTTCCAGCGTTGAGGCCAGCACGTTGAAGTCTCGTGCCAGGCGTGACAGCTCGTCGCGGCCGCTGACGGGCAGACGGATGTGGTAGTCGCCCTTGGTCAGACGCAATGCCCCTGCAGCAAGGGTGCGGGCACGCCGGCCCAGCCACCACGAAAGCCCCCCGGCCAGCAGCAACGAGGCAATACCCAGCGAGACAATGATCAATGACAGGTTGCTGCGCTGGCGGTCGAGAAAGCGGTTTTCCATGCGCTTGAGGATTTCCTGGGGCGGCCGGAATCCGAGCGAGCCGATTTCCTTCTCGCCGGCGGTCAACGGCAACCAGTGCCAGCGGATAGGCGTATCCTCGGCGTGCGGGGGCGAGACAATAAAGCGCCCGTCCGGCGCACGCAGGGCAAAGTCCTGTGCCTCGCCCAGCGGTGAGGGGCGCTCATCGTTACCGCGGCCCAGCTCGTGGTACACGATGGTCGGCCAGCGCAGCGGGTCATGCTCCAGCCAGGCCCAGTCCTGATGCTGCTGCCAGCGGACGGTAAGGCCTTCAGCCAGCAGCATGGCGCGACGTTCCTGAGCCTGATTCAGGTAATCCAGAAAGCCGCGGTCAATGCTGTAGGAGACAGCCAGAAACACCGCAACGGAAATCGCTACGTTGATGCTCAGAATAATCGCGAAGAGCTTGAAGCCCAGTCGTGACAGGCGACGGTAGCGTGCGCGGCGAAACGTTATCCCCAAGGGAGACCCCAATGTGGCAAGGAAAGCGGGCATAGGCAGTCAGCTAATGAGTGCAAGGCGGCGATAGTCAATAATGGTTGATAGCAGTGATGGCGCGGCCAGCTGAACCGGCATAAAAGATAACCGCAACATGCTAGCATCCGGCAGGTTGGTGACGCGATTTAACACCGGCTGTGTCGTCTGTGCGCCATCATCGTGTCCGGACAGTTGAATCGTGAGAGCTTAGCAAAAATAAGGACGTTTATTGTGGATAAAAAAATCATTGTGGTGGCCGGAGCCATTGTTGTCGTCGGCGGCGGTTTTATCGCCCACAGCATGGCCGGAAAAGCCGCGGAGCAGCAGATTCAGCAGAGCATTGAAGCCATCGAAAAAGACCCCCGGATTGATGTGAGCGACGTAGACATCCGCAAGGGATGGGGCAAGACGTCGCTTATTGCGCAGCTGGACGTGGTGGACGTGCCCGGGGTAGGCGGTGAACTGGCCATGGACGTGGGCTATTTGTCCCGTGAGGCTGAAGGCACCATGACTTTCAACGGTGAGGCTCTTGAAGGGGTGGTTCACTTCACGACAGAGCTCGACAGTGAGCGGTACGATTACCGCTTCAATACCGATGAGCTGGGCGCCCACGGCGGTACCTTGACGCTTGAACGGATCGAGGGCGAAGGCTATGTGGATAACCAGCACAGGCACTTTGCGCTGAACATGCGTATTCCCAAAGTGCGCGTTGAGGATGCCAGTGGCAATCTTGAAATAAGCGATTTTGCCACCGAGCTGGAGCATAACATCTCCGCTGAGGCCGGAAAGGGGCGCTCGCACGCCCGCTTTGCGATGGGCGAGGGCCGCGTTATCGTGGATAACGGCGATGGGCCCATGGAGGCAATCAGCCTGGGTGAGGCGGAAATCCGCAGCACGGCGACCCTTGATGGCGATACGCTGTCTTCCCGGTTTTATTTTGCCGCGACCGATGCCGTTGTCATGGATAGCGAGCCGGGCCATGCGGAGCTTGATATCACCGCCGAGAGTTTGGATTACGCCGTCTTTGACGCCGTGGCTGACGTGCTGGAGCGCCACTTGGAAGATGCCGATGGTCAACAAGTGCTGACCCCTGAGCAACAGCAAGCCTTGTCCCGGGATATTAGGCAAACCTTGTGGCAGCAGGTGCATACGCTGCTGGCTCATTCTCCGGTGCTGAACCTCAATACCCTGGATATTGACACCGAGCTGCCCATGCTTGGCCGCGCTAACGTCGAGCTTTCCGGTCGGCTGGCGTTTGACGGCGATGACTTGCCGCGTGAGGCAACCCAGGCGCTGCTGGCAAAGCTTGACGCCGAGACGCACCGTATCGATCAGGCCAAACAGGGCCGCCCATCGATGAGTCTGGACGCGGTGCAGGCCGAACTGGCCCCTCGCGTCAGTGCCGAACTTAACGTGGCTCAACTGCCCGACGCGCTCGTGGCCGAGCTGCCGCCGGCCTTTCAGGCACTGCTGGAAAAAGATGAGGCGCCACACATCTTTGCCTGGGAAAACGGCCAACCGCTTTACAACGGCGAGCCGCTGGCAAAAGCACTCGCGCAGTAAAGGCGAAAGCATGACCGGAAGAGGAGCGTGAACATGCCCGAGAGTGTGCTGGTTCTGCTGCTGGCGTTAGGCGCCGGCGCAACAATGCCGGCGGGGGCGGTATTTGCCCGCTTTGATCAGCTGCATCCCGCGTGGCTGGGCAGTGAGTGGCGGCATTTCATCGTCGCCTTTGGTGGCGGCGCGCTTATCTCGGCGATTGCATTGGTACTGGTGCCCGATGGCGTGGCCAAACTCTCCACGCTGGCCGCGGCACTTTGTTTTGCGGCCGGCGGGATGACGTTTTTTCTGCTGGATATTGTCCTGAACCGGCTGCAAAGCGCGGCCGGGCAGCTGGTGGCGATGCTCTCGGACTTTATTCCCGAGGCCATTGCGCTGGGGGCAGCATTTGCCGCCGGAGAAAATACCGGCCTGTTACTGGCGTTTCTGATTGCGCTGCAGAACCTGCCCGAAGGTTTTAATGCTTTTGAAGAGCTGGCCCGCTCAACCAGAATGACCCAGAGCGTGATTATCACCGCGTTTTGTGCCATGGCGCTGCTGGGGCCGGTGGCCGGTTTGGCCGGCTATTTCTGGCTGGGCCAGTATCCCGGCATCATGGGAGCGCTGATGTTGTTTGCCAGCGGCGGTATTTTATATCTGGTGTTTGACGATATTGCGCCTCAGGCAAAACTGGAAAACACCTGGATGCCTGCCCTTGGCGCAGTGGCCGGCTTTTTGCTCGGGCTGATCGGGAGCATGCTTGCCGGCTGATCGGGATCGTGTCACGAGCTACGATGGTGACGCTGCCGGCGTATCGGGGGTTTTGCCGGCGTTGGCGCGGCGCACCTGTTGCGCGCGCGCGGCCTGACGCTCAAGGGAGAGCGAAAGCCGCTC
>NZ_JAKDUR010000046.1 GCF_030457605.1 Halomonas sp.
CCCGGCACCCGGTCAGCCGCAAGCGCCATCAAGCGTGAACCGATGGCGATCTCGAAGTCGTCGGAAAGCCCTATCGTCACCGAACGCCCCTCGAAGCTGTGCGTCGTCGTCGACACCAGGGCCAGACTCTGGCGCATCTTGTTCAGGGCTTCGGAGACGATCGGCTTCAACTGCTGGGCAAGCAGCGTCTGATCTTGCCCACCAACAGTGGACACCCCGTTAAGGTATACACTCAACGAGGTGACCCATGGCAAAGCAAGCTACCCCGATGAAGAAAACACGTGCCCGTTACTCCGATGCCTACCGCGAGGAAGCACTTGCCCTCGCTGACCGAGTGGGGGCTGCCGCTGCCGCCCGTGAGCTGGGCTTGCAGCCCAGCCAGCTCTATCAATGGCGTGCCAAGGCTCAGCAGAAGAAAAAAACCTCCGAGCGCGAGCTGTCACTGGCCGAAGAAAACGCCCGCCTTAAGCGGCAACTCGCTGAAATGTCGGAGGAATTGGCCATAACAAAAAAGGCCGCGGTGTACTTTGCGAAGAGCCTGAAGTGAAGTACGCCTTTATCCAGCAGCATCGTCAGGCATTTAGTACTCGGCGTGGCACGCAGCGGCTACTATGCCTGGCGTCAGCGTGCTGGGGTACCATCCCCGCGGCGCCGTCAGCAGGCCATCACTGACCAGCGTGTGGCTCAGGCCTTTCAGCAAGGCAAGGGGCGCTCAGGCGCCCCTAGGCTGACCCACGACCTGAATGATGCTGGCAATACCGTGGCTGCCAGCCTCCGGCGGCAGAATCTGCGGGCTAAAGCGGCTCGCAAGTACAAGGCCACGACAAATTCACGGCATGGGCTGCCCGTAGCTCCTAACTTGCTGAAACAGGACTTTACCGCCGACGCGCCGAACCAAAAATGGGTCGGCGACATAACCTACCTGGCGACCAGTGAAGGCTGGCTTTACCTGGCCGTGCTGCTCGACTTGTACTCACGCAAGATCATCGGTTGGGCGATGAGCGAGCGCATGACCGCTGACCTGGTCGGCGATGCTCTGCAGATGGCCCTTTGGGGCCGCAAGATGCCCAAGGGGGTGATCGTCCACTCCGACCGCGGGAGTCAATATTGTTCGACGCTATACCAATCGTTGCTGACCCGCCACGAACTCCAGTGCAGCATGAGCGCCAAGGGCAATTGCTATGACAATGCGTGCGCCGAGAGCTTCTTTCACAGCCTCAAGGTTGAGGCCATCCATGGCGAGCGATTCGAGACGCGGGACGCCATGCGACGACAAGTATTCGAGTATATTGAGTTGGACTACAACCGGCAGCGCCGGCACAGTGCAATCGGGATGATCAGCCCGGAGGCCTTCGAAGCCCGAATGATCGCTTAGAGCGGTGTCCACAATTGCTGGGTAAGATCATCAAGGGCATCCATGTGCTTGGTAGCCATGGCCGGTGACATGCCCAGGGCGCGTCCCGCCGCCGATAGGCTGCCGTGGGTGGCCGCTTGAGTAAAAACCCGCATCCCCGTAAAACGGTCCAGCATTTATTTCGCACTCACAGTTTAAGGTGTCTGCACATAATAGCAGGTTCTCTTACTCAGGGAGAGAGGATAGGATCCTTCATATCCGTCTTGTCTGGGCTGTGCGGCCCGATGTGCCTTGAACTTTCCGGCAAACAGGCGCTGGTCACCGGATCCAACGCGGGCATCAAGCTGGCGTGTGCCACTGGACTTGCCCAGGCCAGCGCCACCATCGGGACAGCACTTTGCATTGAAGGTAATATCGTCGAGGGCATTGCCTGACGGCCCATTTACCATAGGAGAAATGACCCATGCTGACCTCCAGCGCCCATATTCAGACCCAAGACCCGCAACGCCTGGTGAACCGGCTGTGCAAACACTGGGGCCACAAGTTTCCAGTCACCCTTGAAGCGCAGCAAGCCGAAATAGAGCTGCCGCCGGGGGTGTGCCGGATGCACTGCGCTGACGCGCTGACCGTGGAACTGAAAAGCGATGCCGCGCAAATGCCCAAACTACAGCAGGTGGTGGCCGATCATCTGCAGCGTATGGCAGCCAAGGAATCGCTTGTTATCGAATGGAAGTAACCGGCTTTTACCACGGCCGTAAAAAGAGGAGCAGAGCATGAAACATGACTCGAAAGAACGCTATGGAAGCATCAGCAAAACCTTTCATTGGCTGATGGCCGTGCTGATTGGCTGGCAGTTATTCAAGTTTGGGGACCGTATCGCCGAGGGCGAACATTGGGTAGGCGAGACCCTGGTGCCCTGGCACGTGTCCATCGGCACCCTGCTGCTGGTGCTTATCGTGCTGCGTCTGGCGTGGGTGATGACACAGCGCCATCACCGCCCGGCCCAAGACCCGGCCACCGCCAGGCTGGTTAAAGCCGGGCATGGCCTGCTCTTCGCCGGCATGCTGCTGATGCCCATCACCGGGGTGATGGTGATGCTGGGAGGCGGCCATGGACTGACATCCTTTGGGGTGGAGATCCTTGCCGATGGTGAGGAGATTGCCTGGGCCGCGGCCCTCGGCAGCCTTCATTCACCGCTGGCCTGGGCGCTGGCCGCGCTCATCGCCGGGCATATCGGCATCGCTTTGATCCACCACTTCATCCAACGCGACAATACGCTCAAGCGGATGCTGTAGCCCGGCTCAACCATCCTCTTTCGGCTACTTTCATTTGTCCGAAAGATCCACAACGCACAGCGCACTCAAGGAGACACGACCCATGACCCAGGTACTGGTGCTCTACTACTCCATGCATGGCCATATCGAGACCATGGCGAACAGCATCGCGGACGGCGCACGCCGAGTGAACGGTGTCGAAGTGGCGATCAAACGGGTCCCCGAGACGATGGATCCGGAGGCCTTCACCAGGGCCGGCGGCAAGGCCTCCGACGTCCCCGAAGCGCGCCCCGAGGAACTGGCCGATTATGACGCCATTATCTTTGGCACGCCGACCCGTTTCGGCAACATGGCCGGGCAGATGCGCACCTTCCTCGACCAAACCGGCAGCCTGTGGGCAAGCGGCAGCCTGCGCGGCAAGGTGGGCAGTGTCTTCACCTCCACCGCCACCGGCGGCGGCAACGAAACCACAATTTTCACCGCCTGGACGACTCTGGCCCATCACGGCATGACGATCGTACCCATCGGCTATGGTACCGAGGCCCAGTTCGATATCTCCGAGGTCATGGGCGGTTCGCCCTATGGCGCCGCGACCATCGCCGGTGGTGACGGCTCACGTCAGCCCAGCGAGAGCGAGCTGAATCTTGCCCGTTTTCAGGGTGAACACGTCGCCGGCATCGCTGCACGGCTGGCCGGCTGAAAGCGCGCCTCTCATCCATGCCGATCAAGCCCCGCCCGGTTCCCCGTGCGGGGCTTTTTGTGTCAAAGCAAGAGGCTCAGCCCCAGCCCCCTCTGTCCCAGCCCCCTCTGTCAGCCTGGTTGTCCAGTTGGCGATTTCGCCTGAATCAGCATTAACGACTCGGCTATCGAACACCGGCACAGGTGTTTCTGGGGGAGTACTCTGGAGCACTGAATACCGCAGGTGCTGCGCTTATTGGTTGAATGCAGGTCACGATGCCAGCAGGCAGGTCAGCAATTTTACGGGCCTGCCTTATCGTTGAATGAAACGATAACCGGCCTGACGTTGAAGCAAAAAAGCTGCGGAGGCATCCGCAGCTTTTCATATCGCCAGGTTTGAAACGAACCTCAACGCATGGTTTTGAGTGAAGAGGCCCAGCGGATAACGGTTTCCAGCATGGTTTTCGCGCTCTGCTCGTGGATATCCGTAGGCTTGAAGATGCCGTTTTCCAGGTGCTCTGCCACCATGGGGATCATCACCTGCTGTTTGACCGGCACCATTTCCAGCGTGTTCAGCATGAGCTTGGCCGTCTCGGTCGCACGAATACCGCCCGAGATGCCGCCGTAGCTGACGAATCCCGCAGGCTTGTAGTTCCATTCCTTGTACAGGTAGTCCAGCGCGTTGACCAAGGACGGCGGCATGGTGTGATTGTATTCCGGCAGCACAAAAACAAAGGCGTCCGAGCTTGCCACAATCTGCGACCAACGTTTCGTATGTGCATGCTCATAGTCCTGCAGCATGGGGTGGCGGGGCTCGTCGTAAAGCGGCAGATCAAGCTCTTGCAGGTCGGCAAAATCAATCTCGAATCCGGCGGAGTTCTCCCGGGCATAGTCGTAAAACCAATCGGCTACGGCCTTGCCCACACGGCCCGGGCGGGTGCTGGTTACAATCACTGTCAGTTTCATTGAAGCCTCTTGTTTCAGGGAATAAAAATTTACATGCCGCGCTGGCGCACGCCGCGCCCGGTCAGGCGTTCGCGGTCATGGGGGCGGTCAAGGTCAAGAATCGGCCCTTTGGGCACAATACGCGTGGGGTTGATGGTGTCGTGGCTGTAATAGTAGTGGCGCTGGATATGCTCGAAGTTCACCGTTTCCTTGACGCCCGGCCACTGGTACAGCTCGCGCAGGTAGTTCGACAGGTTCGGGTAGTCCTCGATCCGGCGCAGGTTGCACTTGAAGTGGCCGTGGTACACGGCATCGAAACGTATCAGCGTGGTAAACAGGCGAATATCCGCCTCGGTCAGCCACTCGCCCGTTAGATAACGCTGGTCGGAAAGCCGGGTTTCCATACGATCCAGCGCCCCGAACAGGGCCACAACGTGTTTCTCGTAAACGCCCTGCTCGGTGGCAAAACCGGCCTTGTAGACGCCGTTATTGATGTGGTCGTAAACGTCGGCGTTGACCGCATTGATGGTCTCGCGCAGGTCTTCCGGGTAGAAATCCAGCCGGTTGCCGGTGAGCTCGTCAAACGCCGAGTTGAGGATACGCACCAAATCAGCGGACTCGTTGTTGATGATACGTCCATCCTGTTTGTCCCATAGGGCCGGCACCGTGACACGCCCCGTGTAATCAGGATCAGCGAGGGTATAGAGCTGGTGATGGTACTCGACGCCGTTGACAGTATCTCCGCTGGAACCTTCCGCAACATGGTACGTCCAGCCGTTTTCCAGCATCAGCGGGCTTGTGTGGGAGACGCCGATCAACGCATCCAGCCCTTTCAGCTTGCGCATGATCAGGGTGCGGTGCGCCCAGGGGCAAGCCAGCGACACATACAGATGAAAGCGGTCCGCTTCGGCGGGCACGCTCGTCCGGCCCTCCGGGGCCGACTGCCCTTCTGCCGTCACCCAGTCGCGCAGTTTGGCGGATTCGCGCACGAATTCACCGCCGTGCTTTTTGGTGTCGTACCACTGGTCGTGCCATTCGCCGTTGATCAAAAGGCCCATGGTGATTCACTCCGTATGCAAATGCGCTAGGGGGGGGCAAGCCAGATACCGCGGAGGGAGAGCGCCGCCCTCCCTCCGCCATGCGGGCTTATCGGCTGAACTTAGTGTCTAAGCTTTGCCGCCACTTTGGCCACGTGCTCGCCCTGGAAACGAGCAATGCTCAGCTCCCGTTCGTCGGGCTGGCGCGAGCCATCACCGCCGGCAATGGTCGAAGCGCCGTAGGGCGTGCCCCCGCCCACCCGGGAGATATCGAAAAGCTCAGGGGTTGCGTAGCCGATCGGCACAATCACCATGCCGTGGTGTGCAAGAGTGGTCCAGGTAGAGGCGATAGTGGTTTCCTCACCGCCTCCTGTGCCGGTCGAGGTAAATACGCTCGCCACCTTGCCCACCAGACCGCCGTTGGCCCACAGGCCGCCGGTCTGGTCAAGGAAAGTGCGCATCTGGCCGGACATGTTGCCAAAGCGTGTCGGCGTACCAAAGATGATCGCGTCGTACTCGACAAGCTCCGCCGGTGAGGCGACCGGCGCGTCCTGATCGGTCTTGCCGCCAGCCGATTTGAAGACATCAGCCTCCATGGTCTCCGGAACGCGCTTGACCGTGACCTCGACGCCGTCTACCCGGCGTGCGCCTTCGGCGACGGTATTCGCCATGGTTTCGATATGGCCATACATGGAATGATAAAGAACCAGTACCCTGGTCATTGTTGTTGCCTCCTGGGGAATATCCCCGTTTTTGGGTTTACAGAACCACTGCTTGATTGCCTCGGTCAGCCAAGCCATAAAAGATCTCCTGGTGGTTGATGAGGCTTACCGCGTCTTGCCAGCCAGCCACTGGTCAAGCGAGACACGCCCCGCTCCGCTGATGGCCAACGCGATGGATATGGCCAGCAACGAGAGAGCGAATTCATAGCCGTTGTTGCTCATGAACAAGCCGTTGGCAATATGGACATTGAAAATGGCCATCACCATGGTAAAAGCGAGCCCCAGCGCGGCCGGCCGGAATGCGCAGCGCCGGCGTTGCTGGAAAGAACCTTGTGGACCAATAATGTGTTCATGCGCAAGCCCTGCCGCTGGATACGTCGATGTAATGAAAGTAGCTTAGCTACTTTATTGCGCTAAAAAGTGGCATTATTTGACGCATAAAGAACGAATAATTAGATCAATTACGTATCGCCAGGCCATTCGCGGGGCGATTTTCGGCCAAGCGTGACGCTACGAGAGGGTGAAATGGCACAGAGAATCCCCCGCATCAGCCTGGAGCAGTGGGCCATATTGCAAGCGGTGGAAGATGAAGGCAGCTACGCCCGAGCCGCTGAAGCGCTCAGCCGCAGCCAGTCATCGATCAGCTATGCGCTGAAGGGGATGCAGGAGCAGCTGCCGGTGGAATTGCTGGCCATGCAGGGGCGCAAGGCAACGCTGACACCGGCGGGCAAAACGCTGCTGCGACAGGCGCGCGTCCTGATCGACGACGCCCTGAGCCTTGAGCACCAGGCCAGCAACCTGGCCGAAGGCTGGGAAACCGAAATTCGGCTGGCCGTAGAAGCCATCTTCCCCACCGCCCTGCTCAGCCAGGCATTGGCAGCTTTTGTGCCCGAGAGCCGAGCGTCAAGAGTGCAGCTTATCGAGTCGGTGTTGTCCGGCACCCAGGAGGCCCTGCTCAACGGGGAAGCGGATTTGGTGATTACCCACCGCCCGCCCCCCGGCTTTCTGGGCCAGCCGTTGCTGGACGTGACCCTCCTGGCGGTGGCGCACCCCGAACATCCGCTGCATCAGCTTAAGCGCGAGCTGAGTAACCATGACCTGCGCGCGCATCGCCAGTTTGTGGTGCGGGACTCGGGGCTCAAGCGTCGCCAGGACGCTGGCTGGCTTGACGCCGAGCAGCGCTGGACCGTCTCCCAGCTCAAGACGTCGATTCAGTTCGCCAGAGATGGCCTAGGCTTTGCCTGGTTACCTTACGAGCACATACGGGAAGAGCTGGAGGCGGGCACCCTGAAACGACTACCGCTGACCGAAGGCGGCCAGCGGCAGGAAAGGCTGTTTCTGGTTTATGCCAATCGCAATGCCGCCGGCCCGGCCACACAGGCGTTGGCCCACTCCCTCCAGGCTATCTGCCGGTAGTGGCCTGGCACTCTGTTAAACCGCGGGCCGGCATATCCACACCCTCATAAAAACGAGGCGCACATGAAATTTCCAGCATTTTTGACGCTTGCATCAGTTCTTTTTATCTCTGCCTGTACAAGCACTCCGCAGGACAACACGGACGTTCATCAATACCGCTGCGAAAGCGGTGAAGTCATAACGGCAAGTTACCCTGACAACGACTCCGCCAGCATCGAATACAAGGATCGCCGGTACGACATGCAGATTGCCATTTCTGGTAGCGGGGTACGGTACGTGGGTGGCGAACGGGAATGGTGGACGAAGGGCACCGGCCCCGGAGCCGAGGGCACTCTTTTCCAGCACAGGGCGGATGGCGCGACGGGTCAGCGTATTGAGCGCTGCCGCGAACATTAACCACCAGCAATCCACCATTAAGCCACGGCAGTTCAAGACACCTGCAACGCATGTTCCGCCTTGCGATGCTTCAGGGGCGGCGTGCCGAAGTAGCGTTTGTAATCACGGCTGAACTGGGAAACGCTGCGATAACCGACCGTCTCGGCGATCTGGCTCACGTTACGCGTCTCCTGAACCAGCAGCTGCTGGGCCTTGATCAGGCGCAGCCGCTTGAGATATTGCAGCGGCGAGACGTGGGTAACCTGCTTGAAATGCTGGTGGAAGGCGGAGGGGCTCATATTGGCCTGACGAGCCAGACTTTCCACCGACATTGCCTCTGCGTAGCGGGCGTGCAGGCGCGACAACACCTGGACGATTTGCGAATAGTGCCCCTGGTGATGCACCAGGGCGCGCAGTGCCGCTCCCTGTGTCCCCTTCAGGGCTTCAAACACCACATCGCGCACCCGCAGCGGGCCCATGGCCGCGCTTTCACCAGGGTCGTGAAGCGTCTGCAACAGCCGGTTCACCGCACCCTGCATGCCAACGTTCATCGACACCGACGCCATGGGCTCGGGCGATGGTTCATCCGGGGCCTCGCGTTCCCCCATGGCCTCCACCAGCTCGCCCAGCAGCGCCGGGTCAAGACGTATCGACAGTCCCAGCAACGGCGAGGCGAGCGAAGCATGGGTCTCGCATTCAAAGGGCAGCGGTAACGTCTGCACCAGATACTGCCCCGGGCCATAATGAATCTCGCGGCTGCCGAGATAGCCGACCTTGTAGCCTTGCGCCACGATGTGCAGGCTGGGTTCGTACATCAGCGGCGTTCGCGCCACGGGCCGGTGTAGCGACATCAGCGTCACGGATGGCAGTGACGTCGCGGTGTAGCCGTCATGCCCGATCAGGGGCGCAATCAGCTCTACCAGCGTATCCAGCGGCGGAGCATCCATCGGAAAATGTGCGGGCATCGTAAGCTCCGTGGCTCATGGTCGGGACAATTATGCCAATTTATCCCGCCACGGATACCCGAGATAGCCCTGATTCAACAGGAACGGGCAAAAATGCTGCAGAAATGCGGCCCCCCACCTCCGGCTACGCTTTCTATAATGTCCATCACCATACCGGCCTCCACACTCGCCGGGTAATGCCAGACGAGCGCCATGGCTACGGACATTATGTCCACAGGCGCTATCGACCATCGAAAAAGGCAGGATGACATGGCAAAGACACAGCAAACGATCAATCCGGCTAACGGCGAGACCATCGCCACCTATGAGCTAATCAGCGACGCACAGGCGTTGCAGACGCTCGAAGCGTCGCACCGGGCCTTTCTCGAATGGCGCACGACCAGCCTGGAAGAGCGCGGCAACATCCTGCGCGAAATCGCCAAACGGCTGCGGGCGAAGAAAGACGAATACGCCGCGTTGATGACCCGGGAAATGGGCAAACCGATTTCCCAGGGCGGCGATGAAATCGAGCTGTGCGCCGCCATCTGTGAATATACTGCCGATACCGCCCCCCGCGAGCTGGCCGACGAAGAGCGCGAGCTGGAAGGCGGCCGCGCGCTGGTCAGCTATCAGCCGATGGGCGTGATTCTGGGCATCCAGCCCTGGAACTTCCCTTTCTATCAGGTCATTCGCTACAGCATCGCCAATATCATGGCGGGCAACACCGTGCTGCTGAAGCACGCACCCAACGTATGGGGTGCGGCGATCGAAATCGAAAAGGTCTTCATTGAGGCGGGACTGCCGGAGAACGTGTTCCGCAACCTGCTGATCGGTGCCGATCAGGTCAACTCACTCATTGAGCACGACTACGTACGCGGCGTGACTCTCACCGGCAGTCCGCGCGCCGGCAGCGCCGTGGGTGCCAAGGCGGGCGAATACCTGAAAAAATCCGTGCTCGAACTGGGCAGCAACGACGCCTTTCTGGTACTCGATGACGCCGACATCGATCTGGCGGTCGACACCTGCAGCCAGGCGCGCCTGTTCAACAACGGCGAAACCTGCGTGGCCGCCAAACGCTTTATCGTGGTGGATTCGGTCTATCAGCAGTTCCGCGACAGGTTCGTCGAAAAGATGCGCCAGATTGAATACGGTGACCCCACCGATGCCAATACCACGCTTGGTCCCATTGCCCGGGAGGATCTGCGCGATACCCTGCACGACCTGGTCAAGCGCTCCGTTGACGCCGGCGCTACCTGCCTGTTTGGCGGCGAGATTCCCGACGGTCCGGGCTACTTCTACCCAAGCACCGTACTGGAAGACGTAAAACCCGGCATGCCCGCCTACGGCGAGGAGCTGTTCGGCCCGGTCGCGTCACTGATTCGCGTGACCGACGAAGACGAAGCCATACGCGTGGCCAACGACTCGCGCTACGGCCTTGGCGGCGGCATCTTCTCCCGGGATGAAAAACGTGCCGTGGATATCGCTCGCAACCTGTTTGATACCGGCATGGTCAACGTCAATGGCTACCGCCTCGCTCAGCCCCAGCTGCCTTTCGGTGGCGTCAAGGACAGCGGCTACGGTCGTGAGCACGGCGGCTTTGGCATGAAGGAATTCGTCAACATCAAGTCAGTGATGATCGTGGCATAATACACCGAAATAAGCAGCGGGCCGGGCAAGCCGGCCCGCTGCAGATGTGTATGCCAGCAAACAGCTGGTTGAAGCTATCGACCCGAAAGTCGCGCCGCTTGCGAGCCTGGAAAAACGACTGGCAATCGACAGGAGTCGGCTGATAAAGCGAGTCAGCCGACTTCCGTTATAGGTCGCAAAACACGAGCTTAGGTCTCTGTTTCGTCCTCCAACACAACGGCTTCACGCCCGGGCAGAATGCCACTCAGAACCAGCGCCACCAGTGAGCCTGTAGTAATGCCGGATGCCAGCGCCACCTTGGCGAACTCCGGCAGATGGTTGAGCAGTTCCGGGCGCACGGTGACCGCCATACCAGAGCCTATGCTGACCGCGATAATCAGCATGTTGCGCTTGTTGAACTCAATCCGTGACAACATGCTGATGCCAGCCGAGATAATCATCGCAAACATGACCAGGCCTGCGCCCCCCAGAACCGGCAGCGGAATAGCCACCACCAAAGCCCCCAGTACCGGGAACAGGCCCGCCAGAATCAACATGCCACCGGTAATCGCAACAACATGACGGCTGGCCACGCCGGAAATCGCCACGATGCCTACGTTCTGCGAGAAGGAGGAAAATGGCGTCGTAGAAAAAACAGACGCCAGGGCGGAACCCAAGCCATCACACAGAATGCCGCTAGACAGCTTCTTGCCCGTTAGTTTGCGGTGGGTAGCATCAGACAGCGCCAGAAAATCGCCGGTGGATTCCATAATGGTCACCAGATAGGCGACGCTCATTCCAATAATACCGCTAATCGGAAAGCTCAGGCCAAAGTGCAGCGGGCTGGGCAAGGCGACCGCAGAGGCTTCCTTGACCGGGCTAAAATCCACCAGTCCAAACACCATGCACACCACAAAACCCACGACGATACCAATCACCACCGCAGCCGCTGCCAGAATGCCGCGCCCCCACTGTGACAGAGCAATAACCAGCGCCAGAACAAGCAGCCCAATGATCAGATTAGCGGGCTTGGCATACCCCTCGTCCCCTACCTGGCCGCCGGCCAGCCAGTCGACCGCTACAGGGATCAGCGAAAGGCCAATCAGGGTAACAACCGTACCGGTGACAACCGGCGGAAATAGCTTGCGGATAAAAGGCATGAAAAAACTGCCCACAATCATCACCAGCGATGCCACCAGAGCCGAACCCAGAATACCCGCCACGCCATGCTCAAATCCTATGGCAATAGATACGCCGACGAAGGTAAAGCTGGTTCCCATCACGCACGGCAGCCTAATGCCCACAGGCCCGGCCCCCTTGCACTGCAGAATCGTCACAACGCCCGATATCAGCATCGCCGCATTCACCAGGATCACCATATCCTGGGTGGGTAGCCCCAAAACGCCCCCAACAACCAGAGGTACGGCAATAATGGCCCCCAGAGCTGCAAGCAAATGCTGAGCCGCGAGCAACATGGAGATGGGCAGGGGGGGCTTATCTTCCACTTGATACATCAGTTCCATAACTTACTCCTTGAACTCCGGAACGACCGGCGTTTTTGTTATTTTCCCCATAGCGCTCACTTAGCGCGCTGCGGGCTTCCCTGAAACCTGACAAGCCCACTTCTCACGGGGGTGGGTGTAGCTGCGAAAGCGGCTGCCCGCAGCGGCGGGAAGACGATACGAACCGCACAGGATAGCAAACCTGCCCGACGCTTGACGAGAATGTGTCTAGGGCCTGTTGACGTTTCACATGGGCAGCCATAAAAAACCGCAGGCCAAGGC
>NZ_JAKDUR010000047.1 GCF_030457605.1 Halomonas sp.
TACTCTGGAGCACTGAATACCGCAGGTGCTGCGCTTATTGGTTGAATTCAGGGTTTACCGTGGAGGTGATTTTCTCCATGGAGGCAGACGTTTCCTGCAGGTTGGCGGCGGCCTCCTCGGTGCGGGTCGCCAGTTCATCAGCGCTTTGGGACATATGCCCGCTGGCCTCGTGAACGCTTGCACTACTGCGACGTACATCCAGCAGGGTTTCCTGCATACGGCTGACAAAGGCATTGAACTGGGTGGCCAGGTTACCGATTTCGTCATTGCTTTCCACCGTTAACCGGCGGGTCAGGTCACCGCGCCCCTGTGCGATGTCGCGCATGGCTTCGGCCGTGCGGCGAATGGGCCGGGTAATGTGAATGGCGCCCCACCAGGCCAGCCCGAGAAAGATGATCGCCAGCACCAACCCGGTCGCAAGCGCCCGCCAGGTCGCCTGATGCATGGCACCGTAAATCTGTTGCGAGGGAACTTCCATGACCACGCGCCAGCCACCGTAAGACAGCGGCGTGCTGAGCGCTACATAATCAGCGCCGTTCTGGCTGTACTCGGCGAAGCTGACATTGTCCTCCGCGGCTGCGGCGTTATCCTGCAGCAGCGTTTGCACGGACTCTGCCGGCATGCGGCCAGACATCTGCTGGCCGATCACGCTCTCGTCCGGGTGAATAACGATGTCGCCATCGGCACCCACCAGGTAAACGATGCCGTTGTCACCGAAGCGGAAATCACGAATAAGATCGCTCATGGTATCCATGCCCATGCCGATACCGGCAATGCCCAGCGGCTGACCATCGGCTTCCACGCGCATGTTGATATACAAGGCGAAGGTGTTGTCCGACTTATCGTGATCGAGGTTATAGCTCTGGGCTACTCCGCTATCCAGAAAATCGTAGAACCAGTCGTCATCCCCCTGCCCTTGCCGGTCAAGCGTGCGTATCAGCCCTTCATCCGTGTAGTAGTTGCCGCTTTCACGCGGGACAAAAAATGCAGCGTGGGCGTCCAGATTCTCGCGCATGTGGGCAAGAAACGCCGTGACCGCATCTTTTTCATATTGCGGCTCGCCGCGCTGTGCCCAGTCCTGCATCAGGGTATTGTCGGCAATAGCGCGGGCGGCGATCATCGGCCCGGTCAACTCGGCATCCACTTCCCGGGCGATGGAGGTGGCGCTGGCGGGAAGAGCGGCATCCAGCAGATAGCGGTCCAGCAGCCCTTTTATCTGGGCAATATTGAGCCACAGCATGGCGCCTATACAGGTGAGCAGGGCGACGGCAACCCCGAGAATCAGTTTTGAGCGAATCGACATGTTTAGCTTCCCAGCCCAGTGGCTTCAAAAAAATCAATTTGCGTATACAAACAGTCAGGCACGGCCATACCGGCGTTGCGCATCACCTCGCCCCGGTTTTGTTGTTTGATCCATATCGTTATCGGCAACCGCTGGAAGAAGTTGAGGTTTCAACAATATTTCATGCGATTTCTTACTCGAAAAACTCACCGTGACAGTACGCGGGGGCTGAAATCTCACGGACGAACGACCGTTCTATCTTTATTCGACCTGCTGGCACACCTGTGCTAGGATGCGCCGACTTTTTACATGCTATTTTTATATTGCGCCATTCAATGAATGGCGCTTTTTTTTAGCCATATTCCCGCTCGGCGGCCTCCCTCACCACGATGCATCCTGATTCAAAAGCTTTTTCAATCACTTGCCCAACCCTTTCCCTCAATTCTTTCTCAACCTGAACGGTGTAACCTGAATGTCTGACTCCTCTGACACGCCCCCACCCAGGGGGCTACGCGCCCTTGGCGATCCGGTGGTGCTTATTTTAAGCATCGGCTTTATTGTCGCTTTCATATTGCTGTCGTTTTACGACCTCGACATGGTGGCCAACAGCGTCAGCGCGGGCTTCGCCTGGACCGCCAAAACCCTTGGCTCCTACTTCCAGATGCTGCTGCTGGCGACGTTCTTTATCGCCATCGGCCTGGCGGTCACGCCCGCGGCCAAGGCCAGGATCGGCAATCTGGACGCGCCGGAGATGAGCACATTCAAGTGGCTGTCGATCATCCTGTGTACGCTGCTGGCCGGCGGCGGGGTGTTTTTTGCTGCGGGCGAGCCCATCTACCACTTTGTGGTCACCCCGCCGGCGCTGGATACCGAGCCCGGCACGCCCGAGGCAGTGGCCGGCGCGCTGGCCCAGGCCTTCACCCACTGGGGCTTTCTTGCCTGGGCGGTGCTGGGGACGCTGGCCGCCATCGTGCTGGCCCACGCCCACTACGTGAAAGGCCAGCCGCTGCAGCCGCGCACCCTGCTCTACCCGGTGCTGGGCAAGCGCCTGTTGAGCGGGCCGCTGGGCGGCGTGATCGACGCGCTGTGCGTTATCGCCATGGTCGCCGGTACCGTGGGCCCGATCGGCTTTCTCTCCACCCAGGTAAGCTTTGGCCTGCATGAGCTGTTCGGCGCGCCGGACGCCTTCGGCACCCAGGTGGCGGTACTGGTAGCGCTGGCCTCGGTTTACGTGATCTCGGCGATGACCGGCATCCATCGCGGCATCCAGTTTTTGAGCCGCTTCAACGTGTTTCTGGCGCTGGCCATTGGCGCGGTGATTGTGCTCTTCGGGCCGACGCTTTACTTCGTCAACACTTACCTGTCCGGCATGGGCTCCTACGCCACCAACTTCTTCGCCATGGCGACCATGACCGCGGATGTGGCGCCTGACTGGTGGATGCAGTGGTGGACGGTGTTCTTCTTTGCCTGGTTTATCGGCTATGCGCCGCTGATGGCGATTTTCGTCGCGCGGATCTCCCGCGGGCGCAGCATCCGGCAGATGATCCTGGCTGTGGCAGTCATGGCCCCCATCGCCACCACCGTGTGGTTTACCCTGCTGGGCGGCTCGGGCATCTACTACCAGCTGACCGGCGTGATCGACCTGACCGAAGCGCTGAACAACTTCCAGTTTGACGTCGCTACGCTGACCGTGGCCCAGGCGCTGCCCGGTGGCACCTGGATGGCGCTGGCAATCCTTGTGCTAACCACAATCTTTGTCGCCACTACCGGCGACTCCATGAGCTACTCGATTGCCGTGGTGGGTGCCGGTCACGATGACCCGAGCCCCAAGGTACGCGCCTTCTGGGGCATTGCCATGGCGCTGATGGCGGGCATTCTGCTGCGCATGGGGGCCGGCCAGATCGGCGCGCTGCAGCAGTTCATCGTACTGACCGCGATTCCGGTATCGGTGATTCTGCTGCCGACGCTGTGGGAAGGCCCCAAGGCCGCCTACGCCATGGCCCGCGAGCAGGGCATTATCGACTAGATTCGATACGCAAGCGTGATGCCATAAACGCCAAGGGGCCGCTTTTTAGCGGCCCCTTGGCGTTTTGTGGCAAATGTTGACGTCAGCTTTTGACGTTTACTCGTCCACGTCGTCTTCCGACGGGCGCAGGTAGTCAGCGCCCTTGCCCGACTGAATGCCGTGGCTTGGATCGTCCCGGCGCTGGGAACCCTGCTGTTCCACCGCAGTGGATTCCAGCACGCGAATGTTTGCCGCAGGCGCGGTGCCATCCTTGTGCTGACCGAAATACAGCGTGGTGTGCGGACGCGGGATCTCGATGCCGGCCTCGTCGAAGCGCAGCTTGACCAGACGGTTGTAGGCACGCCCCACGGCCCACTGGTCACCCGGCGTGGTCATGATCATCACGCGGATATTGACCGAACTGTCGGCAAGGGAAGTGACCCCGGCCACGGTCAGCTCTTCGAGCAGCTTGTGGCCGTGCTCGTCGCTGGCCTGCAGATCGGTGTAGGCAATTTGCAGCGTCTCTACCGCATGATCGATGCTTTCATGGTAGGCAATGCGGTATTCCTCGACGTGGTAGGCAAAGTCGCGCATGTAGTTGGACACCGTATCGATGCTCGAGAACGGCACAATGTGGTAGGTGCCGGACAGGTCGCGAATACCCACCGAGCGAATGCTGAAGCGTTCGGCGGTACCAGTGACTCCGCCGGCGGTGACGATGTCGCCGTTGTTCATGGCGTTTTCGATCTGGATGAACACGCCGGTGATCACGTCCTGAACGAGCTTCTGCGCGCCAAAACCGATGGCCAGACCCAATACCCCGGCACCGGCGATCAGCGGGCCGATGTTGATGCCGATCTCGGCCAGCACGATCATCCCGGTCATGGTGATCATGGTGATGATCAAGGCGTTGCGAAACAGGCTCAAGAGCGTCTTGGCCCGTGCCGTTGGCTCGCCCTTGCCGGCGTCAGGGTTGAGGTTGTGCTCGATCAGGCTTGCCAGCCCCACCCACACGGCCAGCGCAATGATCAGAATGATGGCCACATGGATCAGCTTGCTGATCAGATTAATCCCTTGCTCGGAGGCATACCAGGCCGCCAGGTCAAACAGGTACCAGGCATTGAGCACCAGCATGACCACGGCGATCAAAATCAGCCCACGCAGGATGCGCAGCGCGTTGGGTACATAGCTGTTGAGGCGCTTTTCGAGCATCGGCAGCTTACGGTTCATGTCGGCGGACAGGTGTATCCGCCGGCCGATGGTCTGGGTCAAAAGCGATGACAGCAACATGCCTACTACCACGGCGACCAGCGTCTGCAGCGTAGCGGATACCACAAACGGCAGCGCCTCGGCCGGGCTTAGCAGGGTAATGATAAACACGCCGGTGAAATAGATCAGCGCCAGCAAATGCCAGGTGCGGGCCAGCAGCTGCAGTGCCACACGGCTGGGTGCCAGGGTAGCTCGCCTGGCGCTGGCCTTGATGCTGTCACGCAGGCGCAGGCGATTTTTCAGCACCACCGCGACCGCATAAATGAATGCCACCACGTTGATCAGGGTACTCAGCGCATCGCCAAGCGTAGCCGCGAGGTAATAGTTGACCAGCGGCACGGCCACCATCAGGCCGTAACCGACCAGCCCGACCAGCCGGGCGATCCAGCGGTTCCAGTAGGACGCCTCGGCGGCCGAAATCGGCAGCAGGCGCAGGCCTTCGTAGCGCGAGGAGAACAGCATGCGCACGCCGGCCTTGATCAGTTCGATGACCAGAAACGCATTGAGGAACAGCGACGCCCGGGTCGAGAGATCGCCGGTTTCGCCCACGGCGAAGGTGGCAATCAGGTTGCCGCCAACGTAGGCCAGCGCCACGATCAATGCGTCAAACACCGCGGCCACTGCCACGCACGCTATCAGGCGCAGCACCGGGGTATATTCCCCCCGGCGAGACCAGGCGCTGATGCGGGTAAACAGCGGCTTGGCCAGCCGGCGGCAGATGATGAACAGCACAAAGGTGGCGGCAATCACCAGCCCAAGGTTGATGGCGGCGCTGACGAAGGCGGCGGTGTCAAAGCTGCCGGCACCTTCGCCGGTAAACAGGCTTTGGCCAAGGTCTATCAGCAGCTGGAAGTGGCTGCCGACGTCGCCTGCGATGTCGCTGGTGACCTCGGCGATCTGGCGCGGCAGCGAGACGTCTTCAGGCGCGATATCGCTGCCCTGGGCAGCCTGCTCGTCGGCAGACGCGGGCAGCTGGCGCTCAAGCTCGCTTTGCTCCGCCTGGTCTGCCTGGTCTGCCTGACGGCGCAACAGCTCGATCAGCTCCTGGCGCGAGGCGTCGTTTTCCAGCAGGTTGGCAAGCGCGGCATAGGAGGGCTCGCCGCTTTCGGCGTCAGGATTGGCGGCATCGCCGGCAGCCGGCTGGCTTTGGGCCATCGCCGGCGCGGCAAGCGTCAGCGCGGCCACAAGCCACAGGCATAGCCACGCCCCCAGCCTGGGTAGCAGTCGTAATGGCGTCACACCGTTATCTCCTTGGATAAAATAAAATTCTGGTCATCATTGATAACCAATACAGGTCGTTATCGCCGCTTGTATACGTTCCGTATTGCTTGCGGTCAAGCGCCACCATGCAGCAGCGGCACGCATGGTACCGATACTCTTTGGTCTTCGAAGGAGAATCAAGGTTTTGTCTCATCAATACGCACTATGCCGGAGATGGGCAGGCGCCTGGCCCGCCATTCTCTCCGGCATAGGTAAAACAGTTGGGTGGAGCTAGGGCTGGAACGGCATGCGGAAGGTCAAGCTGATATCCGAGGCGTCGTCGGTCAGCCCAATCCCGAGGCTGGTGACCACCGAAGTGCTGTCGTTCAGCGCATAGGTGCCGCCAAGGCTGAACACCCCGACGCTGGCATCACTGCCGATCACCTCGTTGCTGACGCCGCCCTGGGTGGTCTCGGACTTTTGAATATACTCGTGGGAGTAAGAGAGCGACAGGCTCAACCGTTCGTTGAGGGCGAAGGCAGTACCGAAGCCCGCACGGATGGAATCGCCCAGGTCCACTTTTCCCGGCTGCTGCCCATCCGACGCCGAGATATCATCGAAACTTTCCTCGATGTTGTAGGTATAGCCCAGGTTGGCAAAGACAATCGCCGGGTCCAGCGTCTTGAGCACCGAGGCCCCGGCGGTGACCGCCCAGACGCCGTTGCCCGTGGGCAGCTCGGCAGGCACGGTCAGGTTGGTGTTGCGCTCCTCACCATCAGCGTTCTGCGAGGAAAATTTTTCCGTCCGCGTTGGAATGCCGTAGGGGTCGGTGCCGGTGGGCGCCCTTACGCCCATGTTGACTACCACGTCGGGGCGGGTCTGGGTTTCGGGCAGCAGACGATAGGACAGCGAAGCGCTGATATCGCCTAGCCCCGCGTCGTCAACCGATCGTTCGCTGTTAAGCTCGGTCGAAAACCCCTTGCCGATCGTCTGATAGGTGCTGCTGCGGTAGACGAAGGGAATATTGAGCCCCAGTTCCAGCCGGTCGGTCAGGCCATAGCGGGTGCTCAGGTCAAAGGTGGTGATGTGGCTCTTGACGTTGTCGACGTTAATCTCGCCGAGGAAAATGGCGTCCAGCGCCAGAAAACCGCGCAATGCCAGCTGAGAACGATCGGAGTAGGAATAATTGATACCCGGCTCGATGGTCAAGCGGTCGGAGAACAGCGCGTGCTCCTCGCGCAGCACGTTCTCCACGCTGCGGCTGGGCCGGGCCTCGCGGACAACCTCCCCATCATTATCATCTACCTGCGCCTGAGCCGCCGAAGAAACCCCCAAGGCAGCCGCCATAAGGGGGAAAGAAACAACCGATACCTGCCTGCACATAGAAATTATTGTGTCGCCCACACAGCTCTCCTTGGTATTTTTGTTAGCCACTGCCGCTATTCTCCATCGCACCGCCTTTACTCAGCTATAACATGATGGTATCGGCAGGTTACACGCAGTGTAGACCAACCTTGTGTTGACCGTCACCCTTCAGCGGCGCAGTCCTCGCGCCGACTCAACGGCGCTGCGCAGGCCGGGCACGCCGGCGTTGGCGCCACGATCGCCCATGTAGAGCTGTAGCCGTGTCAGGTTACGCACCTGCTGGGCGTCGCTGGTGAGCTGGATCGACTGGCGCAGCCCGCGACCGGGCACAATGGCCTGGGTGGCGCGCCCCATGCCCGGCACGTCGAGCCTGACACCCATGCCCCCGGCACCGCTGCTGACGGCCAGCCGCGTGCCCGACGGCAGGCGTTGCTGCCTACTGGTGGCCTCGGCGCCCTGCCCCGCGCCGCCGTAGTCGGCAGCATTCAGAACATCGATCTGCAGGTCGTTGGCTGCGGCGTTGAAGTTGCCACCAGCCTGGATGCTTTGCGCCACGCCGCTAACGTTGCCAGTTCCGGCATCATGCACGATGGCACCGTTGCCCGTCGCCGAGCCGGCACTGCCGCCGGCCGGCGTGACCGCTGTCAGGCGGGGTTCAAAGCTGACGCTGGGCGAGGCGCCGCTCAGATCGCCGCGCAGCGTGGCGCCGGCCATCAGCTGTTCGCCGGCCGAGGTGCGCCACTCGCTGGACATCTGCACGCCGAAGAACAGAATTCTGCCCTTGTCGACGAAACGCCCGCGCAGCCTGGCCAGCTCGGCATCGCTGAGCTGGCGCTCCTCGGAAAAGCCCGAAAAGTCCGAGACCTCGGCCTGGGCGGGCCCCGCCGCCAGGCCGGCGGCGGCGATGGCAGCCAGCGCTACCGCGCTGCCCGCTTTCCAGTAGTGTCGCGTTGTTGTTGGGTGCCGCACGTACGTGATCATATTGCTACCCCCCTGAACGATAGCGGACTCCGCCGTTGCCCGGCCGGCTGATGACAGCCGGGGGCGGGCTCGACTAGAAGAAGTCCGCATGGCGAAAGCCGAAGTCGAGCAGTTTGCTTTTGGGCACCGGCGCAAAGGTATCCCGCATGCGATGTGCCGTCAGCGGCTGGCGCGGGTCAAGCAGCACCGTCTGCTGATCGAATCCCTTGCCCACCACCGCGAAGATGATGCCGTTCCAGGCATCGAGAAAATCGTCCCGCTCCATGATGCGGTTACCCAGCGCCGGATCACCGACGTAGACCCGGTCGCCGCTGGCCTTTTTCACCACCACAAAGTGCTTGTAGCCCTCCAGATCCAGCAGCACGATCACCGGGATCGACACCGCATCCAGCGTCTCGGGCGCCACCTCGTAGCCCCGACCGCGATAGCCCAGGGTCTGGACGTAGTTTTTCAAATCCAGCAGCGAAAAGCCGCGCGCCAGCACGACTTCGGGGTCGGAAACCTCGAGCATCCCGGCCAGCACCTTTTGCTCGGTGATCGCCGGGCGCTGATAGGCATACTTGAGAATAGTGGCAAGCGATGCCGCCCCGCAGGAGAAGTCCGTATGCTGCTCCACCAGGTTTGCAAAGCGGCGCTCGCGGATGGACTGCACGTCCTTGCTAATGACCGTGCCGGCCATCACGTTGCCCAGGCGCACGCTGGCCGCCTGGGCATGGGACGTAAAGAGAACGGCCGAGATAAGCCCGAGAATCAGCAATGGCATCCCGCGCCCACGGACTGTGGTGATTGCTGATTCCATGGCCAACCTCCAAACATTGAAACGTCGGGTTCAAAGCCCCGGCCTGCAGGAGCAGGCCGGGAAGTGGTCAGGCGTCAGCCAGACACCTGTTGGTGAGTGATGCAGCGCCGTTATTCGGTGCTGCCGCTACCGCCGTTGCCGCCGCCCATGGACGAGGCGATCGACAGCGAGTTGCGCTGCAGGTTGTTGGTACCGGCGGCGATGTTAACGCCGACGTTACCGCTTGCGCCCTGCAGGGCGTTGCTGCCCAGCGTGGCGTCGTTGCTGTGGTAGGTATAAAGGGTCCTTGAGGTAGTGGTAGACCCGGAGACCGTGGTTTCCAGCATGGTGTCGCCGGCAGCACCGAAGGCCAGCGCGCCGCCGTCGCCGTTGAGGTCCGAGCCGCCCTGGGTATCCGTATCAAGATCGAAGTGTCCATCTGCGCTACCGCCAGAATGGCTGTCGCCCGTCCACATATCGGGATAGACATCGCCGACCTGATCCATTTCCAGACCGGAGGCGTCGAGGCCGACCGTGGTTTCGTAGCTGACGACCCGTTCAACGGTGCGGGTATGCGGCACGTTGCTGGTCGAGTTGCCAGTGGTTTGCTGAACGCCGCCGGTGGTCGCCTTGGTGTGGCCGGCGCTCTCGTTGCTGGAAGCCGCCAGCGAATTCTGCTGGGCGTTGCTGGTACCGGCGGCGATGTTGACGCCGATGTTGCCGCTGGCGCCGGCAAGCGAGCCGCTACCCAGCACGGCATCGTTGGGGCTGCCGGCGTTGGTGGTAGCGTTACCCGCGGCGTGCTGCGCCGAGTAGGCCTGGGACTGGCCGAACACGTCCGCCGCATCGGAGCTCGCCAGCGCGGCGTCGTTGGCCTGGGCGTTGTTGTCGCCGGCGGCAACGTTGATGCCCACGTTACCCGTGGCGCCATTGCCGGCTCCCGAACCCACGGTGGCGTTGTTTTCGGAGTGCTGGTTGTTCACCTCGTTGCCGTCGGTGAACTGCTTGCTGTCGACGATCGCGCCGGAGTAGTGGGCGGGGTCATCGAACACGGCCAGGCCGACCAGCGTACCGTTGTAGTTGTGCGACGTATGGCCCAGTTCCACGTCGATTTCATTGGTGAAAGTGGAATCGATGCTGCTTGACGCGCTAAAGCCATCGCTATTCCCGTTCTCAGCGAAAGCAACGGGAGCCATCATCAGTGCGCCAACGGCCAGTGCGATGGGAGCTTTTTGGAAAGTTTTCATGATCTTTCTCCTGAATGAACCGCAATAGTGCTGCTTTTCGATCTCGCTACGGCTTTAGCGCCATGTTCATGCGGAAGCTGTTGCGCGTAGCGTTCCCCGTGCCGGCTGACTGGTTGACCTGGATCACGCCGCGGGCGCCTTCGAACGCCGTCGAGTCGATCTCGACTCGGCTCGAAGCCTGTTCCGTGCGCTCACCGGTACCGGTCAGCCCTTGCCTGTCGGCCTGCACCCCCTGCAACGTGGTGTCGCTGAGGTTGCTGGCCGAGACGCCCATTGCCACCCCGAAGGAGTTGCTCTGGGCATTGCCCTGTCCCGCCGCCTGGTTGATCGACAGCCAGCCTTCGGCCTGTCGAAAGGCGCCGTTCTTGATGCCTGTTATGGTCTGCTGCTTGATGAGCTCGCTCTCGATCCTGACGCGCTGCTGCAGCTCGCTGGCAGTGTTGGCGTTATTACCGATGGCCAGCGTGCCGGCGTTGCTCTGCAGGTTGGCGTCGCCGGCGGCCATGTTGACCCTGCTGACGCCGGTCACGCCGCTTAGCGCATCGCCGCTTATCACCGTACTGTTGCGCATGGCCGGTATGTCCTGGGCCACGGCGGCCTGCAGGCAGCCCAGCATCAGCAGTGCGCCTACCGTCGCTGTAACGCTGTTTTTCAGGGGGCTTCGGTTAGTGTTCGCCATGATCAGTCCCGCCCTGTCAGAGGTGAGAGGGCCCGGCCCACGGTGCCGGATATCCCCGAAGTAGCCGACGTCACCTGGCCTGCTATGCCGCCACTGCCGCCGCCAGTGCTGCCACCGCCCAAGCTGCTCGCGGCTCGGTTGCTGCGCGCCCCGGGTTGCCGGCTGCCGGTACCCAGCGTGCGATGCAGCGGGGCCAACGAATTCTGTACGCTGCCGCGGACGCCGGCGGCTCGCTCGTCGGTCAACGACACGGCGTCAATGCCACTCAGCTGCTCCTGCACCGTTATGCGCGCGTTTTGCCGGGAAGTGATGGGTCCGCCGTGGCGCTCTACCCGATTGAGAGGCGCGGCCTCGACCCGGCGCTGGATGACAATGTCACCGGGCCGTACGCGGGGCTTGAGCTGGTAATCCGTCGCCGCATCGGCGGCGGCAGCGCCCGGGCCACCGATGGCGGCTGCCAACAGGGCTACCCGTGCCGTTTGATGAATATCCAGACGTTTCATGGCTACTGCTCCCGCCGCGTGGTGACGCTGGTGCTTTGCCGATTATTCGCCCCGGTTGACAGGGACGACGGGGGCTCGCCGGTGCCGCCGCCTGCCGGGCGCTCGTCCCAGAGAATGACGAAATTTTCCTCACCCCCTGCGCCGCGCTCCAAGGCTCGGGCATCCACATAGCGGCCGCGAATGCGTTTAAGTGCGGCGTCGTTCAGACGGTTTGCCTTGGCCTCCCCCCCGGCGATACCGCGCGGCGCTGAATCAATCGGAACGGAGAAAAGTGCTGTGGCCTGGTTGCTGCCGGGCGCGTCTGCCTGTACGCCCGGTGCCATCAATGACAGCGTGCCCAGGAGCATGCCCAGCACGGCGGCGAAACGAACACCGCCAATGTGCTTGCCCCGAAAGTGAAGGGCTCGCTGCGGCTGCCGGCTTGCCGCGCCCGCTACACCCGCAGCACGGCAGCTTGCCTGGTCGCTATAGGTGGTGTGGGTCGGGTACATGGCAGCATCTCCGCAGAACTCGTTGGTGTTTCTTGCCCATACCCAATGCAACTACCGTGCCAAGTCACTAACCCATTGATTTTCATAATCTCGACCAGACACCAAAACACATACTGTTACATTTTAATAACAAAAAAGCCGGGGAGTCTCCTTCTCGGCCCGGCCTTATCAGGATTTATTTTTATACAAATCAGAAAGTTAAATAATAAATAGGCAAACTTGCACCTTTGTTACATGACATCGTCTACTTGGCTTCGCCATTTCCTCTCATGCGTTATCAACGGCCGCTCAAC
>NZ_JAKDUR010000048.1 GCF_030457605.1 Halomonas sp.
GGAAAACTACGCTGACCCCGAGGCCATTCCCGAGCACAATATTGCCTTTGCCCGCGACAAAGGCAGTGCGTTTTTTGCCACGTTGCTGGAAGCGTGCAAGACAACCGGCTGATACAGCGTGGTTAAAGGCCCCACGCCGCAGTGCCTGCCAAGCGTGCTAAGCTAGGTCGCCTTTAACGTGTCGGCAAGGAGCGTGCGGTGAACGATCCGATTATCCGTATCAACGGCCTGACCAAGACTTACGACGGCGGCTTTGAAGCGCTCAAGCGCGTGGATCTCGACATTCAGCGCGGCGAGATTTTTGCTCTGCTTGGCCCCAACGGCGCGGGCAAAACCACCTTGATCAGCGTGATCTGCGGGCTGGTCTCGCCCAGCGCCGGGACTGTCAGCGTGGCCGGCCACGACATCATCAGCGAATACCGCGCTGCCCGCGCGCATATCGGCCTGGTGCCCCAGGAGCTGACCAACGAAGCCTTTGAAACGGTGTGGAACACGGTCAGCTTCAGCCGCGGGCTGTTTGGCAAGCCGCCCGATCCTGCGCATATTGAAAAGGTGCTGCGCGCGCTGACCCTGTGGGATAAACGTAATAACCGCCTGATGACGCTCTCCGGCGGCATGAAGCGCCGGGTGCTGATCGCCAAGGCGCTCTCCCACGAACCCCGCGTGTTGTTTCTTGATGAGCCCACCGCTGGTGTGGATGTCGCGCTGCGCCGCGAAATGTGGGACGTGGTGCGCCGCCTGCGCGAAGACGGCGTGACCATTATCCTCACCACCCACTACATCGAAGAAGCCGAAGAAATGGCCGACCGCATCGGCGTCATCAACTACGGCAAGCTGGTGCTGGTGGAGGAAAAAACCGCGTTGATCCAGAAGCTCGGGCGCAAGCAGCTCACCTTGCAGCTGCATACGCCGCTGGCACAGGTGCCGGAGGGGCTGGCACCTTTTGATCTGGCGCTTGCCGACGAGGGCTCCACGTTGGTTTACACCTACGACGCCGCCGCCCGCGAAGAAGGCGAGCATGGCATCGCGGCGCTTCTCAGCGCGCTGAAAACCGCGAATATCCGCATCAAGGACCTGCATACGCGGCAAAGCTCGCTTGAAGATATTTTTGTCGACCTGATCAAGGAGCGCGCATGAACCTTTACCCCGTCCGCGCCATTTATATGGCTGAAATTGCCCGGGTGCGGCGCACGTTGCTGCAAAGCATTGTCTCGCCGGTCATCTCGACGTCGCTTTACTTCGTGGTGTTTGGTGCGGCCATCGGCTCGCGCATTTCCGAGGTGGATGGCATCAGCTACGGCGCGTTTATCGTCCCCGGGCTGATCATGCTGATGCTTCTGACCCAGAGCGTGTCCAACGCCTCGTTCGGGATCTTTTTCCCCAAGTTTTCCGGCAGCATCTACGAGCTGCTCTCGGCGCCTATCTCGTATCTGGAAATCGTCATCGGTTATGTCGGTGCGGCGGCGTCCAAGTCCATTCTGCTGGGGCTGATCATTCTGGCTACCGCCAGCCTGTTCGTACCGCTGCATATCGAGCATCCGTTCTGGATGCTGTTGTTTCTGGTACTGACGGCGGTGACCTTCAGTATGTTGGGCTTTATCATCGGCATCTGGGCCGACGGCTTTGAAAAGCTGCAGCTGGTGCCGCTGTTGATCATCACGCCGCTGACGTTTCTGGGTGGGAGTTTCTACTCCATCGATATGCTGCCGCCGTTCTGGCAGGGCGTGACGCTGTTCAACCCCGTGGTGTATCTGGTCAGCGGCTTTCGTTGGAGCTTTTATGGCATCAGCGATGTCAGTATTGGCGCAAGTGTGGCGATGATCGCGCTGTTTCTGGCCGTGTGCCTGGCCACCATCGCGTGGATATTTAGCACCGGCTACCGCCTCAAACCCTGAATGTATGAGCGCCAGATATTGAGAACCAGCCGCTGAAACTTTGCTGTGGAACCCCCGACGCTGAAAAAAACAGAGCCTCTGTTATGCCATTACTCAAAAGCATTGTTCACCGTCTCGACCCGACGCTTGACGGCGAGACACTCACGCTTGACGCCGCCAGTGAAGCGCACCCGGCGGATGACCCGGGCATGGATGCGCTGGCCAGTGCGCTGAATGACACCTTCAATACCAAGCCCAAGGGCTGGGGGCGCTTTGCCTCTGAAGGCGAGGAGGCCGCGCCGGTCTCGGCCTGGCTGCAGGCGTATGTGGACGGCGACGACGATTTTGCCGGCGCGACGCACAAGCTTGCGCAGCGCCTGGCCACCGAGCTTGCCGACACGCTCTCGGTGGGCGGCTACCTGGTGCTTTCGCATCAGCAGCAGGGCGACACCCAGACGCTGTTGCTGGCCTTTGTCCACCAGCGCGAAGGTATCGGCATCAACACCGAGCACCACGCCGTGCCCGCCGCCCAGCTCAACACCCGCCAGCTGACCTTTGCCGCGCGGCTGAACATCACCCAGTGGCAGGGCGGCGCTGCCCAGGCCCAATACGTCTCGTTCATCAAGGAGCGCGGCGGCAGCAAACTGGCCGATGCATTGGCGCGCTGCCTTGGCGTGGTGGAGGGCGCGGATGCCCCGGCGGAGACGCGTACGCTGCTCAAGGCGTTCAGCGACTACGTGGAAAAGGAAGATCTGGACGACGAGGCCAGCCGCGAAAAAACCGATGCGCTGGTCGGCTACGCCACTGAACAGCTAAGCCGCGGCGAGCCCATGACGCTGACCGAGCTTTCCGGGCTGGTCGACGAGCAGCAGCCCAAGGCGTTTTACGACCACATTCGCAACGCCGACTACGGCCTTGCCCCCGAGATTCCGCCGGATAAACGCACGCTCAACCAGTTTCGGCGCTTTACCGGTCGCGCCGGCGGCGTCTCGGTCAGCTTTGATTCACACCTGCTGGGCAGCGGCGTGGAGTATGATGAAACCACCGACCGGCTGATCATCAAACAAATACCCAAACAGCTGAAAGAACAGCTGCAGCGCCGCGACTAAGTGCTAATGGGGGAGGAGAAAATACCATGCTGGATGCCGTAACGCAGTTTTTTCAGCGCGCCCTGGTTGACCCTGAGCGTAGCCAGGACCCGGCGCTAACCCTTGAGCTTGCCTGCGCGGCACTGCTGTGTGAAATCATGCGAGCTGATTTCGATAGTGGCGACGACGAGCGTGCCGCCCTGCGCCAAATGCTGGTATCGCGCCTGAGCGTCAGCAACGCTGACGTCGACGCGCTGATGGCCATGGCCGAGGAAAAGGTCGATGAGTCAGTTGACCACTACCAGTTCGTGCGACTGATCAACGAGCACTACGACGGCGTGCAGCGCTATGAATTGGTCAAGCTGATGTGGCAGATGGCCTGGGCCGATGGCGAGATAGACCCTCAGGAAGAGCATCGTATTCGCCGGTTGGCAGGTCTTTTGTATGTCAGCCACAGCGATTTTATCCGCGCCAAGCTCGCCGCCGAGCCGCGTTAAGCGTGCCGTCCGAACAGGTGTCGTCCCGGGTGATGAGCGCAGGTATATCCAGGCGAAGGTTATAGGCGAGAATGATGAGCAAAAGCGATGAGTGATGCATTTCAGGCGTCCAACCTGACCCAGTTGTTACAGCTACTGGAACGTATCGAACGGCAGAACCCGAGAATCAGCGTAGATGACGTGCTGGCAGCCATCGGGCGGCGCTCGTTTGGCCCCATGTTATTGGTGGCCGGGCTGATCACGCTTGCGCCGCTGATCGGCGATATTCCCGGTATGCCCACGTTGATGGCGTTGTTGGTGTTGCTTACCGCCGGCCAGCTGTTGGCCGGGCGGACAAGCTTCTGGCTGCCCGGCTGGCTGTTGAAGCGCAATATTTCCCGGCAAAAATTTGACAAGGCATTACCGTATCTAAAGAAGCCGGCGGGCTGGGTTGATCGGTTGCTGCGTGTGCGGCTGCCGTGGCTGACCGGCTACTGGGGCAGCCGCCTGACGGCACTGACCGGTATTGCCATCGCCCTTGCCATGCCGCCGATGGAGTTTATCCCGTTTTCTGCCAACGGCGCGGGGCTGGCACTCTCGCTGCTGGGGCTGGGTCTTGTTGCCCGGGACGGGCTGGTGCTGCTGATCGGATTTGTGCTGACGGTGGCTACGTTCACCCTTGTGGGGATCAATCTTTTTTAAATGCCAGAACGCGCATGGTGCGCACCGATTCGCCAGGCGGCAGAATCGGAAAGACGACCCGAGGTATCCGGATGTCAGACGCTAACAGCCGCGATAAAACCGCTAACGAACCAATAGAGAAGCGGCCACAGCGCCCGCTGGAGCGCCACACGGAAAACTTGCTGTGGGGTGCCCGGTTTATCGTGCTGCTGGCGATCATTCCGAGCCTGGTTGGCTCGGTCATTCTGTTTGTGGTCGGCTCCATTGATATTGCCAAGGTGCTGCTCGGTACGCTCGGCTATTATTTTTACGGCCACGGCACGGATATTCACGATAGTCTGGTACCGGACATCATCATGGCCATCGATATTTACCTGATTGCCATTGTGCTGCTGATTTTCAGCCTGGGCGTGTATCGTCTTTTTGTTTCGCGCATTGATAAAGCCGAGCAGAGTCCTCTTGATCATCCGTTCAACGTCGTCTCCCTTGACCAGCTCAAGGATAAAATCGCCCGGGTGGTGATTCTGGCGGTTATTATCGAATTCTTCCGTGCCGTGGTGGATATCCGCTTTGCTACCCCGCTCGACGCCATCTATTTGGCGCTTTCGGTTCTCGCCCTGGCGGCCGCGCTCTACCTCATGAGCCTTGGTCATCACGATGAATAACCGCGCGGGCTGAGGTCAGCCACTTTCGGGCATGCCGGCGGTAAGGGGGCCGGTATTTCGTGGCGCGCGGGTCATGCTCTATCCTTTTGGCAAGGCGCTGGCTTGCGCGTTCGGGGGAAAGGCATCATGAAATATGTTCTTGGTTTTGTTCTGATAGCCGTCATTGGCCTGGCCGTCGTCATGGCTTTGCTGATCGTCCTTGGTGGCCCCGCCCAGCCGGCGCCGGTAGCAAGCATCAACGCGCCGTTCAAGCAGGTCGATTATTCCGACCTGCCGGCGCTTGCCCATTACACCGCACGCGACGACACGGCGCTCGGGTTCCGCCTTTACCCACCTGAAGGCGATAGTGTAAAAGGTAGCGTTATATTGCTGCACGGCTCGTCGGCAGATAGCCGCAGCATGCACCCGTTGGCCAAAGCCTTTGCTGCGGACGGTTATACCGCTTATACGCTGGATGTGCGCGGGCACGGGCAGTCCGGCACCAAAGGCGACACTGACTATATCGGCCAGCTGGAAGACGACCTCGAAGCCTTCATGGATGACATTGAACCTGCCGAGCCGGCGACGTTGGTGGGATTCTCCTCCGGCGGCGGGTTTGCCTTGCGCATGGCCGGCAGCCAGCGCCAGCAGTTGTTCTCCCGTTATCTGCTGTTGTCGCCGTTCATCAGCCAGAATGCCCCGACCTACCGCGACAACGGCAGCGACTGGATGAACCTTGGTTTGCCCCGCTATATAGCGATCACGCTGCTGAATGCTGCAGGCATCAGGCACTTTAATCATCTTCCGGTGATCCGCTTCGCGCTGGATGACGCGGCTCGGGAAACGCTCACGCCCGCATACTCCTACGCCCTGGCGCAGAACTACCGGCCCAGGCCCGACTATCAGGCAACGATCCGTTCGGTGTATCAGCCCCTGCGCGTGGTAGCGGGGCAGGAGGATGAGTTACTCCATACCGAACGCTTTAGCGACGTGTTTAACGCGGCGGGTAAAGACGTCCCTGTGACGCTTGTGCCCAGCATTAACCATATCGGCCTGACCCTTGAGCCCCAGGGCATACAGGCAGCCGTTAATGCGTTAAGACAGTTGGCACATTAGGCGCAACCAAATCGGCCAGGCGGGAGATGTGAGGTTGGCATGACAACAAAAAAGCGCCCGTAGGCGCTTGATTGTCTTGCTTGATTGGTGGAGGCGGCGGGAATTGAACCCGCGTCCGCCAGCACTCGCCCATTGGCTCTACATGCTTAGATTTCGTCTTTTGCTTTAACGTCTCTGGCTCCGACGATCAGGATCCAGCTACGCGAGCCTTCGTAAGTTTAACAGCCGGCGAGAAAGCGCCACCGACTGCGGTCCTGTCATTTTTAGCTCGTATCTCCGCTGCCATGAACAGGCACATCGCTTTGGAGCCGGACAAGAAGCTAACAACTATTAAGCTGCCAGCGCGCCCTGAGCGTAGTTTTCGTCGTTTGCGACTATTTATCGTGATGTTGGATTTACGAGATACATCACGCTCTCGGCATGCACCGCAGGGGTTGTCACCGGCGTCGATACCATGTCGCCCCCTTAGCGTTTTCGCATTCTAACGTGCTCACCCCTGATTGACCAGCTATCCTTTGCTTTGTTCCCGCATGATGCGTCCTTTTTGCCGTTGCCAGTCGCGGTCTTTCTCGGTGGCGCGCTTGTCGTGCAATTTTTTACCCGTCACCAGTGCCAGCTCGCACTTCACCAGGTTGTGTTTCCAGTACAGTTTGAGGGGTACACAGGTGTGCCCCTTATCCTGGGTTTTGGAGAAAATCTTGGCGATTTCCTTGCGGTGCAACAGCAGCTTGCGTGTGCGTGTCGGCTCGGCAATTTCGTGAGTGCTGGCCGTATTCAGCGGCATGATGTGGCTGCCCAGCAGCCAGGCTTCGCCCCGGCGCACCAGAATATAGGTGTCGGTGAGCTGTGCCTTGCCTGCACGCAGGCTTTTGACTTCCCACCCGGCAAGCGAGAGCCCTGCTTCGAAGGTCTCTTCAATGTGGTATTCAAAGCGCGCTTTTTTATTCTGGGCAATAACGCTGCTGCTGGGACCCTTTTTGGCTTTCCCTTTCTTTGTGGCCATGGAACCTCGTCATTGATCTATGAGTTGCCCCTTCGTTAATTGAGGAGGCGTGATACCATTCCGGTGAAGTTATCCCAATGATACGCCTTGGGCACTGTGAAGTCAGCGGAGAGGTCAATGCCAACCGTGAATCGTTCCGCCTTGGTGCGGCATACCCCCCAGCAAATGTTCGAGCTGGTGAACGACTTTGAGCAATACCCGCAGTTTTTACCCGGTTGCCGTCGCGCACGCCTGCTTGAGCGTGACGAGGTGCATCTCGTTGGCGAGATGACGCTTGGACGTGCCGGCGTTGAGCAGACCATCACGACGCGCAATGAGCTTTATACCCCTGAACGGATTGAAATGTCGCTGGTAAAAGGGCCGTTCAAACAGCTCAAGGGGCGCTGGCTGTTTATCCCCGTGGATGACACGACATGCCGGGTCAGTCTGGAGATGGAGTTCGAATTTGCCAACCGTTTGTTGAGCATGGCATTCGGCAAGATTTTTCAGCAGATTGCCGGCCAGCTGGTAGATGCCTTTACCCGCCGTGCCGATGACCTTTATGGCCGTTGATGCGCGGTTGCAATACCACTGAAAGGGAGGAGCTCCGTGGAAACCGAGGGTTTACTGAGTGTCGAAGTGGCGTTTGCCATGCCGGACAAGCAGCGCCTGGTTGCCTTGCGGGTGGCAAAGGGAACATCCGCCGCCCAGGCTGTGGCGCAGGCGGATTTGCCCGGCCTTTTTCCCGAGCTGGCCCCCGAGACGTTTCACGCAGCGCCGATGGGGATTTTTGGCAAGGGGCTACGTGATCCGCACGGCCACCCGCTGCGCGACGGCGACCGCGTTGAAGTGTATCGGCCGCTCGTGATTGACCCTAAAGCCGCCAGGCTGGCGCGTGCAAAACGCCAGCAGGGTGACTAGCGCAGCGGCGTGCTGGCCGGGCCGGCGTCAGGCGTTGGCACCTGCGTGCTTTCTTCCGGTAGCGCGTTCAGCGGATCGGCCCCTTCACCGGCGCCGGGTGTGGTATTGACGTCCAGCGGCAGGTCCTGGGCGATGTCACCTTCCTTTTCGATGTGAGTCAGCTGTCCGCGGTTATCGAACGTGAGCGTAACGCGCCGGGTTTCAATGCCGCTGTAAGCCTTGTCCAGCTGAAAGACATAGTCCCATTCGCGGTCATCAAAAGGGGCTTCCAGCAACGGGCTACCCATGACACGGGTAACCTGCTGCTGTGTCATGCCGGGACGTAGCTGTTCGACCATGTCCTGGGTGATCAGATTGCCCTGGGGGATGTCGCGCTTGTACACACCAAAGGTGCTGCAGCCGCTTACGGTGGCCAGGGTCACGGAGAGAGCGATGATTCTCGTCAGTTTTTGCATTTGCGCCTGTTCTTCACTATCGTGGTTTTGGTCGATCATACCCGACCTAACCTGTTACTGCGAAGAGCGACCATGGCCGATCAGAACCATGAACTGCGTAAAGCCGGGCTGAAAGTGACCCTGCCGCGGGTGAAAATCCTGCAAATTCTCGAAAATGCCTCGGGTCAACATCATTTAAGCGCTGAAGAAGTGTATAAAACGCTGATTGATGCGGGTGAAGATGTTGGTCTGGCAACCGTATACCGGGTGTTGACTCAATTCGAGTCGGCCGGGCTTGTCATCCGTCATAATTTTGACGGCGGGCATGCGGTGTTCGAGATGACCCAAGAAGAGCACCATGACCACATGGTGTGCCTGGACAGCGGGGAAATCATCGAATTTGTGGATGATGTCATCGAGCGCCGTCAGCAAGAAATTGCCGAAGAGCACGGATTTGAGCTCGTTGATCATGCGCTGGTGTTGTACGTGCGACCACGCGGTTCGGACGCGACTCGCCCGGAAGGCAGTTCAAGAGCAAAAGGCGCCGCGCACAAGAAATAACGCAGCGGCGTTTTGAATCATCGCGTATCGGCGGCAGGCTCACGGGCCTGCCGTTTTTGTGTGCCCTAAAATCGGCGTTCGCTGACTGCCTCCCATAGCGCCTGAATGCGGGGACGCTTCAGGCGCCGGTTCAGCACACAGAGCCCGACATCGTAGTAGGGGAGTTCGGGCTTGACGTTGAGTATCTGTACTCGGTCAGCCAGCGGACTGTTATCCAATACAATTTTCGGCACCACACCAATGCCGAACCCCAATCCCACCATGCTGACGATGGCTTCATGCCCTGCCACCTGCGCATAAACCTGCGGTGCAATACCCAATGCCTTGAACCAGGTGTCCGCATATTCACGGGATAGTCCGGCTTCGGACAAAATCATGGGAACGGTCTTCCACTGCTCGGCGGAGGAGCTTTCGGGATTGCCGGGAAGCCACTCAAGCGGCGCGTTCGGGGCAATAAATACAAGCGGTGAGCGCGTCAATGATTTGAACGCGAGTGCCGGCGGTGGTGTGCGTGGCCTTGGGGTAATGGCCATGTCGTCATCGCCTGATACGACCCGGCTCATGGCATCCGCCGGGTCTCCCGTGCGTAGCTTGAGCTCGATACCCGGATGGCGCGCGCGAAATTCGCTCAATACTGCATAAAGAAAGCTGTAGCTCGCCGTCACCGAACAGTAAATACTGATCGAACCGGTCAGGCGTGTCGCGTCATCCGCCAGCGTGCGTTTGATGATTTCCCACTGTTCGAGCGTATCGCGGGCGTAGCGTTGGAAATGAACGCCTTGCCGGGTCAGGGTGACGTGGCGATTGTCGCGCTCGAATAATGTGGTCGACAGAGTATCTTCCAGCTGCCGAATGGAACGGCTGAGCGTTGATGAGCTGATGTGGCAAAGCTCGCTGGCACGACCGAAGTGAAGCGTCTCGGCAAGCGCAATGAAGTAGCGCAGCAGGCGGTAATCCATGGTGGCCTCAGTGTTTCTATATTTGCAACGTTATATTGCAAATATAGCGTTTTACGCAATAACCGGGATGACGTAAAGTCAAATTCATGCCGCATCCGGGCCGCGCCAGGCGGTGCGGAAAGGCCCGCCACGCTGACAATACACCTGATTTTTGTTTTGGAGCTTTAGCTATGCGCGTTTATTACGATAAAGACTGCGATTTGTCCCTCATTCAGGCCAAGAAAGTGGCTATTGTCGGTTACGGCTCGCAAGGGCACGCTCACGCCAACAACCTGAAAGAGTCCGGTGTTGACGTTACCGTGGCACTGCGTGAAGGCTCTTCTTCCAGGGCCAAGGCAGAAGCGGCTGGCCTGAAGGTCGCCACCGTACCGGAGGCGTGCAAGGCGGCAGATGTCGTCATGATGCTGGCGCCGGACGAAAACCAGAAGGCAATCTACGAAAATGAGATTGCGCCGAATCTGAAAGAGGGCGCTACGCTTGCTTTCGCCCACGGGTTTAACGTGCATTACAACCAGATTGAATCGCGCAAGGATCTTGACGTCATCATGGTGGCGCCCAAGGCGCCGGGTCATACCGTGCGTAGCGAATTCGTCAAGGGCGGCGGCATTCCGGATCTGATTGCTATTCATCAGAACGCCTCGGGCAGTGCCAAAGAGCTGGCGCTCTCCTACGCGGCAGGTATCGGTGGTGGCCGTAGCGGTATCATCGAAACCACGTTCAAGGATGAGACCGAAACCGACCTGTTCGGTGAGCAGGCCGTGCTCTGCGGTGGCGCCGTTGAGCTGGTGAAAGCCGGCTTTGAAACGCTGACCGAAGCGGGTTACGCCCCGGAAATGGCTTACTTCGAGTGCCTGCATGAGCTCAAGCTGATTGTTGACCTGATGTACGAAGGCGGCATCGCCAACATGAACTACTCCATCTCCAACAACGCGGAGTATGGCGAGTACGTGACCGGTCCCGAAGTGATCAACGAGCAGTCGCGCGAGGCAATGCGCAATGCGCTCAAGCGTATCCAGACAGGTGAATACGCGAAAATGTTTATCAACGAAGGTGAAACCAACTACCCGTCGATGACAGCGCGGCGTCGCCTGAACGCCGAGCATGAAGTCGAGCAGGTGGGTGCCAAGCTGCGCGGCATGATGCCCTGGATTGCAGCCAATCAGCTGGTGGACAAGTCCAAAAACTAAACGGTTGCATCCGTTAACTGTAAAACGCGCATGGCCTCAGGTCGTGCGCGTTTTTTTATGTGTTCTTCCGGCGCGCCCGGTGGTGGTCGTGGTGTCACCATGTAGAATGAAAGTCTTGATGCCACGGCTTTTCATTTCAAATGGATGGTACCTATGACTCAGGATACTCGTGATGCCTCACCGTCTGCGACGCCAACGCCGCACGATGAGCCGGAACAAGCTCAGCGCAATGAAGACATGACAGCCACTTTCCTGCGTGAGACGGAGGTCATTGAAGAATCCATGGAAGGTGGAGAAAAAGTGCGCCGCAAGGGAATCTATCTACTGCCGAACCTGTTTACGACGTCGGCATTGTTTTCCGGTTTTTTTGCCGTTGTCGCCGGTATCAACGGTGATTTCTCGGCGGCTGCGGTAGCGATCTTCATTGCCATGGTGCTGGACGGGCTGGATGGACGTGTCGCGCGCATGACCAATACGCAGAGTGCGTTTGGTGCCGAGTACGATAGCCTAGCTGACATGATTTCGTTTGGCATGGCGCCGGCACTGGTTGCGTTTACCTGGATTCTTCAGGACATCGGTAAAACCGGCTGGGTGGTTGCCTTTCTTTATGTAGCCTGTGCTGCATTGCGCCTGGCACGTTTCAACGTACAAATCGGCAGCGTGGATAAAAAGTGGTTCATTGGCTTGCCCAGTCCGTCCGCCGCCGCACTTGTGGCCGCGAGTGTGTGGACGTTCAACAGTTTCGATGCCGATGCGCTGGGCTTCAAGCTTTTGATGTTGGGTGTGGTCGCTGCGACAGGCATTCTGATGGTGAGTAACGTTCGCTATTACAGCTTCAAGGACATCGATTTTAAAAAACCGGTGCCCTTTGTTGTCCTGCTGGCGGTTGTGCTGGGCTTTGTGATGATCTCGGTAGAGCCGTCAGTCATGCTGCTTTTACTGTTTGGCGCCTATGTAGTCTCAGGGCCGCTGCAGGCTGTCGCACGCAAGCTGAAGCCCGGGAAATGATTTATTTCTCTTTTGTTGCAAAAGCCCTTGCCAAACCCCGGTTCGGTCCGTAAAGTACGCATCCGCTGCCGACGACGCA
>NZ_JAKDUR010000049.1 GCF_030457605.1 Halomonas sp.
ACAACGCAATCAACCCGGCCTAGTGCCGGGTTTTTTGTGTGCGTGGGAGTTATGCAGGAGGCCGGCTATATCCCACCCCAGGCACCAACGCCGCGCGACGGCATCCCCACCGAAACCCCGACAGGCCTGCATCGCCTTAAAACGGCTTGCGCCGTGCGGTTATAAGAAGCGTCGGGGAATAGCCAACAGAGGAAAGGGGTGGGGGCCGAGAGTATTAGCGGTGATATTGCTTTTCACGTTCGGGTTGCCAGAAGATGGCATCAATACGCAGGCGTGCCTTGCCGTTATTGGGTAGTGGCCAGTCGGCGATATCGCCAACCTTGAGCCCTATCAGCCCGGCACCTATCGGTGCCATCACCGAGATGGCATCTTCGACGCTATTCAGAGCGTGTGGATACACCAAAGTGCGGGTCATCTGACGGTTGCGCTCCATGTCGGTAAACTGAATTTGACTATTCATGCTGACGACATCTTCAGGAACGTCCGTGGGGTCGACGACTTCGCCTCGGGTTAACTCCGCCTCAAGTAATTCGGCAACGACCATGTCCTTTTCGGAAGCATCGTCAATCAGGCGTTGCAGACGCTCGGCGTCGAGTCGATTAATAAGGATAGGCGGACGGTATCCCATGTTGCTCTCCTTGGAATAGAAAATGCAAACGCGTAATAGCCAATAAAAACAGTCCTTCCCCAGAGGTGGGGAAGGACTGTTACCGCTTCCTAGTATACGTTATTTACGCGAATAAGACGATCAGACAACGCCCTGATCAATCATCGCATCAGCGACCCGGCGGAAGCCGGCGATGTTGGCACCGAGTACCAGGTTGGTCGGCTCGTCGAACTCGGCAGCGGTGTCAGCGCACTGCTTGTGAATGTCCGCCATGATGGCCTTGAGTTTTTCGTCCACTTTTTCCAGCGGCCATTGTTCCATGCTGCTATTTTGTGCCATTTCCAGCTGGCTGGTAGCGACCCCGCCGGCGTTGGCGGCTTTGCCCGGGCCGTAAGCGATACCGGCAGCCAGGAAGCGATCAACAGCATCAGCAGTAGACGGCATGTTGGCGCCTTCGCTGATGCAGTAAACACCGTTTTTCAGCAGGGCGTCAGCATCAGCGGCTGTTAGCTCGTTCTGCGTGGCGGACGGGAAAGCCACGTCAGCTTTGATGCGCCACACGGCGTGACCGTCTTTGGGGTAGTCGGCAGCCGGAACGTAGCGTGCGTTCGGGCGGCTCTCGAGGTAGTTCTCCAGAGAGACGCGCTTGACTTCCTTGAGCTCCTTGAGCAGGTCAAGATCAATACCGTCGGTATCGTGCAAGGTACCACCCGAGTCGGTGCAGGTGATTGGTTTGGCACCCAGCTCAAGCAGTTTTTCGATGGTGTAAATGGCGACGTTGCCGGCACCGGACACCAGGCAGGTCTTGCCTTCGATGCTTTCGCTGCGGGCTTCCAGCATGTTCTGGGCGAAGTAGACCGCGCCGTAGCCGGTAGCTTCCTTGCGGCCGATGGAGCCGCCCCAGTTCAGGCCCTTGCCGGTCAGAATGCCTTCATAGCGGCCGGTCATGCGCTTGTATTGACCGTATAAATAGCCAATTTCGCGGCCGCCTACGCCGATATCGCCGGCCGGTACATCCTTGGTCGGGCCAATATGGCGATAGAGTTCGGTCATGAAGGCCTGGCAATAACGCATGATTTCAGCGTCGGATTTGCCTTTGGGGTCAAAGTTGGAGCCGCCTTTGCCGCCGCCGATGGGCAGGCCGGTAAGGGCGTTTTTGAAAATCTGCTCGAAGCCCAAAAACTTGATGGTGCCGGAAGTGACACTCGGATGAAAGCGCAGGCCGCCCTTGTACGGGCCTAGCGCCGAGTTGAACTGGACGCGGTAGCCCTTGTTGACCTGGGCTTTGCCGTTGTCATCTACCCAGCAGATGCGAAACATGATCTGACGTTCGGGTTCCACGATACGTTCGATGATGTTGTGTTCAAGGTAGTGAGGGCAGCGCTTGAATAGCGGGCGCAGACATTCGAGCACCTCTTCGGCGGCCTGATAAAACTCGGTCTGTGCCGGGCTGCTTTGTTTCAGGCTGGTCAGGGTGTCGTGTACATAGGTTTCAAGATGGCTGTTGCTGTCCTGTGCCTGGGGCATGATGTTTTACCTTGTGCATTGATGAATGTGTCGATGAAGAAAGCGCTCTATTAGAGCATGCTATGCGATTGGTGCATACCCTATGCGCTCGTGTTCGGTGCTAGAAGAGGTGCTTTCAAAAATGCTACACACTGTGAGGGGCATCGATTTGTGAAATATCCGGCCGGCTTTGGAAAGAAACGTGTGTTCCGGATCACTGATGCTGGCATGCTAGAATGTTGCATCGTTTTGCCATGACATCCGAGGTGCCCAAGTGAAGCAGACGGTTCCAGCAACGTGGCTGGTTTACTGCCGACAAGGTTTTGAGCGTGATGCGTTGGCAGAACTTGAGCATTATGCTGCTCAGCATGACGTCTACGTACAGGGTGACACGGATGCCGGCTGGGCCAGTGTGACGCGTACAGATGGCCAGACTGTGAATACTCTGCAGCGTGCGGTGTCTTTTACCCGTTTGGTGTTCGCACGGCAGAGCCTGGTAGCCTTGCCTGCGCTGCGTCTTGCCCGGGAGGATCGTCTCGGAGCGATTGTCAGGCAGGTGAACGAAGCAGGCTGGAACTTCGAGGACATCTGGCATGAAACGCCGGATACCAATGAAGGGAAGGCTCTGGCACGTTTGGCCAAAGCGTTGACGCGGCCTTTGCAAAGCACATTGAAAAAGCAGGGGGCCTTGCGGCGTAAAGCCGGCGGGCGACGCTTGCATTTGCTATGGCTGGCAGGGGACCAGGTGCAGCTGGGCATGAGTTTTCCCGGTAACCGCAGTGAGCTTGTCGGTGGTATTCGCCGCCTGCGCTTCCCTTCGCGGGCCCCCAGCCGCTCAACGCTGAAACTGGAAGAGGCCTGGCATGAGTTTGTGCCCCGGGATGAATGGGATGAGCGTCTGGCTGACGGCATGCAGGCGGCAGATCTTGGCGCTGCGCCTGGCGGCTGGACGTGGCAGCTGGTGCAGCGTGGCATGCATGTTTATGCCATCGATAACGGCCCCATGGACAGGGCGTTGATGGCAACGGGGCAGGTTGACCATCTGGCGGAAGACGGCTTTGTATGGGAGCCGCCCGGCCGCCTTGACTGGCTGGTCTGCGATATTGTGGACAAACCTTCACGCGTGCTTGCCATGATGGAGCGCTGGCTGGTGAAACGCTGGTGTCGTGAAGCGATATTCAACCTGAAGCTGCCGATGAAACAACGCTGGGAAGAAGTGCAGCGTGGTTTAAGAGCGCTTGAGCAAGCGCTGGACGAGGCCGGAATTGACGCAACGGTTGCGTGTCGCCATCTTTACCATGATCGTGAAGAGGTCACGGTGCATGTACGCCTGCTGGATCAAGGCCGTTGATTTTCCCATGTCCCCTGGCGCGTGACGCCGTAGCGAGGTAACGATAATGTCCGATACGATAGATGCTGTGCCAAATCACGATGTGCTGCTGGATACCAGCGGACTTTATTGCCCGGAGCCCATCATGCTGATGCACAACAAGGTGCGCGACATGGCGCCGGGCGACGTGCTGCAAGTGATAGCGACGGATCCTGCGACTACCCGTGATGTGCCGAAATTCTGCCAGTTCCTCGGCCATGAGCTGCTCGAGCAGTACACGGCCGGAGGGGAGTCATACCGGTATTTTATTCGTCTGGCATCCTGAATTAGCCTTGTTCCGGCGATTGCGACGACGGCACTACCATAAGCGCCAAAGCTTCAAGCGTTGCCGGATCTTCTTCCAGGATGCGATTGGCAATATGTCGCTGGAAAAAATACAGCCGCGGATGATGCGTTCGGGCGTTATACAGGCAGTCATCACCGAGAAGCACCGGTGTCATCGTGACCTGATTTTCATCGACAAGTAACGCATCAATACTGCCGTCACTGTACAAGGACCAGCCATATACGGGCTTCATTTGCCAGGGCGCGTCGGGTGTATCCATACACAGCGCATGGGTGCCCTGAGTATCGGGTAATTGCTGGATCAGTGTCACTCCGCTTGACGCCTCGTATTCAAAATAGTTGGCTGCTGCAAGCAGCTCATCGTATTTATGCTCGGGAGGCGCGGTAAAAATTTCCTCGGTTTCGGGGTCGCGGTAGCCGACAAAGCGCCCGTTTTCCTGGCTATTAATATGCTGGCAGGGAGTGAGCGTTGCAAGCCAGGGCACCAGTCCCACGACGCTACCATCCTGATTAAGCCCCCAGGCCAGTATGGGAATGCCGTAACAGGTGTCCGTGTTGGCCTCAAGCTGGTAGAGCATTTCCAGTCCGTCAAGCTCAGGCGCGAGACGCACCAGCTGCTGTTGCGCCTGATGGCGCTGGCGTACCGTTTCCAGATCGATGACCTGGGCAGAGCGGGGTGACAAGGATGCGCTCATGATGTCCCTCCTGATGCTGCATGGTCTCGATATCGACAAATGCTGCATTGCCGCTGCTTTCACCAATAGCACAGCTTGACCGGAAGGTTAAGCGTTAGCAGGGTTTTTGCCGCCGTTTACTTGTTTTCGCATGGCGGGAAGCGCAAGCGGATGGCGTGATGTTCGATAAGCGACGCTTGAAAGGCGGGCCATGGCGCGTGTGGATCATCCAGCGAGAGCCAACGATGTCTGTATGCCTGCATGGCTTTGGGCGGTGTTAACGGAAAGCTGTCGAACAGGGCATTGACCTCGGTAAGCCAACGCCTGGCGCTGTGACGTATGGCCGTAATAGGGTCAACATTCCATGCCGGGAGGCAGTGAGTGGGTTTCGTGGTGTGCAGCGCGGCAGTGGCTTCATGCAGCCGTTGGCTCGCCAGCATCAGCGTGCGCAGTGTCTGCGCCGTTAGCGGGCGCTCGCGCAGGATTTTCAGTTGATGCTCCAGCGTGCCGGAATCCTGTACCCAGGTGCGGCTGAATTGATGGCGCACCATCCGTTGGAGGTAGTTGACGGCCCCAAGCGAGGGGCGCATATCCACGCGAGTGAAGACGACTGGCTGGCTCGCCCGGGCAAAGCTTTTTTCCCATTCGTTTGAATCAAATAGCGCATTCCAGCTGGCATAGGGCAGTTGCCGTGTTTTGCTGAGCGTCAGTCGGCGCAGGCGCTGCCGGTCACTGGCGGCAAGACTGTCAGGCACGGGCGTATTCCAGCAGCCGCTCAGGCGCTGCCACAGCTCGCGCTCGTAAAGCCACTGCTGGCTGGGTGGGGCGACCCGTCCGAGTTGATTATTGCGCGCGGCAACCAGCGAGGTGATATGGCATTGACGCAGCGCATAGATATTGAGCAAACCCTCGCGGGTTTCGGCGATCTCAAAAAGCCGCTCACGACGCTCGGGAAAGGCGCCGATATTGCCGGGTGGGCTGCGCACAATGGCATCAAGCGACCCGGCGCTCGCCAGCGTGTGGTGATACTTTTGCCAATAGCGCTCGGCGTTGGAATCGCCGCAGCCTGACAGCAGTATGCTGCCTGCCAGACCTGCACAGAGCGCAAGCAACCAGCGGCTGCGCGTCCGGATCGGCCTGAAATGTCGCCGGGGCGTTTTCATCCGGTCTTCCTTCTCCAGGCGCTTTTCATGCGCTCGGACAAGCTTGCCGCTGTGTTTTCGCACTGATGTGGTGCAGCCGCCAGCCCAGCAGGGCAGCTGCGGTGCTCAGTCCGGCAATCAGTCCCAGCCAGTAGCCATGCACACCCAGCGGTGCGAAAAACGGCCCGGCGCCCTGGGTGCCCAGCCAATGGCCGCCTCCGAGTCCTACGCACCAGTAGGACAACACGGTAATCAGCATCACGATGCGGGTATCCTTGTATCCGCGCAATGCCCCGGCCAGGTTGGCTTGCAGCGCATCCGACACCTGATAAAAGACCGCAAGCGTAATCAGCGAAACGGCCAGTTGCTGCACCTGGGGGTTGCCGGTATAAAGCGACATGACCCATTCACCGGTTACCCATAGTAATGTGCTGTTGATAGCGGCGGCGGCCAGGCTGATCGCGATGCCGTGCCATGCCACCAATCGTGCCATATCAGGGCGTGCCTGCCCTAGCGTGTTACCCACGCGTACCGTCAGCGCCATGCTTAACGAGAGGGGCAGCATGAATAAAATGCCGGTATAGCTGAACGCGACCTGGTGGGCGGCCACAGTGATTTCGCCGAGGCTTGCGATAAACAGGGCGATGAGCGTAAACAACGTCACCTCGACAAAAATGGCGATACCGATCGGCAAGCCAACAATTATCAGCTCCCGCAGGCCATTCCACTCGGGCCAGGTAATTCGCTGCCACAGGTTAACCCGCCCATAGGTGCGGCCGCGCCGCGTGTAGAGCACCATCGAAAGCGCCATGGTCCACATCGAAAGCGCCGTGGCAATGCCGCAGCCGAAAGCCCCCAGTGCGGGCAGGTTTTGTAGAAAGCCGGGCACTATCAAGGGGCCGAACAAATCCACCAGTCCGTCACCGCCGTAAATCAGCAGATAGTTGCTGGGAATGTTCACGCCCAGCCCGATCAGGCTGATCCACAGCGCCGGGCGCGTATGATTCATACCGTCGGAGAAAGCGCGCAAGGCCTGAAACAGGGCAACGCCCGGCATGCCAAAGGCGAGGGCGGAAAGATAGGAAGACGACGCCAGCGCCACATCCGGCGGGACGCTCATCAGCTTGAAAACCGGCATTACCGCCAACCACAGCAAGGCGGCTGAGATAATGCCCAACAGCAGGGCGATCCACAGCGCCTGATGCACGGCCGGGCGAATCTCGTCGTGGCGTTGGCCACCCAGCAGCTGCGCAACGATGGGGGTGACGCCCATTAACGTGCCGGTCATGAACAGCATCAACGGCATCCACAGGCTGGAGCCGACGGAAACGGCGGCAAGTGCCGTAGCGCTTTGGCGGCCGGTCATCATGACATCTACCACGCTCATGCCGGCCTGAGCTAATTGAGCGCCGCAAATGGGCAGTGCCAGGCGCATCAGAAGCCGGGTTTCGGGCCAGTAAAGTGTTTTAAGTCGGTGAGCGGTGCGACTCAAGGCGGCCTCCTGTATAGCGTGAGAAACAATAGACAGCGTGCCGCAAAAAGGCAGTCGCTACGGCGTGTTCATGTTAGCAGCCTGAGGCATGGCGCGCGCCGTTTGTCGGCGTAGCTTAGCGTGGCCGGGTATCAGCGTTATACTCGTCGCGTCACGATCATCACGACTTACCCGCAAAGGAGCCGATGTGGAAGCAGCAACAAGCGTGACGCCTGAGGTGCGCTGGAAACTCGAGGATATTATCGCGCTGTTCGACGGCGTGTTTGGGCAAACTTATGATACCCGCCTGATCCGTGGCGGTGATGAACCCCTTTACCGGCCTGCCGATTACAACACTCCGTATCATCAGGTGATTTTTGCCCGGGGGTTTTACGCCAGTGCGCTGCATGAAATCAGCCACTGGTGCATTGCCGGCGAGACGCGCAGGCAGCAGGAAGATTACGGCTACTGGTACCTGCCCGACGGGCGCAATGTCGAGCAGCAGCGCGCGTTTGAACAGGCTGAAATCGCGCCGCAGGCGCTGGAATCGCTGTTTACGGCGGCCTGCGGGCGCGAGTTTTACGTCAGCGTGGATAACCTGGGCGGTGATGCCGACGTTGATCAGCATGCTTTTTCCGAGAAGGTCAAGGCGCGTGCCGAGCGCTATGTGAAGGCTGGCCTGCCGCTGCGTGCCAGGGCGTTTCGCGAGGCGCTTTATCGTTACTACCAGGCTGGACAAACACTTGATCAGGCCTGTACTGACGGGCGCAAGGTGTTGACAGCCTAGGTTGACTGGAGGCGCTGGTGGACATGGAGCATGACCTCGACTTCATGCTCCGGGCGCATGGGTTCAAGCCCCCGGTCGCTGAACATGTCGCTGCGGCTGCGCTGCCATTCGCTGGGGCTGAGATCGTCGTAAAGCACTTCGGCCGGTGCCAGCTCGACGAACGGGTCGAGCCCGTAAGTATCAAACAGCCGAGCCAAGGCCCGCTCGTCCGAGCCGCTGTCGTTGGTATAGAGCGTGGCGCTGAAGTGATCATTTTCCAGCTCGCGGATAACGTCGAGCGGGCTGACGCCAAGACTTTCCAGTTCCTCGATGCTGTATTCGCCCATTACGTTGGATTCGTCGTCAATCCAGCTGTCATCGGGTTGAATCAGCGTGTGCTTGATGCTTCCGTCAGGGCGGGACCAGGCAATGGCCAATGGCAGGCCGTCATCGTCGCCGGTTTCAATCGCGATAAATCCCGGAATGTCACTCATGAACGTCTCCAGTAGCCTGCTGGCTGTGGGCAGCCGGCAAGCGGAAAAAATCAACGGCGGTTCGAGTCGTGGCCGCTGCCAGTTCGGCCTCGCTGATACCCCGCCAGTGGGCAATTTCACGCACAATCCACGGCAGTAATGCCGGCTCGTGGCGCCGTCCCTTGAGCTTGACCGGCAGGTTGCGCGGGAGCAGGTAGGGGCAGTCGGTTTCCACCATCAGCCGGTTCAGGGGAATATCGCCGACCAGCGGGCGTAAATGGTGGCCGCGGCGCTCGTCGCACAGCCAGCCGGTCAGGCCTATGTGCACGTCCAGATCAAGATAGCCATAAAGCGTATCCTTGTCGGCGGTGAAACAGTGAACGACCGCCTGGCGAATATCATCGCGCCAATTGTTGAGTATATCGCGCATGCGCGGGCCGGCGTCGCGTTCGTGAAGAAAAAGCGGCAGCCCACTCTGTGCGGCAAGTGCCAGCTGCGCTTCAAAAGCGCGTACCTGTTCGGCGGGGGTGGAAAAATTGCGATTGAAATCCAGCCCGCACTCGCCCACAGCCACGACTTTGGGGTGGTCATGAAGCGCTGCCATTTGACGCGCCAGCGCCGGGGTCCAGCCACTGGCATCGTGGGGATGAACACCGGCGGTGGCATAAAGCCCCGAGTGACGCTCGGCAAGCGCGGCTGCCTGTTCGGCGTGGGCCAGATCCGTGCCGGTCAGAATCAGCGTGGTGACGTTTGCGGCGCATGCGCGGTCAAGCACTGCGTCAAGATCGCGGTGAAAGCTTTGGTGGGTCAGGTTGGCGCCAATATCCACCAGCGGCGATGGCGCGTGAAATTTCAGCGCATCGGGTAGCGCATCATCAAAAGAAGCGTTTGCCACACAAGGCTCCTGTGCCGGCGTTAGTGAGAAATATAAAGCGGTACAAAACCATGCCCTGTCAATCGGCGACGTAGTGTAACGCCTGTCATCCGCCGCGGCGAGAGACACCACCTGAGCAGCCGCATGAGTTACACTACGCGCCCCGCACTGGAGGAGGAAACCGCGTGACCTTGTTACGACTTGAACAGCTACAACTGGCGTACGGCACCCATGTCCTGCTGGATAGCGCCGACCTGACGATAGAAAAAGGCGAGCGGTTGGCGCTGGTCGGGCGTAACGGCACGGGAAAATCCACGCTTTTGAAGCTGGTTGCCGGCGATATCCAGCCGGATGACGGCCTTGTCTGGCGCGCGCCAGGGCTTAAAATTGGAGTGCTGGCCCAGGAACTCCCCGAGTCGTCGGGCCTGACGATTTTTGACATGGTGGCACAAGGACTGCCGGAAGCCGGCGAGCTATTGTCCGAATATCATCATCTGATTAACTCGGCCGACCCCGACATGAACCGCATGGCTACGCTGCAAACGCGGATCGAGGCGATTGACGGCTGGCTGTTTCACCAGCGTATTGACGTGATTCTCACACGCCTGGGACTGCCGCCCGACGCCGAGATGAACGCGCTGTCCGGCGGCTGGCGGCGGCGTGTGGCACTGGCGCGCGCGTTGGTGGCCGAGCCCGATCTGCTACTGCTTGACGAGCCGACCAACCACCTGGATCTGGATACCATCGCCTGGCTTGAAGAGCAGCTGCTGGCCTTTAATGGCGCGGTATTGCTGATCACCCACGACCGCGCGTTTTTATCCAAACTTGCCACCCACGTGCTGGAGCTTGACCGTGGCAAACTGGGGCGCTACCCCGGCGACTATGCCGCGTATCAGGAGCGCAAGCAGCACGAGCTGGAAGTGGAAGCCCGGGAAAACGCCGAGTTCGACAAAAAGCTCGCCCAGGAAGAAACCTGGATACGTCAGGGCATCAAGGCCCGGCGTACGCGCAACGAAGGTCGGGTGCGGGCGCTTGAGCAGATGCGCGCCGAGCGCGGCCAGCGCCGCGAACGTCAGGGCACGGCCAATCTCACGGTGGACAGCGGCGAGCGCACCGGCAAGCGGGTCATGGAGCTCAAGCACGTTACCCACACCTACGGCGAGGACACCCTGATCGACGATTTCAACCTGGAAGTTCGCCGTGGCGACCGTCTGGGCTTTCTGGGTCGCAACGGCGCGGGCAAGACCACGCTTCTGAAGATCATGCTGGGCGAGCTCGAACCGACCAGCGGCAGCGTGAAGCTGGGCACCAACCTCAAGGTGGCCTATTTTGACCAGCTGCGCGCGGGGCTCGATCTTGAGGAAACCGTCTATAACAACGTGGCACAGGGCAGTGATCGCGTCTCGGTGGGAGGCAAGGATCGCCACGTCATGAGCTACCTGCAGGATTTCCTGTTTACGCCCGAACGGGTGCGCCAGCCGGTCAAGGCACTTTCCGGTGGTGAGTCCAATCGCCTGCTGCTGGCCAAGCTGTTTACGCAGCCGGCCAACGTGCTGGTGCTGGATGAGCCGACCAATGACCTGGACATGGAAACGCTGGAGCTGCTGGAAGAGCTGCTGCTGGATTTCGACGGCACGCTACTGCTGGTATCCCACGATCGGACATTCATGGATAACGTCGTGACCAGCGTGCTGGCGTTTGAAGGCGAAGGGCAGGTACGAGAGTACGTGGGTGGCTATACTGACTGGATTCGGCAGGGTGGTACGCTGCCGCCGGCTCCCTGGGAAGGAGCTGCACGCCAGAATACCGAGCCGACTCGGGAAGCCACGCCCGCACCGGTGGAAAAACCTGCGACTCCGGTGAAAAAAAGCGTCAAGCTGTCCTATAAGCTGCAGCGCGAACTGGACAGTTTGCCGGCCGATATTGAACGGCTGGAACAGCAGGTTGAAGCGCTGGAGCAAACCACGGGCGATCCGGCATTTTACCAGCAGCCGGCAGATACGGTAGAAGCAAAACTCAAGGAGCTAAGCGACGCGCAGCAAGCGCTGGACGCGGTGATGGAGCGCTGGATGGAACTTGAGGCCATGACGGAAGGCGAGTAGTACTGCAAAAGAAGAGTAGCACCGCAAGTTGTAGCGATCGGTGATACTGATATTGAGCGACAAGGCACTATGGGCGCCTTGTCGCTCGACGTTGTCGGCATGATTCGGCCCGGCAGGGCTATTCGTCGCTTTCTTCACCTTTCTGGCCGACACGAACGGCAAGCACGTCGCACTGCGCGCCGTGCAGTACGCCGGTAGAGGTAGAGCCCAACAGCAGGGCAAAGCCGTGGCGACCGTGGGAGCCCACCACGATCAGGTCGACTCCGTTATCGGCGGAGAAACGGTGAATTTCCGTATCCGGCATGCCAACTACTACGTGCTGGTTGTCCTCGGTGACATGCGGTGAAGCTATCTCGCCCAGGCGTTTTTTGGCATGGTCATCCAGTTGATCCTGAATGCTGGTCAAGTCCATGGGAATATCGCCGCCGTAGGCGAAGCCCAGTGGCTCCAGCGTATGCATGATCGAAATCCTGGCATGATCATTGCGTTCGGCAATGGCCATGGCGCGTTCGAGCACCTTGTGCGAGTCCTTGGTCAAATCAACCGCCACCAGAATATGGTGATAGCTCATGTTATCCCTCCGCCGTGGTGAATACATAAAAGGTAGTCTACTTGCTCTTAC
>NZ_JAKDUR010000107.1 GCF_030457605.1 Halomonas sp.
GATGGATAGCAGCGTATTATCCAGATCGAAAATGGCCAGACTCACGGCACTCCCCTTGAATGTTGGTGGTTGTTGCAGACGCGCCATGGATATCGCGCGGCCGTAGACGACGTGCGTCGCCGCGGCGGGATTATGGCAAAAGCTGCCGGGTTTTCCCATCCGGCCGGAGCCCTGGCGAAGCATTCGGGGCAGGATGCCCAAGGCAAAGGCCCTCAACGGTATAACGAATGTATTGATAGTGTTGTGACCGTTGTGGAAAAATGGGCACAACTGACAATTTATCAAGGTGACGTCCGTGATCGACGCAGACGGCTTTCGCCCCAACGTTGGCATCATTATTGCCAACGCTCAGGGGCAGCTGCTTTGGGCGCGTCGGGTCGGGCAAAATGCGTGGCAGTTTCCCCAGGGAGGCATCAAGGCAAGCGAAACACCTCAACAAGCACTTTTTCGTGAACTTTACGAAGAAATCGGCCTGACCGCCGACGATGTTGTTATTGTTGCCTGCACTCGGGGATGGCTGCGCTACCGCCTGCCGCGACGCATGATTCGCACACATTCACGGCCGGTATGTATCGGCCAGAAACAGAAGTGGTATTTACTCCAGATTCGCTGTCAGGACAGCCGGATCTGTATGTCGGCAACGCCCAAGCCGGAGTTCGACGGCTGGCGCTGGGTAAGCTACTGGTATCCGCTCGGGCAAGTGGTGCCGTTCAAGCGTGACGTGTATCGACGTGCGCTGCGCGAGCTTTCGCCCCGCCTTCAGCGCATCGCGCTGGATGGCGCTTATTAGCCGCAATGGGCTGCACCAATCTCTCAGCGAGGTCATGAAGTGAAGAATAAAACCTCCATGCTAGAGGTGCTGCGCCGGGTTATTCAAGAGGTCAACGGCGCGCGCAACCTTAATGCCGCACTGGCGACAATGGTGCGTCGCATCCGCAAGGCCATGCGCACCGATGTATGCTCGTTTTATCTCTACGATGAAGCGCTCGATTCCCTTGTGCTGATGGAAACCATCGGCCTGCGCACCCAGGCGGTAGGCCGCGTGATACTGCCGCTGGGCGAAGGGTTGGTGGGACTGGTGGCCCAACGCAGCGAGCCGTTGAACCTGGAAGATGCCCAGTCGCATCCGCGGTTTCGCTATTTCGAATCCACTGGCGAGGAGCGCTACTCGAGTTTTCTGGGCATTCCCATTATTCACCAGCGGCGCATGCTGGGCGTGCTGGTGGTGCAGCAGGCGGAAAAGCGCCGCTACAACGATGAAGACGAAGCGTTTCTGGTGACCATGGCCGCCCAGCTGGCCGGCGTGCTGGCGCATGCCCTGGCCACGGGCAATCTGACGCGGCCCCTGCTGGCCAAGCGTCAGGTCATGTTCAAGGGTGTGCCGGCATCACCCGGCATTGCCATGGGCGAAGCGGTGGTCATCACGCCGCCGGCGGACCTGAATAGCGTGCCTGACCTGATACCCAGCGATGAAGCGTTTGAAATTGCCCGGCTCAGAGAGGCCATCGACAAGACCCGCGAAGAAATCCGCGCGGCAGGCAAGCGCCTGGTGAATCGTATCTCCACCCAGGAGCTGGCGCTGTTTGACGTCTACCAGCAGATGCTGGGCGAGTCGGCGCTGACTCGGGAGGTGGAAAAACGCATCCGCGAGGGGCAGTGGGCGCCGGGGGCGCTGGCCGACGTGGTGCGCCGCCATGTGCAGTATCTGGAGCGGGTAGATGACGACTACCTGCGCGAACGCGCGGCAGATGTGCGTGACCTGGGGCGTCGGGTGCTGGCCCACTTGCAGCAGGATACGCCGTCAACGCCCGATACTTACCCCGACAACACCATTCTGGTCGGCGACGAGATCAGCGTGGCGCTGTTGGGAGAAGTGCCCCGGGACAAGCTCAAGGGGCTGGTGTCGGTGCGCGGTTCGAGTACGTCCCACGTGGCGATCGTGGCGCGTGCCATGGGTATTCCCACGGTGCTGGGCATGGTGGAGCTGCCGCTGCCGCGCCTTTCCGGTGCGCCGGTCGTGCTTGACGGCCATCGTGGCCGGCTGTTTGTGCGTCCCGGACCGGAGCTTGAAAGCCACTACGCCACGCTGGTGGCCGAAGAGCAGGAACTGAGCG
>NZ_JAKDUR010000108.1 GCF_030457605.1 Halomonas sp.
GTACCTCCCGCATCAGCGGCTTGATGCGCTGGTAGCGCTCGAAAGCGCGGGGCGAGAGCCGTCCGTTAACTACCGCCACCGGCACGCCACGGCGCCGGCAGGCGTGCAACAGATTGGGCCAAAGCTCGGTTTCAAACATGATGGCGAGCACCGGGCTCACCCACGCCACAAAGCGCCGCGCGCTGCCCGGCCAGTCAAGCGGGATAAAGCGATGTTCAAGCCGTGGGGCAAGGGTGTCCGGCAGATTGTTAGTGAGCGCTCGCACCTGCTCTGCACCGGTGGCTGTCATGGTGGTGACCAAAAGCCGGTGGCCGGCGTAACGTTCGAGCAGCGCTTCGATCAGCGGGTGGGCGGCACGCACCTCACCCACGGACGCGCAGTGCAGCCACAGCGTCGGTGCGCTTGTGCTATCGCCCCGTTTCGGCCCCAGCCCCAGCCGCTGGCCGCGCGAGTAAGTGGGCACCTGCTCACGCCATACGCGGCGTATGATCAGCGGCGAGAGCGCATAGAGCGCCACGCTATAGGCAAACCGCGGCCAGCGGGTCACCTTAGCGCCCGCGATCAAGAATGGTGGCAATCATCGCCGACGTTGAAACACCGTCTTCAAAGCCCAGCACCCTGACCTCGCCGCCGTGGGCACACACCGCTGCCCCGCCGGCAATGTCTTCGGGCCGGTAGTCGCCGCCCTTGACCAGCACATCGGGCAGCACGGCTTCAATCAGCGCCTGGGGGGTGTCATCGGTAAAGGGCACCACCCAGTCCACCGCGCCCAGTCCGGCCAGCACCTGCATGCGCCGCGCCAACGGGTTGATCGGGCGGTCGGCGCCCTTCAGCCGCGCAATCGAGGCATCGTCGTTAACCGCCACGATCAGCCGGTCGCCCAGCTTGCGCGCCTGTTCAAGGTAGGCGACGTGGCCGGCGTGGAGAATATCGAAGCAGCCGTTGGTCATCACCACGCGTTCGCCCCGGGTCTGAGCGGCGCGCACGGCCTCCATCAGCGGCGCCTGAGCGATGACGCCAAACTCGGCCAGCGTATCGCCGTGCAGCGCGGTATACAGCTCGCCCAGCGACAGCGTGGCGGTGCCCGGCTTGGCCACCACCAGCCCGGCGGCCAGATTGGCGAGCATCATCGCCTCGGGAAACCCGTGCCCGGCGGCCAGCGCCAGCCCCATCATGCCGATCACGGTGTCGCCGGCGCCGGTGACGTCGAACACTTCCCGGGCGCGGGTGGGCAGGTGCAGCGGCGGATGGCCGGCACGGATCAGCGTCATGCCCTTTTCGCTGCGGGTGATCAGCAACGCCTCCAGCTCAAGCTCGGCGCGCAGCGCTTCACCCCGCGTGGCAAGCTCGGCGTCGGTAGCGCAGCGCCCCACGATCGCCTCAAATTCGCCCAGGTTGGGCGTCATCAGGCTGGCGCCGCGGTATTTGCTGAAGTCGGTGCCCTTGGGGTCTACCAGCACGCGCTTGCCCGCCGCGCGCGCCAGCTGAATCAGCTGTTCCACGCGGTTGAGTGTGCCCTTGCCGTAATCGGAGAGAATCAGCACGTCATGCCCGGCCAGCGCCCGTTCGGTGTGGGCCACCAGCTCGGCGGTATCAACGTCGTCGAGGCGCTGTTCAAAATCCAGCCGCAGCAGCTGCTGGTTGCGGCTCATCACCCGCAGCTTGGTAATCGTGGGTACATCAGGGCTGTACTGGAAGTGGGTACTGACTTCGGACGCGGCCAGCTGCTCAGCCAGCCGCGCGGCGTTGTCGTCTTGGCCCACCACGCCGGCAAGCGCGGCGTGGGCGCCCAGCGCGGCCACGTTGAGCGCGACGTTGGCGGCGCCGCCGGGGCGATCGTCGGCGTCTTCCACGCGCACCACGGGCACCGGGGCTTCCGGCGAGATACGCGAGGTGCCGCCGTGCCAGTAGCGGTCAAGCATCACGTCGCCGGCGATGAGTACGCGGGCGTGTTCCAGAGCGGTCAGATCAACGTTCATCGGACGTTCCTTCGGCGGCAGTATGTGCAAGCAGCGCTTCAAGCCGATCAATGACGTCGTCAGTCTTGATCAGCAGCATGGCCTCGGGGTGGCGCACGC